>WYBL01000115.1 GCA_011526565.1 Acidobacteriota bacterium | reverse complement strand
TCGTGAACGGGCACGTCGCAGAACTCGTCCCGCTCGACGGCGCCGTCTTCGTGCAGTTCAGGTAAACCCACACACCACCGTGCGCGTTGTCCGCTCCTCCCGCAGGCAACAGCGCCACCCAGTCCAGTGCATTCCCAGGACCATTGAAAATCTGGGCAACCACCATCTGACCCGGAAGCGCTGACGGAGGCCCCAGAACTCCCGGCCCCTCGTCATCCACGACGGTCACCAGGGCCTCGGCGTCGACGACGTCCCCGTACACGGGCGACGAGAGCCGGATCGCGAATGCCTCGTTGCCCTCGGCCTCGAGGTCACCCAGAACGAGAACCCGAACCGTCCGAGTCGTCTGGCCGGCAGGGAATGACACCACCGTCGGTGGTAGCGCCACGTAGTCGATTCCCGCGATTGCACTTCGGTCCTGCGTCTCTACAGTGACCTGCACCTCGCGGCCGCTAGCTTGAGTGAGGCTCACGACGACAGGAACCTCGCTCGTTCCGCTGTCCCCCTCCCGGGCGGAGGCATCACGAGCCTCCACAGACGGCTGAGGGTCGTCGTCGATGATCGTGCCGGTGGCCTCCTCCCGCGAGATCGACGCATTCGTCGGAGAAGCCAGCTGGACACGAAGCGTCTCGTCGGTTTCGTCGATGGCGTCCTGCAGGAGCGGAATCTTGACGGCCTTCGCGGTCGATCCCGGCTCGAAATCGAGCACGAGCGGCGCAAGCGCCTGGTAGTCGCCCCCCTCCGTCGCCGACCCAGGAATGACGGTGACTTGTACGCTGATCGCTTGTCCACTTGCGGCGCCCAGCGACACGTTCAGTTCCAGCTCGGAACCTTCCATCGCCTGCGCGTCGGCAATCGACATCTCGGGCTGCGGGTCGTCGTCCTCGATGGTCAGCGGTAGCGTCGCGGCTTCCAGCGTCGATCCGGTGGGGTTCGTGAACCCGATGGCGAACGACTCCGTGTCTTCGGCCCGGGAGTCGTCCACGAGTGCAATCACCACTTCCTTCTCGCGTTCCCCGGGGAGGAACACGAGCGTGCCCGAGGTCTCGACATAGTCGCCCCCGGCGAGGGCCGTGCCGGCGGTGGTGGCCCAGTCGACCTTGGAAGTAACCTGAGCGGCCTCCGACAAGCGCACCGCGACCCGAAGCTCTCGGTCACTCTCGAGAGTCGGCGCGGCGCTGGCGGCCATGGAGGGCAACGGGCGCCCGATCGCCTCAAGCTTGCCGTCGAGGTTCACGTACAACACACCACTCGCACTCAAAGCGCCGGGCTTCGCCCTCGATGCGTCACGCGTCCACAGAATCGTTCCGGAGGGGTCGACTGCAAAGACGTAGGGACCACTCGTGTAGGGACCACTCGTGCAGGTGCCAGCATAGGTGGGGTAGGCGACACCCTCGGCGTCGACGGCGACTACGGGCGCATGTCGGTCGCATGTGTCGCTCGCGAGGATCGTCGTCCATAGGGGCTGGCCCACCTCGGAATAGGCCAGCAGCGCCGGATTGGTTGGCGGGTCGGTGTAGCCGCCGCGTGCGACGTAGATGGTTCGACCATGGGCTGTTTCCGCAATCGCTGGAGAGCTGTAGGCCGGGCTGGCCCCCGCGCTTTCCCATAGGCGGGTCTGCCACAGGATCTCGCCCTCGGGGGTCACGGCTACTAGGTCCAGACCGGTGACCAAGTAGACGGTGCCATCAGTGGCCACTGACGGTGCCGTGAAATTGAACGCCCCGCTGAGGATCTCAGCCGGCACCTCCCACATTAGTGAGCCGGTCTCGACATCGCGCGCCCGCAGCGAGACGCCTGCATACGGTGAAGTTCTGCCCGCGACGTAGACCGTCGATCCGCTGACGGCGGGCGCAACCGCCACTTTGAAGCCCTCAATCTGAGACCAGCGGATGGACCCGTCAATGACGTCGAATGCCAGCGTACTTGCGCGCGACAAGGTGTACGGCTGATACGGCTCCGCGACCAGGATCATTCCTTGGCCAACGGCGAGCCCGTCTCCGGGGAACGTGTAGAGATCCGTCGACCAGCGCTGGCTCCCGTCGGGGCCCACAGCGTACAGTTCGTGTCGCGTGCCGCTGGAAGTCCTGCCCACGAAGTACACACTCCCATCGGGTCCAACGGATGGAGATGCGCTGAAGGTGCCAGGGAATGGCCCGGCCGTGGCCGTGACTCGTCCGGAGGAATCGACGGAGCGGAGCAGGCGATCGCTGCCCAGGGACAAGATCGTTCCGTCGCGTCGGATCACGGGTGGTGCGCCACTGGGTGTGTCAAGCGACCAGCGCGAGTCAGGGCTCCTCGGACCAACTCCAGCCGTAGCTCCCGACCGGCTCGAGCTTCCCTGGTGGGATGACCAGTCGTCGTCCATTCCGTCGTCGTCGAGGATGGTGCCGGTCACGAAGTCGGCAGCGAGGCGGGCGCCGGACACGGAGGCGATCAGGACGGCGAGCGTCTCGTCACCTTCCTCGTCAACGTCTCCGAGAACCGTGATGTCGATGCTGGCCGCGGTGACGCCGGGCGCCATCTCCAAGGAGTCGGACCGAGCCTCGAAATCCACTCCAGCCAGTGCCGAGAGGCCGGCCGTGCTGAAGTTGAGGATCACTGGCTCGGCAGCAGGCTTGTCGAGGTCGACGGCGAAGCGAAGCGTCGTCGATCCGGCGTCCAGCTCTCGAACGGATGCGGGACGGACCGTCACCACAGACCGTGGGTCGGTCGCTACGGTGAACGCCCAGACAGGACCCATCGCTTCCGCGCCCGACTGGTCTCGCGCGACGACCTGCCACGTGTAGGCGACGCCCGCTTCGACCTGAGCCTCGAACTCCGAGGCTTCGAGGTCCTGGGCGATCCGGGTCCTGACGTCACCCCGCCCGAGGTAGAGGTCGAAGGTGACACGGTCACCGTAGTCAGGATCGAAGCTCTGCCACGCGAACTGCACGCTCGGGCCGGGCACCTGCGTCCCGTCGGCGGGCAACGGCTGGGAGGGGCGTTCGGGGAGGCGATTGGTGGCGACCACGGCCGAGTTGGCCTCCCCGACGAAGCCACCCTCATCCCGGACCTGGACGCGGACCGTGTAGGTGCCCAGCGAGTCGAACACGGCTCGCTCCAGTGAGCGGCCGCGCTCGAACGGACTGTCCCACGTCCCGTCGCCATCCAGGTCCCATCGGTACTCCAGGGCGTCGGAGAGCGATTCGGCATCACTGGTGCCGCTGGCGTCGAGGAGCACCGCGCCCCCGAGCGACACCGTCGGCGGGTCCGCCGACAGCCGAGCGACCGGTGGCGAATTCCGCCCGCGCCCGCCTCCGATGCCGATGTCGTTGCGGCTTCCGTCGAGATCGTCGAACCGAGACTGGGGGTCGCCCTTGTCGACTAGCGGCGCGTCCGGACCCGGAAGGAAAAGCCCGTTCGCGGGATCGATCAGCATCGGATCGACAGTGCGATCACCGGGGCCGTAGTCGAGATCCCCGTGCAGGTTTCCCCCGGAGTTGCCCCAGAACACGTTGTGGCCCAGCTCGAACCGTGGTCCCGGCACGTCGTTCCAGATGCCGGCGGCGTTCGCGAGGAACACGTTGTTTCGGATCTCGATCTGCAACGGCGTCGACGTGTTGACGGCGATCGGCCTGTACTCGATCCCCCAGAACACGTTGTTCTCGAACGTGATGCGGTGCGCCTCGTAGCCTGTGATGGAGGCGCCCATCCCTCGGAAAACGTTGTTGCGCAGCACGGGGTGGTGCCCGCTTTCGATGGCGAGACCGTAGGTCACAATCGAGTTCGTCAACAACGCCCGGCCGGGCGTGAAGGACACCCAGGGCGTGCTCAGGCCATCGACCTCGGCACCCGCCTGAAGGCGCAGCGACGGTCCGCCGTTCCGTGGATAGTTGATGCGTGTGGCCGTCGGCCCTGAACCCTGCAGGCGCACGCCCGCGGGGACCTCGAGCGTGTCGGCTTCCTGGTAGTCGCCCGGCGCGACCCAGACGGTGTCGCCTGAAACCGCCGCCGCCAGCGCCTCCGCGATCGTTCCGTAGTCGTCCGGCACCGCCAGCGGCACCGCGTCCGGCCTGAGAAGCACATCGTCATAGGTGACGATCGAGTTGCCGGCTGCGTCTGTGACGCGCACGAACACCGTCCGCGAGCCAGGCTCCCCGTCTTCGAGGAGCCACGATGCCCGGGTGGTGAACGGAACCGGGGAATCCCAGTTAAGCCCGTCGTGGCTCAACTCGAGGGTCCCAGTCCGGATGTCCGAGAGGTCGTCCCTGGCTCGAATCAGGACGTCAACCTCTCTCGTCCGCGTCGCTGCCCGTCCGCCCGCAACTTCGACTTCGGCGACGGGAGGCTCGCTGTCGGGGCCATAGGGCGCATCGATGCTGACGGTTTGACCCGCCCCCAGGTAGAAGGCGCGATGCGCGGGCGTCTGGAGCCCCTCGAGGCGAGCGAACTCGACGACGTAGAAGCCGGACGGCAGCGCGGCTTCGCTCCAGGACGCACCCGCTCCCTGGCGAACGGCGTCCGGGCCGACGAGGCGGAAGGTGGCGGCCGCCTGGTCGCTCGACACCTGGACGGTGCCGACGGCCCCCTGCTCGAAGGCGCCCTGATCAGGCGCGGACCCCGCGAACGGCTGGCCCGTATCCGCGCCGGTGTCGATCGACGGCGATCCGGGCGACAAGCGATAGTCGCCGGCTCCGACGAACCGCGGATCTGCCGAGATGTTCCCGCGAACACCCGTCTGGCTGCCCGTCGAATAGTCGCGTGTATTCCCAAACACGTTGCTGGAACTGAGGAGGACGCTCGCGGCATTCGAAATCCCCTGACCATTCCCGACGACAACGAGGTTGCGAGCCATCGAGTTCGCCTCGAGCGCAACCAGGCCCTCGCCGTTCGACACGATGGTTGCGTGCTCAACGGTCGTTCCGTTGCCTTCGAGGTAAATACCTCGCGAGTTGTTCTCGATCACTACTCGGGACAGCGTGATCGCTACCGGGCTCGCCCCAAAGGCGTAGCGTTGAACGACCACTCCCGAGTCGGAATCGCGGACGGCAACATCCCGCACAATCGATCGCGCGGATTCAAGGCGAATTGCGTCGGTAGTGAATCCAGCCCTTTGTGCACTGATCGTGAAGCCCTGGATCACGGCATCGTCGGCGTCGATGATGGCTAGCGCCACCCTTGTACTCGTGACAAAGGTGCGGTCTGGCCCCGCCCCCGACAGGGTCACGCCTGGCTTGAGCACCCATCCAGTGACCTCCGAAGCAAACCGTGGAGGTTCCGTGTCTGCTCCCACGTCGAACGTGCCCTCGCCCAGGAACACCGTGTCGCCCGGTTGCGCTGCCCGCAGCGCGGCCCGTACGGAGTCGTAGCGGGTGCCGTTGAGGTGCACCGTCCCGGGGGCGGCGGGCACGAGTTCGATCGTGTCCGACACCGGCGTCGAGCTGTTTCCGCTGGCATCACGGAACTGGGCGTAGACGCGGAACGTGCGCCCCTCGGCACCGCCGCCCTGCTCCAGCAGCCAGCGAGACCGATCCGCAAAGAACTCCCACGGGGTCCAGTTCTGCGCGTCATGACTGAACCTCATGTATGCGACGCCACTGCCAGAATCGCTGGCAGCGAGGCTCAGGGACACGATCCGCGAACTGGTCGTCGCGGCGCCGTCGTTGATGGAGATCGATCCCGTGGGCGGGCCGCCGTCGACCTCCGTCCGGAAGTGCAGGATCGGGGAGGTGGCCGAATCCCCCGAGGGGTCTCGGGCGACGACCTTCCAGGTGACGTCCTCGCCGAAGCCCAGTCCGGAGAGGCGGTACGTGGTGCCCGACTGACTCGCCGACGCCAGGGCATTGCAGTCGACGCCGAACCCGCGACACACGTAGACGTCGAACCGAACGGCCTCGCCGCCCCCGTGCCCTCCCTGCCACGAGAGAGTCACGTCTCTGGAGATGCCGGTGGCGTCTGCGGCCGGCGAGAACGAGGAGGGCTCGAGCGGACCGTAGTTCGCCTGCACCTCGATGGTGGCAGGGGAACTCCACGGCCCGGAACCGCAGGCGCTGGTGCCGCGCACGCGGTACGAATAGCGGTCGGGCGTGCGGTCGTAGAAGGGGAGGCCGGGGGAGCGCGTGCCAAAGCCGCGCACGACTGCGAACGACGTGTCGAGAGACTCCTGGATCTCGTAGGCCGATGCGTTGGCGAGGGCGTTCCAGTTCAGCGCATAGTCGCCGTCCAGGTCCGTCGCGGGCAGGCTGAGCGTGGGAGCGGCGATCGGCGGGCAGCCGGGGCTGTCGTCCCAGAGCATCCTCCCGGTGGCCCGGTTCACGTGGCTGACCTTGCCCAAGGCGTCCTGGAGCCACACGTGGACGTCCTGCCCCCCCGCAACCTGCGCCCGCAGGGTGAGCGGCTTGAAGGCGGGCAATTCGTAGGCCGTGCCGTCGCCCGGACTAGCCGGCGGCGCCCCGAGCTTCACCCACACCTTGCTGAGCGCCACGGCGTGGCTCGGATTCGTCCAGTCGATGCGGAACTCGTTGACGGGCGTGCTGCCGCCGGGCGTGACAGTCAACCCGACAGGCTTGCCGGGCCACCCCCCGCTGGGGGGAGGCGTCGCGGTCGCCTGTCCGGTCAGAGTTCCAACCTTGACGCCGTTGAACGTCAACGCGCGAGCGTATTGGCCGCTGGCAGTGGGTGCGAAACGAACAGCGACCATCCGGGTTTCGGTTGAAGGAATGGTGATTGCCGACCCGTTGATCAACGAAAAGGGCGCCGCGACGGCCACGCTTCCCGCGATCGGAGCCGGACCATCGTTCGTCAGGTGCAAGAGCCGATCGCGCGCCGTCCCGGCGGCCAGAAGCCCGAAATCGGGGGCGGCCGGTTCGAGCCGTGGGGCGCTGGACACTCGGACCAGGATCTCGTTGGACTCAAGTGTGCAGTAGCCGGGTATCAGGGGCGGGCCAGTGCTCCTCGTGTCTGGGTCGCTGTCGCAAAATGCACCGCCACCCACCTCAACGCTGATCTTCAGCCGGGTGTCCGATGTTGGGACCAAGAATGCCAGGTCCGCAACCTGCCCTAGCGCGAACGGCCCATCGCTTCGTGCAAACTCGCGACCTGACCCGATTTCGACGAGTTTGGCGAGTCGCACTTGATGAGGGCTCTCTCCACCGACGTACCAGGGAACCGCGGCTTCCGTTCCGGGCCACCCATCAATCGGATCGGCGGAACCTCCAAGCGTCGGGATAAGGCGCAGGTCTTGCGCCACTTCGGCGACCAGCTGGTCTGTCAATGCTGTGTGAAAGATCCGCAGGTGCTTTCTTGAGTAGCGGCCTCGAGAGGATCCTCCCTCCCCAAAAAGTGCGCTCGCTGCTGGCACAATGCCATCGCTATCGAACCAGCTGGAGTCCTCTGGATACCAACCACTCGCGTGTAAGACCAGACGCCCGTCTACGAGTGAATCGACGTTCAGCGCAGAGAGCCATTGATTGGGACTCTCCTCCCCCCACCCCTGGTCGACCCTGAGATCCGAGCGGTTCGGACACTCACTCCGCAAGCGACGAAGCCCCTGCCAAGTGCGCTTTCCAAAGTAGAACGCTTCCAACAGGACGCCCTCGAGACTGGGGCCCTGGCTGTTTGCCCATGGTGTCCCGCGATGCGGGGTCCCGAGAGTGATGATCGCTCGCACCCGCTCTTCGGCTTGCCTATCCTGCGATCGGACCTTCGCCAGCGCAGCCCGCGCGACGAGGCCGCCCATACTGTGAGCGACAATGACAACGTCCCGCTGGCGCGCCTCTAGCAGGATCTTCTCAGCCAACTCGACCGAGAGCCTCTCGACCGACACGCGGTTGGAAACGTAGGTCACCTCAATCGGCTGATATCGGGCCAACAAGCCCTCAGCCTGGAGCCGGGCCAGCAGGTCGAACCATGTACCGTAGGCCGGCTGGTTGTCAGGCTGCCAGCCATGGACAAGGAACAGGGCGGCACGGCTCAGATCCTGGCGCTCACCGTTATGCCGTAGCGTCCTCAGGAAGGGCCCGACGCCCTCGGGAGCGCACTGGCCCGCCGCTTGCCACGAGCCTGCCAGGAGTGCCAGGGCGCCGACCAGAGGCCTCAGGCTGAAGCGCATGACGTGCCTCCTCGCCGCGAAAGACCACACTTGGAAAGTGGTTTGGATTTCGGGACTATTTCGCCGGAATCGTCATACGTAGCCCCGCAGCCTCCCCAAGAGCGACCAGCGGTCCCCAGGACGACGGGCGGCTGCCCGGTCCACCCTTCGCGAGGATGGCGAGTTTTGCGCTGCGGAGCGCCATGGCCACGTCGCCTCCTTGCCCCAGGCGCCTGTAGAAGTCGCGCATTAGCCTCGCCAATCGCGCGTCGGAGGCTTCCCAGAGGGACATGACGACCGCGGACGCACCGGCCTGAAGAAACGCACGGCCGATGCTGAGCATGCCTTCGCCTTCAACCACGGGGCCGCGCCCGGTATCACAACCCGAAAGGACCACGAGGTCCGCGGCAAGTCGCAGCCTCATGATCTCTGGAACCGTGAGGATTCCATCCAGGCCACTTCCCGCGGCGCCGGTGCCGAGGGCCAGACCTGCCGTCGCGGGCCAGCTTTCCCCCAACCAGCCGTGTGCTGCGATGTGAACGAGCTTCACGGCTCCCAGGTCCTCGGAGCGGAAATGCTCCTCGGTGGCCTCGGCTCCGACTCGAGCGCGCACGTGCGACGCGCCCAGGGCCTCTTCAATCCCCGAGACCTCGTCGACCACGAAAGGCAGTGGCGGAAGGACGGCTCGGTTGTTGCTGAGCAGCGAAACGGGCAGGACGCTCGAACCCGTCGATGCGTAGACCAGTGCAGCGAAGCCGTCGCGGCCCCGGCGGCTTTCCCCCCTCTCGCGCAGCAAGGAAGCAAGCGTGAGCGAGGGGACATGAGTCACGGTGTGGGACTCGAGGAGGTATCGCGGTGACTCCGCAGGTCCCGGAGACCATCGGAGCGCATCGAAGGGAAGTCGATGGAGGGGTCCGGAGGCGACGATCGTAAGCGCGTCCAACGCTCCAAGGTCTGCGGCGAAGGGCGCCACCACGACCGCGGCTAGAGCGTCCGCGCTGTCGTCGTGCCCCCCTTGCCACCCCTGAAGCGATCGAGCCACAAGGCGCTCCAGGTCCTTGCGCCCTGGAAGGGCCGCCATCCTCAGGCGCGTGGCCGTGACGAGCCAAGCGTACGACCGGGGCTCGTCCACGAAGTAGGCGAGCACCCCCTGACCAGAAGGCGCGACCAAGGGACGCAACTCCTTCAGCCCACGGGGAGGGACATGGAGCCGGTCGGCCGTTTCGCGCTCCTGACGCCGAAAGCGCTCCCACTCCTCGACGGCCTTTCTATGCGCCGCCATCCGCTCCACGGAGACGTCGGCGCCGCCTGGTGCGTCGATCTCGCGGGCCAGGGCCAGGATGCGTTCCTCCCAGCGGGCCAACTCTCGCTGCTGTGTCCGAGTCTGCGGAGTGAGGTCCGCCAGAGCGACGTCCTCCGCGAGCGAGCGGGCGCGAGTCCTCTCGGCGATGTCGAAAGCCTTCTCGATCGCCTCGAGGTCTCCGGCGAGCGCAGAGGGCGCAAGGCGACTCAGAGCAGCCGCGTAGATGCGCCGGAACTGTCCTCGAATCCGCCAGCGGGCTGCCTCGGGCAAGAGGGCGATTCGCACCTTGTCCAGGGCTGCGATGGCTGCGCGATCCTCCGCGCGCGCACGGGGGAGATCTCCCCGACGCTGCCAGGCCTCGGCGAGGAGCCCGTGGGCGCGCGCGGCGTCCTCGGGAAGCGGAGGCTGAGCCGTGCTGCCAACCACCGCCTCGAGGTCCTGCGCGGCGGCCGCAAGTTCGCCGCGAGCCAGATGCAAGGCTCCCCGCTCGAGCAGGATCTCGCCCAGGAGCACCGGCTGCCCCGAGGCCCGGGCGGTGCCTTCTGCTTCGCCCAGCAGGTCGACGGCCACTCCGGTCGTTCCCGCGTCCGCGTGGGCTCGAGCTCGGTCCAACAACGCGCCAGCCAGCAGTGCCCGGGAGCCGAGGCGGCGAGCGATCTCGAGCGCGCGATCGAGGTGAGCGGAAGCAGCGCGGCCCCGATTCAGTCGGGCCTCCAGGCGGCCCAGGCGACCGAGGACGTCGACCAGTTGCGCCACGTTGTACGGCTTCGCAGGGCCAGTCGCCTCGAATGCGGCGAGCGCCCTCTGGTAGTGCCGCCTCGCTTCCATTTCTCGGCCCCAGGCCTCCTCCATCCGGCCCAGGAGGCCGTGGGCCCGGGTCAGGTTCATGAAGTCCGCCCGACCGACGGGGTTCGTGGTGGATTCGGTGAGGAGGTGGCGGGCCGTCGAGTGGTCGCCCAGCGCGGCGTAGACGGCCCCGCGACTCGTCAGGATGCGCCCGCGCAGCCACAGGTCCGGTACCGTCCCGCGGGCGGGCGCCAGCGCCAGGGCCCTCTCGAGGCGGTCGCGCGCCTCCTCGTACCGCCCCATCAAGTACAGCACCCAGCCCGCGTTGTTCAACGCGTCGGCCCGCGACTCCGGGTAGATCAGTTCGGGGTCCCGGGCGGCCTGCATCGCGAGAACTTCGTCGTAGACGTCCAGGGCGTCCAGCAGACGATCCTGATACTGGAGGCAGAGGCCCTGATAGTTCCGAGCCGTGAAGTCCGGCGGTAGCCCCGGCGGAGGCTGCGCGTGGTCCAGCGAGATCTCCCAGGCGCGGCGAAACAGGGGCTCGGCCTCGGCAAAGCGGCCGGCAAAGAACAGCGTCCTCGCTTCACAGAACGGCAGCTTCCAGGGTGGGAGGTCCGATTGGGCACAACCCTGCCCGGTGGCGGTCGCCCCCCACGCCACAGCAGCGAAGAGGACGCTCGCCGACCACCGGGTCACGGCTTTCGGCGGACTTCGTCATCGACTTCGAACGGGAAGCTGACGATGGGCTCCCCGTCAGTCGCGTTGCGAACGGCAACGACATAGACCCCGGGACCGAGGGGGCGGCCCTCGAGAGCCCATTCGAGGGAGGTACCCGCTCGCGGTCTCGACCGGACGGCCGAGTCGATCACCGCGCCCTCGGGCGACACGAGGTCGAGCCGCAGCTCTTCGGGCAGGGTGAGGACTTCGGACAGCTGCAGCCGTAGCCGGAGGGGCGACTGCCGAACGTGAGGCATCGACATCGAACTCGAGCGCAGCCCTGGGGCACGGAGTTCGAGCACGACGGCCGACGACAGTGCCGGGCGAAGGGCTCTCGGCCCTGGCTGGAGTACGAGACCGGCGCCGACGATCAGGGCGGCAGCCGTGGCCAAGGCCGCAGCTGCGGATCTCCTTGACCCGCGCCCGATCGACAACAGGCTCCGAATCAGTCGCACGCGCTCGGGGTCGATGGCTCCCGAGTCGAGCTGGCCTCGGAAGGCCGCCCGTTCGTCGGGACCGAGCCGACCAAGGAGGTAGTCCTCGATCAACTCGTCCTCGACGGCGTCGATCCAATCGGCATCGTCGCCGACACCCAGGAGCTGCACCTCGACCAGATCCTTCTCCTCCTCGGTTGCGACGCCCAGTAGATAGCGTCGCGCCACGGCTTCCCGCGCCAACGAGGTCTCACTCATGAGTGGCGCTTCCGGGGCTTCCATTTCGTCACCGCCCCTCACGCGCTCGCGCCTTCAATCGGTTTCGTAGCTCCTCGCGGACTCGAAATACCTGGATGCGGAGGGCGTTGAGAGTCAGTCCCCGGGCCGCAGCGAGGGCCTCTCTCCACGCGCTCTTGCCGGCGCCCGCGTGGCGGTAGTACTCCTCGAGGAGTGCGCGCTTCGCGGGCGCAAGCCCGCGAAGACAATCCTCGTAGGTTGCGAACGCGGACTCATCGCTGGCGGCGGCGCGGTCGGAGTGGGACAGCTCGTGCAGCGCCCTTGCTTCGCGGGACTCCCGGCGCCAGCCCTCTCGCAGGACGTTGCGCGCGATGCCGAGGGCGAACCGTGGCAGGTCAGCGATCTCCTGCCCGTCCCCGAGGCGTGCGGCGAGCCTGCGGAGGGTCTCGTGGGCGCCATCCTCTGCCGCGGCCCGGTTTCCATGCCGCTCGAAGTAGCGAACCAGACCGCGACGCAGCGCCTCCAGCGCCGTCGCCGCACGCTGCGGGTCCTCGTCCAGCCGCACGAGGAGGATTGGATATCCCTCGCTCTCGCGCCGCTTGGCGGGATCGTCGTTCATCGCGAAGCGGTCAGTATACTCAGGCCTTTGGCGCGACCAGCGCCCGTGACGACACGAGACCCGGGGCCCGCTTGAGAATCCTGTTCCTCGCGCCGCAGCCGTTCTTCGAGGTGCGCGGCACGCCGCTCGCCGTGCGGGCGATGGTGCAGGCGCTGGCCGAGCTGGGCCACGAGGTGGACCTGCTGACCTTCCCGCAGGGCGCCGACCTCGAGCTGCACGGCGTGCTGCACCGCCGCTCGCTGCGGCTGCCGGTGGGGCACGTCAAGGCCGGGCCGTCCTTCGCCAAGCTGCTGCTCGACGTGCCGTTCACGCTGGAGGCGATCCTGCGCCTCGCCTTCGACCGCTACGACGTCGTGCACGCGGTCGAGGAGTCCGCGCACCTGATCGCGCCGTTCGCGCGGCTGTTCGGCGTGCCGCTGGTCGCCGACGTCGACTCGGCGATCCCCGACCAGCTCCGCTACTCGGGTTTCGCGCGCGGCGGCCCGATCCTGTGGCTGGCCGAGGCGCTCGACCGCCACGCCCTGCGCAGCGCCGCCTCGGTCGTCACCGTGTGCCAGAGCCTGACCGATGGCGTGCGCCGCACCGCGCCCGACGCGGCCGTGCATCAGGTCGAGGACCCGCCGCTCGTCACCCGCGCCGAGCTGGCCCCGCGCGCCGAGGCCGAGGCGCTGCGCGCGTCGCTCGGGCTCGGCCCCGACCCGGTCGTGCTCTACAGCGGCAACTTCGAGCCCTACCAGGGCGTGGAGCTGCTGCTCGACGCGGCAACTCGCGTGCCCTCGGCACAGTTCCTCTTCATGGGCGGCGAGGACGCGCAGATCGCGACCCTGCGCGACCGCGCGGCTGCTTCGGGAGCGCGCGCCTTCTTCTCGGGGAAGCGCCCGCCGTCGGAGCTGCGCGTGTTCCTCGCCCTCGCCGACGTGCTGGCCTCGCCTCGCATCAAGGGCGAGAACACGCCGTTCAAGCTCTACACCTACCTCGCCTCGGGCAAGCCGATCGTGGCCACCCGCATCGCGACCCACACCCAGCTCGTCGACGACAGCCTGGCCTTCCTGGCGGAGCCGACGGCGGAGGCGTTCGCGGCGGCGCTGCGCTCAGCGCTCGACGACCCGGCGGAAGCCGCGGCCCGCGCCGAGCGCGGGGTCGCCCTGATCGAGCGCGAGTACTCGACCCGGCGCTACCGCGAGAAGGTCCGCGCGGCCTACGCGGCCATCGAACGCAAGGTCCACAGGTTCCCGAAGGCCGCGACGGAGAAGCCGCCGCCGCGCTGAGCCCCGATCAGCGGCGGGACAGGAGCAGGCGGGACCAGTAGTCGGCGCGGTCGGGGCGGGGGTTGGCGGCCAGCGCCGATGTCCGGGCTGCCGCGTCGCGCGACGTCGGCAGCCACTCCGTCCACGGGTCGCGCTGCGATTCCGGAGTCGCGGGGTGGAGCAGCACCTCGGCCAGCGCCCAGGCCCCGGTGCCCTGCTGCGGTTCCAGGCGGAGGTAGCGGACCTCGCGGCCGCCGAGGGCGACCGCGCGCTCCACGTCGTCGGTCGCGTAGCGGGGGAAGCCGTTGCTCCAGGCGAGGTCGCGGCGCTCTTCGCCGCGGCGGCGGCGCACGACGCGCTCCCAGGTCGTGCCGTCCGCGCTGACCCGCAGGTCGTAGCCGCGCGGCAGCGCGGGACCGCTCGGCGGGCCGAGCAGCGTCAGCGCGTCGAGGGCGCGCGTCGAGGGCAGCTCCAGGGTCAGCGGCTCGTCTCCCTCGCGGGCGACGGCCGCGGCGAGTTCGCCGTCGCCGAGCGGCCCCCGCGGCCACGGCTCGACGCGCGGGCCGAACGGCGGCGTGCACGCGAAGTAGACGACGGCCGCGCCCAGGTCCTGGCGCCGACAACCGCCGCCGATCTGCCCGAGCGCGTCCTCGAACTCGCGCGGGGACGGCAGGTCGGTCGGAATCGTCGGCGTCAGCACCCAGGCCACGTCCTTGCTCCACGTCACTTCGTCCAGTAGCGGCAGCGGGTAGTGGCGGAAGCGCTCGTTCCACGGCTGCGAAGCGGTGACGCGCCCGCGGCTCTCCCAGGTCAGCCGCCAGGCGGGGCCGTACGATGCATAGGTCTGGTGGACCCCGCGGGTGTCGAGGAAGCTCAGGGCCGGGCCGAGGTCGGCCAGCAGGAACGGCGGCGCCGCCCGATCCGCGCCGCGCCAGGCCTGCGCGAGCGCCACGGCACCGGGCAGCTGCAGCAGGCCGAGAGCTGCGGCGAGCGCGGTGGCCCGGCGCGGAACAGCGCGCGCGAGCCCGGCTGCCGCGAGCGCGAGGACGGGCAGGAACAACGGCAGCAGGAAGCGGATCGTGTGGGGCCCCGAGCGCTGCGGGAAGGGGAACGCGAGCAGGGCGAGCGCGGCCGCGACAGCGAGCGCGCGGGCCGCTTCGCCGCCCCCCGTCGCGCGCAGGCCGGCGGCCAGCGCCGCGAGCCAGCCGAGGGCGAGCAGCGCCGCGACAGGCGCAGGCGGCCTCGTGACGGGCTCGGGCTCGTCCGCGACCAGCGGCGCGTGGGCTCCGAACAGGCCGAGCAGCGGCTGGTGCATCCGCGGCAGCGTCTCCGCCGCGTTCGTCAGCGGGCCCTGGTCGCGGCTGGCGAGGGCCAGCGGCCGCCCCGCGGCGGGGTCGGAGGCGAATCGCCACACCAGGGGAGACGCGCCGAGCGCGAGGCCGAGCAGGGCGGGCAGCAGCGCCCGCGCGTGCCGCCGCAGCCGCCACGCCGCCCCCGCGACCACCGACCCGGACATCAGGTGGTTCCACAGCCCGAGCCCCGCGCACAGGCCGAACGCGAACAGCCACGTCCCGGCCACGGCGCCGGCCTCGAGACGCTCCCCGGCGTCGAGGGCGAGCAGGAGCGTGGTGCCGCCCAGCGCGAGAGCCAGCGCGTAGAAGGGCGGCGGACTGGACCCCATCAGCAGCAGGTACGGCGGCGCCAGCGCGGCGAGCAGGGCCGCCGGCAGGGCGGCCGCGGGCGCGATGCGCCGCGCCAACCCCCAGGCCAGCGGGATCAGCAGCAGGCCCAGCAGGAAGCCGGGCAGCCGCAGCGCGAGCAGCGACTCGCCGAAGAGGGCCGTGCACAGCCGCACCAGCCAGGCGTCGAGCGGCGCGCCGTAGGGCTGGCCCCACATCGTGAGCGAGGCGAACGGCTCGCGCGACATCGCGCCGATCACCGCCAGGTCTCCGTCGGCGGGGGTGCGCAGCGCCTCGACCCAGAACGGCGCGCGCACGAGCGCGCCGAGCGCGACCGCCGCGGCGAGCGCGCGGCCGCCGCTCACGGCGTCTGCGACTCCGTCTCCTGCGGCGCGCCCCACGTGTCGGTGAGGCCGAAGGCGGGATGCTCGGCGTTCATCTTCAGGCTCGGCCACAGCGTGATCGCGGCGACCAGGGCCAGCGCCAGCCGCAGCCGGCGGCGCGCGGGCCCGAGCGGTTCTTCCTCCCCCGCCCGCCACGTCGCGAACGCCCACGCCGCGACGATCAGCACCACCGGCAGCACCGGCAGCCGGTAGCGCGCGAAGCCGTGGGTCGCCACGTGCAGCCCGTTGTAGAAGCAGAGGAAGAAGACGAGGAACACGGGGAGCCGCCGCAGCGGCAGCGCGGCGAGACCGCGCACGAAGAACGCCATCACTGCGAGGAACGGGAGGATCACGACCGCCCAGGCGAGTTGCGCCTTCCACGGCTCGACGGGGCCGTAGGCGCCGCGCTTGATGTGGATCAGCGCCAGCGAGTCGGCCTCCCAGAACTTCGGCATCTCGTCGCGCAGCTTTTCGAACAACCACCACGGCTGGCGGTCGAGGATCGCGCGGACGCCCTGCTCGCGCGCCCACTTGTACTGCTCGACGCGGCCGCCGATCGCGTCGTAGCGATCGTAGACTTCCTGGCGCGTCAGCGGCGCGTTGCCCTGGTAGAGGTTGAGCCCGCCGGCCGTGGACACCGGGACGAAGGCCTGGAACTGGTGCCAGTTGCGCCACGTCCACGGGGCCACGACCAGCACCGTGCACAGCGCGAAGGCGGCGCCGCGGGCGAGACCGCCGGGCCGGCGCCACCAGAGCCACAGCGCCGCCAGCGGCGTGAAGTAGAGGACCGTCTCGCGGGTCAGGATCGCGAGCCCCCACAGCAGGCCGGCCGCGATCGCGGGCTTCAGGCGCAGATCGGCGTCCGCCGCGAGCAGGCGCTCCAGCGCCCACCACAGGAAGAACATGAACAGCGGCTCGGACCAGAAGTGGACCGAGAACCAGACGAGCTCGGGATAGAGCGCCGCGACGAGCGCCGCCGCGAGCGCCGCGCGATCGCCGAAGGCGCGCCAGGCGACCGCCCCGATCGCCGGCACGGTCAGCGCGGAGACCACGACCTGGAACCACTTCACCGCCTCGATCGTGTTCCACACCATGTAGGGAATCGCGATGAAGTAGGGGTAGAGCGGCGGGTAAAAGATCATGTTGGTGCGCAGCGGGTTGAGGCGCACCTTGTCGGAGAGCAGGTTGGTCGTCGCCCAGTTGACCCAGGTCCGCTCGTCGGCGATCGGCCGGGTGTGGGGCTCGAGCAGCAGGAAGGCGGCGCGCACCGCCAGCGCCAGCAGCGTGACTCCGAGCAGCCGGCGTTTCAGCGACGGGGACATCGCGGGCGAAAATATCACGTCGCCTCGCGCCCACCCTCTTTTGGGCCGTTCCGGCCGCGCGTGTTAAGAAGGTCGTGTTCTTGCTGGAGGCCTCCTCGTTGTTCCCGATCCGCCGTGCCGCGGCGACTCTCGCCGCGCTGTCCTGTGCCGCCCTGCTTTCCGGCTGCGCCAAGCCGGGCCAGCCCGCCGACCTCGTCGCCGGCGCCTCGAAGGCGCTCGTCGACGCCGACGTCGTCGGCCGCAACCTCGAGTGGGTGAAGGGCCAGACCGGCTGGCCGCTGCGCCTCAACGACGTCGTGCGCCAGACGCTGCCCGCTTCGCCGCCGTCGCGGCTGCGCTTCGTGATGGACGTGCCGGAGCGGGCCCGGCTCGCGTTCGCGATCGGCATCGCCCCCGAGCACCAGCGCGAGGCCGGCGTCGAGTTCGTGATCCGCGCCCGCAGCGGCAAGAAGGAGAAGGTGGTCTTCCAGCAGCTCCTGGAGCCGCTGACCCGGCCCGAGCACCGGCTGTGGGTGGAGGCCCAGGCACCGCTCGCCGAGTTCGCCGGCAAGGCCGTCGAGCTGACCTTCGAGACCCGCGGCTTCGAGAAGGGCGAGGCGCTGCGCCGTGCCTTCTGGGGCGCGCCCGCGCTGGTCGTCGACGAGCGGCGCGAGGAGGCGCCGCTGGTCATCGTCTACCTGGTCGACACCCTGCGCGCCGACCACACGACGCCCTACGGCTACAAGCGCGACACCACGCCCGAGCTGCAGAAGTTCGCGAAGGACGCGGTGGTGTTCGAGCAGCCGATCGTCCACGCCTCGTGGACCAAGCCCTCGATCGCCTCGATCTTCACGTCGCAGCTCCCGGGCCGTCATCGCACGGTGCAGCTCCGCGACAGCCTCGACCCCGGCCTCGTCACGCTGGCCGAGATGCTCAAGACGAAAGGCTTCGCGACGGGCGGGGCGGTGGCCAACTCGGTGATCTACTCGGCTGGCACCCACTTCGAGCAGGGCTTCGACTTCTGGGCCGGGCTGCACGGCGAAGGAGGGCGGCCCTCGAAGCTGGTGTTCGCCGAGAAGGTCGTGGACACCGCCCTGCAGTGGCTGGACTCGCGGCCGGGGCTGCCCAACTTCGTCTACGTCCACACCATGGACCCCCACGTCCCCTACGAGCCGCCGCCGCCGTTCGACCGCATGTTCCCGCCCCACCCGCGCGAGGACTACCCGGCGATCGACCCCCGCACCGACTACCGCGAGCCGGAGGACCTGGAGCGCCTGAAGGCCCAGTACGACGGCTCGGTCGCCTACGGCGACCGGGAGTTCGGCCGCTTCGTCCGCGAGCTGAAGGAGCGCGGGCTGTACGACAAGGCGCTGATCGTGTTCACCTCCGACCACGGCGAGGAGTTCCTGGACCACGGCGGCTTCCTGCACGGCCGCACCGTGTTCGACGAGCTGATCCGGGTGCCGCTGATCGTCAAGTTCCCGAAGCAGCGCGACGCGGGCACGCGCGTCAAGCAGCAGGTGCAGGGCGTCGACCTGCTGCCGACGATCCTGAAGGAGCTGGGACTGCCGGTGCCCGAGCCGCCGGTGATCCACGGCCATCCGCTGCAGAAGGTGATGGCCGGAGGCGCGCCCGAGCCGCCGGCGGTGGCCGAGATCAGCCACCGCGGCTTCGTCGCCCACGGCATGCGCACGGGCAAGGACAAGTACGTGCGCCGCTTCAGCCCGATGGAGGACGAGCTCTACTTCGACCTGGTCCAGGACCCGCGCGAGATGGAGAGCCGGCTGGAGCAGGCGAAGGAGCGGGTGCGCACCCTGAAGGCAGGCGTCGAAGCGGCGATGGTGCCGAACCCGTTCCGGCACACGCTGCGCTTCGTGGGGAACGACAGCTACGAGCTGCGACTCGCGACCGGCGGCTGGATCGAGGGCGTCGAGGCCCTTCACTTCGGCACCGCCGAGAGCCACGGCCTGGAGGGCAACGGGCGCAAGCTGGTGCTGAAGGTGCGGCCGCGGCCCGGCCAGCCGCGCGAGGTGGTCTTCAGCGTGCGGCCCCAGGGCGCTCCGGTGCGCCTCGAAGGAACCCGCAACGGCCGGCCGCTGCGGCCGCAGGACGTGTGGATCGCCCAGGAGGCGATCCACCCCGATGCGGTGCCGGTGCGGCTGCCGGAGATCGAGTCCGAGCACGACCGCGGCGTCGAGCACATCTTCGGGCCGCCGCCGGCGAACCGGGTCGGCATCCACGTCTGGCTGGTGATGGCGCCGGGCAAGAGCTTCATGAGCTTCGACGACGAGACGCTGGAGCGCCTCAAGGCGCTCGGTTACGTCCAGTAGCCGCTGCGTGCCCGCCCCGCTGCCCGCGCGCCTGCGGCTCGTCGTGTTCGACCTCGACGGGACGCTCGTCGACTCGTCGCAGGACCTGTGCACGGCGATCAACCGGATGCTGGCGGCGCTCGCCCCCGGCGCGGCGCCGCTGTCCCACCCGCAGGTGCGCTCGTTCGTCGGCGACGGCGCCCGGGCGCTGGTCGGCCGCTCGCTGGAGGCCGCCGGGGTCGCGGCCGACGTCGATCCCGCGCTGCCCGTCTTCCTCGAGGCCTACCGCGGGTGCCTGCTCGACTCGACCCGCTTCTACCCCGGCGTGCTCGACGCGCTCGACGCGCTGCGGCCGCTCCCGCTGGCGGTGCTGACCAACAAGCCGGGCGACCTCTCGCGCGACCTGCTCGCCGGCCTCGGGGCGGCCGACCGCTTCGCGCGCATCGTGGGCGGCGGCGACGCCCCGCGCAAGCCCGACCCCGGCGGCCTGCGCGCCCTGATGGCGGAGTGCGGGGCCGCGCCCGCGGAGACGGTGCTGTGCGGCGACTCGGCGATCGACGTGGCCACCGGGCGCGCGGCCGGCGCGTTCGTCGTCGGCGTCGACTGCGGCTTCGGCAGCGCCGGCTTCGCCCAGGCCCCGCCCGACCTGCGGCTGCCGTCGGTGGCCGGGCTGCCCGCGGCACTGCGTCTCGCGGCGCGCTGAAGCGTCCGCGGGCTACGGAGTTCGCGGCCGGTCTGCTAGGCTCTCGGACGAGGGCTCCGACCGATGGTGAACGTGCTGATCTGGGGTCGCGCCCGCGACCTCGTCGCCCCCGACGTGGCCGCCTCGCTGGCGCTGCGCGAGGCGTCGCGCTTCGCCGACGTGCTGGCCGGAATCGACCCGCTGGGCAGCACCCTGGTGCTCGCCGACGCCGCCCTGATCGACGCCGAGCGCGACGCCGTGCAGAGCTGGCTGGTGACGGGCGGCCGGGCCCGGGCCCTGTTCCTGGCGGTGGCCGAGAAGACCGAAGACGCCGACGCGCTGCTGGCGCGGCTCAACTTCGTCGACGACGTGCTCCCGCGCCCGGTCGGCGCCGCGCGCCTGCGCCACCGGCTCGACCGCACGCTCGACCAGATCCACGAGCGGCGCGCCGTGCAGCAGCTCGACCAGGCGCTGGCCCGCAAGAGCCAGGAGCTGCACGAGCTGAACGAGATCGGCGTCGCGCTGTCGGCCGAGCGCGACATCCAGAAGCTGCTGGAGCTGATCCTGCGGAAGTCGCGCGAGATCACCGCCGCCGACGCCGGCTCGCTCTACCTCGTCGAGCGCGGCGACGAGAAGACCGCAGCCGACGACCGGCTGCGCTTCAAGCTGGCCCAGAACGACTCGGTGGTGGTGCCGTTCGAGGAGTTCACGATGCCGCTCGACGAGCGCTCGATCGCGGGCTACGCGGCGCTCTCCGGCCAGGGTGTCAACGTCTCCGACGCCTACAACCTGCCGGCGGGCTCGCCGTTCCAGGTCAGCCGCGCGTTCGACGAGAAATCGGGCTACCGCACCAAGTCGATGCTGGTGGTGCCGATGCGCGACCACCGCAACCGGGTGATCGGCTGCGTCCAGCTCATCAACAAGAAGCGCGACGCCGGGCTCGTGCTGTGGCCCGCCTCGCTGGTCGAGGAGATGGTGATCCCGTTCACCTCGACCGACATCGAGCTGGTCACCTCGCTGGCCAGCCAGGCCGCGGTGGCGCTCGAGAACACCCGGCTGATCGCCAGCATCCGCCAGCTCTTCGACTCCTTCGTGCGCGCTTCGGTGACCGCGATCGAGCAGCGCGACCCGACCACCTCGGGCCACTCGCAGCGGGTGGCGACGCTGACCACCGGCCTCGCCGAGCTGGTCGACCAGAGCGACGAGGCGGCCTGGCGCGACGTGCGCTTCACCCGCGACCAGCTCCAGGAGATCCACTACGCGAGCCTGCTCCACGACTTCGGCAAGGTCGGCGTCCGCGAGAAGGTGCTGATCAAGGGCAAGAAGCTCTACGTCGGCGAGTCGCTGCTGGTCCGCCAGCGCTTCGCCTACATCAAGCGCACGCTGGAGGCCGAGCACCTGCGCGACAAGCTGGAGCGCGCCCTCGCCGGCACCGCCTCGCGCGAGCTGCTCGAGCACCTCGACGACGAGCACCAGCGCCACCAGGACGAGCTGACCCGGGTGATCGACGTGATCCTGCGCGCCAACGAACCGACGGTGCTGGAGGACGACTCGTTCCGCGCGCTGCTGAGCTTCGCCGAACGCACCTACCTCGACCTCGACGGCCAGCCCCAGCCCTATCTCTCCGGCAACGAGGTGGAAGCGCTCTCCATCCGCCGCGGCAGCCTGTCGGAGAAGGAGCGGCGCGAGATCGAGTCGCACGTCACCCACACCTTCAACTTCCTGGCCACCATTCCGTGGACGGGCGAGTTCGCGCGCGTGCCGGAGATCGCCTTCGCGCACCACGAGAAGCTGGACGGTACCGGCTACCCGCGGCGGCTGAAGGCGGAGGACATCCCGCTGCAGTCGCGGATGATGACGATCTCCGACATCTACGACGCGCTGGTCGCCTGGGACCGCCCCTACAAGAAGGCGGTGCCGGTGCCGAAGGCGCTCGACATCCTGCACGACGAGGCGGCGCACGGGAAGCTGGACCGCGCGCTGCTCGCGGTGTTCGTGGACTCGAAGCTGTTCGAGCGCACGCTGCCGCAGCGCGGGGAGGCGCGCTAGAGAACCATGTCCGACCCGGAAGCCCTGCTCGCCGAGGTGCGCGCGCTGCGCCAGGACCTCGAGTCGCAGGCCGCCATCGCGGTGGTGGCCGGCATCAACGCCGTCGAGACCCAGGCCCTGCTCGGCCACTTCCTGCGCCGCCGCAGGCCCCCGACGGCCGCCGAGGCCGCGGCACTGTCGCGGCTGGCCCGCGAGCGCTGGACCGAGCAGGTGCGCCAGGCCGTGGCGCTCGCCCGCCGCGAGCCGGGCGGGATCGACGACTCGCTGCCGCTGCTGTTGCAGGCGACCGGCGGCTCGGCGCCGCCGAAGAAGAAGGGCCGCGCCGCGGCCGGGCGCAAGGCGCCCGCCCGGCGCTCCCCCGCGAAGCGCGCACGCCGCTGACCCGCACCCCGGACGGGTGACCCGGCCGCGCCGGCACGGGTCACCGCTCGGGGGTATCATCCGCCTCCGGAGGCTCCCCCCATGCCCTTCTTCGATCTCGATCCGTTGCTCGAGACGATGCTCGACTTCTCCCCGGGCATCTCCGACCTGAACCTGTCGGTCGGCCGCCCGCCCCAGGTCGAGCTCGACGGCCAGTTGCGGGCGGTGCCCTACGCGGGCATCGAGCGGCTGACCCCCTACCAGACCGAGCTGATCGCGATGCGGCTGATCAACGGCCGCCGCGACACCGCCGACAAGCTGGTGAAGACGGGCTCGACCGACTGCTCGTACTCGCTGACGCGGCGCACCCGCTTCCGCGTCAACATCTTCCAGCAGCGCGGGTCGTACTCCGCGGTGCTGCGCGTGATCCCCAACAACATCCCGACCATCGAGCAGCTCGGCATCCCGCCACAGCTCGCCGAGATCACCAAGGAGCGCAACGGGATCGTGTTGGTGACCGGGCCGACCGGCTCGGGCAAGTCGACGACGCTGGCCGCCGTCATCAAGAAGTTCAACCAGGAAAAGGCCATCCACATCATCACCATCGAGGACCCGGTCGAGTACCTGCACCCGCACGAGAAGGCGACCATCAACCAGCGCGAGGTCGGCACCGACACCGAGACCTTCGCGCTGGCGCTGCGCGCCGCCCTTCGCCAGGCCCCCAAGGTGATCCTGGTCGGCGAGATGCGCGACGTGGAGACGATCTCGATCGCGCTGGAGGCCTCGGAGACCGGCCACCTCGTGCTCTCCACGCTGCACACGATCGACGCCTCCAAGACGATCGACCGCATCGTCGGCGTGTTCCCCAAGAACGAGGAGCGCCAGATCCGCACCCGCTTCTCGCAGTCGTTCAAGTGGGTGGTGTCGCAGCGGCTGGTGCCGAAGATCGGCGGCGGGCGCCTGGCGCTGTGCGAGATCCTGCGCTCCACGGCCCGCACCCGCGAGTACGTGCAGGAGGGCGAGCGCGAGGGCAAGAGCCTGCTCGACGCGATGGACGCCGGCCAGCTCGACGGCATGCAGACCTTCGACGGCGAGCTGCTGAAGCTGATCCAGGCGGGCATCGTCGACAAGGAGCTGGCACTCAGCTACGCGACCAACCGCACCAACCTCCAGCTCCGCCTCGACTCCGAAGCCGGCGTGCCCGACGAGGAGCCGGCCGCGAGCGACGACATGATCGAGAGGTAGGCCCGTGCAAGCCCCCTGCCCCAACTGCCAGCACACGATCCGCATCGACGACGCCAAGGTGCCCGACCGCGCCTTCAGCGTGAAGTGCCCGAAGTGCCAGACGGTCGTCAAGTTCCCGGGCAAGGCCGCCGCGGCCGTCGCGCCGCCACCCGCCCCCGAGCCGCCGCCGCCACCGGCGCCCGCCCCGGCGCCGGCCACGGCCCCGGAGGCCGGCCTCGACGAGATGAAGGCGCAGATGATGGCGCAGCTCCGCCGCGAGATGGGCGGCGGGGCGGCGGCCGCCAGCGGCAGCGCCGGGCGCGCCATGGTGGCGCTGCCGGACCGCGGCCAGGCCGGCGCGATCACGCTTTCGCTGAGCCGGCTCGGCTTCGCCGTGGAGGCGCTCGACGACTACGACGAGGGCTCGCGGCTGCTGGAGCAGGGCGCCTACAACCTGCTGGTGACCTCGCGCCAGGCGCTGGCTCAGGGCCGGGAGTCGGTCTACCAGCGGCTGGGCCGGCTGCAGCCCGAGGCTCGCCGCAACCTGTTCGTGATCCTGGTCGGCGACGAGTACAAGACGGGCGACGGCACCCAGGCCTTCACCTGCTACGTCGACGTGGTGGTGAACGCCCGGGAGGCCGCGAGCTGCGACGGCGTCCTGCGCACGATCATGCAGGAGCGGCAGCGCATGTACCAGCCCTTCACCGAGGCCCGTCGCCGCTTCGACTCGGCCTGAGCGCCGGGCGGCGCGCGGCGCTCCCTAGCGCCGCGCCGCCGCCGGCTGGTAGATCTCGCCCACGTACTGGCTCACCATGCGGTGGGCGCTGAACGGGCTGACCGTCGACTCGATCGCCGCCTTCATCGTCGCGATCCAGTGCCGCGGCAGGCCGCTCTCGTCGCGGTCGTAGAAGCGCGGGATCACCCCGTGCTCCAGCGTCTCGTACAACGCCAGGGCGTCGGCCGCGTCCTGCTCCTCCTGGGTCGCCTGCTCGCTGCCGTCGCCGATCGCCCAGCCGTTGTCGCCGCGATAGCCCTCGACCCACCAGCCGTCGAGCACGCTCGCGTTGATGCCGCCGTTGACCGGCACCTTCTGGCCCGAGGTGCCCGACGCCTCCTGCGGGCGGCGCGGGTTGTTGAGCCACACGTCGCAGCCCTGGACCAGCATGCGGCCCATCTCCATGTCGTAGTCCTCGAGGTAGACGAGGCGCCCCGAGAACTCTTCCTGGGTCATGCGGAACAGCTTGCGGATGCCGTCCTGGCCCGCGCGGTCAGCCGGGTGGGCCTTGCCCGCGAAGATCATCTGCACCGGCCGCGACGGGTCGCCCAGCAGGCGGCGCAGGCGGTCGAGGTCGGTCAGGATCAGCGCCGCGCGCTTGTAGGTCGCGAAGCGGCGGGCGAAGCCGATGGTCAGCGCCGCGGGGTCGAGCAGCGCCTCCACCCGGCGCAGCTCGTCGGGGGCGTGGCCGTGGCGTGCGGCCTGCTCGCGGACCCGCTCGCGCACGAAGCGCACCAGGCGCTCCTTCTGCTGGCGGTGCGCCGCCCAGAGGTCGGCGTCGGCGACGTCGTGGATGCGCTTCCACCACTCCGGCTCCAGCAGGTGCTGCTCCCAGTCGAGGCCGACGTGGTGGGTGTAGAGGGCGCGCATCTCGGGACCGATCCAGGTCTCGGTGTGCACGCCGTTGGTGACGTGGCCGACAGGCTTCTCCGGCGCGCCGGGCCACAGGTGGCGCCACATGTCCGAGCTGACGTCGCCGTGCAGGCGGCTGACGCCGTTGACCGACGACGACAGCCGGATCGCCAGCACCGTCAGGTTGAAGCTGCCCGCCTCGGTGCCGAGCGCGAGCGGCTCCTCGACGTTGCAGCCGACGTCCTTGGCCCACGGCTCGAGGTACTTGCGGGCGAGCGCGAGGTCGAACTGCTCGTTGCCGGCGGGCACCGGCGTGTGGGTGGTGAACACGCAGTTGCGGGCCACCGCCGACAGCGCCTCGGCCAGGCCCTCGCCGCTGCGCACGCGGTTGCGGGCCCGCTCGAGGCCGAGCAGCGCGACGTGGCCCTCGTTCATGTGCCACACGGCAGGCCGGATCCCCAGCTCGCGCAGCGCGCGCACGCCGCCGACGCCCAGCACGTACTCCTGGATCAGCCGCATCTCGCGGCCGCGCACGTAGAGCACGCCGGTGATCGGACGATCCGCGGGGTCGTTGAGCGGAATGTCGGTGTCGAGCATCAGCACCGGCACGCGGCCGACCTGCACCTTCCACACGGCCGCCTGCACGACGCGACCCGGCAGGTCGATCGGCACCGTCAGGATGCCGCCGGTCGGCCCGGCGACGGGGGCCAGCGGCAGGCGGGCGAAGTCGTAGTCGGGATAGAAGTGCTGCTGGAAGCCGTCGGCGTCGACCGTCTGCCGGAAGTAGCCCGACTGGTAGAGCAGGCCGACGCCGACGAGCGGGACGCCGAGGTCGCTGGCCGCCTTGCAGTGGTCGCCGGCGAGGATGCCGAGGCCGCCCGAGTAGACGCCGAGCGACTCGTGCAGGCCGAACTCCATCGAGAAGTAGGCGACGGGTCCCGGCAGCGCGTCGGCGGCGGGACGCGGCTGGTCGTGGTAGGCGTCCCACGAGGCCATCGTCTGCTGGTACGCGCGCAGGAACTCGGGGTCGGAGAGCAGCCGCGCCCACTGGTGGGGCTCGACGTTGATCAGCAGCTCGACCGGGTTGTGGTAGCGCTTCCAGTGGTCGGGGTCGATCCAGGCGAACAGGCGGGTGGCGTGCGGCGACCAGCACCACCACAAGTCGTAGGCGAGCTCGCGCAGGCGCGAGAGCTCCTGGGGCAGCTCGATGTCCGCGACCGGCAACGTCCGGATCTGCACTTGGCTTATCGTCTCCTTCTCGGGCGGGGGGAACTACGAGGTTCCGCCCAGCCGTTCGATGTAGGCGTGGACCAGTTCGGCCCCGTCGCCCTCGAGGCCGTAGAACTCCACGCCGTACTGGTTGCGCCCCGCCTCGCGCACGACGCGCCCCGAGCCGGCCACCGCGTGGTCCGAGCCCGGCAGCAGGAAGCGGAAGTCGATGTCGTCGCCGATCGAGAGCGCGTAGCTCGACTCGATCCGCATTCCGTTGACGGACAGGTTGACCATCATCACCGGCACCTGCTCGACGCCGATGCCAGCCCGCGCCAGGATCTCGAAGTGGGCCGGGAAACGCACGTCCTTGCGCGCCGGGACCGTCATCAGCCGCGAGAGCCGGTCGTCCCACTCCGCGCTCACCGGCAGGCGCAGGGTGGCGTTGGCCCCCGCCTCGAGCAGCTCGACCTCGGCGGGATCGAAGTCTTCGCCCGCCACGACGGCGATCGACATCCGGCGGGTGCCGGGGTCGCGGCGCAGCGCCTGCACGAAGGCCGCGGCGCCCGCCTGCTCGTGCCACAGCAGCAGCAGGTGCGGCCGGGTTTCCGCGACCAGGTTCTTCGCCTCGTCCAGGCTGCGGGCCGGGTGGCGGCGGACGTCGTCGCGGTGGAGCGACGTGTCCGCCAGGCTCGCCTCGACCTCGCCCGGCAGGCACAGCACGACGATCGGCATGGAAGGCGGAGTTTATCGCGGCGGGGCCTCCTGCGCCGGTTCTTCGAGTTCGGCGAGCCAGGCTGCGCGGCTGGCGTCCGAGGGCATCCGCCAGTCGCCGCGCGGGGACAGCGAGACCGAGCCCACCTTGGGCCCGTCCGGGGCCACCGAGCGCTTCCACTGCGCCTCGAAGAAGCGGTTCACGAACACCCTCAGCGCGGCCGCCACCTGCTCGTCCGCGTAGACGCCGGCGAAGGCGTGGCGGGCCAGGAAGCGGATCTTGGCCGGCCCCGCCCCGTGGCGCAGCAGGGCGTGCAGGAAGAAGTCGTGCAGCTCGTAGGGCCCCAGCAGTTCTTCGGTGAGCTGGGCGATCGCCCCGCCTGCGCCGGGCGGCACCAGCTCCGGGGACACCGGTGTGTCGAGCACCTCGCGCAAGGCAGCGGCTTCGGCCGCCGAGGCGCGGTCGGCGAGCCAGCTCACCAGCCGCCGCACCAGCGTCTTCGGCACGCCGGCGTTCACGTTGTACATGCTGACGTGGTCGCCGGCGAAGGTGCACCAGCCGAGCGCCAGCTCCGACAGGTCGCCGGTGCCGACCACCAGGCCGCCGACCAGGTTGGCGCTGTCCATCAGCACCTGGGTGCGCTCGCGGGCCTGGACGTTCTGGTAGGTGTTGCTGCTGCGGTCGTCTTCCGGCAGGCCGATGTCGCGGCCGTGGCGCAGGCAGGCGTCGCTGATGTCGATCTCGCGCAGCGTCGCGCCGTAGGCGGCGGCCAGTGCCCGGGCCGAGGCCAGCGTGCGCGGCGAGGTCCCGGGGCCGGGCAGGGTGAGGGCGTGGATGCCGTCGCGCGGCAGCCCCAGCAGGTCGAAGGTGCGGGCGCAGACGAGCAGTGCCAGCGTCGAGTCGAGGCCACCCGAGAGGCCGAGCACGACCCGGCGGCCGCGGGCGTGCTCGAGCCGCTTGGCGAGCGCCGCCGTCTGGATCGCGAACACCTCGAGGCAGCGCTCGTCCAGCGTGCGCGGGTCCTGCGGCACGAACGGGTGGGGGTCGATCCGCCGCAAGAGCGTGCGCGGCTGCTCGGCCGGGATCTCGCGCAGCGCAACCCGGCGGTAGGGCGCGGCGAGCCGGTGCACCGCGTCCGCGAACGAGGTCTGGCGCACCCGCTCGACGGTCAGCCGCTCGACGTCGACCTCGCAGACCGCGAGGTCGCCCTCGCGGGCGAAGCGGCGCCCCTCCGCCAGCAGCGTGGCGTTCTCCGCGATCAGGAGCTGGCCGCCGAAGACGACGTCGGTGGTCGACTCGTGCACGCCCGCGTTGGCGTAGACGTAGCCGCACAACAGGCGGCCGGACTGCTGCAGCACCAGCTCGCGCCGGTAGTCGGCCTTGCCGACGATCTCGTTGCTGGCCGAGGGCGTCAGGATCACCGTCGCCCCGGCCGCGGCGTGGAAGCACGACGGCGGCACCGGCGACCACAGGTCCTCGCAGATCTCGACGCCGAACGCGACGGCGGGCTCGGACTCCAGCACGAAGAGCAGGTCGGTGCCGAACGGCACGTCGCGCCCGCACAGCCTCACGCTGCCGCGGGCCGCGTCGCGCGCCGTCGAGAACCAGCGCTCCTCGTAGTACTCCTTGTAGCCGGGCAGGAAGGTCTTGGGCACGACGCCCAGCAGCTCGCCCGCCTGGATCACGGCCGCCGCGTTGAACAGCCGGCCGTCGGCCGCGACGGGCAGGCCGAGCACGATCAGCATCGGCGTGTCGCGGGTCGCATCGAGCACGCGGCCGAGCGCCCGCTCGGCGCCGGCGACGAGCGTGGAGAGCGAGAACAGCAGGTCGGCGCTCGTGTAGCCGACGAGGCCCAGCTCCGGCAGCACCAGCGCCTGCACGCCCGCGGCGCGCGCGCGGCCGATCGCCTCCAGCGAGTGCCCGGCGTTGGCACAGGGGTCGGCGACGCTGACCCGCGGCGACGCCGCCCCCACCCGCAGGAACCCGAACGGCGCGGTGCTCATGGTGAGCTGAGATTACCCCCGAACCCCGTCAGGCCTCCCGGTGGCGCAGGGCGGCGAGGGCCTCGAACAGGCCCTGGCGGCGGCGCTGGCGGTCGCTGTTCCAGGCCGTCACGTCGTCGAGCACGCTGTAGGCCGCCGGCACCACGAACAGCGTGAACGCCGTCGAGACGAAGATGCCGCCGACGAGCGCCAGCGCCATCGGCCGCTGCAGCTCGGCGCCGGGGCCGATCGCCAGCGCCGGCGGCAGGGCACCGGCGATCGTCGCCGTCGAGGTCATCAGGATCGGCCGCAGCCGCACCGGGCAGGCCTTCAGCAGCGCCTCGTGGCGCTCGTGGCCCTGGGCCCGGAACTGGTTGGTGAAGTCGACCAGCAGGATCGAGTTCTTCTTGGCGATGCCCATCAGCAGGATCAGGCCCAGCATCGAGTAGACGTTGATGCTCTGGCCCGACACCCAGAGCGCGAGCAGCGCGCCGCTGATCGAGAACGGCAGCGCCAGCAGCACGGTGAACGGGTGGGTGAAGGCGTTGAACTGGGTCGCCAGCACCATGTAGGCGACGATCAGGCCCATCAGGAACGCGAAGATCAGCGAGTCGAAGCTCTCCTTGAACGCCTGCGAGGTGCCGGCCGGCACCGCGCGGTAGCCGTCGGGGAGCACGCCTCGCGCCAGCTCGAGCGCGCGATCGAGCGCCGCCGCCTGGGAGACGCCGGTCGCGACGTTCGCGTAGATCGTGATCGCCCGCTCGCGGTCCTTGCGGGTGATCGCCTGCAGCGTGGGCGCCTGCTCGATGCGCACGATGTCGCCCAGCCGCACGACCTGGCCGGTGCCGGTGCGCACCAGCAGCCGCGCGATGTCCTCCGGGCGCTGGCGCTGGTCCTGCAGCAGCCGCACCCGGATGTCGAAGCGGCGGCCCTGGTCCTTGAACTTGCCGACCCGGGTGCCGCCGATCGCCGCGTTCACGGTCTGGCCGATCGCCGCCATGCTGATGCCGAGGTCGGCCGCCTTGTTGCGATCGGGGATCACGGAGACCTCGGGCATGCCGACCTGGTAGTCGCTGTCGAGGTCCGTCATCAGCCCGCTGTCGCGCATCGCGTCCATCAGCTCCTGCGACTTGACCGCCAGCGTGTCCCAGTCGCGGCCGCGGACCGAGATCTCGATCGGGAAGCCGCCGCCGCGGCTGGCGCTGAAGCTCTGCGCCGAGGGGTCGACCAGCACCGCGCGCCCGCCGGGGATCTGGGCCAGCTCGCGGCGGGTCAGGTCCATGAACTCCTGCTGGCTGAGCCTGCGGCCGGTCTTCGGGTCGGCGGGCCGGTCGCCCTTGTCCAGCATCGTCAGCCACAGCATGCCGGTGTTGACCTCGCCGCCGCCGAAGCCGCCGAGGAAGCCGAAGTAGCGGACCACCTCCGGCCGGCGGTCCAGGTAGTTCTCGACCGCCTTGAAGTAGCGCTCCGTGGTGTCGAGCGCGGTCCCCACCGGGGTCTGGAAGCGGATCTGGAAGCGGCCGGAGTCCTGGGCCGGCACGAACTCCTGGCGCAGCAGGCCGAGCAGGCCGAGCGAAGCGACGAAGAACACGGCGGACCCGGCGAGGATCGCGCCCCGGTGGTGAAGGGCGCCGGGCAGAACGCGGCCGTACAGGTCCGCGAGCCGCGAAAAGCCGTGCTCGACCGCCTGGCCGAAGCGGGTGGTGCGCTCGCCGACCTCGAGGAACTGCGAGCAGCGCATCGGCGCCAGCGTCAGCGCCTCGAGCAGCGAGATCAGCACCGCGACCGAGATGGTGACGCCGAACTGGAAGAAGAACTTGCCGATGATGCCCTTCATGAAGGCGACCGGCAGGAAGATGGCGACGATCGCCATGGTGGCCGCGGCCGCGGCGAAGGTGATCTCGCGGGCCCCGAGCGAGGCCGCCTTCACCTTGCCCTCGCCCTGCTCGCGGTGGCGGTAGATGTTCTCGAGCACCATGATCGCGTCGTCGACCACGATGCCGACCGTGAGCGTCAGGCCCAGCACCGTGAAGGTGTTGAGCGTGAAGCCCATGAAGTACATGACGACGAAGGTGCCGAGGATCGAGGTCGGGATCGCCAGCAGCACGTTGACCGTCGTCGACCACGAGCCGAGGAAGATCCAGCACACGGCGCCTGTCAGCAGCGCCGCCATCAGGAGCGTGAAGAGGATCTCCTGGATCGCGTGCTCGATGAAGATGGTGCCGTCGAAGTTGACGTTGAGGTCGACGCCCTCGGGGAGCTGCGTCTTCATCTCCTCGAGCCGGTCCTTGACGTTGCGCCCCACCTCGACCGCGTTGGCGCCGCGCAGCTTGCGCACGCCGAAGCCGATCGAGGTGTTGCCCATGGCGCGGGCGACGCGACGCCGGTCCTCGAGGCCGTCCTCGACGACCGCGACGTCCTCCAGCCGGATCGGCGCGCCGTCGCGGTAGAGCACGACCAGCCGGCGGAAGCCCTCGACGTCGATGGCTTCGCCTTCGGCGCGCACGTTCATCTCGCGGGCGGCGGTCTCGATGCGTCCGGCCGGCACCTCGAGGTGCTCGCGCTGGATCGCCTGGATCACGTCGAGCACGGTCAGGCCCTGGGCCTCGAGCCGGGCGGCGTCGAACCACACGCGCAGGTTGCGCTCGCGGTAGCCGCCCATGAACACCTCGCCGACGCCCGGGATCGTCTGCAGTTGCGGGCGCAGCACGTTGCGCACGTAGTCGGCGAGGAAGCTGGCGGAGCGGGTGCCGGAGAGGCTCAGCCACATGATCGGCTGGTCCTCGGGGTTGTTCTTGGTGACGACCGGCGGGTCGAGCTCGCGCGGCAGCCGGCGGCCGGCCTGGGCCACCTTGGTCTGCACGTCCTGCAGCGCGGCGTCGATGTTGCGGTCGAGCTCGAACTCGACGGTGACGCTGGCCGAGCCCTGGCGCGAGGTGGAGGAGATCGACTTGATGCCCTCGATCGAGGTGACCGCGTCCTCGACGAAGTCGACGACGTCGGTCTCCATGATCTCGGGCGAGGCGCCCTCGTAGCCGAGCGAGATGTTGACCACCGGGAAGTCGACGTCGGGGTTCTGGCTGATGCCGAGCCCCTTCACGACGTTGCCGAAGCCGGTGTAGGTGATGACGCCGAAGCCGATCAGCGCGGCCATCAGCATCCACGCGAAGACGTGGTTGCGGATCGAGATGTCGGCCAGCGTGCTGCCGGTCGCGATCTTCGCCGGATCCTCGACGGGTTCCGGCGGCGGAGTGAATCCGCCGCCGGTCCCATGGGGGCGCGGTTCGGCGGGTTCGGGTGACTGGTCGCGTTCGTTGGGCATCAGCGGCCTCCCTGCGCGGCGGGCGCCGCCGCGGGCTCGGTGGCGCGCAGCGTCTCGCCGCCGACCGCCTCCACCGGCACGCCGTCGCCGATGCGGTCCGAGCCCTCGACGACGACGGTCTCGCCCGCCTTCAGGCCGGTGACCACCTCGACCTCCGCGTCCGGCGTGCGCAGCCCGATCTGCAGCGGCCGCAGCACCGCCTTGCCGTCTTCGACGACGTAGGCGACGAAGCCGCGCTCCGAGGCCTGCACGGCCGACTCCGGCACGACCAGCGCACCCTTCTTCGACTCGGTCGCCAGCCGCACCTCGGCGAAGAAGCCGGGCTTGAGCATGCCGGGGTTCTTGACGAAGGCGAGCACCTCGACCTGGCGGGTCGTGGCGTCGGCCAGTTCGCCGACGTGGTAGATGCGGGCCTGGAAGTCGCGGTCGCCGAGGGCGCCGACGCGGAAGGTCAGGTCCTGGCCCTCGCGCGCGCGCAGCGACTCGGCCTCGGAGACCTTGAAACGCAGCCGCAGCCGCGAGGTGTCGACGAGGGTCGCGAGCGTCATCCCCTCGCGGGCCCAGGTGCCGGCGTCGATCGTGCGGGTGTTGATCACGCCGGCGCGGGCCGGGCGCACCTCGGAGCGGCGCTGGTTGGCCCGGGCGAGGTCGCGCGCGGCCTTGGCGGCGTCGGCCTCGGCCTGCAGGCGCCGGGACTCCGCACGAGAGCGGTTCAGCTCTTCCGCGGCCACGAGCTGATCCTTCGCGAGCTGCTCGCGGCGGTCCAGGTCCTGCTGCGAGCGCTCCACGTCGGCGAGCGCCTTCTGGTACGCGGCCTCGGCGCGCTCGGCCTCCAGCCTGTGCTTCTCGGGGTCGATCCGGGCCAGCACCGTCTCCGACGTCACGTGATCGCCCTCGCGGAAGAGCACCTCGGCCACCGCGCCTTCGACCTGGGCCGTGACCTGCACGATCTCCTCGGCCTCGAGGCTGCCGATCGCCTTGACCTCGTAGACGACGTCGCGCACCGCGACCGGCGCGACCCTGACCTTGACCGCCATCGGCCCGCGTCCGCCGCCGGGTCGGGCCGCGGCGCCGCCGCCCGAGGTCCCGGAGGCGGACGACGATCCGCCGCACCCTGCGAGCGCGCACGACAGCCCGGCCAGAAGCAGGAAGGAAACCGCTCGGATGTTCATGAAGCTCCCCGGGGGCGGCGGGCAGAGAAAGATGGAAGGCCGACGAGGCGTCCCGCGCCCAGTCCCGAATTCTGGTCACAAGCGCGGGCGAAAGCCAAGGGCACGGCCCCCCGGCCCGGGGTCAAACGTTGTGACGGCTCAGCGCTTTGCGAGGCCCAGCGCGCGCAGCGCGAGGTACTGGTGGTGGGCCTCGTGGACGAGGAACAGCTCGAGCCAGCCGTCTCCTGGCAGCGGTCCGAAGGCGGGATGGCTGCCGTGCATCGCCGACAGCCGTTCCGCGTGCCCCTCGACGAACGCGACCAGCTCCTGGCGCAGCGCGCGCAGGCGCAGGCTCACCTCGGCCACCGGCAGCGACTGCCACGAGGGCCACGCGGGGTCCTGCTCGGGCACGTAGGCGGGGAACGCGAGCGCCTGGTCGCTCGCGGCCATCTGTCGCAGCCGGTCGAGCATCACCTCGTGGTGGCGGGCCACGTGGGCGAGGTTCTCGAGCGCACACCACTTCTCGGGCGCGGGCCGCTTCGCGAGGGCCGCGGGGTCGTCGGCGAGCAGCTTCTCGTGGAGCAGGGCCTGGCCGGCAAGACGCGCGACGAGGATGTCGAGGCTCATGGAACGGGATGATAGCGACCCGCGGCAGCGGGGTGCCGCATAGAATGGCGGGCATCCCGCCCCCGTACAGATCCGTGGATGCTCCGGAGGAAACGTGCATCTCGCCCTCGCCCTCTCCCTGCTGGCCGCGGCCGCCGCGGCTCCCGCGCCGAAGGATCCCGCGGCCGACGTCAACACGCCGCACCCGCAGGCGCGCGCGATCCCGTTCGAGGCGCGCGAGGGCACCTGGCTCTCGCTCGACGTCTCGCCGGACGGCGGCACCATCGTGTTCGACCTGCTCGGCGACCTGTGGACGCTGCCGATCGCGGGCGGCGAGGCGAAGGCGCTGACCACGGGGCCCGCGTGGGACGCGCAGCCGCGCTTCTCGCCGGACGGAAGGACGATCGCGTTCACGTCGGACCGCGGCGGCGTCGACAACCTCTGGCTGATCGACGCCGGCGGCGGGAACGCGCGAGCGCTGACGTCGGAGAAGAACGGCTACGTGCGCGCCGCAGCCTGGACCGCCGACGGCCAGTTCGTCCTCGGCCGCAAGGAGGACGGCACCAAGGCGGGCATCCCGCCGGTCGAGCTGTGGATGTTCCACCGCGAGGGCGGTGGCGGCATCAAGCTGGTGGGTTCGGACGCCTTCCACAACTCGTCGGGCCCGACGGCCAGCGCCGACGGCCGCTTCGTCTACTTCGCGGGCCGCAAGGCCCCGTTCAACTACGTCCCGAACCTGCAGAACGGCCTGTGGCAGGTGCAGCGGCTCGACCGCCGCACGGGCGAGACGCGCGCAATCACCGAGGGCATCGGCGGCGGCGGCCGCCCCGCGCTGACCCGCGACGGCAAGACGCTCGTCTACGTGTCGCGGCGCGACGCGAAGACCGTGCTGGTCGCGCGCCACCTCGACAGCGGCTTCGAGCGCGTGCTGGTCGCGGACACGACCCGCGACGAGCAGGAGGGCTTCGCACAGCTCGACCTGTTCCCCGGTTATGCGATCACGCCGGACGACAAGGACGCCGTCTTCTTCCACCACGGCAAGCTGGCGCGGGTGCCGCTCGCCGGCGGCGACGTGCGCGAGATCCCGTTCGTGGCCAAGGGCGTGCAGCACGCGGCGCCGCGGGTGACGTGGCAGGAGAAGGTCGAGCAGGGACCGCTGACCGCCCGCATCCTGCGTCGCGCGCAGCTCACCCCCGACGGTGGCGCCGTGGTGTTCGACGCGCTGGGGCGGATCTGGGTCCAGGCCCTGGCGAACGGCGCACCGCAGGGCGCTCCGCGCCGGCTGACCCCGGACCCGTCGACGATGCCCGCGCGCATGCCCGACCCGTCAGGGAGTCCCGGCGCCGCGGTTGGCGCGGCGCCGGGCTCCGCGGGGGCTACGTCGGACAACGTAGCCTCCTCCGCCCCCGCACCCCCGGGCCGCGAGTACCTGCCCGCGGTTTCACCCGACGGCCAGTGGGTCGCGTACGTCACCTGGGACGACCAGGAGGGCGGCGCCGTCTACAAGGCTCCGCTCGCGGGTGGCGCGCCGGTCCGGCTCACCGGCCAGCCGGGCCACTTCGCCAACCCGAGCTGGTCGCCCGACGGGAAGTGGCTGGCGGTCGCCCGTGGCACCGGCCTCGAGTTCCGCGGCCGGCAGCCCGAGGACGAGAACGCGTTCGAGCTGCACGTGCTCGACGCGAACGGCGGCGAGCCGCGCTTCGTGACCGCCGTCGACCCCGGCGGCCCGAAGGGCTTCCACCCGGTCGCCTACTGGAACGCCGACGGAACGCGGCTCTACTACCGCGAGGGCGTGCCGCCGGCCAAGCCCGGCGAGCCGGGCAAGAACGACCTCGTCTCGATCCGCCTCGACGGCAGCGACAAGCGCAAGCACCTGCGACTGCCCGCGCTGTCCGAGGTGGCGCCTTCGCCCGACGGCGCGTGGGTCGCCTTCGCCTCGCGCGACAACGTCTACGTCGCGGCGCTGGCGGGCATGCAGTTGCCCGAGCCGCCCGAGGTGGGGATCAAGGACGGCGCGCTGCCGGTGATCCGCCTCTCGCGTGACGCCGGCTCGTTCGTGGCCTGGGCCGACGGCGGAAAGACGCTGACCTGGACGCTCGGCCGCACGTTCCACGCGCTGCCGCTCGCCGAGGCGCTGAAGTTCGCGGCGGACGAGCGGGCGAAGGCCGCGAAGAAGGACGACGCGAAGGCCGAGCCCGCCAAGGGCGCGAAGAAGGCGGCGGCGAAGCCGGCCGCTCCCGAGGACCCGGTCAAGGTGCCCGGGGCGCGCACGTTCGAGATCGCGCTCGTCGCCCAGCGCGCGACGCCCGCGGCCTCGTTCGTGCTCGAGGGCGCGCGGGTGATCACGATGAAGGGCGACGAGGTGCTGCCGGCGGCGGACGTGCTGGTCACCGGCAACCGCATCGCCGCCGTCGGCGCGACCGGCACGCTGAAGGTCCCCGCGGACGCGCGCCGCTTCGACGCCCGCGGCAAGACCGTGATCCCGGGCCTGATCGACACCCACGCCCACTTCCACTACTCGGGCCTCGAGGTGCTGCCCGAGCAGAAGTGGGAGTACGTCGCCAACCTCGCCTACGGCGTGACCACGACCTACGACCCGTCGGCGCCGTCGATCGACACCTTCGCCCAGGCCGAGATGGTCGAGGCGGGGCTGATGACCGGGCCACGCATCTACTCGTCGGGCGACGTGCTCTACGGCGGCCAGGCGCAGGACATCTGGGCCGAGGTCGAGAACCTGCACGACGCCCGGCGCCAGGTGCGGCGGATGAAGGCGTACGGCGCGCGGATGATCAAGGTCTACCAGCAGCCGCGGCGCGCGCAGCGGCTGTGGTTCGCCGAGGCCTCGCGGCTCGAGAAGATGCTGCTGACCGCCGAAGGCGGCGGCGAGCACGCGACCGACATGACGATGGCGCTCGACGGCTACACGGCCTTCGAACACTCGCTGCCGCTGCCGCTGGGCGAAGACTCGGTCCAGGTGCTCGCGAAGAGCGGCACCCACTACACGCCGACGCTGCTCGTCTCGTACGGAGGCCCGTGGGGCGAGCTCTACTTCTGGCAGGAGATGAACCCGCACGACGACCCGAAGCTGCGCCGCTTCGTGCCGCACCGCCTGATCGACGTCTGGGGCCGCCGCCACCCGTGGGCCGCCCCCGAGGAGTACCAGTTCTGGCGGGTGGCCGAGGGGGTCGCGAAGGTCGCCCGCGCCGGCGGCAACGTCTCGCTCGGCGCCCACGGCCAGGTCCAGGGCCTCGGCCCGCACTGGGAGCTGTGGGCGATGGCGGGGATCGGCGGCCGCGGCCAGGCGCTGACGGCAATGGAGGCGCTGCGCGCCTCGACGATCCAGGCTGCGGACAAGCTCGGCTTCGCGCCCGACATCGGCTCGATCGAGGCGGGCAAGCTGGCCGACCTCGTGGTGCTCGACGCCGACCCGCTGGCGGACATCCGCAACACGACGCGGATCCGCTGGGTGATCAAGAACGGCGAGCTCTACGAGGGCGAGACGCTGAAGCGGCTCTGGCCCGTGGAGAAGCCGGCCCCGAAGTTCCTCTGGCAGGAGTAGCGGGGCTGGCGCGAACGGGACCCGAAATGCATACTCGTATGCATGAGGACCACGCTCGACCTGGATCACGACCTGGTGAAGAAGGCGCTGAGCGAGACCGGGGCGCGCTCCAAGACCGAGGTCATCGAGATGGGGCTGCGCTCGCTGCTCGAGCGCCAGGCCAGGCTCCGGCTCAAGGCGCTGTTCGGCAGCGACCGCCGGCTCCGTGAGGTCCGGCGGAGGCGCGCCTGAAGCCGGTCCTGATCGACACGTCAGTCTGGCGCCGCTTCTTCGCCGGGGAGGAACGGGCGCGCCCCCTGTCCCTGCTGCTCGACGACGACGGCCTCGTGCTGCTCCACCCGATGGTTCTCGGGGAACTGGTCCTGGGTGGCCTCGCCAGGCGGGAAGAAGAACTGCTGCGCCGCCTGCCCCGGGCGACCACTGTGGCGGACGACGAAGTCCTGGCTTTCGTACGGCAGCGCCACCTGTCGCGTCGGGCGATCGGATGGGTCGACGCGCAGCTGCTTGCGAGCGCGCTGGTCGAGGGTGCCCTCCTGTGGTCGCTCGACCGGGACCTGGACAGGGCCGCGACCTCCCTCGCCTGCTGTTTCGCTCCTCGCGACTGAAGCCCGCGTTCAGCGACGGTCGGCGTCGCGGTGGCCGAGGATCTCCGATGCCGTCAGCGCGGGCGGGGCTTCCGTCGTCGGCTCCGCCCCGTGCTCCTTGTGGCGCCAACCGGTATCGAGGAACGTGTAGACGACCGGGACGACGATCAGGGTCAGCAGCGTCGAGGTGATCAGGCCGCCGATCACCGCGCGCGCCATCGGGGCGCGCATCTCGGCGCCGGCGCCGATCGCGAACGCCAGCGGCAGCATGCCGAAGATCATCGCCAGCGTCGTCATCACGATCGGCCGCAGGCGGGTGACGCCGGCCTGGACGAGGGCCTCGTCGCGCGAGAGCCCCTCGGCCCGCGCCTGGTTGGTGAAGTCGACCAGCAGGATCGCGTTCTTGGTGACGAGGCCCATCAGCATGATCAGGCCGATCATGCTCATGATGTTGAGGGTGTCGCCGGTGGACAGCAGCGCCAGCGCCACGCCGACCAGCGACAGCGGCAGCGACAGCATGATCGCCAGCGGATGGGTGAAGCTGCCGAACTGGCTGGCCAGGATCAGGTAGATGAAGACGACGGCCAGGAACAGCGCGCGGAACATGTTGGCGAACATGTCCTTGAGCTCCTCAGCGTCGCCGCCCGACTCGATCGCGTAGCCGGCCGGCATCTCGATCCGCGCCGCCGCAGCCTCGATGTCGGCGGTGATGCTGCCGAGCGGACGGCCGTCGGGGTTGGCCGAGATCCGCACCTCGCGCTGCAGGTCCTTGCGCCGGATCGTGGACGGCCCCGACCCGGGCTCTGCCGTCGCGATCTCGCGCAGCGGCACCTGGATCTTGTCCATGTGCGGGTCGTCGCGCTCCGACGGCACGGTCAGCGCCAGCAGGTCCGCGGCGTAGCGGCGCTGGTCGGCGCGCAGCCGCACCCGCACGTCGTGGGTGTCGCCGGCATCGTCTTCGATCACCGACGAGACCTGGCCCGCGACCGCGGTGAGCAGCGTCTCGGCCACCGGCGCAGCGCCGACGCCGAGGTCGCTGGCCCGGCCGCGCTCGACGCGCACGCGCAGCTCGGGCTTGCTCTTCTCGAGGCTGGTCTCGACGTCGGCGAGTCCCGGGATCTGCCGCATCGCGGTCGTCAGCTCGCGCGAGATGCGGTCCAGCTCGTCGACGTCCTCGCCCTTGATCGAGATCTGGATCGGCTTCTGGCCGAACGGGCCGGCCTCGGTCAGGCCGTAGGTCAGCCCCGGCACCGCCTCGATCCGGGCCCGCGCCTCGCGCAGCACCTCGGAGAAGGTCTTGCCGGTGTCGGGCCGCAGCTTCACGTAGGTGACGCCTTCGGTCACCGGCCGGTACTGGGTGCCGGCCTCGCCGATCGTCGTGTAGGTGTAGGCGACGTCGGGCAGCGCCTTCAGGGCCCGCACCATCTGCAGCGCGCGGTCGCCGGTCTCGCGCAGCGTCGCGCCCGGCGTGGCCTTGAAGGTGACCTGGTACTCGCCGCGGTTGTAGTCGGGCATGAAGTCGCCGCCCAGCGCCGCCAGGATCGGGAAGGCGGACAGGAACGCGACGGTCGCGATCACCAGCACGGCGGGCCGGTGGGCGAGCGACCAGCGCAGCGCGCGCTCGTAGGTGCGGTGCTGCGCGTCGAACCAGTGGTTGAAGCGGGCCAGCAGCTTGCCGAGCCGGGTGCCGTGGCGGTCCTGCTCCAGCTCAGGGTCGACCCACACCGACGACAGCATCGGATCGAGCGTGAAGCTGACGAACAGCGAGACCAGCACGGCGGCGGCGACCACGATTCCGAACTCGTAGAAGAACTGGCCGACCATGCCGCCCATGAAGGCGACGGGGATGAACACCGCGACGATCGTGAACGTGGTCGCCATCACCGCGAGGCCGATCTCGGAGGTGCCCTCGCGCGCCGCCCGGTAGTGGTCCTTGCCGCGCTGGATGTGGCGCACGATGTTCTCGCGGACCACGATCGCGTCGTCGATCAGCATGCCGATCGCGAGCGACAGCCCCATCAGCGTCAGCATGTTGAGGGTGAAGCCGAACAGCTTCATCACCGAGAACGCCGCGATCACCGAGATCGGCAGCGTCAGGCCGGTGATCACGGTCGAGCGCCACGAGTTGAGGAACACGAAGACGATCAGCACCGTCAGGATCCCGCCGACGATCATCGTGGTGTTGATGTCGTGGATCGACTCGCGGATGAAGACCGAGTCGTCGCGCACCACCTGCAGCGTGACGCCGGCGGGCAGCTCCTTCTGGATCCGCGCGACCGCGGCGATCACCCCGTCCGCCACCTGCACCGTGTTGGCGCCCGACTGCTTCTGGATGTCGAGGGCCAGCGCGGGCCGCTCGTCGAGGAAGGCCAGGTTCTTCGCCTCGTGCACGCCGTCGATCACCTGGGCCAGGTCGCGGACCCGGATCACCGAGGCCCCGCGCTGCTTGACCGGGATCTCGGCGACGTCGTCGGCGGTGCGGCCGCGGGCCGCCACCCGCACCAGCGCCTCGGTCGCCCCGCGGTCGGCCGAGCCGGCGGGCGCGTCGACGTTCTCCTTGCGCAGCGCGTTCACGACGTCGAGCAGCGAGAGGCGGTAGGCCTCGAGCTTCGCGCGGTCGACGACCACCTGGATCTCGCGGTCCGACTCGCCGACGAGGTTGACGGCGCCGACACCCTCGACGTTCTCGAAGCGGCGCTTGATCACCTTCTCCGCGAGGTCGGTCGCGGCCTGCGGCGACATCGCCGGCGCGTTGACCGCGACCGAGACCACCGGCATCTCCTGGGGGTCGAGGCGCTGGATGATCGGCTCCTCGATGCCACGCGGCAGGTCGCCGCGGATCGAGGCCACCTTGCCGCGCACGTCCTGGGCGCTGGCCAGGCTGGAGATGCCGACGCGGAAGATGATCACGACGTTCGACAGGCCTTCCTGCGACGTGGACTCCACGTGGCGGACGCCCTCGACGGTGTTGATCGCCTCCTCGACGCGCTTGGTGACGTCGCGCTCGACCGCCTCCGGGGCCGCGCCCGGGTACTGGGTGGTGACGACCACCACCGGGAAGTCGACGTCGGGGAACTGGTCGACGTTGAGCTGCTGGTAGGAGACGAGGCCCAGCACCGCCAGCGCCGCCATCATCATGGTGGCGAACACCGGCTGCTTGATCGACAGGTCGGAGAGGATCATGGCCCTACCCGCGGGGGGACGGCACGGCGGCGGCCTGCGGCTCGACCGGCGCCCCGTTCGCGAGCGAGGCTGGCGGGTCGAGCACGACGTTCTCGCCCGCGCGCAGCCCCTCGCGGACCTGGGTCGCCTCCGCGCTCTCGACGCCGAGCGTGACCTCGCGGCGCTCGACCTTGTCCCCCGCGATCACCACGAACACCAGCGCGCGGTCGGGATCGGCACCCTCGCGGACCAGGGCCGTCGGCGGCACCACCAGGGCGCCGGGCACTGTGCCGACGCGCACCGCGGCGCGGGCGAACAGGCCGCCCACCAGGCGCTGCCCGTTCGCGACCTCGACCACGGCCTCGAACGTTCGGTTGCGATCGTCCACCAGCGGCGCGATGCGCACGAGGCGCCCCTCCGCGACGTAGCCGTCCAGCGCGTCGACGGTCAGCGAGACGGGGGCGCCCAGCTTCAGCTTGCCGAAGTCCGCCGAGGGCACCTCGGAGCGGAACTCCAGCACCGTGTCGTCGACCACCGTGAAGACCGGGGTCCCGCTCGCGAGCATCGCGCCGGGGTCCGCGTGGCGGCGTGCGACACGGCCGGCGAACGGGGCCCTGATCTCGCAGCGGGCGAGCTGCTGCGCCGCGATCGCCACCTCGGCCTTCGCCTGCAGCAGCGAGGCGGCGGCCACCTGCAGCCCGACCTCGGCCGACAGGTGGTCCTTGTCGGTGATGCCGCCCGTCTGGCGCAGGTTGTCGGCGCGCTCCTTCTCGGCGACCGCGTGGGCCTGGTTGGCCTCCGCGACCGCCAGCACCGCGCGGGCCCGATCGTGGGCGAGGCGGTAGTCGGTGTCGTCGAGGCGGGCGATCACCTCGCCGTCGCCCACGCGGGCGCCTTCGTCGCGGACGACGGCGACGAGCCGCGCCGCGACCTCGGCGACCACCTCGACCTGGCGCCGCGGCCGCAGCGAGCCGTTGAGCGCCAGCCGGTCCTCGAGGTCCCGGGTCTCGACCGTGGCGACGCGCACCGGCAGCGCGCGCGGCGCGGCGGGCGGGGGCGGCGCGCCGCCGCAGGCAGACAGCAGCAGCGGTGCGAGGACGACGACTGCGCGGCTCATGTTCCAGGTTCTCCCGGCACTCATTGGCGTGGATTTCCTAGTTCCCGGCGAGCGGGCTGCGGCCCATCACGTAGCGGGCGAAGGCGCGGGCGCCGGCGTGGGCGTACAGCGCCTCGACCCGGGTGCTCTCGGCCAGCGTCAGCGCGGCCTGGGCATCGAGCACGTCGAGCGTCGTGGCCGCGCCCGCCTTGTAGTTGGCCTGCGTCATCTCCAGCGCGCGGCGGGCCTGGGTCACCGAGAGGTCCGCGGCCCCCAGCAGGCTCTTCGCCGAGCGCAGTCGCGTCACCGCCTGCTGCGCCTGCAGCCGAACCCGGTTGTCGAGCGCGCGGGTCTCCTGGCGGCGCTTGCCGGCCTCGGCCTGGGCCTGGGCGACCTTGCCCTTCGTGCGCCAGCCGTCGAACAGCGGCACAGTCAGCTTCACTTGCGCCGCCCAGCGCTGGTAATCGCCCTCGAAGAAGTTGCCGGTCTGGCGCACCGACCAGCCGAAGCTGCCGTCGAAGTCGAGCCGCGGGCGGCCGTCGGCGCGGGCCACGGTGACGAACTCCTCGTAGGCCTTCTCGGTCGCCAGCGCGGCCTTCACCTCCGGCCGCTCGGCCCACGCCTCCTTGACCAGCGCCTGGAGCTCGACGTCGAACGGCTCGTAATCGAGGCTGTCGGTCGGCTCGATCGGGGTGTCGACGTCGCGCACCATCACCGCGTTGATCGTCGCCGCCGCCTCGGCGGCTTCGCCCTCGAAACGGATCCGCAGTGCCCGCGCGTTCTCGACGTCGACCTGGGAGCGCAGCACGTCGAGCTCGGTGGCGACACCCGCTGCGCGGCGGTTGCGGGCGTTCTCGAGGTGCACTTCCTTCTGGCGCAGCGCCTTGCCTGCCACGTCGACCTTGGCCAGGGCCAGCAGGTAGGCGTCGTAGGCGCGCACCGCCTCGAGCGCCACGTCCTGGCGGGCCTGGCGCACCTGCTCCTCGCCGAGGTGGATCGCGTGGCGCGCGGCGCGGATCGCGGCGCCGAGCCGGAAGCTGAACAGCGTCTGCCGCACCGTGACCATGCCGTCGTACAGGTTCGCGGGGATCGGCGCCAGCGAGTCGCGCAGCTCGGGCGGAAACGCGTCGAAGCTGGAGCTGTTGAGCAGCGCGGGGTCGCGGAAGCGCTGGGCGATGCCGAGGAGCTGGACCTCGGGCAGCGCGTCGGCCAGCGCCTCGCGGCCGCGGCCGCGCAGGATGGCGAGGTCCTCGAGCGCCTTCACCACGTCGGGGTTGGCGGAGAGCGCCGCCTCCACGACCTGGGCGCGGGACAGGGGCTCGGCGCCCGCCACGGGCGAAAGTGCGGCCAGGGACAGGGCGAACGTCAGGGTGGCAGTTCTCATTCGGGTTTCGGGGTCCAGCCGTCGAGCACGGTGTCGACGAGGGCGTCGGCCAGCTCGGGCGTCAGCTCCGGCCGGCCGGCGATCAGGTTGCCGGCGAGCGACTCCGCGAGGCCGCCCATGAAGACGAGCAGCCGCGGCTCGAACGGGCCGGGCCGCAGTTCGCCGCTCGCGACGCCCTGCTCGAGCACCGCCGCCACGCGCCCTGCGGTGGCGTCGTAGTACGCGGTGCAGTCGATCGGACCGCCCGCGGCCGGCGGGTTGTGCACGAGCGAGAAGATCAGGCGCATCAGCGGGCGACGGGCGCGGGTGCGCTCGAAGTAGAGCCGCGCGAAGGCCCGCAGCCGGGCGCGGACCGGGCCCGGCGCATCCAGGGCCGCCGCGAGTTCGGTGCTGATCTCGGCCAGCGCCCCCTCGACCAGCGCGCGAAACACCCCCTCCTTCGAGCCGAAGAAGTGGTAGAGGGTCGGCTTGGTCAGTCCGGCAGCTTCGCAGATCTCACGGACGGACGTGGCCTCGTACCCGCGCTCCGCGAACAACTCCATCGACTTCTGGAGGATACGGTCGCGACTCGAGGCCTCGCCCGGTGCACTCACGGCTCTCTATACGTACCGGACGGTATAGAGGTTCCCGGGAAAATCTCTCTCCGGTGTCGTCAGCGACGGCGGACGGCGACGGCTTCGACCTCGACCTGGGCGCCGCCGGGCAGGTCGGCGACCGCGACGAAGGTGCGGGCCGGGTAGGGCGCGGGGAGCGCCTTGATGTAGATCTGGTTGAACTCCTCGTAGCGGGCCATGTCCTCGACGTAGACGTTGACCTTGACCACGTCCTCCCATCCGAGCCCGGCCGCCTTCAGGATCGCCTCCTGGTTCAGCAGGCACTGGCGGGCCGCGTCGCCGAACGCCGCGGGCACCTTTCCGGTGGCCGGGTCGGTGCCGATGTTCCCGGAGAGATAGAGCAGGTCGCCCGCCATCACTCCCGGCGTGAACGGGGCGGCCGGCCGCAGCGGCACTCCTTCGGGCGTGATGCGGCGATGCCCCTCGGGGGCGCCGGCGGCGTAGCCGAGCGCGGCGGAGACGAGGGCGACGGCAGCGAAGGCGAGCGGGCGGCGCAGCTTCATGGGTTCCCCTCCTGGCGGGCCGCGTCGGGGGGCGGCCGGGGGGCATTATCCGCCGACCCTCCCGTGTGTTAGCCTCAGCTTCCCCGCGGGCCCGGGAAAGACCCGGGCAATGCCGCCCGGGCCACTCCTGGCCGGCGGAGGGGGTGTCCCCTGCTGCGCCCACGCGCGCGGGACGCCCCCGGTGAAAAACGACTCGGGAGGAACCCTTTGGCAGCGCCGAACACGGACGAGCAGCGGATCGCGCTCTTCATCGACTTCGAGAACATCGCGATCGGCGTCCGCGACGCCCACTACCGCAAGTTCGACATCAACCTCGTGCTCGAGCGGCTGCTCGACAAGGGCAAGCTGCTCGTCAAGAAGGCCTACGCCGACTGGACCCGCTACTCGGACTACAAGCGCTCCTTCCACGAGGCCGCGATCGAGCTGATCGAGGTGCCGCAGAAGTCGGTCGGCGGCAAGAACTCGGCGGACATCCGGCTGGTCGTCGACGCGATGGACCTGTCGTTCCAGAAGGAGCACATCAACTGCTTCGTGATCGCCTCGGGCGACAGCGACTTCTCGCCGCTCGTCTCCAAGCTCAAGGAGAACGACAAGCACGTGATCGGGCTGGGGGTGAAGAACTCCACGTCCGACCTGCTGACCGAGAACTGCGACGAGTTCATCTTCTACGAGGACCTGGTCCGCGCCCGCCAGCGGCCGATGCCGCAGATCGTCGGCAACCTGCCGGAGAAGATCCAGGAGTGCTTCGCGCTTCTCGTCGACTCGGTGCTGGCGCTGCAGCGCGAGAACAAGGAATCGCTGTGGGGCTCCATGGTCAAGGAGACCATGAAGCGCAAGCGGCCCTCGTTCAACGAGACCTACTACGGCTACCGCACGTTCTCGCACCTGCTCGAGGACGCGCAGCGCAAGGGCATCGTGATCCTGCGCCGCGACCAGCGCAGCGGCAGCTACGTGATCGAGGACCTCGGCTCCGGTGCTTCGGTCGGCGGCCAGGCCGTCGCCGCGGCGCCGCCCGCGAGCGCGCCGGCGGCGGCGCGCGACGCCCGCCACACGCCTCCGCCCTCCACGGTGCCCGCAGTCACGCCGACGACCGAGGGGGAAGCGGCCGCCGCGACCTCCGACGATGCCGAGGCCGCCACCGGCGAAGGCGCGGAGCGGGGCGAGCGCGGGGGCCGGCGGCGGCGCGGTCGCGGACGGCGCGGTCGCGGCGGAGTCGGCGCGGAGACCGCGTCGGGAGCGGCCGAGGCCGGCGAGGGGGACGAGAGCCCCGAGGCCGACGAGCCGGAGGCGACCGAAGAAGAAACCGCCGTGGAGACGGCGCCGGCAGAAGCGGCTGCCGACGAGCCGCGCCCGCGGTCTCGCAGCGAGCGCAGCCTGTTCTCGCTGTTCTCCTGGGCGCGGCGGGAGCCCGCCGCGCCCGCGGAGAGCGAACCGAAGAAGGAGGACTAGGGCCCGGCCCTAGTTCTTGCGGGCGCCCTTCGGGGCGCCCTTCGCCATCATCTTCTTGAGCTTGTCGAGCGAACTGCCGCGCGGCACGGCGCGACCGCTCTCCCACAGGAAGATGGAACCGGACGAGACGCCGGCCTTGGCGGCGAAATCGATCCGCGACAGGCCGAGGCTCTTGCGGAACGCGAGCAGCGCCTTGGGATCGAGACCCGCCGCGCGCGCGGCGGCGGCGACCGAGCCTGCCTTCCGCGCCCACGGCGTGCCGGTCGCCCCGGCCGCCTTCGCGCCGCGCCCGAGGCGGCGCTCGAGGCGCGCGATCAGCCGCCCCTGCTCCGCGACTCTGCCCCGCAGCTTTTCGACTTCCGCCGCCAGCCGGCCGCCCGTCGCCCGCTGCTGGGCGCGCGTCAACTCCGAACGGATCTCCGCGCGAATGGCGGAGGCGAGATTGGGCATCAGCTCACTCCTCAGTGCGCGCCATAGAAACTACCCATGACACTGGATGTCAGGGTATCGCACTTGCCAAGCAAATGACAACTTGGGCCGCTCACCGGTCCCACCGTCGCCAACTCACTGAGCAACGCGACCGGGCGCTCGACCTCAGAAAACACGAAAGCCGCCTGGCGGCGGCCGGACCCGGAGACGGGTTGGTAGCGCTACAGGGATTCGAACCCTGGTTTAATGGCTGAGAACCATTCGTCCTAACCCCTAGACGATAGCGCCAGCGACCCGGTCAATATACGAATCCGGGGCGCTCCGGTCAAGGCGCCCGGTACGTGTCCCGCCCGCCCATCACGGTCCTCAGCACCCGGGCGTCGAGGATGCGGCGGGCGGGCGGCGCGGTCACGTCTTCCGAGAGCACGACGAAGTCGGCCAGCTTCCCGGGCGCCAGCGTGCCCTTGATGTCCTCCTCGAAGCTCGCGTAGGCGCCGTCGACCGTGAAGTGGCACAGCGCCGCCTCGGCGGACACGGTGAGATGCGGCTCCCAGCCACCGGGCGGCTGGCCCTCCGGGGTCGTGCGGGTCACCGCGGCGTAGAGCCCGAGCCGCACCTCCATCGGGAACACCGGCCAGTCGGAGCCGAAGGGTTGCCGCACCCCCGCCTCGTCGAACAGCCGGAACGCCATCGCCCGTGCCGAGCGGTCCGGGCCGAGGTTCGCCGCGTAGACCTCGAGCGTGTTCTTGTCGGGGTTGGCGAACAGCGCCTGGGTCGAGGCGATCACGCCGCCGTGGGCGAAGCGCGCGATGTCCGCCGCGCGCGGGGCCTCGACGTGCTCGACGCGGTGGCGGCTGTCGCGCACGCCGTTCACGCGGGCGGCGTGCTCGAAGGCGGACAGCGCCTGGTCGATGGCGCGGTCGCCGATCGCGTGCAGCTCGATCTGCCATCCGCGCGCGTCCCAGAACGCCGCCGCGGCCTTCAGGTCCTCGTCGCCCCAGTTGAGGTGGCCGTGGCCTCCCCCCGTCGCGTAGTCGTCGAACATCGCCGCGGTCTTCGACTCGACCACGCCGTCGAGCATCCCCTTGAGAATCCCGTAGCGCAGCAGCGGCCCGCGGTAGCGGCGCCGCAGTTCCTCGTAGCGGGCGACCTCTTCCGGCGCCGGGTCCTTCCTGAAGGGCAGCGCCGAGGTGACGCGGACCTTCAGCCCGCCCTCGTTCATCACCCGCTCGTAGACCGGCAGCTCGATCGCCGACGCGTTCTGGATCGAGGTGATGCCGTACGAGGCCGCCTGGTCGAGCCGCAGCTTCAACGCGCGGTAGAGCTCGTCTTCGCTCGGCCGCGGGATCAGGCGACGGACCAGGCCCATCGCCGCCTCCTTGAGCACGCCGGTCGGCTCGCCCTGCGCGTCGCGGGCGATCACGCCGTCCTCCGGGTCCGGCGTGTCGCGGGTGATGCCGGCCGCCGCCAGCGCCTTCGAGTTGGCCCAGCCCGTGTGGCCGTCGTAACCGGTCATGAACGCGGGGCGGTCGGGCACGACCGCGTCGAGCAGGTCCTTGTGCGGCAGCCCGCCTGGAAACGCGCCGTAGAACCAGCCGCGGCCCGTGACCCAGGCTGCCGCGGGGTTGGCCTCGGCGTACGTTCGGATGCGGCGCTGGATCTCGGCCACCTCCCACACCTGGTCGAGCTCGACGGTCGGCACCACGAGGAAGTGGATGTGGGCGTCGTTGAAGCCCGGCGCGACGAAGGCGCCTCGCAGCTCCACGACCTCCGTCGCGGGGCCGATCAGGGCCCGCACCTCGACGTCGCTGCCGACTGCGGAGAGGCGGTCGCCGCGCACGGCGAGCGCCTCCGCCCGCGGGCGCGACGGATCGCCGGTCCAGACCCGGCCCCGGAGGAACACGCGGTCGGCGGGTGGGGGAGCAGCGGACGCGGCTGTCGCCGCCAGGGCCAGCGCGAGCGCGGCGGGGATCGACTGCTTCATCAGGTCCTCCAGCGACCGCAGTGTAAAGGCGGGGCGCCCCCCGAGGCGCCTCCTCCGCGCGTGCTACGATTCCGCGGTTCGGACGAAGGCGTTCCCTTCGGGGCGACGAATCCCATCCGCGCGCCCCCGACCGGAGGCTGTTTGGAGCAGCAGAAGTTCGGGAAGTACCAGGTGCTGGGGCAGCTCGGAGAGGGCGCCATGGGCGTCGTCTTCAAGGCCCAGGACCCGATCCTGAACCGGTTCGTCGCGATCAAGACGATCTCCGCCTCGCTCGGCACCGACAGCGACCTGCGCCAGCGCTTCCAGCGCGAGGCCCAGGCCGCTGCCAGCCTCAACCACCCGAACATCATCACCATCCACGACTTCGGGGAAGAAGCCGGCAAGATCTACATGGCGATGGAGCTCCTCGAGGGCAAGGACCTCAAGGACCTGATCGTCGAGGGCGCGTTCCGCACCTACGACGACAAGCTCGCCGTGATGGAGCAGATCTGCGACGGGCTGGCCTACGCGCACGCCAAGAAGATCGTCCACCGCGACCTCAAGCCCGGCAACATCCACGTCCAGCCCAACGGCCAGATCAAGATCCTCGACTTCGGCCTCGCCCGCCTCGGCCAGTCGGACATGACCAAGACCGGGATCGTGATGGGCACGCCGAACTACATGTCGCCCGAGCAGGTGATGGGCGAGAAGGTGGACGCCCGCTCCGACGTGTTCTCGCTGGGTGCGGTGTTCTACGAGCTGCTCACGGCCCACAAGCCGTTCGAGGCGGACTCGGTCCACGCCGTGCTGTTCCAGGTGGTGCACAAGGAGCCGCAGCCGGTTCGGCACTGGACGCCGGACGTACCCACGGTGCTCGTCCAGCTCGTCGAGAAGTGCCTGTCGAAGAGCGCGGCCGAGCGCTTCCCCGATGCCGGCGCGCTGCGCGAGGCGCTTCACGGCGTGCGCCAGGCCCTGAGCGCGGGACAGCTCGAGAGCGCCGACCTCGCCGACATGCTCGAGTACGAGCTGGTGTCTGAAGGCGAGGTCGGCCCCGCGCCGGTCGCCGACGCCGACGGCACCCAGATGCTGGGCGAGACCCCCGTGGCACGGCCGACCGGCCCCTCGTCGCGCCCGCCCGGCCCGCGGACGGGGAGCTTCCCGCCGGTGCGCTCCGGCTCGAGGCCGCCGGCCTCGGGTCCGCGACCTCCCGTGCGCACGCCCCCGCAGCCGGTCGCCGCTCCGGCGCCGGCGCCGCACTCGAAGGCACCGATGATCGCGATGGGTTTCGTGGCCGTCGCTGCAGTCGCGGGAGTCGCGTGGATGGCGCTGCGGCCGGCGCCGGCTCCGGCCCCGGCGGCCGACACGCAGAAGATGGACGCGCTGACCGCGGTGCTGGTGCAGACCCAGCTCGACCTGGCGCAGCGCGTGCTCGACGACAAGGACTACGCGGGCGCCACCTCGCAGGCGGAGCGGGCGCTGTCGCTCGACCCGGCCAACGCGCGGGCGAAGCAGATCCTGCAGACCGCGCAGAAGACTCTCAAGGACCTCGACACGGCCGCGGCCGAAGCGCGCGCGGCCTTCGACGCCGGTGACACCGAGAAGGCGTCGGCGGCGCTCGGCCGCGTGCTCGCGATAGACCCCAAGCACCCCGTCGCCGGCGAGCTCTCCGGCAAGCTCAACCGCTTCTTCCAGAGCCAGGCCGACACGGCGCGCACGGCGATGGCCCGCTCGCGTGACCAGGCCAGCTCCGCGGGGCTCGGCTCGCGCTCCGAGTTCCAGGAAGCGGCAGGTCTTGCCTCCCGCGCCGAGGGCCAGTTCGGCAAGGGCGAGTACGCCCAGGCGACCCAGGGTTTCCTGCAGGCCCGCGACAGTTTCGACCGGGTCCGCCGCGCCGCCGAGAAGGAGGCCGCCGAGAAGGCCGCCGCCGACGCCAAGGCCGCGGCGGAGCGGGCGCGCGTGGCCGCGACGCCCGCCCCGACGGCTCCCCCGGTGACGGCCCCGCCGACCACCGTCGCCGTCGCGCCGCCGCCCACGACGGTGGCCCCGACGCCGGTCCCCGGCAGGTCCTTCACCCCGGGCAAGACCACGCTGACCGGTGTCGCCGTCGGCAAGGGCGGTCCCGCCGGCTTCGACACCGCGGGCGTCACGAAACCCGCCGAGTTCGTCGGCCAGGTCCTGTTCGAGCCTTCGCCCGACACGGTGCGGCCCGGCGAGCCGTTCACCGTGCGCGTCGTGATGGTCAACGAGGGCCGGAAGGGCGTGGACCTCAAGTCGGTCAGCGCCAACGCCTACGCCGGCGGGCGCCGGATCCCGCTCACCGCCGCGCTGGCCGTCACCGAACTCAAGCCGGGCCAGCGGGCGGTCGTCACCGAGATCCAGGCCTCGCTCCCCGAGAACGTGCCGAGCTGGCTGCTCGACGTCACGATCACGTCGGACAAGGGCGAGAACTACCGCAGCCAGCTCACGCTCAAGTAGGCCGGACCGGGCACCGGCGGCCGCGCAGGGGCGGTCGCTATACTGGCACGACAATGGCCGACGTCGACGTGACGGTGATCGGGGCCGGCGCGGTCGGGCTGGCCGTCGCGGCGCGCCTCGCCGGTGGCCGCGATCTCGTGCTCGTGGAGCGACGGGACCGCCACGGCCAGGAGACCTCGAGCCGCAACTCGGAGGTCGTCCACGCCGGCATGTACTACCCGACGGGTTCGCTCAAGGCGATCCTGTGCGTCGCCGGCAACCGCCGCTTCTACGAGTACGCGGAGGCGCGCGGGGTGCCGTTCTCCCGCTGCGGCAAGCTGATCGTCGCGATCGAGGAGGAGGAGCTGCCCGCGCTGCGCGCCCTGTACCAGCGCGGCCTCGACAACGGCGTGCCGCTGACGCTGCTCGACGGCGCCGACGCGCGCTCCATGGAGCCCGAGGTGCCGGCCGTCGCCGCGATCTGGTCGCCGACCACGGGGGTGATGAGCGCCCACGGCTTCATGGACGCCTTGCGCGAGGACGCGCTGCGCGGGGGCGCGATCGAGCGCACGCGGGCCACCGTCACCGCACTCGCCCTGGAGGCCGACGGCTGGCGCGTCACGCTGCAGACCCCCGCGGGCGCGGAGAGCTTCACCAGCGCGCGCGTGGTCAACGCCGCGGGCCTCGAGTCCGACACCGTCGCCGGCCTCGCCGGAATCGACGTCGACGCGGCCGGCTATCGGCTGCACTGGTGCAAGGGCAGCTACTTCGCGGTGGCGCCGCGGCGCGCCGGGTTGCTGCGCCACCTCGTCTACCCGCTGCCGGGGCACCACAGCCTCGGCACCCACGCGGTGCTCGGCCTCGACGGCCGGCTGCGCTTCGGGCCCGATGCCGAGTACCTGACCGAGCGGGTGCCCGACTACGACGTGCCCGAGAGCCGGCGTGCGGAGTTCGCCGCGGCCTCGCGGCGGCTGCTGCCGGTGCTGGAAGACGAAGACTTCGCTCCCGACCTCGCCGGCCTGCGCCCCAAGCTGCAGGGCCCGGGCGAAGGTTTCCGCGACTTCGTGGTCGCCGAGGAGAGCGGGCGCGGGCTGCCGGGACTCGTGAACCTGATCGGCATCGACTCGCCGGGGCTGACGGCCGCGCTGGCCATCGCCCGCGAGGTGGAGGCCCTGCTGTGACCCACACCCGTCGCGTCGGCTCGATCCTGCGCAACCGCTTCATCTCGGGCCTGGTCGTCCTGGTCCCGATCGTGCTCACGGTGAAGGCGCTCGGCTGGCTGTTCGCGTTCGTCGACGGCATGGCCGAGCCGCTGGCGGTGGCGCTGGTCGGCCGCGCGGTGCCCGGACTGGGCTTCGCGCTGACGCTCGCGATCGTCTTCGTCACCGGCGTGATCTTCGCGCTGGGGCCGTTCGCGCGGCTGCTCGACTGGGTCGACGACGGCCTCGACGCGGTGCCGATCGTCGGCACGGTCTACGGCACGACGAAGAAGGTGCTCGAGGGCTTCGGCGGCCCCGGGGGCCGCAACGCCTTCCGCCGCTTCGTGCTGGCGCGGCTGCCGGGGCGCACGACGCCCGGTTTCCTCACGGGCGAGTTCACGCTGCAGATGAAGGACGGCTCCTCGTTCGCGGTCTGCACGGTGTACGTGCCGACCAATCACCTCTACGTCGGCGACGTGGTGGTGCTGCCGCGCGAGGACGTGGTCGACCTCGACGTCTCCGTCGAGGACGGCATCTCGCTGATGCTCTCGGCGGGCGCTTCGGTGCCGCCCACGGTGCGCGAGCAGTAGCGGCAGCGGCGGGACCCGGCGGCGAAGGAGGGGTTGGCTCCTCAGGTAGGATTCGAACCTACAACCCTCCGGTTAACAGCCGGATGCTCTACCCTTGAGCTACTGAGGAACGGGCCGCACTCAGGCGAAGGGTGAGTCTAGGAAAGCCCGGCCCGGGTGTCAATCACTGGGTCTTCGTGAGGTCGGCGAGGACCAGCTTGGCGACGCCCTTCAGCGTCTCGAAGACGCCGGTGCCGCGCGCAGCGCAGGCCTCGTACACGGGCTCGCCGGGGTTCTTGCGCTGCAGCGCCTGCTTCATCTCGTCGACCGTCGCCACGTTCGGCAGGTCGCGCTTGTTGAGCTGGAGCACGTACGGGATGTTCAGCAGGTCGTAGCCCTGGCTCTTCAGGTTGACCATCAGGTTCTCGATCGCCTCGACGTTCGCGTCCATGCGCTCGACCTGGGAGTCGGCCACGAAGATCACGCCGTCCACGCCCTTCAGGATCAGCTTGCGCGAGGCGTCGTAGAAGACCTGGCCGGGCACCGTGTAGAGGTGGAAGCGGGTCTTGAATCCGCGCACCGTGCCGAGCTCGAGCGGCAGGAAGTCGAAGAACAGCGTGCGGTCGGTCTCCGTCGCCAGCGAGATCAACTTGCCCTTCGCGTTGGGATTCGTCTTCTCGTAGATCCACTGCAGGTTGGTCGTCTTCCCGCACAGGCCGGGACCGTAGTAGACGATCTTGCAGTTGATCTCGCGCGAGGCGTAGTTGATGAAGGTCATCGCTCTTGCCCGGGCTGCCTAGGAGAACAGGCTGTCGATGTCTTCGTCGGTGATCTCGGCGAACGGGCTCTCGAAGGTGGTCCCCGTGCTGGCCCGCTCCTTCTCCACCTTGGCCATGATGTTGGAGAAGACCCGGTTGAGCTCCTCCGAGGCCTTCTTGACGCGCAGCCGGACGAGGCCGAGCGAGGAGCGCTCGTCGAAGATCACCACCAGGATCACGCGGCTGGCGACGATCGAGATGTGGATGTTGTCCTTCTCGCCCTCGTGGAAGAGGATCGAGAACTCCTTCTCGCCGATCAGCCGGGCGAGGCCGTCGGTGGCGGCCACGTTGCCGGCGGTCAGCGACGCGAGCGAGGTGGTGTCGAGGTTCTCGATGTCGCCGTGGGCCGCGATCTGCTGGCCGTTCTTGTCGACCAGGAACACGACCTTGCTGTTCGCGTCGACGCGCAGCTTCGCGATGATGCCCTTGATCTGGTTGAATTCTTCCTCGTACATCACGATGTCGGGGGCCGCCATCGCTTACCTCCTCAAGGCCGCCGCACGTGTGGCCCGTCCCCAGAGACGTGCTTTTCGTGAGAGCGCGGCAGTCTAACGCGGTCGCCGGCCCGCATGCAAGGCGGCACCGGCCGCGTTACCCGTTGAAAAGACGGGGCTTGCGCGATCAGTACTCGCGGCGCCCTTCCAGCGCCTTGGCGAGCGTCACCTCGTCCGCCCAGTCGAGGTCCGCACCGACCGGCACGCCCATCGCGATCCGCGTCACCTTCACGCCCAGCGGCTTCAGCAGGCGCGCCAGGTAGACCGCCGTGGCCTCGCCTTCGACGGTGGGACTGGTGGCCAGGATCACCTCTTCGACCCCGCCCCGGCGCACCCGCTCGAGCAACCCCTCGATCCGCAGCTCCTCCGGCCCCACGCCCGACAGCGGCGACAGCGCGCCGTGCAGCACGTGGTAGCGGCCCTTGAAGTCGCGGGTGCGCTCCACCACCACCAGGTTGAGCGGCTCCTCGACCACGCAGAGCGTGCGGTCGGAGCGGGCAGGGTCGGCGCAGTACGCGCACAACTCGCCTTCGGCCACCGCGTTGCAGACCGTGCACAGGCGCAGGGCGGCGCGGAAGCCGGCGAGCGCCGCGGCCAGGCGCTGGACCTCGCCCTCCGGCGCCTTCATCAGGTGGAAGGCGAGCCTCTGCGCGGTCTTCTGGCCGATGCCGGGCAGCCGCCGCAGCTCGTCGACGAGCGCGGCCAGCGGGGCGGGGTAGTCCTGCAAGGAAGGCGTCCCGGCTAGAAGCCGGGCAGCTTCATCCCGCCGGTCAGCGAGCCGATCTTGTCCTTGACCTGCTCGTCGACGCGGGCCGAGGCCTCCGTCAGCGCGGCCACGATCAGGTCCTGCAGCATCTCGACGTCGTCGGGGTTGACGACCTGGCGGTCGATGGCGACGGCGGTGACCTTCTTCTCGCCGGTCATCGTCACCTTGACCATGCCGCCGCCGGCCGAGGCCTCGACGACCATCTCCGCGATCTCGCGCTGGATGCGCTCCTGCGCGCTCTGGAGCTGCTTGAGCAGCTTCTGCGGGTTGCCGAACGGGTTCATCGCGATCTCCTAGTCCTTGGCTTCGCGCACGTCGACGACGCGGCCGCCGAACAGGTCGAGGGTGACCTGGACCGCCGGGTCGGCGGCCGCCTCCTGGATCAGCTCCTCGCGCTTCTTCTGCTGCGGGGTGGGCTCGGCGGCGGCCGCCGAGCGGGCCTCCACCTTCAGCTTCACGCGGGCGCCGGCGCGCTTGAGCAGCTCCTCGTAGTCGCCGGCGTGCGAGCTGACGAAGGCGGCGTAGTCGGCCTCTGGCTCGAGCACCAGCGTGCCGCCCTCGCGGCGCGCGGTGGCCGCCCTGACCGGGGTCAGGAGCGACGGCCGCGTCGCGGCGGCGGCCTGCAGCGCGGCGAGCAGCTCGTCGGCCGAGGCCTCGGGCGAGAGCGTGGGCGCGTCGGCCGGCGGCGGCGCGGGGGCCGGCGCCCCACGGCGTGCGGGAGCGGCGGCGGGAGCCGGCGCAGGAGCCGGCCGGGCGGGCACCGGTGCGGGCGCAGGCGACGGGCGCGGCGCGGTGGCGGGCGCAGCCGGCAGCGCGCGCGGTGCCGGAGCCGAGGCCGGGGCACCGCCGAGCAACCGCTCCGCGCGCCCGAGCAGTTCGGCCAGCGGCAGCAGCCGCCGCAGCGAGCACAGCTTGAGCAGCACCAGTTCGAGCGCGACCCGCGGGTCGGTGGCGTTGCGCAGCTCCAGCTCCGCGCGGCCGAGCAGGTCGAGCGCCCGCAGCAGGTCGTCCTCGGAGAAGGCGTCGGCCAGCGGCTGGATCGCCGCCCGCTCCTCGGCCGTCAGCTCCTGCAGCAGCGCCTCTTCGCCGGGCGCCACCTTCAGCAGCAGCAGCTCGCGGAAGTGCAGCAGCAGCTCGCGGCAGTAGGTGCGGTAGTCGGCGCCGGCCGCGGCCAGCGCGTCGACCAGCCGCAGCAGGGCGCCGGCATCGGCCTCGAGCACCGCGCGCGAGGCGCCGGTCAGCAGCTCGCGGTCGACGAGGCCGAGCAGCGTCGCCAGGTCCTCGTCCTTCACCTCGGCGCCGGAGTAGGCCAGCACCTGGTCGAACAGCGACAGCGCGTCGCGCACGCTGCCCTCGGCGGCGCGGGCGACGCGGCCGAGCGCCGCCTCCGAGATCGCGATGCCCTCCTCCTTCGCGACGTGGCGCAGGTGGTCGTGGAGCTGGCGGGTCGAGAGCTGCTTGAAGTCGTACTGCTGGCAGCGCGAGAGGATGGTGTCGGGGACCTTGTGGTAGTCGGTCGTCGCGAAGATGAACTTGACCCGCGGCGGCGGCTCCTCGAGCGTCTTCAGCAGCGCGTTGAAGGCCGCCGTCGACAGCATGTGGACCTCGTCGATGACCCACACCTTGAAGCGGTCGCGCGACGGGTTGTAGCGGGCGCTCTCGCGCAGCTCGCGCACGTTCTCGACGCCGTTGTTCGACGCGCCGTCGATCTCCTGCACGTCGAGGCTGCTGCCGGCGGCGATCTCGGTGCACGACGCGCACTCGAGGCACGGCTCGGCGGTCGGGCCGTCGGCCTTCGCGCAGTTGAGGGCCTTGGCCAGGATCCGCGCCGAGGTGGTCTTGCCGACGCCGCGGGTGCCGGTCAGCAGGAAGGCGTGGCCGATGCGGCCGGAGCGCAGCGCGTTCTGCAGCGTGCGCACCACGGTTTCCTGGCCGACGATCTCCGAGAACGTGCGCGGCCGGTACTTCAGCGCGAGGGCGCGGTAGGACACGTGGTTCGCTGCCTTCGGAAACTTGTGGTTGCGGGTCGGCCCCACGTGGGCCCCGGCGATCTGCGGCACACCCGAGGGGCGTCTAACCGTTGCTCCCTTCCGGGCCTGGCGGGGTTCGACGTCTCGCGTTGCGCAGGACCGGGACCCACGTGCGACCGACCCGGGGAACCTCTAGCCTACTTCAACGACTGGCCGAGTTGGCGGAGAGAGGGGGATTCGAACCCCCGGTGGAGTTACCCCCACACTTGATTTCCAGTCAAGCCGATTCAACCGCTCTCGCATCTCTCCG
>WYBL01000114.1 GCA_011526565.1 Acidobacteriota bacterium | reverse complement strand
GCCGCGGTCGCCGGCGCGACGCTCGGCGGCGGTGGCGTGTGATTGGTCTGCAAACAAGCGGCCCCGAAGAGGCCGAGGCCGACGGCAACCCACGTCCACGAGGATGGCGTCTTCATCGCATGTCTCCTTCGCGCGCAGGCACCGTCGCGAGCGGGGCCGTGCGCGCGCCGGCTCCGTCGAGGGTCAACAGGTAGCTGAGGATGGCGTCGACGCTCGGCCCGTCGAGCCGGACTTCCCACGCGGGCATGTCCAGCGCGGGCTGGGGCCCGCCCGGATCGAGCCGGCTGCTGCGCCGGCCGTCGAGCACGACCTGGCGGGTCGCCAGGTACTGGCGCGTCACGGCCGCGGCGAGCGGCAGCCCCGAACCCGGCAGCAGGGCTTCCCAGGCGGGGGAGGCGTCGACGATCGCCCTGAACCGCGCCACGTCGGCGGGAGTGAACAGGAACGTGCGGCGCGCGAGCGTCTCGAGTTCGGGCACCGTCGCGTTCATGGAGTTGGGGTTCCGGATGCCGCCGCGCCCGCCCTCCCCGTGACAGGCCACGCAGCCTGACTTGCGGAACAGCGCGCGACCGCGTTCGAGCGCCCCGGCGCCGGCCCCCGGGGCAGGCTCACGCCAGTACTCTCGGACCAGCCGGGGAGGCGCGTGGCCGGGCGCCAGGCCGTCGTCCGTGACGACCAGCAGGCCCCGCATGGCGAAATGGCCGTCGCCACAGACGATCGTGCAGTAGTAGACGAAGGTCCCCGGCATCGGCGCGGTGACCGTCACCCAGGACGGCCTGCCCGGCTGCACCGTGACGGCGTCGATGCCCAGTTCGGGCAGCGCGAACGAGTGCACGACGTCGGGCGACTCCAGACGCAGGCGCACCGTCTCGCCGGTGCGGAGGACCAGGGATGCGGGCCGGAAATCTCGGCGCCAGGAATTCGCCGCGGTGACCGGCTGGTCGGTCCAGATGCTCTGCGAGGCCAGCGCGGTCAGCACGACCGTCCTCGGCTGCGGGTCGACCGGCGCTGGCGTCCGCCCGGCAGCGAGCGCCAGCGCCCCGCCGAGACCGAGAAGTGCGGCAAGGGCCGTTCGCATCGTGGTCACCCGACGTGCAGCCAGAGCAGGGCGAGTGAGAACGAGGTGACGAGCCACGCGACCGGCGCGAAGACCGCCAGCGCCGCGCGTCGATCGGCGCCGTCGACGAACGCCGAGCGCCAGGCGACGGCGAGCGCCGCGCCGTGTCCCCCCAGGACGATGGCCCCCTGCAGCCCGCTCATCCACTCGGGCAGGACCGGGGTCCAGGGCAGCAGCGCGGTGCCGAACAGGTCCCAGCCCCTGCCGAGGGGGTCCGACGCGACGGCCACGACGTAGGAGCCGTTGACGAAGGCCAGCGGGACGCTGAACGCGATCCAGGTTGCCAGCCCGAGCGGGACGGCCGCCGACGCGGCGGCGAGCGTGCAGGACTTCCAGCTCGGTCCGCCACCGGCCCTATGCCGCGCCCACGCGCCCACCAGTAGGAAGCTCGCCGGCACGAGGACCGCGGCGAATCCCCACAAGCCGGCGACGTAGTGCCAGAACCGGTTCCAGTCCTGGTGCCACGCGACGTTTGCGGCGTCCTTCAAGTCGCCCCACGGCCCGAGATAGACGGCCGTGTAGGCGATGCCGAGCGACAGCATGAGGACGGCCTTGGCGGCCTCGTCCCAGCCCGTGAGGCGGTGTTCTGCGAACGGTGCTCGCAGGAAGACGGACATGTTGTCGCTGGGGCAAGCGCGCACGCACTCGAGGCAGAGACCGCAGGCGTTGCTGCGAGTCATCCGGTTCGGTCGCTCCATCCACGGGCAGCCCCAGGCATGCTCGCTGCCGGCGATGCAGGCCTTGTCCCGGCAGGCGCCACAGCGCGACTCGTCGCGGCACCTCACCGCGAGCAGCGAACTCGACGCGTACAGCCCGAGGAATCCGCTGACCGGGCACAGGAACCTGCAGAATGCGCGCTGGCGGAAGAGGAGGGCGACGACCGTGGCCAGGGCCAGCAGTCCGCCGATCGCAACGACCGTCGTGAACGGGTCCGTGAGCAGTACGGCGCTGAAGGTCGCGAGCAGAAGGAAGCCCGCGGTCTGGAGCCAGAGGTTGGACAGCCGCGCCGGCCAGCGGCGGTTGGCGCCCGCGTAGAGGTTGTGCCCGATTCGCGTGAAGCCACGACGTGTCGTGGCGCCGCTGGCGTGGCGCACCGAGAAGAGCGCACGGCGCTGGAGCCATTCGCCCGGCAGCGGCAGCGGACACACGGCGCACCACCCGCGCGCGGCCACCGGAACCGCCACTCCCATCAACAGCACCCACCACAGGATCCAGACCAGCACGATCGCGGCGTTGCGGTTGCCTACGGTGGTCCCCCACGCTCCCACGAGGAGCAGGCCGGAGAGCGCGGCCAGCAGAAAGAGGCCGACAGCGATCGGCAGCTCGCGGCTGCGGGCGATCCAAGCGAGCCCGCGCCGTTCCAGAAGGTCCACTCGCCCGGGCAGGTCCCGGGTTGCCGACTCAGCCGCGGACATGACGCCCTGCCGCATCGCGACCCAGGAGGAAGAGGGCACCGCAGGTGGTGGCGAGCACGGCTGCCGCGAGGCCCCGCCACAGCCGGTTGGGTTCGACGATCAGCTCGCCGGTCATGAACGGATGCATCGGGCCGCAGGTCACGGAGCAGCGGTAGCGGTACTTGCCCGCCCGAGCGGCGACGAAGGTCACGCTCGACGCGGGCGTCTCCGTCCCGCCGGAGCGCAGTTCGAACTCGCGACGCAACGGGTAGACCGTCGCGTCGATGTCGTGGCCCTCCAGGTGGAAGCCGTGGACGACATCGGCAGCGCGCAGGTGGAGCGTGACGCGGTCGCCTTCGTTCACGCGCAGGACCGCGGGCTCGAAGGCGAAGCTGCGCGCGGTGACGTCGATCGACCGGTGCGCCGGGCCGCCCCCACCTCCCCAGAGCCAGCCTGCGCCGGCGGCCACGAAGACCACGCTCGCCAGCCCCAGGTGGGGCACCAGCCGAGCGACGCCGACGACGCTCCATTTCGACATGTTCGACTCCCCCGTATCGGTGCGCGTGGCGCGGGCCGGGACGCACGTCGAGCTGCGGACCTTGGCGACCGGAACGGACGAGCGCCGTTCCGGCGGAGGAATCAGATCCGGAGCGCGACCAGGAGAGGTGGGCGCGTGAGAGCGACAGTGGCGCTCGTGGACACCGGCACGACGGCCACGGCCGGGGCAGCGTCGAACAGGCGTGCGGTCGTCAGCGTGGCCGCCGGTGCCGGGCCACTCCCGCCGGCAGAGAACGATGCCGGGTCGGCGTGTCTCTCGCAGGCGGCGCAGCAACTGGCTGAAGTGAGCGCCGAGTGGCCCCCGGCCGGGCAGCAGGGCGAGGCCGCGTGGCACGCCGTCTCGGCTCGCCCCGGCGGCGGGCACGGGCACGACAGCCAGAGGCCGAAGCTGACCGCGAGGGTGGTGCACATCGCGGCGGCCCGTCGCGTCCAGTTCGGCATCACGTCACCCAGGAAGGCAATCCTGGTGCCACCCGGACCGCGCGAATGATGCGTCGGGTCAGGCCAGAACCTCGTTGCGGTGACCGGGACCAGCCGGCGGGCGGCTGCCTCGCGCAGGCGTCGATTAGAACGGCATCAGGAAGCTGCACGAATCGCGGGCGGCTGGCCCGTGGCACACAGGGCGAGGCGACGCCTCCCGGGGCAACGAGCCTCGGCCCCTACCGTGCCGAGCAGGGGCGCCTCCCGTATTGGGGCCTTGACGAACGCCGACTGGATCGTGGCAAGATCCGGCCACCCAGGCCACGACCAGCAGACCGCGGACCCCCAAGCGCAAGGAGACTTGTATGGCTTCACCACGTCGTCTCGCCGCGGCGCTGGCCGCGGCGTTGCTGTTCGTCGGCCCGACCGGCGCAGCCGAAGCCCAGGACGGGCGCATCACGGGAGCCGTCCGCGACGCCAGCGGCGCGGCACTGCCTGGCGCGACGGTCACCGTCACCCACCAGGCCACCCACGCGGCGGTGACCACCGTCACGGGCGCCGACGGAACCTACTCGGTGAGCGTGGCTGCCGGCTCCTACTCCGTGGCCGTCTCGCTCAAGGGCTTCGGCCGCCAGAGCCACCGTGACGTGAAGTTGGCGGCCGGCGGCTCGGCGACCTCGGACTTCACGCTCGAGGCGCGCCACGAAGAAGAGGTCACGGTCACCGCGATGAAGCGGGAGGGCACGATCCAGGACACGCCGTTCTCGATCGCGGCCCCGACCGAGGCCGAGTTGCGCTCGCGGGGCATCGACGACATCGAGGGCGTGGCCCGTGACGTGGCCGGCTTCAGCGTCCAGAACCTGGGCCCCGGCCAGAGCCAGGTGGCGATCCGCGGCGTCTCGTCGGGGCAGATCGCGCGCGACCAGCCGGGCGTCAAGGAGCAGGTGGCCTCCTACCTCGACGAGTCCGTGATCTCGCTGTCGCTGTTCACTCCGGACCTCGACCTGTTCGACGTGTCGCGCGTCGAGGTGCTGCGCGGACCGCAGGGCACGCTGTTCGGCTCCGGCAACGTGTCGGGCACGGTGCGCTACATCAGCAACCAGCCCGAACTCGGCGTCACGAAGATCTTCGGCGAGCTGACGGGGAACTCGATCGACGGCGGCAGCCAGGGCGGCACCGTCAAGTTCGGGTTCAACGCACCGCTGGGGAGCCAGGCGGCCGTGCGCGTCGCCGCCTACTACAACCACCTCGCGGGGTACATGGACTCGCCGGGCACGACGCGGACCAGCTCCGGGGCGATCCGGCCCGACCCGAACTCGACCGTCACCGACGTCAACTCCGGCGACCGCACCGGCGTCCGCGCGGCGATCCGCATCGCGCCCTCCGACAAGCTCACCATCACGCCCCGCATCGTCTACCAGAAGGTGGAGATGGACGGCTGGAACCGGATCGACGACTTCAACATCCTGGCCAATCCCTTCACCACCACGCGCCCGGCGGTGACGCTCGGCGATCGCAAGCTGTTCGTCCAGATCGACGAGCCGTTCAGCGACGAGTTCATCCTCGGCGACCTCAATCTCAGCTACGACTTCGGCAACGCCACGCTGACCTCCGTCACGTCCTACACGCGACGCGACGTGCTGGTCGTGCGCGACGCCGGGGCCCTGACGTCGAGCATCACGGGCGGCAGCATCGGCCTGCCCGAGCCGGTCTACTCGCTCGACGCGCCGCTCGACGACGCCACCGAGGCCGAGGTGTGGACGGAGGAGCTCCGTCTCTCGGGCGCCAGCGACAAGTTCAAGTGGGTGGTCGGCGGCTTCTACGCGAGCACGACCCGCGACTACGGCCAGAGCCTGCTGGTGGCGGGCTTCGAGAGCGCCACCGGGATTCCCACCGCGGGCCGCTTCGGCGCCGGCAGGGACGTGCTGTACTACTCCGACCTGCACTACGAGCTGAGCCAGCTCGCCGCCTTCGGCGAAGCGACGCTGACGGTCAGCGACAAGGTCGACCTGACGGCGGGCCTGCGCTACTACGACTTCGACGAGGAACGCACCCAGGTGTTCGACGGCATCTTCGCCGACCCGGCGAGCCGGCCCGGCACGACCAGCGCGAACGGCGTGGCCCCCCGCTTCATCGTGACCTACAAGGCGTCCGAGAGCACCAACATCAACGCCCAGGTCGCCAAGGGCTTCCGGTTGGGCGGCATCAACGACAACCTCAACCTCCCCCTCTGCACCCCGGCGGACCGGGTGGCGTACAGCGGCTTCGACGCCTGGCAGGACGAGAAGACCTGGAACTACGAGATCGGCTCCAAGTCGCGGGTGATGGGCGGCCGCGGTTCGTTCAACGCGTCGCTGTTCTACATCGACATCCAGGACCTGCAGGCGACGGTCACCGCGGGTTCCTGCTCGTCGCGGCTGATCCTCAACGTGCCGGAGGCGCGCAGCGCCGGCGCCGAGCTGGAGTTCGCCGCGGCGCCGACCGACAACTTCGACTTCTCGGTCGCGGTCGGCTTCAACAACGCGGAGCTGGGCTCGACCATCACCGACACCAGCGGCGCCGTGCTGGCCGGCATCCGCGAGGGCAGCCGGTTGCCCAGCGTGCCGCAGTTCCAGATGTCGGCGACCGCCACCTACCAGTGGCAGATGAGCGGCGGCAAGCTCGGCTACGTGACCGGCACCTACCAGCACGTCGGCTCGCGCTACACCCAGATCGGCGACGAGGAGCCGGGCCTCGGCACCCTCAACATCCGCTCCTTCGGCGCCAACACGATCGGCGGCCCGCTGACCACCGGCACCTTCACGTTCGACCCGTTGCTGCCGTCCTACGACCTCGTCAACGCGCGGATCGGCCTGCTGTTCGGCCGCTACGACGTGGCGCTCTACGCCAACAACCTGACCGACGAGCGGGCGCTGCTGGCGCTCGACCGCGAGCGCGGCCTGCGCGCGCGGGTCGGCTACCTGACCAACCAGCCGCGCACGTTCGGCCTGTCGGCCCGGGTCACGTTCTAGCAGACGCTCGGGGTCCGGGGCCGGATCGAACCGGCGCCGGACCCCGCGCGCGAAGCGAATCCGCCGGAGGGATCTGGCAGCCCCTTCAGCGCACCTCGAGGTTGAGCATCATGCCGGCGTCCTCGTGCTCCAGGTTGTGGCAGTGGAGCACGTAGAGGCCGGCGTGGCGCTCGAAGCGGATCGCCAGTTCGACCGTTTCGCCGGGCCACACCAGAACCGTGTCCTTGAGCCCGCGTTCGTGGGGCATCAGCGCCTGGCCGGAACGCCGGACGACCTGGAACTGGGTACCGTGCACGTGGAACGGGTGGGGCTCGCCGGAGAGGTTGACCACCTCCCAGGTCTCCTGCACCCCGCGCTCGACCTTCACGTCGACGCGGTCGGGCTCGAAGCTGAGACCGTTGATCGTGAAGGCGCCGGCGCCGGGAGGCATCCGCATGTCCATCACGAAGCGGCGGGTCGCGCTCGCCCGCGCCGGGTCCAGCAGGGCCGGCATGGCCAGCCGCGCCGGCAGCGGCCTCGGCGCCGGACCCGGGCGCGACACCCGGAACGTGGCCAGCGGCAGGAAGGCGCCCTGGCCCGCGCCTCCGCCCATGCCCATCCCGGGACCTGCCGACGAGAACGCCGCGCTGACGAGGCGGACGCTGCGGCCGAGCGTCGCGGCCGAGAAGTCGACCACGACCTCCGCGCGCTCGCCGGGCGCCAGCCACAGCTCGGTGGCGCCGATGGCCTGATCCAGCAGGCCGCCGTCGCCCGCGATCACGTCGAAGCGACGCCCGTCCTCGAAGGCGACCCGCATCACCCGCGCGTTCGAGCCGTTCAGCAGGCGCAGGCGATAGGCGCTGGCGGCCACGTCCAGCACCGACTGCGGCACGCCGTTGACGAGGCCCGCGTCGCCGAGCAGCCCGCTCATCAGGTCCATCGGCGTCGGCGCGTAGGTCAGGCTGCCGTCGGCGCGCCGTCGCCGGTCCTGCAGCAGCAGCGGCAGGTCGAACTCGCCGGACGGCAGGCCGAGGGCCTGCTCGGCCTCGTCCTCGACGATCAGGAAGCCGGCCAGCCCGCGATAGACCTGGGACGCCGTGCGCCCGTCCGGATGCGGGTGATACCAGTACGTGCCCGCCGGCTCCTCGACGAGGAAGCGATAGGCGCGCCGGCCCCCGGCGGGGACGACGTCCATCGGGTGGCCGTCGTCTTCCGGCGGGGCGGCCAGGCCGTGCCAATGGATGTTGGTCGGCTCGCGAAGGTCGTTTTGCAGCTCGACGTCCAACAGGTCCCAGCGCCGCACCCGCAGCGTGCGCGAGGGGAAGCTGTCGCCCAGCGTGAGGACGGTCGTCACCTGCCCGGGCCAGATCTCGCGCTGGCTCGACGACGCGACCAGCGTCGTGGCGCCGCCGGCCTGCGCGAAAAGCCGGCCCGTCGGGCCTGCGGCCAGTGCGCCCGCGGTCGCCATCAAGCCCCGTTGAAGACACTCCCGACGCCGCATCGCTTTCGCCTCTCGGGCCGGACGACCCGGCCGGGCGAACCGGAAGCACGCACCGTGCCGAGCCTCTCTCACGGCTCGTGTCCGCCCGGGGGAACCGCTGAGGCATGATTCCGGAACGTCGGCGAGGCCGGGCCGGGCGCTGCTTCGCTTCGCCTGGCGAGGAGGCCGGAGATGGACCCCGAAACGCACTGGCAGCAGGTGTGGGGCTCGAAGTCGCCCGAGCAGGTGAGCTGGTACGAGCCGGATCCCGCCACCTGACTGGAGCTGATCGGCGCAGTTGCGCCGACCAGCGCGTCGATCGTCGACGTCGGCGGCGGAGGTTCGGTCCTCGTCGACCGCCTGCTCGACCGCGGTTATCGACGGCTCGCCGTGGCGGACATCGCGCAGGCGGCGCTCGACGTCGCGCGCGCGCGACTCGCGGAGCGTGCGTCGCAGGTCGAGTGGATCGTGGGCGACGCCCGGTGGCTTCGTCTGCGCGAACCCGTGGATCTCTGGCACGACCGGGCGGTCTTCCACTTCCTCACCGAGCCCGCGGATCAGGAGGAGTACCTGTCTACCCTGCGCGCGAACCTCGCGCCCGGCGGCCACGTCGTGCTCGCCACCTTCGGCTCGCAGGGCCCGACGCGCTGCAGCGGGCTGCCGGTGCAGCGCTACGACGTGGCCGGCCTCGTCGAGCGGGTCGGCGCCGGGTTCGAGCTGCTGCGCGGGTTCGAGCGTCGCCACGTCACTCCGGCGGGCGCTCCCCAGGACTTCACCCACGTCGTGCTGCGGCGGTTGCCCGCCGACGCTTGATCGCCGAGGAACGGCTGCCTCCGAGCCGCGGGGCTACTTGAGACCGAGGTCCGTTGTCGTGAAGGCGGCGGCGGCGGCTCTTTCGTAGGCGGCGTCGAGGGCGTCGTGGAGCAGGAGGAGCGCCGCGAGGCGGTGGACCATCGTGCGGAGGTGGTCGAGTTCCGCGAGCGTCATGGGGCGGCCGTCGCGGCGCTTCGCGTCCCGGTAGCCGAGCCACTTCTTGAGCACCGGGTAGCCGCCCATTTCGTGGCGCCAGACGGGCTCGGGGACGTTCTTCAGGTAGACCGTCGTTGAGCCAGAGATCGCCGCAAAGACCGGGACCGCGGCCGGGGTTTCAGGGAAGTTCCTTGAACGGGTTGAAGACTCGCAGTCCCGGTCTTCGGAAATGGCGGTCGTTGCCCGTGACGATGGTGAGCCCGTGCCGTCGCGCCGTCGCGGCGATGTAACCGTCTTCCAGAGGCATCCGGAGCCCGGCCTCGTCGAGCTGGCGTTGCTGCTCGGCCCACACGTGGGCGACCGAGACGTTGAAGCCGTGAATCCGCCCGTGCATGGCGTCGACGAAGCGCGTGAGCCACTCCTGGAGTGCTTCGCGCTGCCGGCCGTTCTTCGTGCGGACCCAGTAGGCGAGCTGGGCGATGACGATCGCGCTCGTGTAGCAGTGCTGCTGCTCGGCGCGGAGCCAGGCGACGACCTTCGCGTCGCCGTGGCTCTTGGCCGGCTGGCTGATGACGTCGGCGTCGAGCAGCCAGCTCACAACTTCGAGCGGAAGTGTTCCCGACGCCGCGGCGGAAGGTCGTCCATCGGCACCGGGCAGTCCTCGAGCACGGCGACCCAGTTCGTGTTCCGCGACAGGCGCCGGAACACGATGGCGTCCTCTTCCGGGTCGAAGTCGGCCTCGAACACGTCCCCGGGCCTCGTCGGCGCGAGGCTGGCCGGAACCGTCAACCGGCGCTTGGCGTCGAGCGTGATCACCATGGTGGGATAATCCCACCATGCGGGAGGCGGGTCAATCAGCCCGGCACGCCGGACTGTCGAGCGACCGGGACCGGGTCGCTACCGCTGGCGGACCAGGAACGCCGGGACCTGGCCGCCGCCAGAGGTGACGTTGGCGAGCGAGGTGCCGGAGAGGCGGGTCAGGAAGCCCTCGACCTCGCCGTCGAACACGAACGGGTCGAGGTCGACCACCAGGTCGCGGAACTTGAGGCCGTCGGGGCCCAGTTCCGGGAACGTCTCGCGCTCGAGGTCGACCTTCCACTGCACGACGTAGGGCTCGGCCAGCGCCGCCGTCAGCGCCTGCGCCCAGTCCGCGGGGCTCGTCTCCCAGCCGATGAAGACGCCCTTGCCGCCGTACTCGTCGTTCGGCTTCATCACCAGATTCTCGCGGTTGGCGAGGATCCACGGCGGCAGGTCGATCGAAGCGCCGTCGCGCGTGGTGTGGCCCTCGCGCACGAGCCGGGTCCACGGCACGTGGGCGCGGATCGCGGCGCGCTCCTCGGCCGTGAACAGCGACTGCAGCTCGTCGTCGGTCAGCACCGCGAAGATCGCCTTCTTGTGGATCGGCTTGCAGCGGAACGGGTTGACCATCGTGATCGCGCGGTCCTTCGCGGCCTCCAGCAGCGCGCCGAGCTCGTCCACCTTCTCCAGGAACTCGTTGACGAGCAGCCGCTTGTAGACGATGTCGATCTCGCGCCCGTCGTGGCGCAGGCGGCCGCCCTCGTACGTCAGGTGGCGCGGGTCGCAGACGAGCGACGGACAGCCCTTCGACTCGAAGAACTCCCGGAACAGGTGGTGCTCCGTGCGTGTCGGCACGTCCTCGTAGTCGACGACCGCGATCGTCGGGCTCGCGGCGCGGCCGCCGGCCTCGCGGTAGCAGCCGAGCAGCACCTCCAGCATCCGGTCGCGGGCGCGGAAGCGGCCCAGCTCCCACTTCTCCTGGAAACGCCGCACGATCGGCAGCTCGAGGAACATCTCGACCAGCACCTCGGCGTAGGCGATGCCGGCCGGGCTCTCCGCGTTGAGCTCGACGAAGCGGTAGTCGTCCGTGGTCAGGAACGAGTCGAGCCGCGAGGTGGGCGACGAGCGCCGGTAGCCGGGGTCGATCGCGACCAGCTCGCGCTCCTGCGGCGTCAGCGCGACGCGGTCCCACAGCGCCTCGCCCAGCGTCGCCTCCACCTTCTCGACCGCCCTGAAGATGCCGCGGCACACGCCGCGGATCTCCTCGTAGTCCTCGGGCGCCACGAACTCGGGCCGCGGGAACGGGCACAGCACGCGCCCGCCGAAGGTGAGGTTGCGCTCGCGGATGCGGTCGAGATAGCGCTCCTCCAGCTCCTGGGCGAGCGCCTTCTCGTCGCGCAGCAGCGCGTGGTAGTGGTCGGCAGCCTGGCGGGCGATCGGGTGCATGGGCGGATTCTAAGTGTCCGGGCGCACAGGCCGGGTCGGCCCCGGCTTGCGCCGCGGAACCTGACCCTCTATCTTCATCGTCAATCAACCGAGTCGTGCAGGCCGTGCCGTCCCCGTGACCCCTGAACGAGGAGCCACTCCCATGTCGATCCGCCTCTGGCGCACGCTGCTGTCCCTGTTCCTTCTCACGGCTGGCCCCGTGGCCCTGGCCGACGGGCCCCGCGAGGGGCTCTGGGTCACGCCGTCGGGCTTCAGCGTGCCGGTCTACGGGACCCAGCTCGTGCGCGGGGCCGACGGCAGCCTGCACGCGTCCTGCGGGCGGCTCAGCCAGGAGCAGATCGAGGCGACCTACGGCCGCAGCCAGACCGTGCGGGCGACGATGGACCGCGAGGTCCGGCAGGCGGTGCAGGCCGCGGGCGTGCCCTTCACCGTCGTCTACACCGATCCCGACGGCGCCGGCTTCAACGACCCCGTCGTCGGCCCCGTGCGCAAGGCCGCCTTCGAGGCCGTGGCGGCCGCGTGGTCGAACGCGCTGGGGGGCGCGATCCCGATCGTGATCGACGTGCGGATGGAGACCGACGACCCGAACACGCTGGCGAGCGCCAGCCCGACGGACTGGGTGATCGGCGAAGACCGGGTGATTCCGCTGGCGCTCGCCGCGCAGCTCAACAACGCCTCCGTCAACGACGGCCGCAGCGACCTGCTGGTGCGCTTCAACCCGAACCACGCCTGGGATTACGACCTCTCGGGCAACGCCGCGCCGGGCATGGTCAGCTTCGTGTACACCGCGCTGCACGAGGTCGGTCACGGCCTCGGCTTCCTGAGCCTGTTCTCGCACGAGACCGGGCAGGTGCTCACGCCGCTGCCCTCGCCTTTCGACCTGTGGATGAACCGCAGCCAGGCGGACGGCAACCGGCTGACGGCGCGGGCCCCCGAGCAGGTGCTCGAGGACCTGCGCAGCGGCGACCTGTACTTCGCGGGGCCGAACGCCGTGCAGGCGGGGCTCGCCTCCGTGCGGCCGCTGCCGCTCGTCAAGCTCTACGCGCCTGCGGAATGGGAGCCGGGCTCGAGCGCCAGCCACGTCGACCAGGAGACCTACTCCGACCCGAGCGTGGGCCTGATGCGCCCGAGCGACGTCGGCGGCATCGGCGCCAGCGTCGTCGACGCGCTGACGGCGGCGGTGATGCTCGACCTCGGCTATCCGGCGGTGGCGCCGGTCGTCGCGTCCGCCAGCCGCCGCTAGCCGCCGCGGAGCACAGCGCCCCGGGCAGCCCGATCCACGTATCATCGAGAGGCTGTCCCCTGTCCAGGAGCGATTGCCCCGCATGGTCGAACTGCGCGAACCCCTCGACGAGCTGATCACCCCGTCGTCCCGCTTCACCAGGGACGCGCCGTTCCCGCGCGCGAAGGAAATCCGCCTCTACGACACCACGCTGCGCGACGGCGAGCAGACGCCGGGCGTCGCCTTCACCCCCGAGCAGAAGTACGAGCTGGCCGGGATGCTGTCCGACGCGGGCGTGCACATGCTCGACGTCGGCTTCCCGTCGGCGGCGCCCTCCGAGCGGCGCTCGCTGCAGTTGATCCTCGAGGGCAAGCGCAAGGGCCGCATCCGGCCCGACCTAGAGATCGTCGTGATGTGCCGCTCCAACCAGCGCGACATCGACGCCACCGTCGCGATCCTGGAGGAGATGGGCGGCAAGGCCTCGGACGCCAGCTTCTTCGTCTTCACGTCGGGCTCGGACCTGCACCTCAAGTACAAGATCGGCAAGACGCTCTTGCAGCTCGAGGGGCGCAAGCCCGAGGAGTGGCTGGAGCTGCCGGTCTCGTTCTACCGCGAGGCCAACATCCGGATGGCGACGAAGGCGATCGCCCACGCCCGCAGCCGCGGCGTCGAGGTGATCGAGTTCGGCGGCGAAGACGGCTCGCGCGCCGACGTGAACTACCTGATCGAGCTGGCGGGCGCCTGCTACCAGGCGGGCGGCGCCCGTTACGCGTTCCCCGACACCGTCGGCTTCTTCGCCCCCGAGGGCGTCGACTACTACATCCCGAAGCTGGTGGCGGCCTTCCCCGACAAGCCGCTGGTGATCCACTTCCACAACGACTTCGGGCTCGGCGCGTACAACACGGTGCGCGCGCTGCAGCACGGCGCCACGATCCCGACCTGCACGGTCAACGGCATCGGTGAGCGCGCGGGCAACGCGCCGCTGCACACGACCACGATGATCCTGAAGGAGCTGTACGGGATCACGATCCCCGGCTTCCGCTACGACATGCTGTGGGCGCTGCGGCGCAAGGTCGAGGAGTTCTCGGGCCTGCCGGTCGGCTCGATGGAGCCGATCATCGGCCACAACGTGTTCAGCCACGAGACCGGCATCCACACCGCGGGCATCACCATCCACCCCGCGATCTACCAGGTGATCGAGCCGGAGTCGGTCGGCGGCCACCTCCGCTTCCTGTTCGGCAAGCACTCCGGCGCGATGGCGCTGGAGGCCGTGCTGCAGCGCCACCGCGACGAGCTGCACGCGGCCGGCGTCGAAGTCACGCCCGAGCTGGTCAGCCTGCTGCTGCGCCTCGTCAAGGAGGTGCGCGAGAAGAAGGCGCTCGTCTCCCAGCACCTCGACGGCGTGCGCAACTACTACAACCACCTCGACCACCTCGGCCTCACGGAGCAGGACCTGATCGCCTACGCGCTCGTGCTCGGCCGCCGCGAGGAAGGCCTGCTCGGGAAGTGAGCCCCGGCGCCGAGCCCGCGCGGCCGGTCGTCGACATCCGCACCCGCTGGCGGGCCGGCATGGTGCTGTGCGCCGTGGCCGCCGCCCTCGCCGCCGTCGCCTGGTGGCGCCCGCTGGGGCCCGAGGCCGACCCGCGGCTGCGCACGGGCGTCGCGCTCGCGCTCGCCGCCGGCACCGCCTTCTCCGCGCTGCTCGCCTCGCTGCGCGGTCGCGGACCCTGGGAGCAGCGGGCGTTCTTCGCGTTCCTGGCGCTGGCCCTCGACGGGGTCGCCCAGGCCGCCACGCCGTGGGGCTGGCCCGGCTGGCCGCTGCTGGCGCTGCTGGTCGGCGCCGCGGCGGTGTCCGAACCGCTCGTGCCCACGCTGGGGCTGGCCGTCCTGTGCGGCTGGCTCGGCTTCGCCGAGGCCACGGCGGCCGCAGCCGCGCCCGCGGCACGGGCTGCGGCCGCGGTCGGCTTCCTGGCGTTGGCCGCCGCGATCCACCGCGCGCTGCGCCTGGAGCAACTCCGCTTCGCGGCGCTGCGCGCGGAGCTGGAGCGCGTGCGCCACGGGCTCGACCAGCTCGACGAGCTGACCGCGGGCGCCAGCACCGGCCGCACGCTGAGCCTGCGCCAGGTGTCCGAGGACGGCCGCCGCGCCCGCGGCGCCGAGCGCGCCAGCGAACTGGAGACCACGCTCGAGCAGGTCGTCGGGCTGGCCCGCGCGGCGGTCTCCGCCCACGCGGTCGTGCTCTTCGACGTCGATCGCCGTCGCGACCTCGCGATCCTGCGCTGTGCTGACGGGCCGGAGGGGTTGGCTCGCGAGTGTGCCGTCCCGCTCGGCGCCGACCCCTTCGGGTTCGTGCTGCAGCGGCGCCAGCCCTTCTACGCGACGGACTTCCCGCGGCTGCTGCACGCGTTGCCCTGGTATCGCGGCGCGACCCGCGTCGGCACCCTGCTCGCGCAGCCGGTCCACGTCGGCGAAGCGCTGGCCGCCGTGCTGGTCGCCGACCGGCTCGAGGGCCAGGCGCTGGGCGGCGTGGAGCCCGAGCTGCTGCGCGACTTCGCCGACCTGATCGGGCGCGTGCTGCTGCAGGCCCGCGAGGCGCTGGCCCGCGAGGAACTGGGCGCCGAGTTCCGCGCGGTGTACCAGGAGTCGAGCAACCTGGCGCGGCTGGAGGACGCGGGCGCGGTGCAGCGGGTGCTGCTGCGCGCCGCCCACGACCTGGTCCCGGAGCTGGACGCCGCGGCTTTCGTGACCGCGGACGAGACGGGCTCCTACTACGTCGTCGACCCCGAGACGCTGGGCTGGCCCGAGCACTTCCGCGGCCGCCCCGTGGCGCTGTCGGAGTCGACGTGGGCGGCCTGGGTGCTGCGCTCGGCCGTGGAGCCGTTCCTGCTCGACAGCGTGGCCGACGAGAAGAAGCGGATGCCGATGCTGGTGCTCGACGAAGACGCGCGCGGCGTCGAGTCGCTGCTCGCGCTGCCGCTGCACTCGGGCGAAGGCGGCCGCGGCCTGCGCGCCGCGCTGCTGCTGATGGCGCGCCGCGGCACCTTCACCGCGGCGGTCAACCGCGTGCTCGGCGTGCTCGCCAACCAGGCGGCCGCGACGCTGGCCCGGTTGCGGCTGACCCAGCGCATCAAGGACCTCGCGATGCGCGACGGCCTGACCGGGCTCCACAACCGGCGCGCCTTCGAAGACGCGCTCGGCCGCACGCTGGCCCACGCCGACCGCAGCGGCGAGGGTTTCGCCGTGATGCTGATGGACGTCGACCACTTCAAGAAGCTCAACGACACCTACGGCCACCCTGCCGGCGACGCGGCCCTGCGCCACGTCGCGAAGCTGCTGGCCGGGAGCCTGCGCCAGGGCGATCTGGCGGCCCGCTACGGCGGCGAGGAGTTCGTCGCGATCCTCGCCGGGGCCGACGCAGATCGCGCGCGCCAGGTCGCGGAGAGGGCGCGCAAGGCCCTGGCGTCGGAGCCGGTCGTGTTCGAGGGCGCCACGATAGCCATGACGGCCAGCTTCGGCGTCGGCGCCTGGCCCACGGCGGGCCGCGAGCGCGACGCGTTGCTGGGCGCCGTCGACGAGGCGCTCTACGCCGCCAAGCAGGGCGGGCGCAACCGCGTCGCGCTCGCGGTAGAGTCGGAGCAGGGGGGCACCGCGGGGGCGGAGGGCGGAGCAGGGTGAACGTGCAGCGTTGGACGGGCGTCGTGGTGTCGGGACTGCTGATGGCGGGTGTCGCGGGCGCGCAGGAGCCGGGCTTCGAACTGGCGGCGCAGGGAGCGATCACCGATCGCCGCGAGCTGGAGGCGACGGACGTGACGCTCGGCCTGCGGCTGTCGTGGCGCGCGGCGCCGTGGATCGCGTTCGACGGCGAAGCGATGCTGGGGCCCGGCAACCTCGGCGGCGAGCGGCCGTCCAGCGGGACGCGGACCGAGTGGCTCGCCGGCCTCCGCTTCGGCCGCGACCTCGGCGCGCGCGGGGCCTACGGCGTGCTGCGCGGCGGCGTCGTGCGCTTCACGGCGCCGTCTCAGCCCGTGGCATGCATCCTGATCTTCCCGCCGCCGCTCGCCTGCACGATCGCCCGCGGCGACACCGTGCCCGCCTTCGAGTTCGGCGCGGGCTACCAGTTCGCGCTGAACGAGCGCGCCCGGCTCTTCGTCGAGCTGCGCGACCAGGTGGTGAAGTACGAGGGCCCGGTGATGGACGCGAGCTTCCAGCCGCGGCTCGAGAGCTTCTGGAGCCACAACCCGCGCCTCGGCATCGGCCTCGGCTGGTCGTTCTGAGTCAGCGGCCGCCGACCGGGGCCGCCACGAGGTTGCGGTCGTAGGCGAAGTCGGTGACCCGCCGCAGCGCGCGGGCTGCGGCGCGCAACTCGCCGACGGCGGCCGGCTCGGGCGTCACCGGCCGCTCCTGCAGCGCGTCGTCGGCCGCGTAGACCCAGGTTCGGCCCTCGGGGTGGTCGAGGCCGTCGAAGAAGACCGACCACTCCGCGGTCGCCACCGCGGCGTTGCGGCCGCGGATCGTCCACGCTTCGGCGACCCGGGGGTCGCGGGCCAGCAGCGAGTGGCCGAGGGCGCTGGTCGGGTTGCACAGCCCGGCCAGCGCCGCGATCGTCGGCGCCAGGTCGGCGTGGCTGGCCACGGCGGGCTGGCGGCCGCGCGGCAACCGCGGGTCTGTGCCGTGCACGATCAGCGGCACCCAGTTCGACTCGTTGCGCAGGTTGTCGTGGCCGAGGGCGACGCCGCGGTCGCCGAGGTCGTAGCCGTGGTCCCCGGTGACCACGAACACCGTGTCGGCGAAGAAGGGCTCCCCGCGCAGCGACGCGTGGAACTCGCGCACGACGTCGTCGACGTAGGCCATCGAGCCGTGCAGGCGCGCCGCGAGCGGCGCGCCGCGCGGGGCGGCGAAGCGCTCCTCGGGCGGCGCGAACGGCAGGTGGTTGGAGATGCTGAAGACCGTGGCCACGAACGGCTGCCCGGCGCGTCCCAGCTCCTTGACCCGCGCTGCGGCCCGGCGAAACACCTTGCGGTCCTGTTCGGCGTCGGCCGGGTCGAAGTGGACCTCGTCGTACCAGCTCCGCAGCCAGCGGCGCTGCGAGTCCCAGTCGGGGTCCGAGCCCGTGAAGAAGGCGGCGCGATAGCCGGCCCGCCGCAGCGCGGCCGGGAAGGCGTCGAGCTCGAGGCCCGCCAGCGAGGTCGCGACCCGCTTGCGGGTGTGGGGCAGCAGGCCGGTGTGCAGCGACATGAAGGCGTACACCGTCGGCAGGCCGTTCGTGTAGTAGCGCGGCCACCACGCGCTTTCGGGATCGCCGGCCAGGCGGTCGAGGAACGGGGTCGGCTGCGCGCCGAGCCGCGGGTTGAAGCGGCGCATGTCGCGGGCCCGCATCGTCTCCAGGACGATCACCACGAAGCTCGGCCGCCGCGCGGGAGGCGGCGCGCAGTCCGCGACGGGGAAGCGCTCGAGGGGGAAGGTGTCGGGACCGAAGCGCCAGGCGCCCGCCGGGTCGCCGCGCCGCCAGCGCGCGCGCACCGCGGCGACGTCTCTCTCGATGCCCGCGTGGTCGGGGACCGGCTCGCGGACCCAGGCCGCGACCTCGCGTGCGGCCAGGATCAGGGCCGGGGCCACCTTCTCGCGGCGCAGCACGCCGCCCGGCAGCACGTGCCAGGTGAGCAGCGGCCACGCCAGCGTCACGATCGCGACGACGGCCACGAACGCCGCCCGCCGCCCGCGGTGCGGCGGCAGCCGCAGCGCTCGCGGCGCGCGCCACGCCGCGAGCGCGAACGCGGGGGCCAGCAGCGCGAGCCACAGCGCGGACCACGGCCCGCCCGGGTCGCTCCCGAGCGCCGCCCCGATCGCCGCCGGCTGGCGATCGACGCCCGCGTACGTGCGCAGGAAGTCGAGCGAGAGGTGGACTCCCATGTAGCGCTGGAGCTCGTGGTCGGCGTGGCCCGCCAGCAGCAGCAGCGCGGCGAGGCCGACGTGGAGCTGCCAGGCGGCGGCCGCGAGCCGGGGGCAGCCGTGGCGTTCGGCGCGGTCGGCGAGCAGCAGGAAGGGCAGCGCGAGCAGCGCGGCGGCGTGCCACTCGTAGAAGACGGCCTGCGGCAGGTAGTGGCCGGGGTCCAGCACGAACGGCCCGCCGAGCGGCCCGGGCCGCAGGTAGAGGGCCGCCTGCAGCGCCGTGCCGGCGAGGCCGGCGAGGACGAACGAAGCGAAGACGCGATCGCGGGCCGCCGGCTCGGGGCCGCGGCCGTCGGCAGGGGCTATTGGCAGCGGGCCCAGGCGTCCACCGCCGGCGGCCGCGCGAGGCGCGCCAGCAGCGCCCGGGCCGCCTGCGGGTCGCGCGCTGCGGCGAGCACGGCGCCGCGCAGCTCGAGGGGACGCAGCCCCGTCGGCAGCTTCTCGCCTTCTCCCGCGAGGCTGAGCGGGACCAGGGCGAGCGGCGCGCGTCGCGCGCGCTCGCCCGCCTGGAGCCGCACCCGGCCCGGCGCTGCCGCTTCCGCCGCACGGCGAGCCTCGTGGGCCGCCGGCAGGTCGAGCACCGCGAGTTCGCCGCCCGCGCGCGCGACGTCGTCGAGTCCGCGCAGGCCGAGCGGGTTGCCGGCGGGCACGACCAGCACGAAGGGCACCCGCGCCAGGCCGATCTCGCCATCCTCGAGCGCGGTGCCCGACTCGACGGCGCGGGCGACCTCGGAAGCCGCGGCGATCAGGAGGTCGGCGGGGCCGTCCGCCACCACGAGCCCGCCGCCTCCCGCCGCCTTCAGCACGGCGGACAGGCACGGCGCGGCGACGGCGTCGGCGCGCACCCGCACCGGTTCCGCGGCACAGGCGGTCGGAGCGGCGGTCAGCAGGCAGCAGGCGATCCAGGCGCGCACGAGACGATCGTAGCAGGCCACTCCGTTCACGGCTCCGGCCGGGCGGGATGCAGGGCGGCGTCGGGCACGCGGGCGAAGCGGAGCGCCGCGGCGAGGCCGAGGTACAGCGCCGCGTCGACCCAGAAGATCGCGGTCAGGTCGAGGTGGGCGAGCAGGCCGGCGACGGCCGGCGCGACGGCCCCGCCGAACAGCGCCGCTGCGGAGAAGAAGCCGAACGCGGAGCCGCGCTGCTCGTGCGGCGCGAGCAGGCCGCCGATCGTGTAGCACAGCGTCAGCGCGCCGCCCGAGGCGAGCCCCGCGACCACAGCCAGCGCCAGCATCGGCCCGTAGCCCGGCGCGATCGCCAGCGGTGCGATGCAGGCCGAGCCCGCCAGCAGGCTGGCGCTGAGCAGCGCGACCGGCGACTGATGGCGCGCCGCGCGGCCGAGCAGGGTCGCCGAAGCGGCGGCGGCCAGGGAGTAGGCCGCGATCATGAGCCCGGTCGCCCCCGCCAGCCGCCCGGGATCCACGCCCAGCGTCGCCAGGTGCAGCGGCAGGATCGGCGAGAACGAGCGGCTCACGAAGTTGACGAGGAACAGCACGACGAGCAGCGACGCGACGAACGGCAGCCGCAGCACCTGGAAGAACGGGGTGCGCGGCGCGGCGGCGTCGACGGGCCGCGGTTCGCGCGGCGGCTCGTGGTAGCCGCGCAGCAGCACCACCAGCGCCAGCGCGCACAAGCCGGCCGTGACCAGGAAGGTGCGGCGCACGCCGATGGTGTCGGCGAGCACGCCGCCCGCCAGCGGCCCGACGGCGGCCGACAGGATCTGCGCCGCCTGGATCAGGCCGACCGCCTTGCCGGTCTGCTCGCGCGGCGCGCCCGCGGTGGCCATCGCCATGCCGAGCGGGCCGATGCCGCCCATCAGGCCGATCGCGGCGCGCAGCGCGAAGAGCTGGCCGACGCTGGTCACGGCCGAAGACAGCGCCAGCAGCACGACGTAGGAGACGAGCG
>WYBL01000113.1 GCA_011526565.1 Acidobacteriota bacterium | reverse complement strand
GTCGATCCGCGCGGCATCGACGCGCGAGTCGTCCTCGAACACCTGGCGCAGCCCGAGCCAGACGAGCCAGCGCGGCGGCGCGGGCAGCGCCTCCAGCGGCGCCCCGGCCGGCGAGGCGATCAGCCGCAGCAGCCACGGCCGCTGTCCTGGCGCCTGGTTGTAGCCGGCGGCGTCGATCAGGACGAGGCGTCGCACGCGCTCGGGGCGTCGGGCCGCGACCAGCGTCGAGACCGCCCCGCCGAGGCTGTGCCCGACCAGCGCGAAACGCTGGAGCCCGAGCTGGTCCGCGAGCCCGAGCACCGCGGCCGGCAGCCTCTCGAAGGAGAGGTCCGGCGGCTGGCTCGAGCCGCCGAACCCGGGCAGGTCGAGGGCGACGACCTCGTGGCGGCCTGCCAGTTCGGGCAGCACGTCCCTCCACGTGTAGATCGAGCTGGCGATGCCGTGGACGAGCACCACCGGTGGTCCGCTGCCCGTGCGCACGTAGCGGATCTCGTCGCCTCCCACCCGCGCCCGCACGGGCACGAGCCCCGCCGCGGGCAGCCACGCATCGACCGGCTCGGCGCGCCCCGGCCACAACAGCGCGACCAGCACGGCGGCGGCGACGATCGCCGAGACCGCTCGACCTCGCGTCATGACGGCGGAGGTTAGCATCGCCGGATGCCTCGCTCCGTGGCGCTCGCGACGTGCACCGCTGCGTCGCTGCTCGGGTTCTTCGCGGTCGCCTCGGCGCCGGCCTCGCGCGACGCCGAGCTGGCGGCCGCTCTGCGCGGGCTCTACGACGGCCCGCCCGCGGCGCACGAGCGCTGGGGCGCGGGGCCGCCGCTCGTCACGCTGCCCGACGGCTCGCGGGTGCCGCGCGACCGGGCCTGGCGCGACCACCCGGAGTTCGAGGCCGCTGCCACGCGCCTGCTGCGCGCCCCGGGCGACGCAGCGCTCGGGGCCTGGCTGCTGCGGGCACGGCCGGGGCCGCTCGCGGCCGGAAACCGGCGCGCCCTGCAGGCGGTGCTCGACGGCCAGGACGGGCTCGCCGCCTCCGAGGCCGCACGCACGCTCGCGACCCGCGGCGGGCGCGCTGCCCTGGCGGACCTGGAGCGGGTCGCGAGCGAGGCCCGGGCCCCGCTCGTGAGGGCCGCCGCGGACTGGGCGGCGGCGGAGACTCGCGGCGCCCCGCCGCCCGCGCGAAGCGGCGCGCCGTTCGGGCGCGGCGTCGCGTGGTGGTACGAAGCCCAGGACGGCGACCACGGCGCGGGGTCGTTCACGCGCCTGCGCCGGCTCGGCGTCGACACCGTCTCGCTCCACACGTGGGACCCGCTGCAGGTGGCGGCGCGACGGCCGGAGTTCGCCGAGGCGCGCCGCCGCTTCGCGCCCCGCGACCTCGCGGCGACGGTGAGCGCCGCGCACGCCGCGGGCCTGCAGGTGCTGGTCAAGCCGCATCTCGAGATGGCGCGGCTGCCGCTCTCCGACGCGGAGCGCGCGGCGCTGCGCGGGACCGACCGCGCGGCGCGCGAGGCGGCGATGGCCGCGCTGCGCGAGCGGCGCCGGCTGCAGGGCTGGCACGGCGAGATCGAGATGCAGGACGACGCGGACTGGCGGCGCTGGTTCGAGCGCTACGCGGACTACCTGCTCGCCCACGCCCGCGAGGCGCGGGCGGCCGGCGCCGACGCGTTCTGCGTCGGCCGCGAGCTGGACCGCACGGTGCTGGCCCGCGAGGCCGACTGGCGGCGGCTGATCGCCCGCGTGCGCGTGGTCTTTCCCGGCCCGCTCACCTACTCCGCCCACCACGACACGTTCGACCGGCTCGGCTTCTGGGACGCACTCGACTTCGCGGGAGTCGCCGCCTACTTCCCGATCGCGCTCGGCGCGCAGCAGCAGCCCACCGACGCCGAGCTGGCCGCCGGCTGGCGCCCTGTCCAGGCGCGGCTGTCGAGGTTCGCGCGCCGCCTCGGTCGCCCGGTGGTGGCCACCGAGGTCGGCTACCCCGCGATCCCCGGCGCCGCCGCCCGGCCGTGGGAAGAGCGCGACGAGCCGGCCGACCCGTGGCTGCAGGCACGGCTGCTGGACGCGGCCCTCGGCGCGCTCTCCCGCACCGACGGCGTGACCGGCGCCCACGTCTGGCTGTGGGAGGGCGTGGGCAGCCCGCCCTTCCGCGACCCGAGCTTCACCGTCAACGGCAAGCCGGCGGAGTTCGCGCTCGCCCGCTGGTTCGGCGGCTTCGGCCGGTAGCGCTCAGCCTTCGAGCAGGCGCCGCAGCTCGGGCAGCGCCGAGCGCAGGGCCTCGCGGCCGGCCTCGAAGAACTGCGGGATGCGGCGCGGCTGCATCCAGCCGGAGTCGCCCATCTTGGGCGCGATCACCATGTCGGCGCCGAGCAGCTCGCCGCGCGTGCGTCCGCGCAGCAGGGTCAGCCCCGCGCGCAGCGCGACGGCGACGAACGAGGCCGCGCCCGGCCACTTCGTCCCGCTGTTGCAGTCGAGCGCGAGCACGACGCCGCCTTCGCCCGCGAGGTCGCGGGCCGGCCGCACGGGGATCACCTCCGACACGCCGCCGTCGTAGTAGCGCACGCCGTCGAGCACCATCGGCGGGAACACACCCGGGAAGCTGCACGAGGCGCGCACGCGGTCGCGCAGCGGGCCCGAGGTGAACACCACCTTCTCGCCGGTGTCGACCTGGGTGGCGACCACGGCCAGCGGGCAGCGCAGCCCCTCGAAGGTCGCGACCGGAAGGAACTCGTCGATCAGCGCGCCCAGCTTGGTGCCGGACAGCAGCCCGCCGCCCCAGCCGCGGACCCAGAACCACGGGTGCAGGCGCGAGGCCTGGTCGATCAGCTTCTCGAGGTCGGCGCCACCGGCCCACGCCGCCGCGACCAGGGCGCCGCCGGAGACGCCGGCCACGCCCGCGACGGGGATGCCCGCGCGCTCCAGCTCGAAGAGCACGCCCGCGTGGGCCGCCGCGTGGCCGCCGCCGCCGGACAGCGCGAGGTAGAGGGGCTTCACCGCCGCGCGCCGCCGCCGGCGTGGATCTCCTGCAGGCTCTCCACGCCCATCGGCTCCTGGCGGATGGCGCGGATCGCCTGCACCGTCGCGGACGCGCCGGTCATCGTCGTGACCATGAACACGCCGTGCTGGGTCGCAGTCTTGCGGATCGCACCGTCGTCGTAGAAGGAGTCGGAGCCGAGCGGCGTGTTGATCACCAGGTCGATGCCGCGGCTCTTGATCAGGTCGATGCAGTTGGGCCGGCCCTCGTGCACCTTGAGCACCGTGTCCACCGCCAGGCCGTGCGCGCGCAGCAGCTCGGCGGTGCCGCGGGTGGCGACGACCTGGAAGCCCTCCGCGATCAGCTCGCGCGCGACCTGCGGGGCCGCCGCCTTGTCGTGGTCGTTGACGCTCAGGAACACCGTGCCGCTCATCGGCAGCCGGGCGTTCGCCCCCGACTGCGCCTTCGCGAAAGCCATGCCGAAGTCGCGCGAGACGCCCATCACCTCGCCGGTCGACTTCATCTCGGGCCCGAGCACGGTGTCGGTGCCCGGGAACTTGACGAACGGGAACACCGACTCCTTGATGAAGATGCGCTCCACGTCGAGGTCCTTCTCGAGCCCCTGCTCGGCCAGCGTGCGGCCGGCCATCACGCGGGCGGCGGCCTTGGCCAGCGGCACCCCGGTCGCCTTCGACACGAACGGCGTCGTGCGCGAGGCGCGCGGGTTGACCTCCAGCACGTGGACGACGTCCTTGTGGATCGCGTACTGCACGTTCATCAGACCGCGCACGCCCAGCGCCAGCGCCAGCCGGCGCGTGTAGTCGCGGATCGTCTCGACGTGGCGGGAGGCGACCTTGTAGGGCGGCAGCACCGCGGCCGAGTCGCCGCTGTGGATGCCGGCCTCCTCGATGTGCTCCATGATGCCGCCGATCACGACACGCTCGCCGTCGGCCACGCAGTCGACGTCGATCTCGAACGCGTCCTCCAGGAAGCGGTCGATCAGGATCGGGTGCTCGCCGGCCACCGCCACCGCCTCGCGCACGAAGCGGGTCAGCCGCGACTCGTCGTAGACGATCGCCATCGCCCTGCCGCCCAGCACGTACGAGGGCCGCACCAGCACCGGGTAGCCGATCCGGCTGGCGACCTCCTTCGCCTCCTCGATCGTGCGCGCCGTGCCCGCCTCGGGCTGCGGGATGCCGAGCTCCGCGAGCAGCCGGCTGAAGCGCTTGCGGTCTTCGGCCAGGTCGATCGCGTCCGGGCTGGTGCCGAGGATCGGCACGCCGGCCCGGAACAGCGGCAACGCCAGCTTGAGCGGGGTCTGGCCGCCGAACTGGATCACCACGCCGTCCGGCTTCTCCAGCTCGATCACGTTCATCACGTCCTCGAACGTGAGCGGCTCGAAGTAGAGCCGGTCGGAGGTGTCGTAGTCGGTCGACACCGTCTCCGGGTTGCAGTTGACCATGATGGTCTCCCAGCCCTCCTCGCGGAAGGCCAGGGCGGCGTGCACGCAGCAGTAGTCGAACTCGAGTCCCTGCCCGATGCGGTTGGGCCCGCTGCCGAGGATCACGACCTTGCGGCGGTCGGAGGGCGCCGCCTCGCACTCGCGCTCGTAGGTCGAGTAGAGGTACGGCGTGTGCGACTCGAACTCGGCCGCGCAGGTGTCGACCCGCTTGTAGACGGGCACGATGCCGGCGGCCTTGCGCCGCGCCCGCACCGACGCCTGGTCGCTGCCGAGCCGCACCGCGAGCTGGGCGTCGGAGAAGCCCAGGCGCTTGGCCTGGCGCAGTTCGTCGTCGCCGGCCACCGGACCCAGGCTGCGCTCGAAGTCGACGAGCTGCTGGAGCTGGTCGAGGAACCAGGGGTCGATGCCGGTCATCCGGAACAGCCGCTCGTGGGAGTAGCCGAGCTCGATCGCCCGCTTCAGGTAGAAGATGCGGTCGGGGTCGGCGGTCAGCAGCTTCTCCGCCAGCAGCGCGTCGTCGAGCCCGTCGCGGCCGAACCCGGTGGCGCCGATCTCGAGCCCGCGAAGCCCCTTCTGGAACGCCTCCTTGAAGGTGCGGCCGATCGCCATCACCTCGCCGACCGACTTCATCTGGGTGCCGAGAGTCGGGTCTGCGCCCGGGAACTTCTCGAAGGCCCAGCGCGGGATCTTGACCACGACGTAGTCGAGCACCGGCTCGAAGCTGGCCGGCGTCACCCGCGTGATGTCGTTCCGGATCTCGTCGAGCGTGTAGCCGATCGCCAGCAGCGCGGCGATCTTGGCGATCGGGAAGCCGGTCGCCTTGGAGGCGAGCGCCGACGAGCGCGACACCCGCGGGTTCATCTCGATCACGACCAGGCGGCCGGTCTTCGGGTCGACGGCGAACTGGATGTTGGAGCCGCCGGTCTCGACGCCGACCTCGCGGATGATGCGCCGCGCGGCGTCGCGCATCACCTGGTACTCCTTGTCCGACAGCGTCTGCGCCGGCGCCACCGTGATCGAGTCGCCGGTGTGGATGCCCATCGGGTCGAGGTTCTCGATCGAGCAGATCACGACGAAGTTGTCGGCCCGGTCGCGCATGACCTCGAGCTCGTACTCCTTCCAGCCGATGATGCTCTCCTCGATCAGCACCTCGCGCACGGGCGACATGTCGAGGCCGCGGGCCACCCGCTCCTCGAAGTCGGCCACGTTGTAGACGATGCCGCCGCCGCTGCCGCCCATCGTGAACGAGGGCCGGATCACCGCCGGCAGCCCCGTCTGCTCCAGCACCGCGCGCGCCTCCTCGACCGTGTTCGCGAAGCCCGAGCGCGGCACCTCGAGGCCGATCCGGCCCATCGCCTCCTTGAACAGCCGGCGGTCCTCGCCGATCTCGACGGCGCGGCGCTGGGCGCCGATCAGCCGCACGCCGAGGCGGTCGAGCACGCCGCGCTTCGAGAGCTCGACCGCGAGGTTGAGCGCGGTCTGGCCGCCGACGGTGGGCAGCACCGCGTCGGGCCGCTCGCGCTCGAGCACGGCCTCCAGCACCTCGGGGGTCAGCGGCTCCACGTAGGTGCGGTCGGCGTACTCCGGGTCGGTCATGATCGTCGCCGGGTTGGAGTTGACCAGCGACACGCGCAGGCCCTCGCGGCGCAGCACCTTGACGGCCTGGGTCCCGGAGTAGTCGAACTCGCAGGCCTGGCCGATCACGATCGGGCCGGAGCCGATCACGAGCACGGACTTGAGCGACGGATCCTTGGGCATCGTTCCTTGAAGTTCTTCGGTTGCGGGGCCGCGGTCAGGCGGCGTGACGGCGCTCGCGCATCAGCGCGACGAACGCGTCGAACAGGTAGTGGGAGTCGTGGGGGCCGGGGCTCGCCTCCGGGTGGTACTGCACCGACATCACCGGCAGCTCGCGGTGGCGGAAGCCCTCGACCGTGCCGTCGTTGAGGTTGACGTGGGTCAGCTCCAGCTCGCTGCGGGTCTCGAACACCGCGGCGTCGACGGCGAAGCCGTGGTTCTGCGCGGTGATCTCCACCCGCCCACTGGCCAGGTGCTGGACCGGGTGGTTGCCGCCGCGGTGGCCGAACTTGAGCTTGAAGGTGCGGCCGCCGCAGGCGAGGCCGAGGATCTGGTGGCCGAGGCAGATGCCGAACACCGGCATCCGCGAGTCGATCAGCTTCTTCGCGGCCTCGACGGCGTAGGTGACCGGCTCGGGGTCGCCGGGCCCGTTGGAGAGGAACACGCCGTCGGGGCGCAGGGCGAGCACCTCGTCGGCCGTGGTCTGCGCGGGCACCACCGTCACGTCGCAGCCGCTGGCGGCCAGCCGCCGCAGGATGTTGAGCTTGACGCCGAAGTCGTAGGCCACGACCTTCAGCGTGCCGCGCTCGCCGCCGCCCTCGAAGCGCCAGGGCGCCGCGCAGGTCACCTCGCGGGCGAGGTCGAGGCCGACCATGTTGCGCGAGGCGCGGGCCGCGGCCAGCGCCGCCGCGGCGTCGCCGCCCTGCACGATCGCCCCGCGCTTGGCCCCGGCGGTGCGCAGGTGGCGGGTCAGGGCCCGGGTGTCGAAGTCGCACAGGCCGACCACGCCGTGGCCGTCGAGCCACTCCTCGAGCCCCCGCTCGGCGCGCCACGACGAGTGCACGTGGGCGGGCTCGCGCACGAGGAAGCCCGCGACCTGGGGCCGGGTCGACTCGAGGTCGCCGTCGTTGACGCCGTAGTTGCCGACGTGGGGGTAGGTCATCGTCACGATCTGGCCGGCGTAGGAGGGATCGGTCAGGACCTCCTGGTAGCCGGCCAGCGCCGTGTTGAAGACCACCTCGCCGGTGGTCGCCCCCCGCCGCCCGTAGGCGCGCCCCTCGAAGATCACCCCGTCCTCGAGCGCCAGCACCGCCCGCTCCCGCGCCATCACCAACTCTCGCCTCCCTGCAGTTCCGAAAACGCCCGCCTACTGCACGCTGCCGATGCGGCCCAGCGGCCAGAAGCGGAACACCGCCTTGCCGTAGATGTAGCGCTCGGGCACGTCGCCCCAGGCGCGGCTGTCGTTGCTGCTCGTGCGGTGGTCGCCGAGCACGAAGTAGTGGCCGCGCTCGACCTCGACCGGCCCGACGCTGTCGTGGCCGCGGAACTCCGCCGCGACCCACGGCTCGTCGAGCGGGCGTCCGTTGACGTGGACGAGCCCGCGCCGCAGCTCCACCACGTCGCCCGGCAGGCCCACCACCCGCTTGATGAACGAGACCGCCGGGTCGCGCGGGTACCAGAACACCACGACGTCGCCGCGCCGGATCGGCCCCAGCCGGTAGGCGAACTTGTTGACCAGGATCCGCTCGTCGTCCTCGAGCAGCGGCTGCATCGAGGCGCCCTGGACGCGGAACGCCTGGCCCACGTAGGTGATCAGGAAGAAGCAGAACAGCACGGCCACCGACAGGTCGTGCAGCAGCTCCAGCGCGGCCCGCAACCGCGCCCAGCGCGGGCGCGGCACGGCGGCCTCGGGTTCGGGCGCGGGGGCAGGCAGCGGCTCCGCCACGTCCAGCGGCGCCTCCTGGGTCGCGTTCACGCGTCCCCCCTCAGCACCACGCGGGTCGCGGCGACCCGGTCGTGCAGGGCGCGACCGCCGAACAGCGCCGCCGCGAAGCCGCCGCCGAGCGGTGCCAGCGCCAGCGTGTAGCCGAGCAGGCGCAGGAACGCGCGCGGCACCCCGATCGGTCCGCGGCCGTCTTCGTCGACGACGGCCAGGCCCAGCAGGCGCTGCCCCGGGGTCGCCCCGCGCACGCCCCAGAAGTGGACGAAGTAGAGCGCGGCCAGCGCCGCCGCCAACGGCAGCAGCGCGAGCGAGACGAGGATCGGCGTGAAGCGGACGTCGGCGACGGCCTGGGCGGGCGGCAGCGTCAGCCAGTAGTGCAGCACCGGCGACAGCAGCAGCACCTCGACGCCGCCCACCACTCCCCAGTCGAAGGCCGCGGCCGCGGCCCGCCGCAGCGGCGGGGCCGGGCGCGGGCCCGCCGGCCGGGGGCGGGGCGCGGGGCGCAGCTCGAACAGCCCGGCCGCCCGCGACGCCGGGCGCGGCGGCGACGGAACGGGTGCCGTGCCCTGCCCCAGCTCGCGGCCGCAGGCGTTGCAGAAGCGCGCGGGCAGCGGCACCACGGAACCGCAGTCGGCGCAGACGAGGCGCGCCTGGATCGGGGCCGGCGCCAGCTTGGCGCCGCAGCCGCGGCAGAACGCGTCGTTCGCGCGCAGCATCGCCCCGCAGTCGGCACAGCGCAGCCGCGGCGAGGAGGGATGCGGGATCACCTTGGCGCCGGGGCCGTCGGCCTGCGGCTCGTCGTCGCGGAACAGCAGCCGCGCGCCGCCGATCGCCACCAGGTCCCCGTCGCGCAGCGGGCGTTCCTCCACGCGGTCGCCGTTCACCAGCGAGCCGTTGCTCGACTGGCAGTCGCGCAGCACCCAGCCCTCGCCCCGGTACTCGATCACCGCGTGGCGCCGCGACACCATCGCGTCGGGCAGCACCAGGTCGTTGGACGGGTCGCGGCCGATCAGCAGCGGGGCGCGCGGCAGCGCCAGCTCGCGGGGCTGACGGGACGCGGCGGGGTTGATGACCAGGCGGGCCACCTACTTGACCGGCACCTTGAAGCGGATGTGCTCGCGGAAGCGCACGACGGCTCCCTGGCGGCGCCCTGGCTCGAAGCGCCAGCCCTTCACCGTGCGGCGCACCGCGTCGTCCAGCTCGCGCCCGGCACCCTCGCGGATCTCGACGTCCTCGACGCGGCCGTCGAGCCCCACGGTCAGCACGGCGTAGACGAACAGCGGCTGGTCCTGCGCGGGCAGCTTGGGCGGCGGCGCGTGGGTCCGGACCGGCTTCGAGTCGAGCTCCGAGTTCTCGTGGACCCGGGTCGACGCGAGCGTCGCGGACACCCTTTCGGTCTCGCCCGCGGCGATCCGGACCTTGCGTTCGACGGTCGCGTGATCGGCGAGCGACAGCTTCAGCGCGTGCTCGCCCGCGGGCAGGCGGAAGCCGCGCAGCGGCGCCAGGCCGACGGCAACGCCGTCGACCTCGACCGACGCTCCCGCGGGCGTCGTCACCACCTCCAGCCGCCCGGTGTTGGGCGCGACGACGACGCGCGACAGCGACAGCGACAGCGCGCGCGAGGGCGACGACTGGGTGAGGGCGACGTTCTCGTGCGCCGCCTCGTACCCCGAGAGCTCGACCTCGACCTCGTAGAGACCGTGCGGCAGGCCCGGCAGCTCGAGCGGGGTGGTGCCCTTGAGCTCGCCGTTGACGCGCACGGCCGCGCCGCCAGGCTGGCTCTCGACCCGCAGGCCCGCCACCAGCGGAGCGCTCGCACCGGCCTGCGCCACGGGCGCGGCGGGCTGGCGGAACAGGAACAGGCCGACGAGGCCCAGCGTCATCGCGGCGAAGCCCGCGGCGGCGGCCAGCAGCAGGCCGCGATTGCCGGCCGCCGGCGCCGAGGGCGGGGCAGGCCGCGCCTGCGGCGCGGGCGCCGGCGGGCGCGACGCGTGAGTGACGGGCGGTGGTGGCGGCGGCGGCGCTGCCACGGGGGGAGGAGGCGCGGGGGGAGGAGCCGCGGGACTCGCGGACGGCAGCGGCACCGGCGCGATCCAGGTCACTTCGGCGGGGTCCGCCACGGGCATCCGGGTGGTCGGCGGCGCGGCCGCGGGCATCGCCACCGTCGCCTCGGCCGGGCCGGGCGCCGGCTCGCCCGCGACCATCGCCACGGTCGCTTCGGCCGCGTCGACGGCCGGCTCGCCCGCGGGCATCGCCGTGGTCGCCGCGGCCGGCTCGGCGATCGACTCGGCGCGGTCGATCACGGTGCGCTCGATGGCCTCCTCGTCGTCTTCGGAGGCAGGCGCGGCTGGCGCAGCGGCGCGGGCGCGGATCGTCACGGTGCTGGGCTCGTCGCCCAGGGCTCCCGCCTCGGCCGGCAGCGGCGGCGGCGCAGGCGGCCGCGCCCCTCGCCGCTCGGGCGCGAACACCGGCAGCGGCACCGTCGATGCGCCGGGAACCGCGGCCGCGGGGACCCCGAGCGGCATCGGCACCGTGCTCTCGATCGGGCTCGGTTCGGCTCCGAGGGCCTCGGTGCGGGGCGACTCCGTGTCGTCCGAGGTGGCGGGCAGCGGCTCGGTGCGGCGCTCGCCCGGCAGCGGCGGCGGCGCCGGTGCCCGCTTGGTGCCCAGTTCCGTGGTCGAGTGGGTGTCTTCGACCGGGGGCGCGAGCGCAGCGATCTCGCCCGAGGGGTCGGTGAGCGGGTCGAAGTGGGCGGCCGGCGGCGCGGCCGGCGCGGACCCGTGGACCAGCGGCACCGCGTCCCCGAAGCCGCCCTCGTCGAGCATCGTGCGCTCGCCGGGATCGGCGAGGTCGTCGATCCCGCCGGGCAGCGCCGAGAACCAGGAGCCGAGACACAGCTCGAGGTCCTGCACGAACTCGGCCGCGGTCGGGTAGCGGTCGGCCGGCTTCTTGGCCAGCACCCGCGAGAAGACCTCGTGCCACTTCTGCGGCACCAGCCCGTTGAGCTCGAGGTTCTGCGGCTGCGCCGGCGGCATGTGCACCAGCCGGTACAGGATCGAGGTCACGTTGTTGCCGGGGAACGGCTGCTCGCCCGAGAGCATCTCGAAGCAGACGACGCCGAGCGAGAAGATGTCGCTGCGACCGTCGAGCTTCTCGCCCATCGCCTGCTCGGGGCTCATGTACGAGGGCGTGCCGAGCAGTTGGCCGGCCTGGGTCAGTTCCGAGCCGGCCAGCTTGGCGATGCCGAAGTCCATCACCTTGATCCGGTCCTGCTCGAACAGGATCAGGTTGGCGGGCTTGATGTCGCGGTGCACGACGCCGCGCTGGTGCGCGTAGTCGAGCGCCGCCGCGACCTGGCTGGCGAGGCCGATCACCTTCTCCGGGCGGAAGCGCACGCCGCGGTCGATCATGCTCTCGACCGTCTCGCCCTCGATGAACTCCATCGCGAGGTAGGGCAGGCCGGCCACGTCCTCGCCGATGTCGAACAGGGTGACGATGCTCGGGTGGGCGAGCGTGCCCGAGATGCGGGCCTCGTGGTAGAAGCGGTCGAGGAACTGCTTGTACTCGGGGCTGCCGCGCGCGATGTCGAGGCGGATCGTCTTGATCGCGAGGGTGCGCTTGATCAGCGGGTCGAAGGCCTTGTACACGGCGCCCATCGCGCCGATGCCGATCGTCCCCAGCACCTGGTAGCGGCCGATCGTCTTCGGAACCGGATGCTGCTCGCCCACCCACACCTCGCCGGGCGGAGTCCCGCCGCCCGTGCGACGCGCTTCCCCCGTGACTGGACTCTAGCATCGGCCGCGAAAAAGTGTCAATCGCGACCGGGTCCCAAGTCCATGAACTGCAATGGCTTGCGCGACACGAACGGCCGCGGGCCGGGCCCTGCTGGCCTATAATCGCGCCATGGAGCGCGTGGAAGTCCTCGACTCGTTTCCGGCCGCTTCGTCGCCGCTCTTCCGTGACTACCTGGCCGGCCGGCCCGAGGCCACGCGATTCTACGAGGGACCCTGGGACCTCGAAGCCGTCGTGCGGGCCGGCGAGCGGGCTGCGGCGAGCGGCCCGCGAGCCGCCGCGGCGCGCGCCCTGGTCCGCCAGCAGGAACTGCGGGGCAACCCCGTCGCGGCCGCGCAGGCCGCCCGGCTCGCCGAACCCGGTGCCTGCGCCGTCGTCACCGGCCAGCAGGCCGGCCTGTTCGGCGGCCCGCTGTACGTGCTCTACAAGGCGCTCGGCGCCCAGCGCGTGGCGCGCGAGGTCGAGGCCCGCAGCGGCCGGCCCTGCGTGCCGGTGTTCTGGATCGCCTCGGACGACCACGACTTCGCCGAGGTCCGCCAGGTCACGCTGCTCGACGAGGCCGGCCAGATCCGCGACTGGCGCTACGCGCCGCACGCGCTGCCCGAGGGCCGGCCCGCCGCGGCGATCCTGTTGGACGAGACGGTCGCGCCGCTGGTCGAGGAGGCGCTCTCGTCGCTGCCGATGTCGCCGTACCGCGAGGAAGTCGGCGCCGCGCTGCGCCGCGCGTACGCGCCCGGCCACTCGCTGTCCGGGGCCTTCGCGCTGTGGCTGGGCGCGCTGCTGCCGGACCTCGTGCTGCTCGACCCGGCCGACCCGGAGCTGAAGCGGCTGATGGCGTCGGTGATGGCGCGCGAGATCGCCGAGCGCTCGCCCGGCTCGGCACTGGCGCTCGAGGCCGGCGAACGGCTCAAGGCGGCGGGCTATCACCAGCAGGTGCCCGTGCGCGGCGGCGGCTTCCTCAACCTGTTCCTGGTCGACGGCGGCGCGCGGCGGGCGCTGGCGCTCGACGGAGACCTGATCGAGGTGCGCGGCACCGGCCGCCGATTCAGCCTGGCCGAGGCGCTGGCGCGGCTCGAGGCGGACCCGGCAGCATGGAGCCCCGGCGTGCTGCTGCGGCCGCTGGCCCAGGACCTGCTCCTGCCCACCGCTGCCTACGTCGGCGGGCCCGCCGAGATCGCCTACCACGCCCAGATCGGGCCCTCGTACGCGCACTACGGCGTGCCGCGACCGGTGCTGCTGCCGCGGCCGAGCGTGACCGTCGTCGAGGCCGCCCAGACCCGTGCCCTCGACGCCGAGGGGCTCGGCCTGCGCGACCTGACGGGCGACGCCGAGGCACTGGTCACGCGTTGGGCGCGCGAGGCCTACCCGGACGTCGAGGAGGCCTTCGCCGCGGTGCGAGAGGCGGTGGCCCGGGAGATGGCGAACGTCGAGGAGCGCCTCGCAGCCCTCGACCCGACCCTGCGCGCGGCGGCCGACTCGGCCCGCGGCCGCGCGCTGCACCAGATCGAGAGCCTGCACGAGAAGGCCACCCGCGCCCTGAAGAAGCGGGACCAGGGCCGCGCCGAGCGGTTGCGCCGCACCCGCGACGCGCTGCTGCCGGGCGGCGCGCCGCAGGAGCGCGGCCTCGGCCTGCTCGGGCTGGTGGCCCGCCACGGCCCCGGGCTCGTCGACGTGCTGCGCGAGCGGCTCGACCCGTTCGCCCGCGGTCACCAGGTCTGCTGGCTCCAGGGGGGCCGCCCATGAACATCGGCATCGCGCTCTACCCCACCGTCGGCGGCTCCGGCGGCGTCGCTGCCGAGCTCGCCAAGCACCTGGCCCGACGCGGCCACTCGGTCCACGTCGTGTCGTACCGGCTGCCGTTCCGGCTGGCCGACTTCCACGAGAACATCCGCACCCACGAGGTCGACCTCGCCGGGCGCGCGCTGTTCGAGCACCCGCCCCACGAGCTGGCGCTGGCGGCCAAGCTGTGCGAGGTGGCGCGCGAGGCCTCGCTCGACCTGTTCCACGTCCACTACGCGATGCCGCACGCGATCGCCGCCCACCTCGCCCGCGAGATGCTGGGCGCGAAGGCGCCGCGGCTGGTGACGACGCTGCACGGCACGGACACCACGCTGGTGGGCGAAGACGCGTCGTTCGCGGAGATCACCCGCTTCGGGATCGAGCGATCGGACGCGGTCACCGCCGTCTCCGAGTTCCTGCGCCGGGAGACGCTCGAGGAGCTGGGCGTCACGCGGCCGATCGAGGTGGTGCCGAACTTCGTCGACACCGGGGCCTACTGCCCGACCCGCGCCTACAAGGACGAGACGGCGTTCTGCGCGCCGGGCGACCGACTGCTGCTGCACGCCTCGAACTTCCAGCCGGGCAAACGGGTGCTCGACGTGATCCGCATCTTCGAGCGGGTCCAGCGCGAGGTGCCGTCGACGCTGCTGCTGGTCGGCGAGGGCCCCGAGCGCTCGGCGGCGCGGGCGCTGGCGCGGCGGCTCGGCCTGGCCGAACGGGTGCGTTTCCTGGGCCAACAGGACGACACGTCGGAGATCGCGGGCATGGCCGACGTGTTCCTGCTGCCCTCCGAGATCGAGTCGTTCGGCCAGTCGGCGCTGGAGGCGATGGCCTGCGCCGTGCCCGTGGTCGGCACCGACCAGGGCGGCCTGCCCGAGCTGGTCAAGCACGCCGAGACCGGGTACCTGCTGCCGGTCGGCGACGTGGAGGGCATGGCGGCGCGGGCGGCGGAGATCCTGAAGGACGACGAGCGCCGGCGCGAGCTGGGCGACGCCGGCCGGCGGCGGGCCGCGGCGCTGTTCGGCGCCGACCGCGTGGTCAGTCGCTACGAGCGGCTTTACGAGCGGGTGCTGGCGGCCGCCTGAAAGCGGGCGGCGAAAGCAGCGGCCCCGCCTTGACGGCTTCAGGTGCCCGCCGGATACTCCGCGCCACCTAGCGGGCACACCGTCCCCCCGCCCACCCCCCGGCGGCGCGGACTAAGGAGGTATCGATCTCATGACGAAGCTGCTGCGCGCGGGACTCGCGGCCGTGACGGCCGCGCTCCTCGCCACACCCGTGCAGGCCCAGTCGACCGCCGCCAACGGCGCCATCGAGGGCCTGGTCCGCGACACCACCGGCGCCGCACTGCCGGGCGCGAACGTGACCGTGACCAACGTCGACACCGGCACCAGCCGCACGGTTGCCACCGGCGGCGACGGCAGCTACCGGGCGCTGCTCCTCCCGCTCGGCACCTACAAGGTGAAGGCCGAGCTGTCGGGTTTCAAGGCGATCGAGCGCACGGGCCTGACGCTGCGCGCCGGGCAGACCGCGCAGATCAACTTCTCGCTCGAGGTCGGCGGCATCGAGGAGGTCGTCTCGGTCTCCGCCGAGGCCCCGGTCGCCGAGCCCGGCAAGATCGACCTCGGCCGCACGATCGGCGAGAACGAGATCAAGAACCTGCCGCTCGTCTCGCGCAACCCCTACAACTTCGCGTTCCTGCAGGCCAACGTCACGGGCTACGAGAACGAGGAGTTCGGCGTGCCGCGCATCAACGCCAACGGCACCCAGATGCGCACCAACTACCAGATCGACGGCAACACCAACACCGAGAAGGACCGCGCGGGCCTGCGCCTGCTGCCGACCTCCGAGATCATGGTGCGCGAGGTGAAGGTGATCACCTCTGGCTTCGCCCCCGAGTTCGGCCACACCACGGGCATGGTCTACAACGCGGTCACGCCGTCGGGAACCAACGAGCTGACCGGTTCGGCGAGCTTCCGCTTCCGCCGCAAGGCGATGTCGGACCGTCCCTTCTTCCTGGCCGCCAACCGTCCCAAGCCCGACACCTACGTCAACAACTGGACGGCCACCCTCGGCGGCCCGATCCAGAAGGACAAGACCCACTTCTACCTCGGCTACGAGTTCGTCGACCGCGACCTCTCCGCCGACCGCACGGTCAGCGTGACCCAGGCCAACGCTGCGGCGCTCGGCCTGACCCCGGAGCAGGTCTCCCAGGACGGCGTGATCCCCGCCGCCCAGAAGGTCCACTTCTTCCTCGGCAAGATCGACCACCAGCTCTCGCCGAAGCACAAGCTGACCGGCCGCTACTTCTTCTTCAAGAACGAGTCGCCCTACAACATCGGCGGCGGCCTCAACACGATCCAGCGGGCCACCGACTTCAACGACCGGATGGACTCGGTCTCGATGCAACTCATCTCGACGCTCGGCCCCGACAAGCTCAACGAGCTGCGCGTGCAGTACGCGCGCCGCCACCAGTTCCGCACCGCGGCCGACGGCTCGGGCACCGGTCCGGCGATCACGGTCTCCGGCGTCGCCAACTTCGGCGGCCCGATCGACGGCGTGTCGACGGCCGGCTTCGACTTCAACCAGGGCATCCTGCAGGTGATCGACAACTTCACGATCGTGCGCGGCCGCCACAACGTGAAGCTCGGCTTCGACGCCCAGTTCATCGACGACAGCCGCGAGAACGTGCTGTTCCAGCTCTACACCTTCCCGACGGTCGCGGCCTACCAGGCGGCCCGCAGCGGCGCCAACACGCGCGCGTACTCGACGTACGCGGAGCTGATCGGCAACCCGGCGGTCGACTACACCTCGAGCTTCCTCGGCTTCTTCGTCCAGGACGACTTCCGCCTGACGCCGAACTTCAAGCTGCTCTACGGCCTGCGCTACGACCTGTTCCAGGTGCCGGACGCCCGGCCGTTCGCCGCCAACCCGTACTCGAACGAGTTCAAGGTCGACAAGAACAACTTCGCGCCGCGGGTCGGCTTCTCGTGGACGCTCGACGACGCCCAGCGCACCGTGCTGCGGGCCTCGAGCGGCGTGATGTACGAGCCGCCGCTGCTCAACTTCTACGAGGACTCGATCCAGCGCAACGGCGACCCGCGCACGTTCTCGGTGACGGTGCGCCCGGCCGACGCCGGCTCGCCCGCGTTCCCGGGCACGATGGGCAACCTGCCCCCGGGTTTCGTCCGGCCCAAGCAGAGCATCGTGGTGATGGACCCCGACTTCTCGACCCAGTACTCGATCCTGACCAACGTCCAGCTCGAGCGCGCGCTGACCAGCGACCTGGCGGTCTCGGTCGGCTTCGTCAACTCGATCGGGCGCAACATGCCGGTGCTGATCGACCAGAACCTGGCGCCCTCGGGCGCGACGCTGGCGGACGGCCGGCCGATCTTCTCCACCACCCGCCCGGACACGACCTTCAACGCGATCGACATGTTCCAGTCGATCGGCGAGTCGACCTACAACGCGATGACGTTCACGGTCAACAAGCGGATGAGCCACGGCTGGCAGTTCCAGGCCACCTACACGCTGGCCAAGGGCGAGGACAACGCGCCGCTGACCGGGACCTACGTCGTCGGTTCGGGCGACGACCGCGTCTCCGACCCGACCAACCTGGACCGCGACAAGGGCGTCACCATCTTCAACCAGACCCACACCCTGGTCGCCTCGGCGCTGATCCAGCCGAAGGTCGAAGGTGACGGCTTCGGCGCCGCGCTGCTCAACAACAACCAGCTCGGCTTCATCCTCCAGCTCAACTCCGGCCTGCCGTTCAACATCCGCGCCAACCGCGACCTCAACGGCGACGGCGTGCTGAACGACCGCCCGATCGGCGTCGAGCGCAACGCCGGCCGCCTCGGCCGCGTGTTCAACGTCGACGCCCGCTACGTGCGCTTCGTGCGCTTCACGGACCGCGTCCGCGCCGAGCTGTTCGTCGAGGCGAAGAACATCTTCAACACGGAGAGCGTGGCCTCGGTCAACCGCATCGTCGCCGTCGACACGGCCGGCAACCCCACGACCCCGATCCCCGCCGAGTTCGCGGGCATCGGCGGCTACCAGCAGCGGCAGGCCCAGGTCGGCGTCAAGCTGAGCTTCTAGGCCGCTTTCGCCGTCCTTCGGGGGCGTGGCGCCACGGGCGCCGCGCCCCCTTCGTCTTTCAGCGGCGGCGCTTCGCGACTGCCGTCCGCCGCGGGGCCGGGCCCGCACAGGCGGCGATCCACGCCTCGAGCACGCCCGCGGCCCGCTCCAGGTCCTGCTCGCGGACCAGCAGGTGGTCGGTGCGATAGCCGCACTGCGGGACCACCGAGATGCCGGCGCGCGCCAGGCGCTCCGCCGCGGGCGCCAGGTAGCCGACGAGGTCGAGCGCCAGCGAGGTCTCGAACGTGATCACCCGGTACGGTCGGCGCGGCCAGCAAGCCCGGACTTGGCGAAGGCCCGCCACGGCACCGTGAGCGTCACCTCGCCGGCCTCGACGACGACGGCGACGAACGCACGCTTCGCGCGCGCGGCGGCCTCCAGCACGCGTGGCGCCTCGCGCGGGGCGAAGGCGGCGAAGGCGTAGCGGTCGGGCCACACCCGCAGGCTCGTGGCGGCCCAGGCGCGGCGGGCGGCGGCGTTCGGCTTCATCGATCCTCCTGGAGCAGGGCGAAGGCGATCACGGTTTCCCGGGTCTCTCCCAGCGCCGCCAGCAACGCGGCCTCGCGGTCTTCGGGGTCGAGCGCGACGCGGCAGCTCTCGGCCAGCGCCGCGTCGCCCGCGAAGCAGCGCTCGCAGGGCGGCAGGTCGGCGCCAGCGATCCGCACGGGCGGCCCGTAGCTGCGGCACGCGAGCGGCCGAGAAGCGTAGAGCGCGCAGCGGTCGTGCTGCTCGAGGGCCGGGCAACGCAGCGATGCGAAACGCTCGGCGAACGTCTCCTCGGCGGCCTCGTCCGGGCCGAGCCTGCCGCTCGCGTGGTCGCCCGGGAACTCGTCACCGAACGCCTCGATCGCCGCGCGGGCACGGGTCCGCACGGCCTCGGCACGCTGCGGTTCGGCGGCGGCGAGGGCCGCCAGGCCGCGGCGCAGGCGCCAGGCGTCGGCGGCCGAGATCGGGAACGGACCGAGGCAGCAGGCCGGGCAGCCGTCGAAGCGCAGCGCGGGACCGCAGCACTGCGTGGCGCGCGCGAGGGCGGCGTCGTAACCCGCGACGAGGGCGGCGTCCAGCGCCTCGGCCTCGCCGCGAGCCGGTCTCACGGCCGGGCCTGCCGCCGTCCCCCGCGACCCCGGCCGCGGCCGCCGCGGCGCGCCGCGAGCACTTCGGAACGATAGCCGCGCAGCGCGGCGTCCACGAAGTGGTCGACGAGCCCGAGCGAGGAGCGGTAGTCGAGCGCCTTCGCCAGCGCCTTCGCCGGCACCTGGCGCCGCACCAGGTCGTCCTCCGCCGCCGCGGTCCGGAACGGCACGCCGGCGGCCAGCGCCCGGCGCGACAGCGCGAGCACGTGGGCGTGGGCCTTGTCGCGGCCGATTCGCTTCGCGAGCGCCATCATCACCGCCTCGGACAGCACCGCCCCGCCGCTGCGGTCCAGGTTGCGCAGCATGTTCTCAGGCTTGACGATCAGCGAGCCGAGCACCCGCTTCAGCATCACGAACTGGGCGCCCAGCAGCAGGCAGATCTCCGGCGCGAACGACCACGGCGTCTCGCCCTGGCGGTGGTCGTCCTCCCACTCGCAGTGCACGTACTCGAGCACCGCCGTGGCGCGCGACTTGATCAGGCGGCCGAGCAGCACCACCGAGCCGGAGGCCACCGGGTTCAGCTTGTGCGGCATCGCCGAGGAGCCGACCTTGCCCTCCGAGAACTCGCACGCCTCGTCGGTGTCGCTGACCTGCAGGTTGTAGACGTTCTGCGCGACCTTGCCGAGGCTCATCGCCAGCGAGGACACGACCAGGAAGAACTCGGCGAAGCGGTCGCCCGCGGTCTTGCTCGGGATGCGGGGGGCCGACAGCCCGAGCCGCCGCATCAGCCGGTCCTGGACGACGAGGCCGCGCCTGCCGAGCGACGCCAGGGTGCCGACGGCGCCGCCGAACTCGCCGCACAGCGCCCGCTCGCGGCAGGCCAGCAGCCGCTGGCGCTGGCGCAGCAGCTCGTCGAGCCAGACCGCGCACTTGTAGCCGAAGGTGATCGGCATCGCGTGCTGGCCGTGGGTGCGGCCCGCCATCAGCGTGCCGCGGTGCTCCTCGCAGAGCCGGGCGAGCGCGGCGCACACGGCGTCGAGCTCGGCCAGCACCACGACGGTGGTGTCCTTGATCTGCAGCGCGGTGCCGGTGTCGAACACGTTCTTGCTGGTGGCGCCCCAGTGCACCCAGCGCGCCGCGCGCGGGCTGAGCACCGCGCGCAACGCGTCGACCACCGGCACGACCGGGTTCCAGGTGCGGTCGAAGTCGCGCCGCATCGCCTGCAGGTCGAGCAGCTCGACCCGCGCCTTGCGCCGGATCTCGGCGGCGGCGGGCCGCGGCACCAGGCCCATGCCGGCCTGCACCTCGGCCAGCGCGGCCTCGACGTCGAGCCAGCGCTGGATCATGGCGCGGTCGTCCCAGATCGCGCGCATCGCGGCCGAGCCGTAGCGGTCGCGCAGGTAGAACGAGTCGAAGGCAGTGGCGCCCATGGGACTCCTAGCCGCGCCGCAGCGCGCTGATCAGCAGGCCGCTGACGAACACCGCGACGGCGCCGACGACGTTGTACCAGAGGAAGTGGATGGTGGTGAGCTGCGAGACCAGCGCCACCGAGGCCATGCCCACGAACAGGCCCCAGAAGGCGCCGGCCGCCGTCGCCCGCTTCGTCAGCACCGCCAGCGCGAACACGCCGAGGATCGAGCCGTAGAAGTAGGACCCGAACTTGTTGACGACCTCGATCGCCGAGCCGAGCCGGCCGGCCTCGAGCGCGATCAGGCAGGCGAAGCCGCCCCAGCCGACGGTCATCAGCCGCGAGACCAGCAGCTCGTGGCGGTCGCCGCCGTCCGGGCGCACGAAGCGCTTGTAGAAGTCGACCATCGTCGCGGTCGCCAGCGAGTTGAACTCGCCGGCGAGCGTCGACATCGCGGCCGCGAAGATGACGGCGATGACGAGGCCGGCGAAGCCCCTGGGGAGCTGGCTGACGATGTACTTCGGAAAGATGTAGTTGGTGTCGTTGTAGCGGCCCGTGTCGCCCTTGACCTCCTGCAGCAGCGCGACGGCCTCGCCGCGGGCCGCCAGCAGATCCTTCTCCGCGGCACGGTAGGCCTCGGGCGAGGCGCCGGCCTCGCGGCCGCGTGCGTACTCGAGGGCAGCGGCCTCGCGCGCCGCGTGGGCCGCGTCGAATCGCTCCTGCACCGCTCGCAACCGGTCCGGCGGCGCCTGCGCCTCGAGCCGCGCCTGGTCGACCTCGTTCCAGATCATCGGTGGCCGCTCGAAGTGGTAGAAGACGAACACCAGCACGCCCGTCAGCAGGATCAGGAACTGCATCGGAACCTTGAGGAAGGCGTTGAACAGCAGCGACAGCCGGCTCTGGCCGAGGGTGGCCCCCGCGAGGTAGCGCTGGACCTGGCTCTGGTCGCAGCCGAAGTAGCTGAGCATCAGGAACAGGCCGCCGATCAGCCCGCCCCACAGCGTGTAGGGCTGGCTGAGGCTGGTCGAGGTGTCGAGCGTGTCGAGCCGGCCCTGGGCCTGGGCCAGCGCCAGCGCGCCGTCGAAGCCGAGCCCCTCGGGGAGCTGGGCGATGGCCACGCCGAAGCAGAGGAAGATGCCGAACCAGATGATCGCCATCTGCACGACGTCGGTCCAGATCACCGACTTGTTGCCGCCGTACATCACGTACGCGATGGTGCTGCCGCCCATCAGCAGGATGGTCGCCTGCTCGCTCCAGCCGAGGATCACCGACAGCACCAGCGACGGCGCGTAGAGGGTCACCCCGACCGCCAGGCCGCGCGAGAGCTGGAACAGCAGGCTGGTGAGGGTGCGGGTGCGGGAGTCGAAGCGCTGCTCGAGGTACTGGTACGCGGTGAAGACGCCGGCGCGGTAGAAGAACGGCACCAGCGTCACGCACAGGATCACCATCGCGACCGGCAGCCCGAAGTACACGACCAGGAAGCGCATCCCGTCGGTGTAGGCCTGGCCGGTGGTGCCGACGAAGGTGATGGCGCTGATCTGGGTCGCCATCACCGAGAGCCCGACGGCCCACCAGCGCATCTCGCGGCCGGCCAGGAAGAAGTCGTCGATCTTCGTGTTGCCGCGGCCCGACCAGACGCCGAAGGCGACGATCCCGACCAGGTAGACGACCAGCACGCCCCAGTCGAGCGGCGTCACCAGCGGACCCCCTGGAACAGGGCCACGCCCAGGATCATCACCACCTCCGTGACCAGCACGGCGACGTAGATCGCGCGCCAGGTGCCGAACAGCGGCACCCGCTCCTCGTCGTCGGCGTCCGGAACGGCGCGTGCGGGCATCGGCTCCACGGGTGACCTCCTCGATCGATCCCGCCGATTATGGCCGCGACCGGCGCCTTGACACGCGCGCGCGGGGACCGCGAGAATCCCCGCGCCGAAGTCGTTTTTCCGCGCGCACGGGAGACGTCTCCTGCGGCGAGAGCGGGGGGTTCGAGAGTGATCACGGGTTTCAACGTCGACGTCCGCTACAAGGGCGTCACGTACCACGTCCAGACCGAGGACAAGGGGCCGGCCAACCCGCTGGTGCTGACCCTCGTCTACAAGGGCGGGGAGATCCTCGACTCGCGGCGGCTGATCTACAAGGACCTGCCCGAGGGGTCGAGCGAGGCCGGCATCGCCAGGCTGATGGAAGACCAGCACAACGCGATGGTGGCCGAGATCAAGCGCGGCAAGTTCGACAAGGACGCCGGCAGCGCGGCGACCGTGATGGAGGACCTCTCCCTCGACGAGCTGGTCCTCGCCTACCTGGCGGCGCGTGCGGCCGCCGGCCAGTAGCCGCTGAGCCCCGACCCCGCCGCCGATCCCGAGTCGCGCCTCGCGCGCGAAGAAGCCGCGTACGCCGCGCTGCTGCAGGCCCTCGACGCCCTCGCCGCGCAGCACGCGCCAGCACCGGCGACGCCCGGCGACGACGAGCGCTTTCGCCGCCTGAACGAGCTGTGGACGCGGCCCGAGTTGTCGATGCCGCGGCTGCTGGGGCCGCTCGGGCCCCGGCTGCGCGACGCGCTGGCCCCCGCCCTGGACCGCCACGAGGCGTTCGCCTCGATCGTCGTCCAGGTCCTCAACGCGCAGCGCGAAGAAGCAGCGCGCTCGCGGGCCGCGACCTCCGAGCTCGCCGCGGCCCTGGTGCGCTACGCCCAGGCGGTGATGCCGGTCGTCGACGCCCGCGACCGCGCGGCGCAGGCGCTGGCGGTCGAGCGCGGCGAGCTGGTCGTCGAGCGGGTCGAGCGACGCGCCGAGTCGCTGGCCCGGCGCGTCGACGGGCTGGGCGCCCTCTCCGACCGGCTGGCAGCCGTCGAGGCCGAGCTGTCCGCCCTGCGCACCGCGCTGGCTGCGCCCGCCGCGACCGGAGCCGCCGCCCCCACCGCACCTTCGCTCGACGCCGGCGCTCTCGCCCGCCTGCGCGACGACGCGCTCTACGTCGCCTTCGAGAACCGCTACCGCGGCCCGCGCGACGAGATCCGCGCGCGCCTGCGCGACTACGTCGCGGCCTTCGCCGGCCTCGCCCCGGTCGCCGACCTCGGCTGCGGCCGCGGCGAGTTCCTGGAGCTGCTGCGCGAAGCGGGCGTCGAGGCGCTCGGCGCCGAGACCAATGCCCGCGCCGTGCAGGAGTGCCGCGAGCGCGGTCTCGCGATCGAAGCCGTCGACCTGCTCTCGTTCCTGCGCGGCCGCGCCGACGGCTCGCTGGGCGGCATCTTCGCGGCCCAGGTCGCCGAGCACCTGCCGCCGCCCGTCCTGGTCGAGGCGATGCGCGAGGCGGCCCGCGTGCTGCGCCGCGGCGGCCTGCTGGTGCTGGAGACGCCGAACCCGCGCAGCGTCACGGGCTTCCTGGAGGTGTGGACCCGCGACCTGACCCACGAGCGCGCCCTGCACCCCGACACGCTGCGCTTCCTCGCGGCCGCCGCGGGCTTCGCGGAGGCCCGCGTCGAGTACCGCGCCCCGGTGCCCGCCAGCGCCCGCCTGCAGCCGATCCCGACCGAGGGCCTGCCGCAGCCCGCCGCCGCCGCGCTCCAGGAGGCGATCGAGCGCCTCAACGACCTGCTCTACGGGCCGCAGGAGTACGCGCTCTTCGCCGTCCGCTGAGCGCCACCTTGCGCATCGCCTTCGCATCCCCGCTCCCGCCGACGGGATTCCGACACCCGGCAGAGCCGGGTGCCGGTCCCATGGGGGCTACGTCGCAAACGGAGCTCCTCCGCCCCCAAACCCCCACCACCACCGGCATCGCGGACTACGCGGTCGAGGTGCTGCGAGCGCTGGCGCCGGGCAACGACATCACCGCGTTCCACGGGCCGGAGCCCGCCGATCCGGCGGCGCTGCCGCCGGGCGTCGAGCTGCGCCCGGCGGCAGCGCTGCTCGAATCGCCGGGCGACGCCTGGGACGCGATCTACTACCAGCTCGGCAACGGCCTCGCCCACGCCTTCCTCTACCCCTTGATGGCGGCGCGGCCCGGCATCGTCGTGCTGCACGACCTCGTGCTGCACCACGCGCGGGCCCAGGCGCTGCTCGACGGCCCTGCCGTGCGGGCGTATCGCGCCGATCCCGGCGATCCCGCTGGCCGTGCGGCGGCCGAGGCCGTGCACGCCGAGTACGCCGCACTCCTCGAGGCGGTCTACCCGGGGCGCAGCGAGCGTCTCGCCGCGGTGCAGCTCGGGACCTCGGGCCGGCTGCTGCCGTACGCCTGGCCGCTCTTCGAAGACGTGGCGCGGGCTGCGCGCGGGGTCGCCGTGCACAACGCGTTCATGGCGCGGGAGGTGGTGGCCGCCGCGCCGGGCGTCCCGGTCACGCTCGTGCCGCACCCCGCGCGGCGCGAACCGGTCGAGGCCGGCGCCGTCGCGGCGCTGCGCTCCCGGCTCGGGCTCGGCGCTGGTGAGTTCGCCGTCGGCGCGTTCGGCCTGCTCTCTGCCGAGAAGCGGATCGCGACCGTCGCCCGCGCCGTGGCGCGCCTGCGCCGGCACCGCCCGCAGGTTCGCCTGCTGCTGGTCGGCCCCGTGCCGGACGCGCCGCGCCTGCACGCGGAGCTGGCGGGGGCGGGTCTGCCCGAAGGCGCGACGCTCGTCACCGGGCGGGTGCCGCAGGACGAACTCGCGACCCACGTCGAGGCCGCCGACGCCGTCGCCCACCTGCGCTGGCCGACGGCGCGCGAGACCTCCGGCGCGCTGCTGCGCGTGCTCGCCCAGGGCCGGCCCGCGGTGATCTCCGACCTCGAGCACCTGGCCGAGATCCCGGCGAACGCCGTGCTGCGCGCCGACGTCGCGGACGAGGAGGGCGAGCTGTTCCGCGCGCTGCTGCGGCTGTGCGACGACGCGGCGCTGCGGGAGCGGCTGGGCGCGGCGGCGGCGCACTGGTGCGCCGAGGCGCTGTCGCCGGCGGCGACGCGCGCGGGCTACCTCTCCGCCGCGCGCGCCTCGTAGTCCTCGAGCAGCGAGGCCAGCCGCTCGTGGCCGCCCGCGGGGAGCTGGACGAACTCCATGCCGACTCCGTAGTAGCGGCTGCCCAGCTCGAGGCGGTGACAGCCGGCCACCCGGCAGCGCACGTCCCAGTTCTCGCCCGCGACCCGCAGCCGGAAATCCAGGACGGCCTCGACCTCGAGCGCCATCGGCGACTCGATCATCATCCCGTGGGCGCTGACGTTGATCAGGCGGCCGCCGACGACCGACACCGGCCCGCCCGTCGGCGGCATCGCGACCCGCGGGGAGCGGCGGCGCTCGGCTGCGGACTGGTGCTCGTCGGTCATGGTCGTTACGATAACCGAAGGTCGTTCCCGCCGTCCGCCCCGAAGGAGGTCTCCCCACGATGAGGTTCCCTGCGCTCCCGCTGGCGATGCTGCTCGCCGCCCCGCTCGCCTCGGCCGGCGACGCCGCCGACCACATCCAGGCCCACCGCATCCGCCCGCACGTCCGGTTCCTGGCCAGCGACCTGCTCGAGGGCCGGGCGCCGGCGACCCGCGGGGACGCCCTGACCCGCGAGTACGTGGCGGCGCAGATGGAGCGCAGCGGCCTCGAGCCCGGGGCCCCGGACGGGAGCTGGTTCCAGTTCCTCGACGTGGTCGGCACCACGAGCGCGCCGCCGGCGCAGGTGGCGTTCGCGACCCCCGGAGGTCCGCTGAGCTTCGCCTCCGGCGAGCAGATCGCGCTGTCGGCGGGCCGCCCGGCGCCACGCTCCGAGCTGAAGGACGCCGAGCTGGTGTTCGTCGGCTACGGGATCGTGGCGCCGGAGTACCAGTGGGACGACTACAAGGGCCAGGACCTGAAGGGCAAGGTGCTGGTGATGCTCAACAACGACCCCGAGCACGACCCCGCGCTGTTCGCCGGCAAGGCCCGCCTCTGGTACGGCCGCTGGGACTACAAGTACGAGATCGCCGCGAAGGTCGGCGCGGCGGGCGCGCTGATCGTCCACACGACGCCGTCGGCGGGCTACGGCTGGCAGGTGATCCAGACCAGCTTCACGGGCGAGGAGTTCTCGCTGCCCGCGAAGGACGGCGCGGCCACGCTGGAGATCAAGGGCTGGCTGGCGGAAGGCGCCGCTCAGGCGCTCGCGAAGGCGGGCGGCCACGACCTGGCGGCGCTCGTGGCGCAGGCGCAGACCCGCGAGTTCCGTCCGGTGCCGCTGGGCGCGAAGCTCTCCGTGGCGTTCGAGAGCCAGGTGGTGAGCAAGCGCACCGCGAACGTGATCGGGAAGCTGCCGGGCAGCGACCCGAAGCTCGCGGCGCAGGCGGTGCTCTATTCCGCCCACCTCGACCACCTCGGCGCCCGCGAGGGCGAAGGCGACCACATCCACAACGGCGCGCTGGACAACGCCTCGGGTGTCGCGGTGATGCTGGCGATCGCCGAGGCGCAGGCGGCGCTGCCCGTGCGCCCGCGCCGCACCGCGTACTTCGCCGCCGTGGCCGCGGAGGAGCAGGGCCTGCTCGGCTCCAAGTTCCTGGCCGCCCACCTGCCGCTGCCCGCCGGCCGCGTCGCCGCCAACGTCAACATCGACGGCGCGTCGATCTGGGGCCGCACGAAGGACGTGATCGTGATCGGCAAGGGCAAGAGCGACCTCGACGCCGTGGTCGAGCGCCTGGCGGCGGCGCAGGGGCGCGTCGTCAAGCCCGACCAGGCGCCCGACAAGGGCTTCTACTACCGCTCCGACCAGTTCGCGTTCGCCAAGGTCGGCGTGCCGGCCGTCTACCTCGACGCGGGAGTCGAGCTCGTGGGCCAGCCCGCGGGCGAAGGCCGGCGGCGCCACGACGAGTTCGAGGCGAAGCACTACCACCAGCCGTCGGACGAGCTGACCGACGCCTGGGACTGGAGCGGCGTCGTCGAAGACGCGCGCCTGTTGTTCCGGATCGGCCTCGAGGTCGCCAGCGCCGACGCGATGCCCGCCTGGAATCCCGGCGACGAGTTCGAGGCCGCGCGCAAGAAGGCGCTGGCGGAGGCCGCGGCTCAGCCCTGAGGCGGAGCGGGCGCCTCCGGGCGCTCGCCGGTGATCAGCCGCACGCCGCGCCGCCACGTGACGTACGAGTACGCCCACTGGAACAGCGTGACGGCGCGGTTGCGGAAGCCGATCAGGAAGAAGATGTGGATGCCGAGCCAGGCCAGCCACGCGGGGGCGCCGGAGAGCCGCAGCCGGCCGTAGACGTCGCCGACCGCGGCGCCGCGCCCGATCGTCGCGAAGCTGCCCTTGTCGACGTAGCGGAACGGCGCCGGCGGCTGCCCGCGCAGGGCACGGCGGACGTTCTCCGCCGCGTGCCGGCCCTGCTGGATCGCCGCCGGGCACACGCCGGGCACCGGCTGGCCGTCCTGCTCGAGGAAGGCGAGGTCGCCGATCACCTGCACCTCGGGGTGGCCGGGCAGCGTCAGGTCGGCCTGCACGCGCACCCGCCCTGCGCGGTCGAGCGGGACGCCGAGCGAGCGCGCGATCGGCGCCCCCTGCACGCCGGCCGCCCACACGACGGTGCGGCTGGCGATGCGCTCGGCGGCCAGCGTCACGCCGCCTTCGTCGATCGCCGTGACCCGCGAGCCGGTGCGCACCTCGACGCCCAGCGCCTGGAGCTGCTCGCGCGCCCGCTCCCGCAGCGGGTCGGGGTAGGGCGGCAGCACGGCCCCCGCGCCCTCGAGCAGGATCACGCGGGCGCGACCCGGGTCGATGTGGCGGAACTCCTGCGACAGCGCGTGGCGCGCGATCTCCGCCAGCGCTCCCGCCATCTCCACGCCCGTGGGCCCGGCGCCGATCACGACGAAGGTCAGCCACGCCGCCTGCGCCGCGGGATCGGTCTCGCGCTCGGCGCGCTCGTAGGCGAGGAACACGCGGCGGCGGATCTCGAGCGCGTCTTCGATCGACTTGAGGCCCGGCGCGTGGGTGGCCCAGGCATCCTGGCCGAAGTACGAGTGGGTCGCGCCCGCGGCCAGGATCAGGTGGTCGTAGTCGAGCGTGCCGTCGGAAAGCAGCAGCCGGCGGTTCGCCAGGTCGACGCTCGTGGCGTCGGCCAGCAGCACGGTCGTGTTGCGCTGCCGCCGCAGCACGTGGCGGATCGGCGCCGCGATGTCGCCGGGGTTGAGGCCCGCGGTCGCCACCTGGTAGAGCAGCGGCTGGAACAGGTGGTGGTTGCGGCGGTCGACGAGCGTCACCCACACCGGGTCGCGGGCCAGCGCCTTGGCGGCGTACAGCCCGCCGAACCCGCCCCCCACGATCACGACGTGCGGCTGCGCCACGCCTCCACCTCCCTTCCCGCAGCGTAGCATCGGGCCGTGCGCGGACTGTGGATCGAAGACGGGCGCGCGAGCCTGCGCGCCGACCTGCCGGAGCCCGAGCCCGGCCCTGGCGAGGCGATGGTGCGCGTGGCGCTGGCGGGCGTGTGCGGCACCGATCTCGCGATCCTCGCGGGCTACGCGGGCTTCCGCGGGGTGCCGGGCCACGAGTTCGTCGGCGTCGTCGAGCACAGCGCCGAGCCCTCGTGGCAGGGACGCCGGGTCGTGGCCTCGATCAACGTCGGCTGCGGCACCTGCGAGGAGTGCGCCCGCGGCGTGCGCGAGCACTGCGCACGGCGGCAGGTGATCGGCGTGCGCGGTCGCTCTGGCGCCTTCGCGGAGCGGCTCGCCGTGCCCGAGGCCAACCTGCTGGCCGTGCCCGAGGGGCTGGCCGACGAAGCCGCCGTCTTCGCGGAGCCACTCGCCGCGGCGCTGCGCGTGCCACGCCAGGTGCCGGTGCGCACCGGGACGCGCGCGCTCGTGGTCGGTGACGGCCGCCTCGGCCAGCTCGTCGCCCGCGTGCTGCGCGCCCACGGCGCCGAGCTGCTCGTGGCCGGGCACCACGAGCGCAAGTGCGCGCGGCTGCGCGAGGCGGGCATCGACGCCCGCGTTCGGCCCGAACTGGAGCCGGGCGGCTTCGAGCTGGTGGTCGAGGCCACCGGGCGAGCCGAAGGCTTCGCGGTGGCGCGGGCCGCCGTGCGCCCGCGCGGCACGCTGGTGCTGAAGACCAGCCACGGCGCGCCGCTCCCCGTCGACCTCGCGGCGCTGATGGTGGACGAGGTCTCGCTGGTCGGCTCGCGCTGCGGTCCCCTGGACGCGGCGCTCGCCTGGCTGGAGAGCGGGCGGATCGATCCCCGGCCCCTCGTGGACGCGGTGGTGTCGCTGACGCCCGATGCGTTCGACGCGGCAGCGCGCCCAGGCGCCCTGAAGGTGCTGATTCGCCTCTGACCGCGCCTATCGGAACCGCAGCTCGCGGTCGGTCACGGACATGTAGCGCACCTTCGCCATCAGCTTCAGGCGGGCGCCGTCCTCGACGTGGACCTTGAGCGAGCCGCGCACAGGCGCGCCGCCGGCGGGGCCGCCGGACAGCGTCAGCAGGTGGTCGCCCAGCGGCAGCTTCGAGAGGTCGAGCTGCCCGCGGCCGTTCTGGCGGGCGACGCCGCGGGCGCCGAAGCGGACCTCGACCTGGCCCACCGCCTCCTCGCCCAGCCGCACCTCGAACTTCATCGCGTCGACGGCGTCGGAGGCGAAGTGATCCTGGACGGCCTCGACCTCGAGCGACAGGCGCCCTGTGCGGGGCGCGGTGGCGGCGGCCGGGGCGGCAGCGGGCGGCGGGGTCGGCCTGGGCGCCGCGGGCGGGCGCCGCGTGGCGGCGGGGCGCGGCGTCGGAGCCGGCGCCTCGGGCGCAGGCGCGGCGGCGGGCTCCGCCGCTTCTTCGGTCGGCAGCGGCTCCGGAGCCGGGTCGGCCGGCTGCTCCTCGCTGCCCGGCTCGGGCGCTGGCTCTCCCGCGGGAGCCTCCGGTCCGGCCGCCACCTGCTCCTGGCGCGGCTTGAACCAGTAGAAGTACCCCGCGACCGCAGCGCCGACGCTGAGCAGGCCGAGGCCGAGCAGGCCCAGCGCGACGATCCACAGCCAGCGGTCGGAGCTTCCGCCTCCGCGCGCGGCGCTCACCGGCGCCCTCCGCCCTGCTCCTTGCGCCGCGCTTCGGCCGCGTCGTCGTCGAGGTAGGTCACCTTGCGCTTCGTCTTCTGCTCCAGCAGGTCGAGGGTCGGGTAGATCAGGTCCTTGCCCAGCTCGAACGAGACGGTGCGCTCGGCGCCTTTCGCGTCGCGGAAGGTCAGGGTCAGGAAGTGGGCGCGGCTGCCGAAGCGGCCCTTCTTCTGGCCGTAGTCGAGGTCGAGGATCCGGTTCCAGCCGATCTCGATTTCGCCGGCGCCCTGCTTGCCGACGAAGACGAAGCCGCGCGGCGTGTCGGTGACCAGCACACCTTCGGTCCTGAGCGGCACGCCACGCAGCGTCCCGCCCACGAACTCGGCCTCCCGCTTGCCGACGGCGCCGGCCGGCGCCGCCAGCAGCCCCAGCATCGCCACTGCGGCCAGGCTCCGCTTCATGCGTTTCCTCATCCCACCACGAACGTGGGCACGCTGCCGCCGCCCGCGCTGACGTTGATCACCGACGAGCGCGACGCGCGGGTCACCGCGCCCGCCTCGGCGCCGGCCACGTAGAACGGGTTGACGTTCACCTTGAAGCTCTCGAACGCGAGGCCGCCGTCGCGCCACACCGGGAACGGCTCCTCGGGGATCGCGACCCGCTCCTGCACGACCCAGCTCGCGGCGAGCCCCTCGCGGATCGCGCGCTCCCACTCTGCCGCGTCCGTCTCGTCGCCGACGAACACCGAGCGCCCGCCGTAGCCGTGCGCCGGCTTCAGCACCAGCCGCTCGCGGGCCTCGATCGCGTGGGCGACGAGGTCGCGCTCGCCGCCACCCGCCACCCGCGTGCGGCGCTCCTCGAGCTTGCGCGTCCAGGGCAGCACGCGCAGGCAGAAGGCGCGCTCGTCGGCGTCCATCAGCTCCGCCGCGCGCTCGTCGTCGGTCAGCAGCGCGAACAGCGTCTTGTCCTCGGAGAGCTGGCAGCGGAACGAGTTGACCAGCACGGCAGCGCCCGCCTCGCAGCCGCGCAGGAACGGCTGCACGTCCGCCGCGTGGTCGAGCAGTTCGGAGAGCACCGTGCGCCGGTACACGACGTCCACCGGCGCTCCCCCGGCGACCAGGCGGCCGGCGGCCAGCTCGAACTCGCGCGGGTCGGCCAGCACGCAATCGACGCCGCGCGCGGCGAAGGCCTCGCGCAGGATCTCCTGGTCGGGCCGCGTCTTGACCTCGGCGAAGTCGACGATCGCGACCCGCGGCGAAGCGACGCCTTGCGGGGCCTGGCGCAGGACGGCGTCGACCAGCAGCGGCGCCGAAGGCGCGTACGACAGCGGGTGGCGCGTCGCCACGGCCGCGAAGACAGGCAGCGAGGCGATCACCTCGGCCATCCGGTCGCCGTAACCGAAGCCCGCGGGCGCGTCGGAGTTGAGCTCGATGAAGCGCGCCCCCTGCGGCGTCAGGAAGCCGTCGGCGCGGGAGAGCACGACGTCCGGCGGCGGCGCCGGCAGCGCGGCCCAGCGCGCGTGCTCGCGCGGCAGACCCAGCCAGTCGGCCAGCGCGAAGGCGTCGCCGCCAAAGGCCGCGCGCGCGACGCGGGCGGCCAGTTCGACCAGGCGCCGGCCGTCGCGGGCGAGGGCGGTGCCGGCGGCGCGCGACACCAGGTGCGGCCGCACGAAGCTGGCCATCGGCTGGCCGTCGAAGGTGACGCCGCGCCGCGCGAACTCGGCCCGCAGCGTCTCGCTCTGCTCGCCGGCAGCGCGCGGGTCCCGCCCCAGCTCCGCGTGGTAGGCGGCGACGGCCGCCGCCACCTCGGGCGTCATCCGGCCGCGGACTCCGTGGCGTCGAACACGACCCGCCCGCCGACCAGCGTCAGCCGCGGCCAGCCCACGAGCTCGAGCCCGCCGAACGGCGTGTTGCGCGACTTGCTGGCGAACGCCTCCGGGTCCACGCGGGCCCGGCGCTTGAGGTCGACCACCGTCACGTCGGCCACGTCGCCCGGGGCCAGCCGGCCGCCGGGCAGGCCCAGCACCCGCGCCGGCGCCGTCGACATCCGCTCGACGAGCTGCCCGAGCTTCAGGTGGCCGGCGTTCACGACGCGGTCGATCATCAGCGGTACCGCGGTCTCGAGGCCGACGATCCCGAACGCCGCCTGGTCGTACTCGACCCGCTTGTCGTCGACCGTGTGCGGCGCGTGGTCGGTGGCGATGCAGTCGATGGTGCCGTCCTTCAGCCCGGCCAGCACGGCCAGCCGGTCGCGCTCGTTGCGCAGCGGCGGGTTCATCTTGGTCGAAGTGTCGTACTCGCGCTCGCGCACCAGCTCGTCGGTCAGCAGCAGGTGGTGGGGCGTGGCCTCGGCCGTGACGCGCACGCCGCGGGCCTTGCCGCGGCGCACCGCGTCGACGGCCGCCGCGGTCGAGAGGTGGGCGATGTGGACGGCGCCGCCGGTCAGCTCGGCAAGCGCGATGTCGCGCTCGACGATCACCGACTCGGAGACGGCGGGCGCGCCGCGCAGGCCGAGGCGCGTGGCCACCGGGCCCTCGTTCATGCAGCAGCCGTGCGACAGCGTCGGGTCCTCGCAGTGGTCGATGACGACGAGGCCGAGTCCCTTCGCGTACTCCAGGGCGCGGCGGAAGACGAGTGCCGAGCCGACCGGGCGGCCGTCGTCGGAGACCGCGACCGCGCCCTCCTTCTGCATGTCGGCGTACTCGGCGAGCTCTTCGCCGAGCGAGCCCTTGGTGATCGCGCCGATCGGGTAGACGCGCACCGAGCGCGCCTCGCGGGCGCGGTCCATCACGAACCGCGTCACGGCCGCCGAGTCGTTGACCGGCGTGGTGTTGGGCATCGCGCACACGGCCGTGAAGCCGCCGCGGGCCGCCGCCCGCGTCCCGGTCGCGATCGTCTCCTTGTCCTCGCGCCCGGGCTCGCGCAGGTGGACGTGGATGTCGATGAAGCCCGGCGCCACCAGGCACCCGGTCACGTCGCGCACGGCGGCGCCGCGCGGCGGCAGCTTCGGCCCCAGCTCGGCCACCCGGCCGTGCTCGATCATCACGTCGAACGCGCCGTCCACGCCGCGCGCCGGGTCGATCACGCGCCCGCCGCGCAGCAGCAGCCGCTCGCTCATGCTTCGCCTCCACTGCCGCCCAGCAGCAGGTACAGCACCGCCATCCGCACCGCGACGCCGTTCGTGACCTGGTCGAGGATCACCGAGTACGGGCCGTCGGCGACCTCGCTCGCGATCTCCACCCCGCGATTCATCGGCCCGGGGTGCAGGATCACGACGTCGGGCTTCGCCTTCTTGACCCGTTCCACCGTCAGCCCGTAGAGCTCGTGGTACTCGCGGGTCGAGGGCAGGAACGCGCCCGACATCCGCTCCCGCTGCAGCCGCAGCATCATGATCGCGTCGGCGCCCTCGATCGCCTCGTCGAGCCGCGTGGTCGCCGGCGCGTACTGCTCGACGCCGACCGGCAGCAGCGGCGGCGGCCCGCACAGCACCGGCTTCGCGCCCACCTTGGTGAGCAGCAGCGCGTTCGAGCGCGCGACCCGCGAGTGCAGCACGTCGCCGACGATCGCGACCTTCAGGCCCTCGAGCCGCCCCTTCTTCTGGCGCAGTGTCAGCGCGTCGAGCAGGGCCTGGGTCGGATGCTCGTGGAAGCCGTCGCCCGCGTTGACGATCGCCGCCCGGCAGTGGCGGGCCAGGAAGTGCGGCGCCCCCGACGAGCCGTGCCGCATGATGATCATGTCCGGGTTCATCGCCTCGAGGTTCTTCGCGGTGTCGAGCAGCGTCTCGCCCTTCTGCACCGACGAGGTCGCCGTGGCGATCGAGAGCGAGTCGGCCGACAGCACGCGCTCGGCCATCTCGAACGACGAGCGGGTGCGGGTCGAGGCCTCGTAGAAGAGGTTGACGACGCTGCGGCCGCGCAGCGTGGGCACCTTCTTGATGGGGCGGCCCAGCACCTCGCGCATCGCCTCGGCGGTGTCGAGCACGGAGACGATGTGCTCGGCCGTCAGCGGCTCGATGCCGAGCAGGTGGCGGTGCGGGAACGGCGCGCTCATCGCTTCCTCCGGGGAGCCGGCTTCCTGCGGGCGGCCACGCGGGCGCGCTGCGCCGCCGGTTTCGCAGCCTTCCTGGCGGGCACCGCCTTCGCAGCGGGCCGCCGCTCCACCGGTGGCGGCGGTGGCGGGGTCACGGCGGGAACGGGCGCGGGCTCGAGCAGCCATACCGAGTCCTCGCCGTCCTCGTCCGACAGCCGCACCTCCACGATCTCGTCGCGGGCCGTGCTCACCGTCTCGCCCACGTAGTCCGCGCGGATCGGCAGCTCCCGGTGGCCGCGGTCGCACAGCACCGCCAGCTCGATCCGCGCCGGGCGCCCGAAGTCGACGAGTTCGTCGAGCGCCGCCCGCACCGTGCGGCCGGTGAACAGCACGTCGTCGACGACGATCACGACGCGGCCGTCGATCGCCACCGGGATCGCCGTGCCGCGGGTCAGCGGGTGGGGCGCGATGGTCGTCAGGTCGTCGCGATAGAGCGTGATGTCGAGGCTTCCCACCACGGGCCGCACGGGCAGGCGCGCGGCAAGCCGCTGCGCGAGCGGCACGCCCCGGGTGTGGACGCCGACCAGCAGCAGCCGCGCCGTGTCGGGGTGGCGCTCGCAGATCTCGGCGGCCATCCGCGACAGGGTGCGGTCGAGGCGCGCCGCGTCCATCAGGCACAGCCGTTCACGGAAACCGCGGGGAGGGGTCATCGGGGTCGTGGTGCGCAGGAGGCGCGGGGCGATGCTAGCACCGCCGCCGGTTCCGGCGGCTGGCGCTTCACGGCTCCTCGGGCAGCGGCGGCAGGTCGTCGGCGACGGGTTCCCCGAGCGGGCTGACCGCGACGCTGCGGTAGCTCGGGATCCACGTCACCGGCCGCGCCTGCGCGGGGTCGACGACCTCCAGCAGCACCCGCCCTTCCATGTCGCGGGCGACGGGCAGCCCCATCAGGTACAGAAGCGTCGGCGCCAGGTCGAGGATCGACGCGCCGTCGACCAGCGCGCCCGGGCGGATGCCCGCGCCGGCCAGTAGCAGCACCCCGTCGGGGGCGCCGGCGTGGGTGCCGGCCTGGTCGGGCAGGCCGAGGGCCAGCGAGGCCAGCCGCCGCCAGAAGGGCACCGGTTCCATGCCGTAGGTCGAGACCACCACCAGCACGTCGTCCGGGCCCAGGGCCTGCGCCAGTTCGGCCACCTGCTGGCTGACCCAGCCGAGATAGCGGGGCAGCACGTGGCCGTAGCGGCGCGCCTGCTCGGGCGTCACGTCGCCGAAGGCCTCCGGCCGCGAGAAGCGCATGAAGACGTGGCCCGCGGCGTCGAGGCCGTGGAAGAGCAGGGCGTAGAAGGGCGGGTCGTAGGCGAGCCGCAGCATCGCCCCCGCGCGCGAGTACGTGAGGTCGGGGGCCAGCGCGCGATCGACGAGCTCGCGCCGCCACGGCAGCTCGTCCTCCCGCCCCGAGCCGCCGAGGTCGACGAACTCGGCGAGCAGCGCCGGATCGACGTCCTCGGCGTCGACGGCCCGAGCCCGGACCTCGGGCCCGAGGTCGGGCGGATGCAGGGTGGACGGCGCACGCTGGGGGTCCCCGCGCAGCACGTGGAAGTAGGGAGAGAGCACGAACCCGCGCAGGCGCTCGGGCGGGTGGGTGCCCCACATCCGCACCAGGCCCGCGCCCTGGCCGAAGGCGTCGAGCGCGTTCCACACGGCCGGGCGCCGCCGCGAGCCGGGACCGACCGGCACGCGGTCGACGAAGCCGAAGCGCTCGAGCAGCGTCACGAACGCCCCCTTGGGCAGGAGGTCGACCGAGGTCGTGCGGCCCGGCAGGCGATAGCTGGCGAAGCTCTTGACGCCGTGGGCGTGGGGCAGCGTGCCGGTCGCCAGCGTCGCCCACAGCGGCGGCCCCTCGGTGGGTTCGATGGTGCCGAGCGGCCCCCACGCGCCGCGGCGCATCAGCCGCTCCAGCGCGGGCGCGTCGCCGTCTGCCACGGCCTGGCGCAGCATCTCGGGACCCAGGCCGTCCACGCCCACCAGCACGATCCGGCGCGCCGGCCGCACCGCCTCGAGCGCGGCGGTCACCGGCGCCGGGTCGGCCGCGGGCGGCGGCGGCACCAGCGCCATCGGGCCGACGCCGCTGGCCCCCGCGGCCAGCACCGACAGCGCCGCGGAGACCGCGCGGCCGCGAAGCGGGTAGAGCACGGCGTCGACGCCGATCAGCAACTGCACGACGACCAGCACGAGGAGCAGCGCCGCCGCCGTCGCGAGCGCGCGCACCGAGTCCGGCGGGATCGACCAGCGATAGCTCAGGAGGTTGAGCCAGTAGAGGGCGGCGGCGGCGGCGCAGGCGACCATGTTCAGGGAGCCGAACCAGGGCAGGCTCTCGACGGGCGGACGCGTGACCTCGGGCCAGAAGCGGAACGTGGCCGCCAGCAGCGCCGCACCCAGCAGCAGCCCGAAGGCGCCGGCGAAGTACGGCAGGAACAGCCCGCGCAGCAGTCCCGGCAGCTCCGCGAACAGGCCCAGCCCCGGGTTCAGGAACAGCGTGAGGGTGACGAGGTTGAGGGCCAGCAGGCCCGCGGACACCGCCGCCGAGATCGCCGTGCGCCGCGCCATCGCGGCCAATGCTCCGCGATCCGGGGCGAAAAGCGAAAGCG
>WYBL01000112.1 GCA_011526565.1 Acidobacteriota bacterium | reverse complement strand
GCGAGCTGTCCAAGCGCTCGACCGGCCGCACCCTCTACATCCTCGACGAGCCCACCACGGGCCTGCACTTCGACGACATCAAGAAGCTGCTCGGCGTGCTCGACCGCCTGGTCGAAGGCGGCAACACGGTCGTCGTCATCGAGCACAACCTCGACGTGATCAAGACCGCCGACCACGTGATCGACATCGGCCCCGAGGGCGGCAGCGGCGGCGGTCGCGTGGTCGCGACGGGCACCCCCGAAGACGTGGTGCTGGCGACCGAGTCCCACACCGGCCGCTTCCTGGCCCCGCTGCTGCGGGGGCCAGGAAAAACTGTAAACAACTGATTTAAAGGCTATTTACCGCAAGCCTGCCGCGGCAGCAGATTCGACATGCACATGCATGTACACTGGAGCCATGAGAACGACGATCGAGATGCGCGACGATCACCGCGCGGCGCTGCTGCAGCTCGCGGCGAAACGGGGCGAGAAGGGCTTCTCCTCGATCGTGGCCGAGGCGATCAGCGCCTATCTGGCGAGCGCGACCGCCACGGAGGAGCTGCTCCGTCGCGCCGCGCAACTGCGAGGCTCGCTCCGCGAAGACGAAGCCGACGAAATGCGGGCGAGCGCGGCACGGCTGCGCGAGGAGTGGCGGTGATCGTCGCCGACACCGACGTGCTCATCGACTACCTGGCAGGCCGGGAGCCGAGCGCGAGCCGGGTGGCGCTGGAGCTGAACGCGGCCAGTTTCGGAACCACCGCGATCACCCGCTTCGAACTGCTGGCTGGCGCGCGCTCCGAGCGCCAGCGCGGACTGGTCCAGACCCTGCTCGACGCCCTGCCGGCATTGCCGCTGGACGCGACGGCCGCCGACCGCGCTGCGGAGGTGCGCCGGGAGCTCGAGGCGCGCGGCGAAGGCATCGGCATGGCGGACAGCCTGATCGCCGGCATCGTGCTCACCCACGGCGCCGTACTGCTGACCCGCAACACGCGCCACTTCGAGCGGGTGCCGGGCCTGCACCTCAGCGGGCGGTACTGATCAGGCGCGCGGGGGGCGCGGCCACAGGCGCGGGGTGCGCGCCTCCCAGGTGCGGTACTCGGGGTCGTCGCCCCAGCGCGCGCGGGCCCGCTGTTCGAGCAGCGGGATGCCGCTGACGCGGGTCAGCAGCAGGTAGACGAACAGCGGCGAGACGAGCGTCGCGAGCGCCGGGCCCGCGAGCGCGGGCAGCGCGACGAGCGCCACGCCGGTCCACAGCACGATCTCGCCGAAGTAGTTGGGGTGGCGGCACCACGCCCACAGCCCGTGGGTGATGAAGCGGCCGTGGGACGCGGGATCGGCGCGGAATCGGGCCTTCTGGCGATCGGCGACGACTTCCACGGCGAAACCGAAGGCCCAGGTCGCGGTGCCGATCACCGCCAGCGCGTCGAGCGGCGGCGTGCGCTCCGACGTCATCGCGGCGAGCGCCGCGCCCGCCGTCACGAACGCCCACAGCCCCTGCAGCGTCCAGGCCAGCAGGAAGCGGGCGAAGTCGCCGCGGATCGCGTCGAAGCGCCCGTCCTTGCCCTCCTCGCGGATGCGCGCGAAAAGGAAGCTGCCGAGCCGCGCGGTCCAGATCCCGACCAGCGCCGCGAGCAGCAGCGAGCGCGGCTCGCGGTTGCCGAGCGCCAGCGCGCAGCCGACCGCGGCCAGATAGGTGAGGCTGCCGGTCAGGTCGTAGTGGCGCTCGGTGCGCGCGAGGAAGGCCGGCACGAAGGCGACGAAGTTGACGGCGAAGCACAACACGGCGCACAGCGCGAGCACCGGGACGCCGAAGGCGCGGAGCCCGCCGGCGCTGCCGGCCGCGGCCAGCGCCACGGCGAGGCCGAGCGCGACGGCGATCCCGATGCCGGCGCGGAGGGTCGGTGTCATGCCCCTCACTATATCGGGCGCGCGAGGACATAGACTGACCGGCGGTCCAGGGAGGCACTCTTGGCGGAGACGACGCTCGCCGTCGAAGCACAGGGGCTGGTTCGACGCTTCGGCGACTTCACCGCGGTAGACGGCGTCGACCTCGCCGTGCCCGCCGGCAGCTTCTACGGATTCCTCGGCCCCAACGGCGCGGGCAAGTCGACCACGATCAAGTGCCTGACCGGGCTGCTGCAGCCGACCGCGGGCGCGCTGCGCCTGCTCGGCCTCGACCCGCAGGCCCACCCCGTCGAGGTTCGGCGCCGGGTCGGCGTCGTGCCCGAGGGGCTCGCCCTGCTCGAGCGGCTGTCGGCCGCGGAGATGCTCGACTTCGTCGGCCAGGTCCACGGGCTGGCGCTCGGCGAACGCGGGCGGCGCCGCGACGAGCTGCTGGCGCTGATGGACCTGACCGACACCGGCGACACGCTGGTCGCCGACTTCTCGCACGGCATGCGCAAGAAGCTGGCGCTGGCCGCCGCCCTGCTGCCCGGGCCGAAGCTGCTGTTCCTCGACGAGCCGTTCGAGGGGGTCGACGCCGTCGCCGCCCGCCAGTTCAAGGAGCTGCTGACCGCCTACGTGCGCCGCGGCAACACCGTCTTCCTCACCTCGCACGTGCTGGAAATCGTCGAGCGGCTGTGCGACCGCGTCGCGGTGATCGCCCGCGGGCGGATCGTCGCCGAGGGCCGGACGAACGAGCTGCGCGCCGACTCCGGCGGCGGCCGCTCGCTCGAGCAGGTGTTCGTCGAACTCGTCGGCGGCGACCGCGCCGCCGCTCATCTCGACTGGCTGTGATCGGCCTGCTGAAGGCGCTCGCGTGGGTGCGCTGGCGCCAGGCACGTGCGGCGCTGCGCGGCAACCGGCGGCGCGACCCGCTCGAACAGGTGCTCGGGCTCTCGACCGGGGTGGCGCGCGCGATGCAGGCCGGGCTGGTGATGCTGGCCGCGGCCTGGTTCGGGCTGGTGGGCGGCGCCGCGGGCTGGTTCGCCGGCTCCGGCACGCCGGCGGCGGCCGGCAAGGCGCTGTTGCTGGCCAGCCTGGGGGCGGGCCTCGCCACCCTCGGGACCGTCGTGGCACGCCTGGTCGCAGGACCCCACGTCGGCCACGCCGAAACCCTGCAGCGCCTGCAACTGCTGCCGATCCATCCACGTCACCTGCGGGCGCTGCACCTCGCCACCGGCCTCGCGGAACCGTGGCCGCTGCTGGCGCTGCCGGCGCTCGGCCTGCTGCCGCTCGGCCTGCTGGCCGGCGGCCACCCGGGCGCGGCAGCCGTGATGCTGGGCGCGGGCTTCGCGTTCGGCCTCGCACTGCTGCTGCTGGGCGCGCTCGCGTCGGACGGCGCCGCGCTCGCGCTCCGCAACCGGCGCCGCGCCGAGACGCTCGGCCTGCTGCTGGCCTTCGGGCTGATCGTGCCCGGGGCGCTGGCGCCGCTGTTCGTGCCCGGCCGCGGCGAACGGCCGAAACCTGCCGTCCTCGTCGACGACCGGAGTTCCGCAGAGGGCGGCGGAGCGCTCGTGCGCGCCTGGCGCGCCACGCCCCCGGGGCTGTACGCCGACGTCCTGCGCCGGGTGGCCACCGGCGAGTCCGCCTGGCGCGGGCTGGCGGGCCTCGTCCTGTGGCTCGTGCCGCTGTCGCTGGCTTCGGGCGTCGCCTGGCGGAAGCTGCTCGGGGAGCCGGACACCGAGGGCGGCGCGCGCGGAGCCGGCCGCAACCGGGAGCTGACGCCGCTGCCCGCGATCCCGCCCGCCGTCTCCGCGGTCGCGCTGTCGCACCTGTGGCTCGCGCGGCGCTCGCTGATGGGACGCCTCGACGTGCTGTCGACGCCGCTGCTGTGCGGCGCCGCCGTCGCCGCGTTCACGTTCGCCCCGGCGGGAGTGCTGCCTGCGCCGCCGTCGTGGCTGCCGGTCTCCTTCGTGCTCGCCTCGGGCGGCGTGCTGCTGGGGCTGGCCTCGATCGACAACATGCTCTTCAACCAGTTCGGCGTGCACGGCCCCGGGCTCGCCCGGCTGTTCACGAGCCCGCTGACGGGGCGCGACATCGTGCGCGGACAGGCGCTCGCCAACGCCATCCAGGCCCTCCTCGCCTGCTTCCCCTGCGCGTTGCTCCCGCCGCTCGTGCTCGGCGGCGGGTCCGCGGAGATGTGGTACGCGGCGTGGATCGGTCTCTGCGGCACGGTGGCCCTGGCGATGGGTTTCGGGGCCCTGCTCTCGACCCTGTTGTGCAAGGCCGTGGACATGGGCCGGCTGCAGGCCGACAACCCGCTGCCGGGACTGCTGGCCATGGTCGCGCTGCCCGCGATGTCGCTGCCGCCGCTGTTCGTGGCCTGGATGGCAGGCCGCCAGCCGCACGCGGGCTGGGTCGCGATCAACGCCGCGTGGCTGCTGCTCGCGGCCGCGGTCGGCTGGGGCCTGCTCGAGGCTGCGGCCAGGGTCCTCGACCGTCGCCGCGAGCGGCTGCTGCTGGCGGCCGCGGGGCGCTAACGACGCAGCGCCAGCAGGGCCAGGCCCAGCCCGGCGAGCGCGAGGCCCGCGGACAGACCCGGCGGCCAGTAGCGCAGTTCCACCTCGTGACGCCCCGGGCCGACGGGCACGGCGCGGAACGCTCCGTCGGCACGCAGCAGCGGCGCGGAAGCTCCGTCGACGCGCGCGCTCCAGCCCGGGTCCCACGCGTCGACGAAGACCACGTGCGCCGGTGCGTCCGCGACGACCGTCGCCCGCATCCGGTCGGGAGCGATCTCGAACGACAGGACACGCGCGCTGCCCGCTGCCGCGCGAGCCGGGGCGGCGAGGGCGACCGCGGTGGCGGGGTCGAACGCGAGCAGCGCCGCCGGGTCCGCGTCGGCGGGAAGCGCGTGGACGCCGGTCACCGCGCGCACGCGCGGCAACGCGCCGGGCACGCGCCAGACGTGGAGCGGGCGCGCGAACGGCGTCCCCACCTGCGCCCGCGGCTCGAGCGACGCGGCCCACGGCCCGGGGGTCAGGCTGGCGACGTTGCCGACGGCGCCCAGCGCGAGCAGCCGCGCGTGCGCCGCCGGGTCCGACTCGCGCCCGCGCAGCAGGTCGTTGAGCCCGGCCAGGAACGGCGGCTCGAAGCGCAGGATGTCGCGGTCGAAGCTGCCCGGCACGCCCCAGCGCGCGGCGGTCGGCGGGTTGAGCGCGAGGTGCAGACCGAGCGCGGCGGTCGCGACCCGGCCGTGGCCCGCGAGGGTTCCGCGCAGCCCGAGCCGCGGCACCGGATCGCCCTCGGGCAGCGGCGAGGGCTGCACCACCTGGTCCTGCACGTAGAGGCGGGCGCCGGGGGCGAGCTCGAGCGTGCGCAGCGCCTCGGGACGGCGGGCGTAGAAATCGGCGGGGGTCGTGACCAGCAGCCCGCGCTGCGCCCACAGCGGCGGCAGCAGCGCGACCGCGGCCACGGCCGCGATCCGGTGCGGCGGCCGCAGCGGGAGGAGGGTGGCGCCGATCAGCGCCACGCACGCGGCCAGGGCCCAGCCGAGGGGAGCGCGAATCACGGCGAGGTCGGCCGCGGGCCCGAGCACTTCGGTCCACGGGAACGCGGTCGCGGCGAGCAGCGCGACGCCCGTCGCGGCCGCGGCCGCGGTGAGCGCGCGGGCACCACCGGCCGCGAGGCGCTCCAGGCCGAGCGCGGCCAGCGTGGCGACGGCCAGCGCGAACAACGCCATCGCCTTGACCGGGAAGCGGAAGGCGCCGAGGGGCGGCAGCAGGTCGAGCAGCAGCCCCGGCAGCGGAGTGTGCGGGCCGAGCGCGACGAGCAGCGCCACCAGGGCACATGCCGCCAGGCCCGCGCCGCGGCGGCCGAGGCCGCACAGCGCGAGCACCAGCAAGCCGGCGCCGAGGTGGATGGAATGCAGCCACGGCTCGCGCCCGCCCAGCACCAGCGCCTGCGCCTCGGCCGTCAGCGGCAGGTCCCACATCCTGACCGGCGCGGCCACCTCGACGAGCTGCAACGGGTGCAGCGACCACACGAACGCGGCCTCGCGCGGCAGCGCGCCGCGCTGGGCCTGGGCGGCCCAGGCCGCGGTGGGCAGCCACTGCGGAGCCGCCAGCAGCAGGCCGAGGGCGAGCCCGGCCGCCACCCGCCCGAGCGCCGGCCCGGGCCGTTCGCCGCCCGCGACCGACGCGGCGAGCAGGAGCACCGCGAGAGCGGCGAGCGACAGCGCGCTGTACTCGGGCGAACCCGCGAAGACCTGCAGCGCCACGCACAGCGCGAAGGCCCGCCGGGCGCGGGGATCGCCCCCCCGCGCGCGCAGGCCCGTCGCCAGCACCCACGGCATCCACGCGGCGCCGGCCATGTGGTGCCAGGTCAGGGCCAGCGCGGGCAGCGGCCCGCAGCCCGCGAAGGCCACGCCGCCGACCGCCGCGGCCGCGCGGCCCGCGCCCAGCGCACGCGCGAGGCGGTAGGCGCCGAGTCCGCCGAGCACGAGGTGCACGAAGACGAACAGCGGGTAGAAGCGGGCCGGCGGCAGCAGCAGATTGAGCCAGGTCAGCGGGTAGAAGACCTCCGCCCGCGGGTCGGCGAGCAGCGGTCTTCCGAAGCCCGTGAAGGCGTCCCACAGCGGCAGCGCGCCCGCGGCGACGGTGCGCACGAACACCTCGACCTGCGGCAGCCAGACCATGTTGACGTCGCGCCAGAAGGGCGCCTCGCCGGCGAAGAGCGCGCGGCGCAGCAGGAACGCGGCGGCGAGGCCGATGGCGAGGCCGGGCCCGAGCCGGGCGAGTCGCTGGCGCGTCATCGACG
>WYBL01000111.1 GCA_011526565.1 Acidobacteriota bacterium | reverse complement strand
GTCCACGCTCAACCCTCGCTCGCGAAAGGCACGAGCCAGCCGCTGGCGCAACACGTCGTCGTCTTCGACGACCAGCAGGCGGCGCGGCTCAGGCACTCGCGGTCCCGCTTTCTCGACGGGCGTCGGGCACCTCGACGCAGACCTCAGTGCCACGCCCCGGGGTCGAGTCGATCCGGAGGCGTCCGCCCATCTGCTCGACAAGCGACCTGGCGACGAACAGCCCGAGCCCGAGCCCGCTGCCTGGCGCCTTGGTGGAGAAGAAGGGCTCGCCTGCCCGCTCCAACACGTGGTGCTCCATGCCGGCACCGTCGTCGGCGACCCGAAGCCGCATGCGGCCCTCGGCGCTGTCGACCTCGATCCGCACGGCCGTCGCGCCGGCCTCCAGCGCGTTGCGCGCGAGGTTCTGGACGACCTGCAACAGAGCGCCGCGAGCCAGGGAGAGCGCCGGCCCGGGCCGCGCGGTGACATGCAGGCAGTCGCGCTCGCGGGCCGCGGCCGCCGCACGGATCGCAGCAGCCAGTTCTTCGGGCCCGAGCAGGCCGGGGTCCTCCCCCGCCGCCTGGCCAGCGTCCGTCGCCAGGCGATCGAGGATGCCCCGGCAGCGCTCGAGCTCGGCCCGGATCAGGCCGGCGTCTTCGGCGAGCCGGCTGGCGTGGGGTTCGGGCAGCTCCCGCACGGCGCGCTCGAGTTCCTTGCTGGCCACGGCGATGGTGGCGAGCGGGGTACCCAGCTCGTGCGCGGCCCCCGTGGCGAGGGTCGTCACCGCGGCGACCCGCTGGTGCCGCGACACCCGTTCCCGCATCGCGGCGAGCGCCTCGTCGCGGCGCTCGAGGGCCGTAGTCAGGTGCACGACGAAGTACGCGGTGAGCGCGGCGGCCACCGCGAAGGCGATCCACATGCCGCGCAGGTGAAGGCTCATGTCGGGCGCCGCGTGGTGCAGGTGCGGCGTCGGAAGCAGGAAGAGCATGCCGAAGCAGGCGACGGCCAGTCCTGCCAGGAACCAGGTCCAGCGCGAACCGAGGACCACGGCCGCCAGCGTGATGTGCACGAGGTAGAGGACGCTGAACGGGTTGTAGGCCCCACCCGCGACCTGGAGCAGCCCGGTCAGCAGCAGGGTGTCGAACGCGAGCACCGCGCCGCAGGCGAGCCGGGGGGCCCGGAGCCGGCGCCGCCAGAGCGCCAGCGCCAGGTTGGTCGCCGCCAGGGCGCCGATCAGGGCGAACAGCGCAGCCAGCCGCAGGCCGCCGAACACCGCCTGCGCCATCAGGACGGTCGCGGTCTGACCGGCCACCGCCCACCAGCGCAGGCGGATCACCCAGTCGAGGCTGATCTCGGCGCGGTCGTCGTGCGGGCCCACGAACCCCGTGTCCGGGGGTGACAGCGGCATCGGCGAAGCCTATCGGACCCCGGCAGGGGATCCGCCTGCGGCATTCTGCCGCACCCGAGGCCACGACACCCGCCCCGCTCGGGCGCTGCGACAACTTGCCGCACGCGCGGCAACGAAGTCTCCCTCTAGATTCTGCGCGGGTCGGGCCGGGCGACGGGCCCAAGGGAGAACCTCACTCATGAAGCCGAACTCGCGAATCGCGATCCTCCTGCTCTGCGTCCTGTGCCTGCCCGCCTCGGCGTACACCCAGGAGCCCGAAGCCCGGGTGGTGGGCGTCGTCCGCGACGCGACCGGAGCCGTGGTCCCGGGCGCCCGCGTGGACCTCGACGCCGACGGCGCCGGCCACGTGGCGACCCGCTGGACGGATCGCGGCGGGCGCTACGCGATCGAAGCGCCGGCGGGCCGCTACCGTGTGGCCGTCCGGGCCAGCGGCCTGGCGGCCGCGATCGAAGACGTCGTCCTCGCGGCGCACGCGGACACGGCGGCCGACTTCACGCTCGAGGTGGCCCCGCGCTCCACGTCGATCGAGGTCACGGCCCGCGCCAGCGACCGGCCCCTGGTGATCGAGACCGATCCGCGCGTGCCGCGCCAGCCGATCCCGGCCCACGACGGTGCCGACTACCTGAAGACGATCCCCGGCTTCTCCGTGATCCGCAAGGGCGGCGCCGACGGCGATCCGGTGCTGCGGGGCATGGCGGGTTCCCGCATCGGCATCCTGCTCGACGGCGAAGGCGTGCTCGGCGGTTGCGGGTCCCGCATGGACCCGCCCACGGCCTACGCCTACCCCGAGGCCTACGACCGGATCACGGTCGTGAAGGGCCCGCAGACGGTCGTCCACGGGCCCGGCCATTCCGCCGGCGTCGTGCTGTTCGAACACGACCGACCCACGCCGGGCGTGCGCGCCTACCTCTCCCCGACATTCGGCTCGGCAGGGCGCAACGACCAGGTGGCGGACCTGAGGGCGACCGGCGAGCGCCTCTACGCGCGCGCTGCCGGGACCCGGTCGGCGACGGACGACTACCAGGACGGCGCGGGAGCGGCCGTGCACTCGCGGTACGAACGCTGGAGCCTGAGCGGCGCGGCTGGCTGGACGCCCGACGCGGCGACCCGGGTGGAGTTCTCGGGCTCGCTCAGCGACGGCGAGGCGGCCTACGCCGACCGGATGATGGACGGCGTGCGCTTCGACCGCGCCAACCTGGGCCTGCGCCTCGAGCGTCGCGAGTGGACCCCGTGGCTGCAGTCGCTCGAAGCCCAGGCCTGGTTCAGCGACGTCGACCACGTGATGGACAACTACAGCCTGCGCCCGTTCGTGGCATCGACGATGATGCCGAACCCGACCGTGTCGAACCCCGACCGCCGCACGTTCGGTGTGCGCGTCCAGGGCAGCCTGCGGGTCTTTTCGTCCACCGAGATCCGCCTCGGCGGAGACTGGCAAGGCAACCGCCACTCGGTGCGTGGGTCGGCCAACCAGCTCGCCGACCCCTACGAGACGCATCCGCGCACGCAGGACGCGACGTTCGACGGCGCGGGGCTCTTCGCGGAACTGGCGCGGCCCGCCGGCGCGGTGGGCCGCCTGGTCGCAGGCGCCCGCCTCGACTGGTGGTCGGGACTGGACGATCGCGCACGAGTGGCCCTCGGCGGCATGGGTGCCACGGTGGCGAATCCCACTGCCGGCCGCGAGCGCAGCGAGACCCTGCCTTCCGGTTTCGTGCGCTACGAACGCGTCGTGGGCCGCGGCACCACCGTCTACGCCGGCCTCGGACACACGCGCCGCGCGCCCGACTACTGGGAGCTGATCGGCAAGGAGAGCGTGGATTCGGCCAGTTCGTTCCTCACGCGGCCCGAGAAGACGACCCAGCTCGACGCTGGTCTGCTCCTGGAGCGTGGGCCCGTCTCGGGCTCGCTCGCGCTGTTCGCCGGGCGCACCAGCGACTTCATCCTGATCGAGACCGGCTTCGCGAAGCCGGCGGCGATGGGCTTGAGCGGCATGTCGATGGGCGCGACAGCCACCACTCGTTCCACGACCGTGAGCCGCAACGTGGACGCCTCGAGCTGGGGCGCCGAGGCGAGCCTCGCCTGGGCGATCGCCCCGTCGCTGACCTGGGACGCCAGCCTGGCCTGGGTACGAGGCGAGAATCGGACCGACGAGCGGCCGCTCGCGCAGCTTCCACCGCTCGAAGGACGCCTGGGCCTGCGCTACACCGCGTCCCGCTGGTCGTTCGGCGCGCTAGCCCGGCTGGTCGCGGCGCAGGAGCGCTACGCGATCGGCCAGGGCAACATCGTCGGCCAGGACCTGGGCCCGACCTCCGCCTTCGCCGTCATCTCCGCGAACGCCGGACTCAAGGTGAGCGGGCGAGCGCGCCTCGCAGCCGGCGTCGACAACCTGCTCGACGCCCGCTACGCGGAGTTCGTCAGCCGCTCCGGCGCGATGGTCGCGGGCTACCTGCGCACGACGCGCGTCAACGAGCCGGGCCGGACCCTCTGGGCCCGCCTGGAGTGGACCCACTGAAGGCGCGGCCCGCCAGGCCGGCCAGGCCCGCGAGACGCTCCCGCATCGGCTCGGGACAGGCAGCGTGGTTCAGGGCCTCCGCGTAGGCCGCGCGCGCCGCGGTGGCGTCTCCGAGCTTGCCCATAGCATTCCGCCACCCCCCGGAGCCAGCGCCCCCGCGGGCAGGACGAACGGGCTTCAGGCTGCCTTGCGCATCGGCAGGTGGAGGCGCTCGCGGATCTCCGCCTGGATCTCCTCCGGCTTGCGGCGGCCGTCGACGACGACCACGAGTTCCTTCCTGCGGAACAGCTCGAGGATCGGCTCG
>WYBL01000110.1 GCA_011526565.1 Acidobacteriota bacterium | reverse complement strand
CCTCGACGACTTCGCCTTCGGCACCGCGCCGTCCTGGTTCCCCCGCGACGACGAGAGCGCCGGCCCCGGCCGCTGGGAGTTCGCCGGCACGACGGACGTGGAAGGCGTGCACCGACTGCGGCTGACCACCTCGCGGCTCGAGCCGGAGGAGCCGCTGCGGCTCGTCGCCAGCGTCTCGGTCGAAGACGTGAACCGGCAGGCCTGGAGCGCGTCGTCGAGCTTCGTCGTCCACCCCGCGCGGGTGGCGCCGGGCCTGCGCCTGGCGCGCCGGTTCGTGCGCGCCGGCGAGGCGCTCGAGGTCGAGGCGCTGGTCTCCGACCTGGCGGGCGCGAAGGTCGCGGGCCGTCCTGTCGAGATCGCCGCCGAGCGCGTCGAGTGGCGCCGCGAGAAGGGCCGCCACGTCCGCGCCGTCGCCGAGAGCCGGAGCTGCGCGCTGACCTCCGCCTCCGAGCCGCAGCGCTGTCGTTTCGCGGACGTGAAGGCGGGCGCGTGGCGGATCACCGCGCGCACGACGGACGATCGCGGGCGCGGAAACGTGACCCGGGTCGAGACCTGGGTGGCGGGTGCGGGTCTGGAAGCCGGGCCGCTCGACGCGCAGGAGGCGAAGCTGGTCGCCGACCGCAAGGAGTACGCGCCCGGCGACACCGCCGAACTGCTCGTCCTCTCGCCGTTCTGGCCGGCCCACGGCCTGCTGCGGCTCCAGCGCGAGGGCCTGGCCGAGGCCGTGCCGTTCGCGCTCGACGGGCCCACGGCCGTCGTGCGGGTGCCGCTCGCCGCGGCCTACATGCCGGCGATCGAGGCCGCGGTGACGCTGGTCGGCCGCGGCCGTGACGAGGACGGCCGCGAGGGCCCCGTGCGCGCGACCGGCGAGGCGACGCTCGCCGTGCCGACGACGCCGCGCCGCCTCTCGGTGACCGCGCGCCCCGCCGATGCCGAGACGAGCCCGGGCGCCGAGACGGCGATCGCCCTCGAGCTGAAGGACGGCGAGGGGCGGCCGGTGGCGGGCGAAGTCACGGTGGCAGTGGTGGACGATGCCGTGTTCACGCTCGGCGGCGGCCAGCAGCCCGACCCGCTCGGCGCGTTCCACGCGCGGCGGTGGGGCGGGATCTCGCCGAGCGACTCGCGCTCGCTGGTGGTCGCCGGCAGGCCCGACCTCGAGTCTGGCGTCGAAGGTGGAGTCGTCGGCGGCGTGGCTGGCGGAATCGCGGAGATGGCCATGGCGCCCCAGGCCGCACCTGCGCCGATGGCCCGCAAGTCGGCGGCCTTTGCCGCGCCCGCGGAGGAGCCCGCCGCACCGGTGGCGCTGCGCAGCGACTTCTCCCCGCTGGCGGCGTTCTTCCCCTCGGTGCGCACGGACGCGGAGGGGTTGGCGACGGTGGGCGTGAAGCTGCCCGACTCTGTGACCCGCTGGCGCGTGATCGCCGTGGCCGCCGAAGGCGCGAACCGCTTCGGCACCGGCGAGGCCAGCCTCGTCGCGCGGCTGCCGCTCGCCGTGCGGCCGTCGCCGCCGCGCTTCCTCAACCTCGGCGACCGCTTCGAGCTGCCGGTGGTCGTCCAGAACCAGACCGACGCACCCGCCGAAGCCCGCGTCGCGCTGCGCGCCGCCAACCTCGGCCTGGGGACAGCAGCCGTGGGCCAGGTCGTGACGGTGCCGGCGCGCGACCGCGTGGAGGTCCGCTTCCCCGCCCGCGCAGAAGCTCCCGGCGAAGCCGCGTTCCAGGCCGCTGCCGCGGCGGCTCCGGGTGCCGACGCCGCGCAGCTCGCGCTGCCGGTGCTGACCCCGGCCAGCGCGGAGGCGTTCGCGACCTACGGAGTGGTCGAGCGGGGTGCGGTCGCCGAGGGCGTGCGCGCGCCCGCGGACGCGCTCGCCGGTTTCGGCGGCCTCGAGCTCTCGCTGTCGCCGACGGCGCTCTCGTCGCTGGCGGACGCGGCGCTGTACCTGAAGGCGTACCCGTTCGAGTGCGCCGAGCAGGTCGCGTCGCGGCTGCTCGGCCTGGTCGCAATGCGCGACGTGCTGCCGGCGCTGGGAGCCAGCGACCTGCCTTCGCGCGAAGAGACAGACCGCGCGCTGGGTCACGCCGTGACGCGCCTCGTCTCGCTGCAGAACGGCGACGGCGGCTTCGGCTTCTGGGTGCGCGGGGGCGAGTCGTGGCCGTGGCTGTCGGCGCACGCGACGCACGCCCTCGCGCGGGCCCGCGCGGCGGGCCTCGAGGTCCCGGCGGCGACGCTCGAGCGGGCGAAGCGCTACCTGCGCGCCCTCGACGGCCGCCGTCCGGATCGCGGTTACGACGCCTCTGCCTGGCGCGCGATCCGCGCCTACGCGCTGCACGTGCGCGGCCTGCTCGGCGACCGGGACGCGAGCGGGGTGCGGGCGCTGGCGGCCGACGCCGCGGCCCAGGGCCCGCTCGAGGCGCTGGGCCTGCTGCTGCCGCTGCTCGCCGACGACGCGGGCGGCGGGGTCGAGCGCGCGGCCGCGCTGCAGGCGATCGCGAACCGCGCGAGCGTCACCGCCGCGACCGCGACGCTCGCCGAGCGTTACTCCGAGTCGGGGCCCCTGGTGCTGCACTCCAGCCGCCGCAGCGACGCCATCGCGCTCGACGGACTGCTGGCCGCCGAGCCGAAGCACCCGCTCGTCGAGAAGCTGGTCGCCGGGCTGCAGGCCGGCCGCGTCGGCGGCCGCTGGGCGACGACGCAGGAGAACGCGTTCGTGCTGCTGGCACTGGCCCGCTACTTCCGCGCGTTCGAGAGCGCGGCGCCCGACTTCTCCGCGGCCGCCTGGTTGGGTGCCGCGTCGGTCGGCGAAGCGGCGTTCCGCGGCCGTGCGGCCTCGGCGCAGCACTGGAGCGTGCCGATGGACGCGCTGCTGGCCGGCGGCGGCGGCGAGCTGGTGCTCGCGAAGGATGGCCGCGGCCGGCTCCACTACCGGCTCGGCCTGCGCTACGTGCCGGCTTCGCTCGAGCTGCCCGCCTACGAGGCGGGCTTCAGCGTGGTCCGCCGCTACGAGGCCGTCGACGATCCCGCAGACGTGCGCCGCGACGCCGACGGCACCTGGCGGGTCCGGGCAGGAGCCCGCGTCCGCGTGAAGCTCGACCTCGTCGCCCCGGCGCGACGCCATCACGTCGCGCTGGTCGACCCGCTGCCGGCAGGGTTCGAACCGCTCAACCCCGAGTTGCCGGCCGCGGGCACACCCTCCAACCCCGGCAGCCCGCCTCGCGGCTTGCCCTGGCGCTGGTACTTCCCGCGCTGGTACGTGCACCAGAACCTGCGCGACGACCGCGCCGAGGCCTTCGCCACGACACTGTGGGCGGGCGTGCACGAGTACTCCTACGTCGCGCGCGCCACGACTCCCGGTACCTTCGTCGCGCCCAACCCGCGGGCCGAGGAGATGTACGCGCCCGAGACCTTCGGCCGCGGCGCCGCCGACCGGGTGGTGATCGAGTGAGCCATGGTTGTCCCCTGTGCGCGATCGCGGCGGGTTCGGCCGCGATCGCGCCGCCGCCGCTCGCCCGTGGCGCCTTCCTCGTCCACGGCAAGCCCGAGCCCGGCGCCCACCCCGGCTGGCTGCTCGTGGTGCCGCGCCGCCACGTCGAGCAGGTGACCGAACTCACGCCCGACGAAGCGGCGGCGCTGGGCCCGTTGCTGCGCGAGACGGCCGCAGCGCTACAGGTCGAGACCGGCGCGGCGAAGACGTACGTCGCCTGCTTCGCGGAGGTGGTGCCGCACCTGCACTTCCACGTTATCGCCCGCGGCGCCGACGCGCCCGACGCAACGCGCGGGCCAGGCGCCTTCGTCGCGGCGCCCCCCGCGGACGCCGACCTGGCCACCCGCGAGGCCCTGGTCGCGCGGGTGCTGGGCCGGCTCGCGGGCGCGCGCAGCGCGTCCGCCTCGCGCTGGCGGCCGCTGATCCTGTCCGGCCTGCTCTGGCCGGGTGCGGGCCAGGTCGTCGCCGGCCGGCGCCGGCTCGGCTGGGGGCTGGCGCTCGCGACCGCGGTCGTCGCGGTGCTGACGCTGCGCTCGCTCGTGGTCGAGACGCTGCTGCGGATGCCGACCGATGCCGTGTACTTCTCCGACTTCGGCAGCGTGCTGGCGCTCTCGCAGCGGCTGGCGGCCGAGATCCGCCCGGGCCTGATGCCCCACTTCGCGGCGTTGATCGGGCTCTGGCTGTTCGCCAGCGCCGAGGCCGGGCTGCGCGCCTGGCGCGAGCCGCACGAGTAGACTCGCCGCTGGAGGTCGATCCGCGATGCCCGTGCCCGAACGCCAGGTGCTCGTCTGCGTCAACGCCCGCCCCGCCGGCCACCCCAAGGGCTCGTGCGGCGAAAAAGGCTCGAAGGAGCTCTACGACAAGCTCAAGGCGATGCTGCGCGAGCGCGGCCTGCACGACCGGGTGATGGCGCAGAGCACGAGCTGCCTCAAGCACTGCTCGCAGGGCATCGCCGTCGCGGTCCAGCCGGACAACCAGTGGTACGCGGCGGTGAAGCCCGAGGACCTGGAGGAGCTGTGCGCCCGGCACCTGGAAAAGGGCGAGCGCGTCGACCGCCTCCAGATGCCGGACATCCCCTGGGAGTGAGCCGCTACTCCTTCTTCTCGACGAGCGTGAAGGGCTCGACGACCTGCAGTGTCTTGCCGGTCGCGTCGTCGATCAGCTCGAGCACGAACTCGTAGTCGCCGGGGTCGGCATTGTCGAGCGGGGTGCCGACCAGCCGCGACAGGCGGCCGAGCGACGTGGCCATGATCTCGGAGGGCTCGAACTTCGCGACGCGGGTCCCGTCGGCCTTGCGGATCTCGTAGCCCGCGCGCACCTTCGGCATGTTCGTCTGCGGGTCCTTGCCCGCGCCGTAGACGTCGTACTGGGCGTAGATCATGCCGGCCGAGAGGTCGCGCCGCGCCAGCACGGTCGGCCGCGGCAGCGCCGTGCTGCCCTCGGGCTGCGGCTGCAGCGTGTCGGAAAGCACGATCGTCGAGGTGCGCAGGCCGTCGAGCGCCGGCACGTCGAACTCGTGGATCAGGCTGCCGATCTCGCGGCTGTTCTGGTCGCGCACCACGATCTTGGCCTGGTAGCCGCCGGGGGCCAGCTCGAACTCGCGCACGATCGGGAACCACGCCTCGTCGATCCGCGCCTTGGTCTCCGGCTGCAGCTTGAACTCGATCTTCTGGTCGTAGCGGAAGTACTCGCCGCTCTCGCGGTGGGCGACGATCAGCAGGAACTCGAGCGCGTTCACGAGCCGCCCTTCCTCCTCCCTGAAGGCGAAGTCGCGGATGTCGACGTCGGTGGCCACGATCGTCGTCGCCTTGCCGAGCAGCGTCTCGTCGAACACGTACGAGGTCATCCGGATCGGGATCGCCCCCGATTCGAAGGGCGAGTCGAGCGCCTGCTGGATCGCGGGGTCGTTGCCCTCGACCTTCTTGTCGCCTTTCGCGACGCCGTCGAGCGGCGCGTAGTAGCCCTTGCGCGCGCGCACCTTGAGGCCCTTCTGCAGCGCCTTGACCTCGATCTTGCGGAAGCGCCCGTCGCGCGCGGTGTTGGTCGGGTTGTAGCCGAGCAGGTAGTAGACGCGCGAGTCGTCGGCGATGCGCTGGATGCCAGCGGCCAGGTCGTTGGTGTTGCGCACCGAGAAACCGCCGCTGTCGATCGCCAGCGACTCGGCGCCTTCGCTCGCCTCGAAGCTCTCGCTGAAGGCGAACGCCAGGTCCTGCTCGGGCAGCGCCGGCCCGAACTCGGCGCCGAAGTAGGCGGAGAGCCCGCCGAGGCCGCGGGTGTCGAGGAAGTAGATCGCCATGTTGGAGCGGCGGCTCTGCTGGATCGTGTCCTTGAACTCGTCGAGGTTGGGGTCGTAGATGAAACCCTCGGAGACCAGGATCAGGCTCTTGCGGCCCTTGACCCCGGCCATCGACTGCAGGATGCGCTTCAGCACCTCCAGCGTCAGCCGGTTCTTGGTCGAGCTCTGCCAGTAGACCTCGGAGGCGCGCGCCCGCACGTAGGGGTCGCCTTCACCCGCGTACATGTTGTCGGTGCGGGAGCGGTCGCCGAGCTGGGCGCTGCCGGCGACGCCGTACTGCTCGAAGCGGCGGGCGACGCGGTCCATCACCTGGGCGTCGTTGTAGACGTGGATGCGCATCGCCTCCCACTCGGAGACGCGGTCGATGCCGGACTGCGGCAGGCTGCGGCCGTCGAGCCGCTTGAGCAGCGCGACCAGCTCGTCGGCGCCGCGCTTCATCCGCGTCGCCCACCAGGCGTCGCCCCCGGTCGAGACCAGCACCACGCGGTCGCCCTCGCGGGTGCCCTTCTGCAGGAACTCGGCGACCGCCTTCTTGGCGCGGTGGGCCTGGTGCGGGGTCAGGTGGATGTCGTCGAAGACGACGACGAAGGTGCGGCCGGTGCGGCCCTCGGCCTCGGCGGCGAGGTTGTCGGAGACCGGCCGGCGCGGCGGCGGCGGGGCGCTGGTGTCCGGCATGCGCACCGCCTCGAAGGAGGCCAGGGTCTGGACCTTGCCGTCCTCCTTGATCTCGAACATGTCGCGGGTCAGGCCTTCGACCGGCTTGCCCTTGCGGTCGGTGACCACCACGTCCACCGTGACCAGGTCGACGTCGGAAGGGAAGCTGGGCGGGGCCGGCGTCGGTGTCGGCGCCGGCTCCTGGGCGAAGCCGGGAGCGGCGGCCAGGAGCAGGGCCGCCGTGCGCAGGCGAGCGGCGAAGGTCATCGCGCCACCGGTTCCGGGCTGACCAGCACCTGGCCGTCCTCGACGCGCACCGGGTAGCAGGCGACCTTGAACTCCGGGTTGCCGGCCATCTCGCCCGTGCGCACGTCGTAGTTCCAGGCGTGCCACGGGCAGCCCAGCAGGTGCCCCTCGACGAAGCCCTGGCCCAGCGGCCCGCCGCGGTGCACGCAGCGATTGTCGACGGCGTGGAACTGGCCTTCGACGTTGACCAGCGCCAGCGTGCGGCCGCCGGCCTGGACCTCGCGGGCCTGCCCCGGGGGCAGTTCGGCGGCAGCGATCACCTTCACGTACTCGGCCATGGCGAAAATCGTCTCCTGGGTCGCAAGGGGCCAGACCTTCGATTGTAGCCGGGCCGCTGCTAGCATCCACGCCACGTCACGTCGATTCACGCGAGAGGGGGGCCCCATGCCGGATCGCCGCGAGTTCCTGCGCGGGCTGTCGGGCGTCGCCGCGACCGCGGCGGCGCTGTCCGCGGCCGCCGATGCCGCCGCCGCCGGACGCACCCCTAGCAGCCCGTGGTGAAAGTCTCAGGTTGCCCTGAAGAAACAGGTGGCCGAACGGGATCCAAGTCTTACTTTGTGCCTATGGCGATGGGCAAGGGTGGCGAGCAGGCTGGCGCGCTGTGGGTGTAT
>WYBL01000109.1 GCA_011526565.1 Acidobacteriota bacterium | reverse complement strand
TCCTGGCGGGCGGCCTTCAGTGCCGGCCACAGGCCGAAGGCGATGCCGACGGCGGTCGAGACGCCGAAGCCGAGGCCGATCGACCACGCCGGCGCCGCCGCCTCGAACTGGAAGGCGAGCCGCGCCAGCAGCGCGACGCCGAGCCCGAACGCGATGCCGAGTGCGCCGCCGACGCCGGTCAGCGTCACCGCCTCGAGCAGGAACTGGACGGCGATGTCGCGCCGCGTCGCGCCCAGCGCCTTGCGGACGCCGATCTCGCGGGTGCGCTGGGTGACGTTGACCAGCATGATGTTCATCACGCCGACGCCGCCGACCAGCAGCGCGATGCCGGCGATGACCAGCATCGCCGCCGCCACGCTGCCGGTGATCTGCTGGAAGTTCTCCAGGTTGCCCACGCTCGTGAACAGCGCGAAGTCGTTCTCCTGACCGGGCCGCAGGCCGCGCCGCGCGCGCAGGATCGCGGTGCCCTCCTCGATCAGCGCGTCGAAGTCTTCGGGCCGCCGCGGCACGGTCGCGATGTGGATGGTGTCGCCGCCGCCGTTCTTGACCTCGGGGAACTGCTCGTCGAACGCGCTGATCGGGATCGCGACCTGGTTGTCCTGGCTGCCGCCGAGGAAGCTGCCCTTGCGCTCGAAGACGCCGATCACGCGGTAGGCGCGCCCGGCGACCGTGATCTCCTGGTCGATCGGATCGCGGTGCGGGAACAGCGCGTCGACCACGTCGCCGCCGATCACGGCCACGGCCGCCGCGTGGCGCACGTCGGGCTCGCCGATGAAGCGGCCGTCGGCGACGAAGTGGCTGTTGGCCTGCGGGTACTCGTGGGCGGCGCCGAGGACGAGCGGCTGGTTGGCCTCCGCGCGGCCGGCCTTGACGACGGCGCCGCCGAACAGGTAGCGCTCGGGCGACACCGCGGCGACGTAGCGCGACAGGCGGCGGATCGCCTCGGCGTCCTCGATCGTCAGGTCGCGCCGGTTGCGCTGGTCCTCGGGGATCTGGTCGGGCCCGCCGAAGCGCGGCTCCCACTTCTGGAACTGCACGAGGTGGGTGCCGAACGAGGTGAAGGCCGCCGTGATCCGGTTGTTGAAGCCGACCACGAAGCTCACCATCATGATGACGGTGGCGACGCCCGCCATCACGCCCAGCAGGGTGAGGAACGTGCGCAGCTTCTGGGTGCGCATCGCGTCGAGCGCGAAACCGACGTTCTCGCGCAGGTTGAAGGCGACGCGGCGGCCCATCTCAGGCCTCGCTCCGCAGCGCGTCCACCGGCGGCAGGTTGCTGGCCTGGCGCGCCGGCCAGTAGCCGGCCAGCAGCCCGACGACGAGCGACAGCGCCAGGCCCAGCGCGGCGATCGGCGGCGTCAGCGCGGCCGGGAACGACAGCCCGTTGCGCACGCCGAAGGCCATCGCCACGCCGACGCCGATGCCCGCGACGCCGCCGAGCAGCGACAGCAGCGAGGCCTCGAGCAGGAACTGGCGGCGGATGTCGCGCTTGCGCGCGCCGAGCGCCAGCCGCACGCCGATCTCGCGGGTGCGCTCGACGACGGCGACGAGCATGATGTTCATGATCACGATGCCGCCGACGCCGAGCGAGACCGAGGCGATCAGCAGCGTGAGCAGGAACGTCGCGGCCGAGATCTGGCGCCAGAGCTGCTGCAGGTTCTCGGCGGTGACGACGCCGAAGGGGTCGGGCGCCCGGAACGAGGTGTGGCGCAGCGCCCGCAGCACGCTGCGCGCCTCGTCGACCGAGGCCTCGAGCCCCGGTACGCCGCCGCGGGCCCGCATCAGGATGTTGATCGAGTCGCGACTGCCGAACTGGCGGCGGTAGGCCTGGAACGGAACGAACACCTCGGCGTCGCGGCTCTGGCCCAGCGTCCGGCCCTGGCGGGCCAGCAGGCCGATCACCCGATAGGGCCGGCCCCCGACCAGCACCTGGCGGCCAATCGGGTCGAGGTGGGGAAACAGCTCGTCGCGCACGTCGGCCCCGATCACGGCCACCGCCTGCGCGGAGTCGTCCTCCGCGCCGGTGAAGTAGCGGCCGGCGACGATGTCGAGCCGCACCAGCGGCCCGTAGACCGCGGTGGTGCCGTGGACCTGCACGCCGCCCAGGCGCCGCTCGCGATGGCGCACGTCGGTCCGCGAGGCGGCTTCGGCGGCGATCGACTCCGAGCGGGTCAGCCGCGCCTGGAGCTGCTGGAACTCGTCGTAGTCGAGGTCCTTGCGCTTGAGGGCGTCGAGGAACTCCTCGCGGCCGCGGATGATGCCGAACTTGGTCAGCACCCAGACGTCCGGTGCGAGCTGGATCACCCGCTCCTGGACGTAGCCGTTGAGGCCGTTGATCACCGCGATCACGCCGGTCAGGGTGCCGACGCCGATGATGATGCCGAGCAGCGTCAGGAAGCTGCGCAGGCGATGGGCGGAGATCGCCCGCAGCGACTCGCGCAGCAGTTCCCGGAGGTCCACGACCGCTCTCCTGCGCCCCTAGCCCTGCGGCTCCTTCGCCTTCTCCTCGACCACCGCGTCGCCCGGGTTCAGGCTGCGCAGCGCGCGGAACGGGCCGGTGACGATCGACTCGCCGCCCTTCAGGCCCCCGGTCACCTCGATCGCCATCTCGCCGAGCAGGCCGGTCTCGATCTCGCGGAACGCGACCTTGCCGCCGTCGACGACGTAGACGCCCTCGAGCTCGCGCCGCGGCCCGGCGCGCTTCTCGCCGGGCTTGCTCTCCTCGTCGCGCAGCACCAGGGCCTGGATCGGCACGGTCAACGCGTCGGCGCGGAAGCCGGTGAGCACGTCCGCCTGTACCGACAACCCGGGCTTGATGCCCTCGGGCGGGTTCTTGATCTGCACCTTGACCAGGAACTTGATCGCCTCGTTCTGGGTCGCGGCGCCAGTCGAGCGCTGGATCGGGCTGCTGCCGACCTCGGTGACCTCGCCCTCGAAGGTGCGGTTCGGGTAGGCGTCGATCCGCACCCGCGCGTCCTGGCCGACCTTGACGGCGGGAATCGAGGTCTCGTCCACCTCGAGCTCGGTCTCGACGACCGACATGTCCGAGATCTGGAGCAGCACGGTGCCCGGGCTGTTCTGGATGCCGATCACCGCGACCTCGCCCTCCTCCACCCGGCGGGCGGTGACGATGCCGTCCATCGGCGAACGCACCGTGGTCTTGGCGACCAGGTCCTGCGCGCTCTCCAGCGAGGCGCCGGCCTGCTCGACGCGGCGTTCGAGAGCCTGGACCGAGGCGCGCGCGGTGGCGGCAGCCGTGCCGGCGCGCTCGAGGTCCGCGGCGGGAATGATGCCGGCGGCGTGGTTGCTGCGCGCCCGCTCCAGGTCGGCGGCGGCCAGCTCGGCCTGGGCCCGCGCCGACTCCAGCTCGCGAGCGAGGGCCGCTCGCCCCAGCTCGTTGCTGCGGGCGTTGGCCCGGGAGCTGACCGGGTCGATCTGGAGCAGGAACTGCCCCTTTCTGACGCGGTCGCCCTCCTCGACCGCGAGGGCCACGACCTGGCCGGCGATGGTCGCGGAGATGTCGACCTTCTTCTGGGCCTGCACCCGGCCGTTGGCCGAGACCTTGGCCTGAAGGTCCTCGCGACCGACCTTGGCGAGCTGGACCTCGGTGGGCTGCGGCCCGCGGTTGCGGGCCATCATGCCGCCCACCCCGGCCAGCACGACGACGGCGATCACGGCTACGCGACGGCGCTTCATGGGGGCCTCGAACCGGGAAGTGGCCGCCCCAGCGGACGAACCACGGCTTCAGACGCTTGTACGAGGCGGCGAGCCCGCTTGTTCCGGCCCGCGCGCGCGTCGCCACGCGCCGGGGGCGACGCCGACCTCGCGCTTGAAGGCGCGGGAGAACGCGGCCTCGCTCTCGTAGCCGACCTCCAGCGCGATCTCGACGACCTTGGCGCTGGTGTCGCGCAGCCGGCCGGCGGCGAGCTGCATGCGCCAGCGGGTCAGGTACTGCATGGGCGGCTGGCCGATGAAGTGGACGAAGCGCTCGTGCAGGGCCGAGCGCGAGAGGCCCGCCTGCTCCCCCAGCGTCTCGAGCGTCCACGGCGCGCCAGGCCGCTCGTGCAGCAGCGCCAGGGCGCGCCCCACGGCCGGGTCGCGCAGCCCGGCGAGCCACCCGGTCTCCTCGGCCGGCAGCGAGTCGACGTGGCGGCGCAGCACCTCGACGAACAGCATCTCGCTCATGCGCTCGAGCACGGCTTCGCCGCCGGCGCGCTTCCGGCTCGACTCGTCGGCGACGGCGCGCAGCAGCGCGCCGACCCACGACCCCGCCCCCAGGGCGGAGCCGGGCACGCGGAGCACCCGCGGCAGCGCGGCCAGCAGCGGGTTGAACGGGCGCGCGTCGAGGCCAAGGAAGCCGCACACGAGCGTCGCCGACTCGCCTCCCGCGCCGGCGCGGCCGGTGGCGGGCCGTACCGCCGTTCCCGAGACGGTCAGCGCGTACGGGAGCTGCGGCGGGCGTGGAGTGGAGAACAGCCCGCGGTCGTCTACCCCGCGCAGGCCCGGCGCGCTCGACAGCACGTGGGCGTCGCCCTGCGGGAACAGGATCACGTCGCCCGCCTCGAGCCGCAGCGGCGGCTCGCCGACGAGCGCCCCGTAGCAGGAACCCGCGACGACGCCGTGGAACTCGATCATGTGCTCGGCGCCGGGCAGGATCGCGCCCAGGATCTCGCGCGCGGGCGGCGCTTCGGCCACCCAGGGCGCGGCTCCTTCCACGTGATAGAAGAGCGCGCCGCGCAGGCGCACGGCACGCAGCAGGTCGGACAGCGTGTCCCCGCTCACAGCCACCACCTCGTTGTGGACGATCGGGCAAGTGTTGGCGACGCCCGGCCATACGTCAACCGCTTCGACGGCGGATCTTCGCGGTGTTCCAAGGCAAGGAGATCCGAGAAGATGAACGCGCTTTCCGCACCCGCCCCCGACCTGGCCGCCATCAAGACCCGCCAGCAGGCGACCTGGTCCGCCGGCGACTTCGGCCGCATCGGCGTCCGCCTGCAGAGCGTCGGCGAGTCGTTGTGCGAGGCGGTCGACCTGCAGGCCGTCGACCGCGTGCTCGACGTGGCCGCCGGCAACGGCAACGCCTCGCTGGCCGCCGCCCGCCACTTCGCGGACGTCACCTCGACCGACTACGTGCACGCGCTGCTGGTCCAGGGCCGCGTCCGCGCCGAGGCGGACCGGCTGCCGATCACGTTCGAGATCGCGGACGCCGAGGCGCTGCCTTTCGCCGACGGTTCCTTCGACGTCGCGCTCTCGAGCTTCGGCGTGATGTTCGCGCCCGACCAGCCGCGGGCCGCCGCGGAGCTGCTGCGCGTCGTCCGCCCCGGCGGCAGGATCGGGCTCGCGAACTGGACTCCGACGGGCTTCATCGGCGGCCTGTTCGACCTGATGGCCACCTTCGTGCCGCCGCCCGCCGGTCTGCGCTCGCCTATGGAGTGGGGCACCGTGGCCCGGCTCGAGGAACTGTTCGGCGGCGACGCCGCCGAGATCCGGACGACGCGTCGCACCTACACGTTCCGCTACCGTTCGGCGGAGCACTGGATCGAGGTCTTCCGCAACTGGTACGGCCCCACTCACAAGGCCTTCGCGGCGCTGGACGAGTCCGGCCGCGAGGTGCTGCACGCCACGCTCGTCGAGTTCCTCGACCGCTGGAACCGTGCCGGCGAGCGCGCGCTGTGCATCCCCGCCGAGTACCTGGAGGTGGTCGTCGTGCGCTGACGCCGGGTGGCCCCGACGGCGAGCGCGGGGGTAGACTCCCCGCGCTCGCCCAACACATCCAGAAAAGGGGAACGCCATGCCGAACCGCCGGCCGTCCGCGACGCGCGCGCTCGCCGCGCTCGCCGCCTTCGCTCTGCTGGCTCCCGCGGGATACGCCCAGGCCCCGGAGCCCACTCCCACTCCCGAGGTTCCGAAGCTGCTCGAGGAGGTCACGGTCACCGCGCAGAAGCGCGAGGAGAACATCCAGGACATCCCGCTCTCCGTCACCTCGCTCGACGCCGACAAGCTGTCGCTGCTCTACGCGGGCGCGGCCGACGTCAAGGCGCTCTCGGCGCGGGTGCCGAGCCTGCTGCTCGAGTCCTCGTTCGGCCGCGCCTTCCCCCGCTTCTACATCCGCGGGCTGGGCAACACCGACTTCGACCTCAACGCCTCGCAGCCGGTGTCGATGATCGTCGACGAGATCGTGCTCGAGAACCCGGTCGTCAAGGGCAAGCCGCTGTTCGACCTGCAGCGCACCGAGGTGCTGCGCGGGCCGCAGGGCTCGCTGTTCGGCCGCAACACGCCGGCCGGCATCGTCAAGTTCGAGACCGTCAAGCCCTCGCGCGAGCTCGACGGCTTCGCGCGCGTCTCCTACGGCACCTACGACAACGTCGACTTCAAGGGCGCGGTCGGCGGGCCGCTGTCCGACACCGTGTCGGCGCGCGTCTCGCTGCTCTACCAGCAGCAGTCCGACTGGATCGAGAACACCTTCACCGGCGAGGAGAACGCGCTCGGCGGCCACGACACCTGGGCGTTCCGCGGCCAGCTCCTGTGGGAGCCCAGCGAGCGCTTCAGCGCGCTGCTCAAGGTGGACGGCTGGAGCCTCGACGGCACCGCCCGCATCTTCCGCGCCAACATCCTGCAGAAGGGCAGCAACGACCTCGTCTCCGGCTACCGCCAGGACCAGGTGGCGCAGGACGGGCTCAACGAGCAGGACATCGACGCCTTCGGCGGCGCGCTGAAGCTCGAGTACGACCTCGGCGAAGCGACGCTGAGCTCGATCACGGGCTTCGAGACGCTCGAGATGTACAGCCGCGGCGACATCGACGGCGGCTTCGGCGCCGTCTTCGCTCCGCCTTCGGGGCCGGGCCTGATCCCGTTCCCCTCCGAGAGCGCGGACGGCCTGCCCAAGCTCGACCAGTTCACCCAGGAGCTGCGCGTCGCCAGCAAGCCGGGCGGCGAGTGGGACTGGCTGGTCGGCGCCTACTACTTCAAGGAGGAACTGAAGGCCGAGACCTTCAGCTACGCCTCGCTGGCGCCGGGCAACCCGCAGGACGGTTACGCGTTCCAGACCCAGGACGCGAAGTCGTGGGCGCTGTTCGCCTCGCTCGACTACCACCCGAGCGAGCGGCTCTCGCTCAAGGGCGGGCTGCGCTACACGACCGACGAGAAGGAGTTCAGCGCGGAGCGTCCGGACCCGACCTTCCAGCTCCCGACGACGCGGCCGATCGAGGTGGCGACCGACGCCGACCTCGTCACCTGGGACTTCGCGGCGACGTACGAGGCGAACGAGAACGTGAACCTCTACGGCCGCGTCGGCACCGGGTTCCGCGCGCCGTCGATCCAGGGCCGCATCCTCTTCTGCGCCGACTTCGAGGGCGGCGTCAACCCGGCGACCAACTGCGTCTCCGTCGCCGACGAGGAGAAGCTGACCTCGTTCGAGGTCGGCGTGAAGACCCGCGTCTCCGACAAGGTGCGCTTCAACGTCGGCGGCTTCTACTACAACGTCGACGGCCAGCAGATCGTGGCGGTCGGCGGCCAGTTCAACACCGCGACCCTGCTCAACGCCGACAAGACGAAGGGCTACGGCCTCGAGGTCGACCTCGACTGGGCCCCGGCGGCGGAGTGGCTGGTCACGCTCGGCGGCTCGTACAACAAGACCGAGATCGACGACCCGCGGCTGTCGGTCGCGGCCTGCGGCGGCGGCTGCACGGTGCTCGACCCGGTGGCGAACGGCCTGGCCAGCGTCGACGGCAACGCGCTGCCGCACGCGCCCAAGTGGATCCTGAGCGGCATCGTCGACTACCGGAAGGTGCTCGGGACGCGCGGCGTGCTGAAGGCCAGCGCCGACTTCACCTACCACAGCGAGAAGAGCTTCTTCCTCTACGAGTCGACCGAGTTCGTCGCCGACGCGCTCGAGATCGGCGCCCGGCTCGGCTACACGTTCGCCCAGGGCAAGTGGGAAGTGGCCGCCTTCGGCCGCAACCTGGCCGACGCCGAGATCGTCCAGAACGGCATTGACTTCAACAACCTGACCGGCATGACCAACGAGCCGCGCACGATCGGCCTCGAGCTGGTGCGCCGCTTCTAGGCCGCGTCTCTCCGTTCGCCGGCGCCGGGGTTCAGCGAGCCCTGGCGCCGGCGCCGGTTCGCTCGCGGCGCACCGCGTCGACCGCGAGCCACTCCGCCGCGTCCTGCGGCACGACGGCAGCCGCGGCCGCCCACAGCGCCTCGGCCTCGCGTTCGCCTTTCGTTCCGTCGATCGGCGGCAGGCCGCGCGCGCACTCGACCAGCACCGTCGGGCTGTGCGGCGCGAGCTCTCGCGCGCGGCGGAAGCAGTCGCGCCCCGCGCCGGCGTCGGCGCCCTGGACCCGCGCCAGCAGCCGCCCCACCTTGCCGATCACCTCGGCGTGGAAGGACCCGAGCGTCGCCAGCGCGTCCGCGTGGTCCGGCTCGATCGCGAGCGCGGCGTCGAGCGCGGCCTTGATCCGGCCGCCGAGGCCACGCGCGAGGGCCACCGCCACGCTGATCTCCTGGCTGTAGCGGCCGAGGGCGTGGGCCAACCAGTAGTGGGCGCTCGCGTTGCCCGGCTCGGCCGCGCGATGCTCGTCCGCCCGCTCGACGACCTCGAGCAGCAACGCCAGGCGCCGCTCCGCGTCGGGCTCCAGGTAGGTGGCGTAGATCGTCTGCGCCTTGTGGGCGCAGGCGAGTCCCGCCGCGCCCGCCTTCAGCGCGGCGTCGACCGCGCGCTTGAACTCGCCGCAGTGGAAGTGGGCCCACGCCGCCTGCACGTCCGGGTCGCGCGGCCACGGCTCCAGGTCGGCGCGGTGCAGCCGCTTCCAGTGCTTCTTCAGGCTCGCGGCGTCGTGGCGGAACGCGCCCGCGTCGCCGGGGAACGGCTTCCATCGCGCCATCAGGCCTCCACGGCTTCGGCCGCCAGCCGCCGCTCGTCCGCCGTCGCGTGGTTGCTGTCCCACTCCGCGAGCTTCGGCGCCATCAGCCGCCGCCACAGCGGCGGCACCAGCGTCAGCAGGATCGTGGTCAGGTAGCCGGCGACCATCGTCGGCGCCTCGGGCAGCGGCCGCAGCTCGTGGAACGGCGCTTCGCCCTGGGCGTGGTGGTGGGAGTGGCGGGTCAGGTTGAACGTCGACCACGAGCTGAGCCGCCTGTTGGTGTTCCACGAGTGGCGCGGCATCACCGGGCCACGCGGGTCGCGGGCCAGGCCGTAGTGCTCCATGTAGTTGACGATCTCGAGCAGCGCCTTGCCGAGCAGCCCGCAGGCGACGAAGAAGGCGGCCGCGACGGCTCCGCCCATCGCCCACGCCGCGGCCACCAGCGCGAGGCTCGCGAGGTAGCCGCGCAGCACCGCGTTGCGCCAGTGCAGCGGGCCGTGGCCGCGGCGGCGCAGGCGCCGCGTCTCGATCCGCCACGCGCTGCCGTTCCCGCGCAAGGTCGACAGCAGCACGTGGCGGTAGACGCTGCGTCCTCGTGGAGCCGTCGCCGGGTCGTCGCGGGTCGCCACGTGACGGTGGTGGCCGTAGACGTGCTCGATCGCGAACACGGTGTCGAAGCTGAAGGCGAGCAGCCCGCGACCGATGGCCTGCGAGACCGGGTCCCACGTGCGGTGGACCAGCTCGTGCGCGGGGATGGTGCCGACCATGCCGATCATCAACCCGGTCAGCAGCCAGGCCGAGACGTGGTGGCCGAGCGTCGTCGCCTCGCGGGCCGCGAGCGCGTCGAACCCCGTCCATCGCTCGACGAGAGCGCCGAAGCCGAGCGGGTCGCCGGGGCTGACGCTCCAGGTCGCGGCGAAGCTGACCAGCGCGACCAGAGGCAGCGCCAGCCAGAGCTGCAGCGTCAGTGCCTGCGGGCGGGCGTACTCCGGCGTCGACGTGTCGTCGCCGCAAAGCGCGTCGCCGACGACGTAGAAGGCGACGATCGCCAGCAGGCCGGCACTGATCCATGCGCCACCGGCGACGAGCGCCGCGGCCGCCACCAGGCCGACCCCGTGGAACAGCGAGTACTTCAGGAAGTCGGCGGGTCGCGCCGGACGTCGGGTGTCGGCGGGGGCCGCCGGGGGGCGCCACGGCGCCGGCACCCGACGCGCGCGCGTCGTGGCCGGCTCCAGCTCGACCCGCACGTCGCCGACCGGGACGCTCTGGCACGCCAGGATCACGCCGCGGTCGAGCTCGTCGTCCTCGAGCACGTAGCGCGTCTCCGTCAGCGACCGGACCCGTCCTTCGACCAGCCGGCAGCGGCACGTCGCGCAGGCCCCGACCCGGCAGCGATGCGGGAACTCCACTCCCTGCCGCAGGGCCGCCTGCAGCAGCGTCTCGCCCGGCGCCACGCCGACGGCCCGGCCGTCGACGAAGGCGGTGACCGGGCGCGCCACCGTCCCTCTACTCCAGCCGGTAGCCGACGAACAGGAAGCGCCCGCGCGCGTCCTGCGGCTTCACCTGCGCCGTCGCCGCCGGCAGGCCGGTGGCGCCGTCGCGCAGCGCGAGCGCGTAGGCGTGCCCTTCGGAGGTCGACCACTCGAGCGCGTAGAGCGCGCCGCTGCGGTCGAGCCGCAGCTCGAGGTCGGCCATGTCCTGGGTCAGCTCGCCTTCGGCGACGAGCACGACGCGCTCGGCCTCGATGCGACGCAGCCGCACGAACACGGTGTCGTGGCGGACCCGGGCGTCGACCGCGAGGCGTGGCGCGAAGACCGCGGTGCGCGCGACGCCCACGAGATCCGAGGCCGCCGGGGGCGCCGCGAGGAACGGCGCCGCGACGCCGAGCACGGGTTTCGAGTCGACGATGCCCGCGAGCGCCCGCAACTCGGCGGCGAGTTCCGCGACAGCCGCGTCGCGCTCGCGCAGCCGTTCCTCGATCGCGGCGAGCCGCCGCTGCAGCCGCTCGATCTCCGCGTCGCGCGCGCGCTCGTCCTGGCCGAATGCCGGAAGCCCGGCCAGCGCGAGCGCCACTGCCAGTGCCGTCTTCGTCATCACGAAGGAAGAGTGTGGCACGCCGGGGCGCGACATCAGAACAGCGCGCCGAGGAAACGGCTGGCGGGCACCACCCGCACGCCCTGGTCGAGAACGTCCCGCCCCTCCTCGCGGGTCACCTGGTAGCAGAACGGGATGCGCAGGCGCTCGCGGAACGAGCGAAGGGCGGGGTCGACGCGGCGTTCCGACAGCTTCGCCTCGACGGCGAACCAGGGCTTGCGCTCGCGGGTCACGAGGAAGTCGACCTCGCGGCCGTCACGGTCCCGGAGGTAGTGGAGATCGACGGCGAACCCTCCGTGGTCGTTCAGGAAGTGACAGAACTTCAGCAGGTGCGACGCGAGCAGGTTCTCGAACCGCGCGGCCGGCTCGTCGACCAGCGTCCAGTCCCACAGGTAGGCCTTGGGAGCCTTCTTCAACGTGCGGGCCGCCGGCGCCCCGAAGGGGCGGAACCGGTACGAGTAATAGAGCGCGTCGAGGACGTTCGCCCAGTGCGTGGCGGCACGGTGGCTGACCTCGAGGTCCTCGCGCAGGGCGTTGAGCGAGAGCGGCGATCCCACCCGCTGCGGCAGCAGCGAGGCGAACAGCTCGAACGACGCCAGGTCGCGGAGCGGCTCGAGATCGCGCACGTCTTCGCGGAAGAAGCGCTCGAGCCGCTCCTTCCGCCAGCGACGGGCGCCGCGCTCCGACTGCGCGAGGAACGGTTCCGGGAAGCCGCCGTACCGGAGCAGGGACGTCACCAGGCCCGGATCGGCGCGAGGCGGAATCGGCAACTCCTCGCCGGGCTCGACGCCCCGCTCCGAAGCGCGGTCGGCCGCCTCGGCGAAGGAGAAGGGATGCAGGCGATAGTGGTGATAGCGGCCCTGCAGTGAGTCGCCGCCGCGTCGGGAGACGTCGAGCCGAGCGCTTCCGGTGACCAGGAATCTGACGTGGTCGCGGTGGCGATCGAACTCGCCCTTGAGCCAGCGCTTCCAGCCGCGCCACTTGTGGATCTCGTCGAGCACGACGAGGCCCCTGCCGCCGGGCCAGCGCGCGGCGCGGATCTCGGCGCGATCCTGCCGGTTGTCCCAGCTCAGGTACTCGCCCGCTGCACCGGACCGCGCCAGCACCTGGCGAGCGAGCGTGGTCTTGCCGACCTGCCGCGGGCCCGACACGAAGACCATCTTCGCTGCCAGGTCCTGCTCCACGGGCCCCTGGAGGTATCGGGCTTCCACCCGGCGGATTGTGCCACAAAGCAGAATCTGCCGCGGCAGATTCTGCTTTCAGGCAGGAACCGCCGGACTGCCCCCGGCCCCGTGGAAGACTACTTCACCTCCCAGACGTCGCCTTCGTGGAGCAGGCCGGCGAGGTCGCCCGCGCCCTTCTTCGCCTGCACCTGGGCGATCTGGTTCGCGACCAGGTCCTCGTAGCGCGGGGCGTCGTCGACCGCGCGCAGCACGCCGATCGGGGTCGGGAAGCCGGGCTCGGTCTCCATCCGCGAGAGCAGGAACGCGTAGGCCGGGTTGGGGTTCTTCTCGTCGTGGACCAGCAGGTCCGCCTCGGTGACGCCGCCCCCGAGGGTCACCACCTCGAGCGCGAGGCCGTTGAGCCGGATGCCCTTGTCGCGGTTCTTGCCGAACACCAGCGGCTTGCCGTGCTCGAGCGCGAGCAGGCGGTCGTCGCGGACCTCCTTCTCGACGATCGTCTCCCACGCCCCGTCGTTGAAGATGTTGCAGTTCTGCAGGATCTCGAGGAACGCGGAGCCGCGGTGGGCGGCCGCCCGCTTGAGCACGCCCTTGAGGTGCGGCTGCATCACGTCGACGCCGCGGGCGACGAAGCCGGCTTCGGCGCCGAGCGCCACCGACAGCGGGTGGAACGGCCGGTCGACGGAGCCGTAGGGCGTCGACTTGGCCTTCTTGCCCACCTCGGAGGTCGGCGAGTACTGGCCCTTGGTCAGCCCGTAGATGCGGTTGTTGAACAGCAGCACCTTGAGGCCGACGTTGCGGCGCAGCATGTGGATCGTGTGGTTGCCGCCGATCGACAGTCCGTCGCCGTCGCCGGTCGCCACCCACACCTCGAGCTCCGGGTTGGCGAGCTTGATGCCCGTCGCCACCGCCGGCGCGCGGCCGTGGATCGAGTGGAAGCCGTAGGTGTTCATGTAGTACGGGAAACGGCTGGAGCAGCCGATGCCCGAGACCACCACGAACTTCTCCTTCGGGATGCCGAGTTCGGGGAACACCGACTGCACGGCGGCCAGGATCGCGTAGTCGCCGCAGCCCGGGCACCAGCGGACCTCCTGGTCCGTCTGGAAGTCCTTGCGCGTGTAAACCGTGGCGTTCACCCCAGCACCTCCTCGACCTTCTGCTCGATCTCGTCCTGGCGGAACGGCTTGCCCTGCACCTTGTTGAGGCCGATCGCGTCGACCAGGTACTTGGCGCGCAGCACCATCAGGAGCTGGCCCAGGTTCATCTCGGGAACCACCACGCGCCGGTAGCGGCGCAGCACCTCGCCGAGGTTCCTGGGCAGCGGGTTCAGGTGGCGCAGGTGGACGTGGCCGACCCGACGCCCGCGCGCCCGCAGCGCCCGCAGCGCCGCGGTGATCGAGCCGTACGTCGAGCCCCAGCCGACCAGCAGCACGTCGCCGTCGGGGTCGCCCGCCGGCACCACGTCGGGGATCTCGTCGGCGATCCGCGCGACCTTCTCGGCGCGGATCTTCACCATCCGCTCGTGGTTGCCCGGCTCGTAGTTGACGTTGCCGGTGCGCTCCTGCTTCTCGATGCCGCCGATGCGGTGCTCGAGACCCGGCGTGCCGGGGATCGCCCACGGCCGCGCCAGCGTCTTCGGGTCGCGCTCGTAGGGCAGGAAGTCCGCGGGATCGGTGCGGAAGCTGACGTCGATCTTCGGCAGCTCGTCGACGGTCGGCACCCGCCACGGCTCGGCGCCGTTGGCGAGGTAGCCGTCGGTCAGCACGATCACGGGCACCATGTGCTTGACCGCGAGCCGCGCGGCCTCGAACGCGATCCAGAAACAGTCGCCCGGCGTCGACGCGGCCAGCACCGGCAGCGGCGCCTCCGAGTTGCGGCCGAACAGGGCCTGGAACAGGTCGGCCTGCTCGGTCTTGGTCGGCAGGCCGGTCGACGGCCCGCCGCGCTGGATGTCGCAGATGACGAGCGGCAGCTCGGTCATGACCGCCAGCCCGATCGCCTCCATCTTGAGCGCCATGCCCGGGCCGCTGGTGGTGGTGATCGCGAGCTGGCCCGCGTAGGCCGCGCCGATCGCCGCGCACACCGCCGCGATCTCGTCTTCGGCCTGGAACGTGGTGACGCCGAACTGCTTGTAGGTCGACAGCTCGTGCAGCACGTCGGAGGCCGGCGTGATCGGGTAGCTGCCCTGGAACAGCCGCAGGCCGGAGCGCTGGGCCGCGGCGACGAAGCCGATCGCCAGCGCGGTGTTGCCGGAGATGTTGCGGTAGACGCCGGGCGAGAGCTTCGCCGGCGGGATCTCGTAGCTCGTCTGGAACTGCTCGGTCGCCTCGCAGTAGGCGTAGCCGGCCTTCATCGCCAGCTTGTTGGCCTCGGCCAGCACCGGCTTCGTCTTGAACTTGTCGTCGAGCCAGCGGTACGTCGGCTCCATCGAGCGGTTGTAGAGCCAGTAGCACATGCCGAGCGCGAAGAAGTTCTTGCACCGGTCCATGCTCTTGGCGTCGAGCCCGAGGTCCTTCAGCGCGGCGCGCGTCAGCCGCGTCAGCTCGACCGGGAACAGCCGGTAGGCGTCGAGCGAGTGGTCCTCGAGCGGGCTCTTCTCCAGCTTCGCCTTCTTGAGGTCCTGCTCCTTGAAGTTGTCGGTGTTGACGATCAGCAGGCCGTTGGGCTTCAGGTCGCCGAGGTTGACCTTGAGCGCGGCCGGGTTCATCGCGATCAGCGCGTCGACCGCGTCGCCCGGCGTGTGCACGTCGCTGGCGCCGAAGTGGACCTGGAAGCCCGACACCCCGGGCAGCGTGCCGGCGGGAGCGCGGATCTCGGCCGGGAAGTCCGGGAACGTGGCCAGGTCGTTGCCGAACAGCGCGCTCGTGTTCGTGAACTGGCTGCCGGTGATCTGCATGCCGTCGCCGGAGTCGCCGGCGAAGCGGATCACCGCGGACTCGAGCGTCTCCTTGCGGCGGTACGGCGCTTCCATCGTCGTGGCCATGTTCGTGTCCGGGCCTCCCGTTCGCGGTCTGGGTGGAAAGGAACAGTATAGGGCGTCACCGGTCGAGGGCCGGCGCGCCGGGCCGTGCCATGCTGGCGCCATGAAGACGACTCCGGCCCGCGCCTACGCGGCCTTCGACAAGACCTCTCCCCTCCGTCCCTTCGACCTGCAGCGCCGCGCCCCTGGCGCCCGCGACGTCGCCTTCGACGTCCACTTCTGCGGCGTCTGCCACTCCGACCTGCACACCGCGCGCTCCGAGTGGCCCGGCACCGTGTATCCCTGCGTGCCCGGCCATGAGATCGTCGGCCAGGTCACCGCGGTCGGCTCGGCGGTGACGCGGTTCAAGGCCGGCGACCGCGTCGCGGTCGGCTGCATGGTCGACTCCTCGTGCCGCACCTGCGCGAGCTGCAAGGACGGCCTCGAGCAGTACTGCGACAACCACGGCACGGTCTACACCTACAACAGCGTCGACAAGCACGGCGCCGGTCCCGTCACCTACGGCGGCTACTCGAGCCACATGGTGGTCGACGAGGACTTCTGCCTGCGGCTGGCGGAGAAGCTGGACCCGGCGGCGGCCGCGCCGCTGCTGTGCGCCGGCATCACCACCTGGTCGCCGCTGAAGCACTGGGGCGCGGGCCCCGGCAAGCGGGTCGGCGTCGTCGGCCTGGGCGGCCTCGGCCACATGGCGCTGAAGCTGGCCCACGCGCTGGGCGCCCACACGACGCTGTTCACGACCTCGGCGGGCAAGGCCGCCGACGCGAAGCGGCTCGGCGCCGACGAAGTGGTGATCTCGAAGGACGCGGACGCGATGGCGAAGTGCGCGCGCAGCCTCGACCTGATCGTCGACACGGTGTCGGCCTCGCACGACCTCGACCCGCTGACCAACGCGCTGCGCCGCGACGGCGCGCTGGTGCTGGTCGGCGTGCCCGAGCACGGCAACCCCGCACCCGCCGTCGTCAACCTGATCTTCGGCCGCCGCTCGATCGCCGGCTCCTTGATCGGCGGCATCCGCGAGACCCAGGAGATGCTCGACTTCTGCGCCGAGAAAGGCGTCGTCGCCGACATCGAGCGGATCCGCCCCGACCAGATCGACGAGGCCTACGCGCGGATGCTGAAGAGCGACGTGCGCTATCGCTTCGTGATCGACATGGCCCCGCTGCGGGGCTGACCCGGCAGGGCGGCCCGCGCCGCCCTGCTCTCACTCCGGCGAAGCGAAGCGCTCGGCCACCCAGTGGCCCTGGTCGGCCCGCAGCCGGCGCCGGCGCAGCGCCAGCCGCAACTCCACTTCGGCGCGCGCCAGCGGGTCCAGCCGGGCGATCGGGGCGTAGCCGTGGGCCGCGAGGCCCGCTGCGGCCAGCCGTTCGACGACGGCCAGCAGGCGCGGGGACAGTTCCTCGAACGCGCGCGCGCGGCTCGGGTCGATCGGTCCGCCGACCTTCTCGTGCGCGTAGCGGGCGGTGTGCACCGTGCGGGGCTCGGACGGCGCCAGCATGGCCGGCGCGAAGGCGATGCCCGACCAGGCGCAGATCCGGGCCACCACCGACTGCGGGTCCGCCACGAGATCCTCGTAGCGAGTGCACAGCACGCGCTCCGCCACCACCGGGTCGGCCAGCAGCGCGCGCGCCTTCGCGTCCCACGCGGACCAGCGCAGCGCCTGGACGGCGAACAGGCCCCAGGTGGAACGAAACTCGAGGTCGCGCGCGGAGTAGGACGTGGTCGGGCGGAAGCCCTCGTCGCGCGCGCGGCGCTTGATCGCCTTGGACAGCGCGACGCCTCGGGGGTCCCGCACCAGGACCACGGCGCCGGACTCGGGAAAGGCCGCCAGCAGTTCGCGGAGGTGGAAGATCGCGTTCAGGCTCTTCTCGCCCCAGACCCGGGCGCCGGCGGGACGCGGCAGCAACCGCGCGTACAACTCGGGAAATCCGATCTCGCCCGCAACGGCGCGCAGCGACTCCAGCACCCCCGGGTCGAGGCGCGCCACGTGCGCGCGAAAGGGCCTGAGCTCGACGGCCCGATCGACGAACGCCGCGGCCTCCGGGCCGCTCAGCCGGGAGCGCACGTCGAGCCCCTGCCGGTAGAGCGCGAACACGATGGCCGACTCGTTGGCGAGCGCGACGTCGGGGTGGCGGTTCAGGATCTCCGCCAGCAGGGTGGTTCCGGAGCGCGGGTAGCCGAGCACGAAGAGGGGCGCCCGCTTCGGTTCCACGGGTCGTTGGACCACGCAGCAAACCGGAAGGTTGAACCCGGCGAGGGGAAATTGCGCGGGCCGTCGCTGGCGGCCTAGGATCGGCCGTGCAGGTCGGGATCACCCCCTTCGATTCGCCCCTCGGAACGTTGACGCTCGCCGCGGGTCCCGCGGGGCTGGTGGCGATCGGGTTCGACGGCCAGCGCAGCCGGGTCGAGGCGTTCGTCCGCAAGCGCTTCGCACGCGAGGAGCTCGAGCTGGTCGAGGAGGGCGATCCGGCGGGCGCCGCCACCGCGCTCGCCCGCTACTTCGCCGGCGAGCTGCACGCGATCGACGCGCTGCCGTGCGACGCCGGCGGCACGCCCTTCCAGCGCGAGGTGTGGCAGGCGCTGCGCCGCATCCCGGCCGGCCACACCCGCAGCTACGGCGACCTGGCCCGCGAGATCGAGCGCCCGGACGCGGTGCGCGCGGTCGGCCTCGCCAACGGCGCCAACCCGATCCCGATCGTGATCCCCTGCCATCGCGTGATCGGCGCCGACGGCACGCTGGTCGGCTACGGAGGCGGGCTGGCCGTGAAGGAGTGGCTGCTGGCCCACGAGGGGGCACGTCTGCAGCTCGGGTAGGGCGCAAGGAAGCTGGTGCACGGTCCGGGGCTGCCGATGCCTCCTTCTGGCGTGGACACCGCCGATGCGGAACTGGCGAGGCGGGCACGGGAGCGGGACGTCGCGGCGTTCACCGCGCTGGTGGAGCGACAGTGGCCGCGGCTCGTGCGCTTCGCGCGCTCCGTGGCCGGCGAGTCCGAGGCCGAAGACGTGGTGCAACAGGCCCTGGTGCTGGCCTGGGAGCGGATCGGCACGCTGCGCGACCCGGCGGCCTTTCCCGCCTGGCTGCTGCGGATCGTGGGGCGCGAAGCCGTTCGCGTCGCGCGGCGCTGGCACTGGCGTCGGCTGTTGCCGCTGTCCGCGCTGCCGGAGCGCGCCGATCCGGCGGCCGCCGGCGAGCTGGATCGGCTCGAGGTCGAGCGGGTGCTGGGCCGGCTGCCGCCGCGGCAGCGGGCCGTGATGCACCTGACCGTGATCGAGGGCATGAGCGACGGCGAGATCGGGCAGGTGCTGGGCATGGAGGCCGCCACGGCGCGTTCGCACCGCCGCAAGGCGCGCCAGGCGCTCCGCCACCAGCTCGGCGTGAGCGCCGGCGAAGGGGAGGAAGACGCATGAACGAAGCGGACGAAACGGATCGCCTGCGGCGCTTCGAGCAGTCCTGGCGCGCGGCGGCGGATCGGCCCGCCGGCCTCACCGCAGCAGAGGGCGTTCTGCGTGCGCTGGAGATCGCGCGCAGCCGTCGCCGACGTCGCGCGACGGGCTGGACTCTCGCCGCGGCCGCCAGCGTCGCCGCGCTGGCCTTCACGCTCGGCCGCGTTCCCGCCGGGGTTTCGCCCGCCGCGCCCTCGGCGCCGACCGGCGCGCCTGCCGCGTCGAACGCTCCCGAGGTCGTCGTGATGTGGCTCGACGCGGAGACCCCGCTGTACATGACGCTCACCCCGGAACCGGGACGAGACGGAGGAGGGCGATGAACGTGCGCTGGTGGCCGCTCGCCGCGGTGCTCCTCGGCCTGTCCGCGCCGGCCACGGCCGGCGAGGCCGAGCGCAGCCTGCCGCTCGGATTCGAGATCCTGGTCGGGTTCCCGGCGACGGCGGGCGAAGCCGCGGCCAGCACCGTCGTCGTGCCCGGCTTCGTGATCCCGCTCGACGGTCCCGAGGGCGCGCGTGGCGCGGCGAGTGAACGCAGCACGGCGCTCGCGCAGGCCGTCGAGCGACTGTGGGCGACGTTCCGCCTCGACCCCGGGCGGCGACTGCAGTCGTCGCGCCTCGCCGCGCTCGCCCCGGGGCGCCACCTGGACCTGCCCTCGCCGGCGGGCCTCGGCCTCGAGGCCCGCGCCACGCTCACCACGTTCGACGACGAGGCGGCGCACCTGCAGGTCACCGTGAGGCGTGCGGGGCGCGTGCTGGCCGACTCCGCCGTGCGCGTGAAGCGCGGCGGCCGCGTCGTGGTGGGCGGCATGGGCGGCCCCGAGGCACCCTACGTCTTCGTCGTGGTCGAGGCGGCGGCCGCGGGGCAGCCTGCGGTCCCGCGGCTGGACAGCGGCGTCACCGCCCCGGAGCTCGTGCACAAGGTGACGCCCGCGTACCCGCCCGAGGCGAAGCAGGCGGGCGTGACGGGCGTCGTCGTGCTGGAGGCGCAGATCGGCGTCGACGGCCTGGTGGAGGCGGTCCGCGTGACGCGCGGGGCCGACCCGCGGCTCGACGACGCGGCGGTGGCCGCGGTGCGACAGTGGCGCTTCGCGCCCGCGCGCGGCGCCGGCGGCCGGCCCGTCCGCGTGCTCTTCACGGTGACGCTCCGGTTCGCCCTGCAATGAGAGGTGCACGGTCGCGGACCGGACTCGCCTCCTTTCCTGCGAGACGCACTCGCGTCGAGGAGGAAGCCATGCGCAGGACCGCCGCCGCCGTGATCACCGCCGTGCTGCTGGCCGCACCCGGGTTCGCCCGGGCCGGAGACGACGACCCCGTGCGCTTCGCCGAAGGCAAGGGACTGACCGCGCCCGTGGTCGTGAACAAGGTCGTTCCGAAGTATCCGCCGGAGGCGAAGGCGGAACGCATTCAGGGAGCCGTCGCCGTCGAGGCGACGGTCACGAAGGAGGGCCGCGTGGCCGAGGCCAGGGTCAAGACCGGCGTCGACCCGCGCCTGGATGCGGCCGCGCTCGAGGCCGTGCGCCAGTGGACGTTCGAGCCGGCGCGCGACAAGGAGGGGCGCGCGGTCGCGGTGCTCTTCACCGTGACGCTCCGTTTCGCGCTGAAGTGACGCCGCGCGGGCGGCCCCGCAGGGCCGCCCGCGGCGGGCCCGAGCAGTTCCGGCGGGAATCGCGATAATGGGAAATGTCCGCTCGCGACGCCTCGATGCCGCACCCCCACCCGCCGACCGCCCCGAAGGGTCGCCTGGAGCGGCTGCTCGGCACCATCGAACGCGTCGGCAACGCGCTGCCGCACCCCGCGTCGCTGTTCGCGATCCTGGCGGCGATCGTCGTGCTCGCCTCGGGCGTCGGATCGTGGCTGGGGCTCGAGGTCACCCACCCGGGGACCGGCGAGCCCGTGCGCCCGGTGAGCCTGCTCTCGCTCGAGGGCTTCCACCGGATGCTGACGGAGGCGGTGCGCAACTTCACCGGCTTCGCGCCGCTCGGCACCGTGCTGGTGGCGATGCTGGGCATGGGCGTGATGGAGTCCTCGGGCCTGATCGGCACGGCGCTGCGGCTGCTGGTGATCTCGGCGCCGCCGCGGCTGCTCACTGGCGTGATCGTGTTCTCGGGCGTGATGTCGAACACGGCCTCCGAGATCGGCTACGTGCTGCTGGTGCCGCTGGCGGGCACCATCTTCCTGAGCGTCGGCCGCAACCCGCTCGCCGGACTCGCGGCGGCGTTCGCCGGCGTCTCCGGCGGCTACAGCGCGAACCTGCTGCTGGGCACGGTCGACCCGCTGCTCTCGGGCCTCACGGAAGAGGCCGCGCGCCTCGTCGACGCCTCGTACCGCGTCAACCCGGCGGCCAACTACTACTTCATGGCCGCCTCGACGTTCGTGATCACGGCGGCGGGCACCTGGCTCACCGAGAAGGTCGTGGTGCCGCGGCTCGGCGAGTACCACGGCGACGCGGAGCGCGAGCCGGTGCACCCGCTGACCGCGGAGGAGAAGCGCGGCCTGTGGTGGGCGGGCCTCGCCACGGTCGCCTTCACGCTGTTCCTGCTCGCGGGCACCGTGCCCGCCGACGGCTTCTTGCGCGACCCGAAGACCGGCGACCTGCTGCACTCGCCGTTCCTGTCGGGGATCGTGACGCTGATCTTCCTGTTCGGCGCGATCACCGGCATCGCCTACGGCTTCGGCGCGGGGCGCTACAAGAGCGACAAGGACGTGGTCGCCGGCATGGGCAAGGCGATGAGCACGCTCGGCTCGTACCTGGTGCTCGTCTTCTTCGCCGCCCAGTTCGTCGCCTACTTCGGCTGGACCCAGCTCGGGCTGATCGTCGCGGTCGAGGGGGCGGAGTTGCTCAAGATGTCGGGCCTCGGCGGCCTGCCGCTGATGTTCGGCTTCATCCTGACGACGGCGTTCCTGAACCTGTTCATGGGCAGCGCGTCGGCCAAGTGGGCCGTGATGGCGCCGGTGTTCGTGCCGATGTTCATGCTGCTCGGCTACACGCCGGAGCTGACCCAGACCGCCTATCGCGTCGGCGACAGCGTGTCCAACGTGGTCTCGCCGATGATGTCGTACTTCGCGCTGATCGTGGCCTTCTTCGAGCGCTACGACAAGAAGGCGGGCATCGGCACCGTGATCGCGACGATGCTGCCCTACACGTTCACTTTCCTGATCGTGTGGGCCGCGCTGCTCCTGGTCTGGATGGGGCTGGGCCTGCCGGTCGGCCCGGGCGCGGGCCTGTACCTGGGCCAGTAGCCGCTTCACACCGTTTTGCTCGGCGCCAGCGACGGGGGCGCCCACAATCACTTCCCCGGAGTCGAGAGGTGACCCGCATGAAAGCCCTGGTTCTCGCGTCCGCCGCAGCGCTGTCGCTCACCCCGTCGCTGCACGCCGAGCCCCGCGTCGTCGACCTGAAGGCGCCGGACGGGATCACGCTCAAGGCCAGCTACTTCCCTGCTGCCACGCCCGGACCCGGCGTGCTGCTGCTGCACATGTGCAACAGCCGGCGCCAGGTGTGGGACAAGCTGGCGGGGATGCTGGCGGCGCGCGGGATGCACGTGCTCACGCTCGACTACCGCGGCTACGGCGAGAGCGGCGGCCCGCCGCAGCGCGGCCAGGACGACGCGACGCGACGGGTCGAGCGCGGGAAGTGGGCCGCCGATTTCGACGTGGCCCTCGCCCACCTGCTCGCCCAGCCCGGCGTCGACCGCGCGCGCGTCGCCGCCGGCGGCGGGAGCTGCGGCGTCGACAACTCGGTGCAACTCGCGCGGCGCCACCCGCAGGTCGGCGCGCTCGTGCTCCTCGCGGGCGGCACCAATGCTGCAGGGCAGGACTTCCTCGCGCAGAACCCGGGAGTGCCGATCTTCGCCTCGGCGGCTCACGACGACGGCGACGCGGTCGACGTCCTGCGCTGGCTGACCGGCTTCTCGACCCACCCGGCGACGAAGCTCGTCGAGTACGAGCGGGGCGGCCACGGCACCGACCTGTTTCCGGTGCACGCGGACCTCGAACCGGCGATCGCCGACTGGCTCGCGCAGCGGATGCTGAAGGAGCCGGCGGCCGATCGTGCGGCAGGGGCGCCCGGGCCCTCGGCGCGGCTGCGCTCCGGCCTCTCCGAGGCGGGCGGCGCACGGCGCCTGCTCGAACGCTGGCGCGCGGACCACGAGACCCCGCTGGCGCCCGAGGCGGCGATCAACAACGCCGGCTACGAGCACCTCGCGGCTGGCCGCCACGCCGAAGCGATCGCGCTCTTCACGCTCAACGTCGAAGCCCACCCGCAGTCGCTGAACGCGCTCGACAGCCTGAGCGAGGCCCATGCGACGGCGGGCGACCACGCCGCGGCGCGGGAGTGGGCGCGGCGCACGCTCGACGCGATCGCCCGCGACACGGCTACCAACGCCGAGTTCAAGCAGCAGTTGCGCCAGCTCGCCGAAGCCCGCCTGCGCGAACCCGCGAAGTAGGCGAGAAAGCCTATCGACTGCGAAACGGGTTCTCCACCCGCACGCCACGGTAGATCGCTCCGTGCTGCAGGTCCTCGGAGAGCACCGTGTGGCACCCCAGCATCCGCGCCGCCTCGACGACGGCGGCGTCCCAGTAGGAGATTCGATAGCGCTGGCAGGACGCGACGGCGGCCCGAACCAGCTCCAGCGTGACTTCCTGCACAGGCAGTTCCTGCCAGTACTCGAGGTACTCCATGGCGAGGCCGTGGGGCAGCGCCCCCTTCCGCGACGAGCGCGTGGCCTGGACGTAGAACTCCTGCAGGACCTGAACGGAGATCCCGAGGTCGGAGGCCTCGAGGATGTGGAGCGCGACCTCCGTCTTGCGGGCCTCGGCCGGGTCCTTGCTGATCGCGTAGAGCAGGACGTTCGTGTCGACGAACCTCACCGGCGGCGGCGGCCGCGATACAGGTCGTCGCGTGACAGGCGCCTTGCAGCGGAGAACGCCGGCGTCTTCGCCCGCAGTTCCTCGAGCCGGTGTCGACGGGGGGCGGTGCCGGCTGCGCCCGCCGCAAACGCGTCCAGCGCCTGGGCCACGACGGCGCTCACCGAGGTGTCGAGCTCGGCCGCGCGGATACGGGCCCGCCGGTAGGTTTCCGCGCTCACCGTGACTGTGACATTGGGCATGCATTCACAGTATCACGGAGCCAGCCGGCGACGGTCGCCTCGGAGTGGCGAGCGGCTAGCGCCTGGAGGTCGCGAGGGCGGCGCCGAAGAGGACGAACGCGGCGCCGCCCGCCCGCTGCAGCGCGCGGCTGCCGGCCTCGGACGCGAAGACCCCGCGCGCGCGCCCCGCGAGCACGGCGTACAGCGAGTGGATCGTCACGACGAGCGCGGCGTAGGTCGTCACCAGCAGCGCGAACTGGCCGGCCCCGGCGCGGGCGGGGTCGACGAACTGCGGGAACACCGACAGGAAGAAGACCAGCGCCTTCGGGTTGGTGAGCTGCAGCGACAGTCCTTCCGCGAAGCGGCGGCCGAAGGTCGCGGGGTGCGCGTCGGCGGCATCGAGACGGATCGCGGGTGCCCGCCACAGCCGCACGCCGAGGAACACGAGGTACGCCGCGCCGAGCAGCTTGAGCACGAAGAACGCCCGCGCGGAGGTCGCCAGGATCACCCCCGCGCCCGTCGCCGAGAGCGAGGCGACGGCGAACACGCCGGCGGCGATGCCGAGGATGCCGCCGATCGCCCCGCGCCAGCCGAAGCGCAGGCCGTTGGTCAGCGTCATCACCACCCCGGGTCCCGGGCTCGCCACGGCCGCGGCCGCCACCAGCACGAACATCGCGTAGAGCTCCACTCGTCCTCCGCCAGCCCCGTGCCCGCGATTGTGCAGGGCGCCGCCTCCCGCGAGAGAATCCGGCGTTCACGCCGCTGAACCAGGAGGAGCGCATGAAGGTCGACTGGAGATACCACCGCCCGGGTTGAACGACCTGCGTCCGGACGCAGGGGTTCCTTGCGAAGCAGAACGTGGACACGACGGAGCTGGTCCCGGCCAGCCGCAAGCTGGGGCTGAAGGACGGCATCGCGCTGCTGGAGGGCGCGCGGCTGCTGGTCACCTGCAAGGGCAAGAACGTCGAGCGCTTCGACCTCAAGGCCGGCCTGCCCGACAAGAAGACGCTGGAGCGGGTGCTGCTCGGCCCCACGGGCAACCTGCGCGCGCCGACGCTCAAGGTCGGCAAGACGGTGATCGTCGGCTACGACGAAGCGGTCTACCGCGAGTTCCTGGCGTAGGGGGTCAGGCGGTCGCTTCGTCCTGCAGGGTGATCACCGAGAAGTGTGCGCCCTGGTCGTCGCGGAGCAGGGCGAAGCGGCCGACGTGGGGGATGTCCCGCGGCGCGACCACGGCCGAGCCGCCGAGGGCGGCCGCGCGGGCGGCGGTCGCGTCGCAGTCGCGGACGCGGAAGTACGGCATCAGGTGGCCCGGCATGTCGCCCCACTCGTCGCCGCGCATCGGCAGGATGCCGCCGATCGGCTGGTCCTCGCGGTAGATCTCGAAGTACTCGACAGTCGCCGTGTCCGACGTCTTCCACGTCCAGCCGAACAGCCCGCCGTAGAAGGCCTGGGCCGACGCCGCGTCGCGGGTCACGATCTCGGTCCAGCACAGGGTGTCCTCTTCGCCGACGAGGCGGGCGCCGATGTGGCCGCGCGCCTCCCACAACGCGAAGACCGGCCCCGAGGGATCGCGCACCACGGCCATGCGCCCGATCCCCTCGACGTCGAAGGGCCCGTACAGCACGGTCCCGCCCAGTTCTTTCGCGCGCTGCGCCGACGCGTCGGTGGACGCCGTCGAGATGTAGCTCATGAAGTAGGACGGGATGCCCTGCGCGATCTCGGGCGGGCTCAGCGTGCGCAGCGCTGCGACGTCGAGGGCGCCCTTCCGCAGCAGCGTGTAGGTGCCGCCGGCGCTCGGCACGTCGAACGCCGTCCAGCCGAACAGGCCGCCGTAGAAGGCCTTGGCCTTCGCCGAGTCCGGCGTGGCGAGCTCGGGCCAGCAGAAGGACCCCGGCAGAAGCTCCGTGCGTTCGGGCATGCGACCTCCTCGGTTCGTGGTGCGGATTCGTGGATCCTACGCCTCGCGACCGAAGCCGGGTGCGCGACGCAGGGAGCGGCCTGGCATGGATCTGGCTCCGCCGAACCACGGGCGATTTTTCTGCGCCCGACGGGGGCTTGGGGCGAGGAGGCCCCGTGGAGCGGACGGGGAACGGACGACCGCTGACGGCGCTCGCGGCACTGGCTGCCGCGTTGCTGCTGCTCGTGGTGTGGATCGATCACCAGCGCACGCGGGCCGAGTTGCTGGGGCTGCTGCGGGATCACGCGGCGTCGCTGCGCTCGACGCTGGCCGCGGCAGCGCGCTCGAACCGCGAGGCCGAGCGTCTCGTCGAGCAGCAGCTTGCCGCCCGCCTGCTCGACAACGCCCGCTTCCTCGCCGCCCTCGACGCGCGCGCACCGCTCGACGACGCGCGGCTGGCGGCCCTCGCCGAAGAGGGAGGCCTGTTCCGCATCACGCTGTTCGACGCCCGGGGCGAGCTCGAGCGCGCGAGCGGGAACCGGGGCGGCCCGCACGGCTCGGCGGGCGGCGGTCCGGAGCGCGGTCTCGGGCGCGGCCCGGGCGGCGGGCCGGGCGGCGGGGGCCCC
>WYBL01000108.1 GCA_011526565.1 Acidobacteriota bacterium | reverse complement strand
TTCCGCTTCGTGATCATCGACGAGTTCCAGGACACCGACCCGCTGCAGGTCGAGATCGCCGAGGCGCTCAGCGGCGGCGAGCCCGGGCGGCTCACGGTCGTCGGCGACCCGAAGCAGTCGATCTACCGCTTCCGCCGCGCCGAGGTGACGCTGTTCGAGCGCCTGCGCGAGCGTGCGGAGGCGGAGCCGGGCCACGCGGTCGCTCGCCTCAGCCAGAACTTCCGCTCGCGGCCGGCGATCGTGCGCTTCGTCAACCGCACGTTCGACAGGCTGCTGCAGCGCTCGGAAGAAGCGGGTCAACCCGCGTACGCCCCGATCGCCCCGCGCGCGGACCTGTCCGACGGTCCCGCGGTGCTGGCGCTGCGCTTCGAGGCGTTCGCCGAGTCGGGACAGCACCTGCTGGCAGCCGAAGCGCGGGTGGCGGCGACCTTCGCGGCGCACGTCGCGCGCGGCGGCCACCCCGTGCGCGACGGCGCGCTCGAGCGCCCTTCGCGGGCCGGCGACCTGCTGGTGCTGGCCCGCCGCTTCACCCAGCTCCGTGCGCTGGAGGAGGCGCTCGAGGCTGCGGGGATCGCCTTCGCGGTCGAAGGCGGCAAGAGCTTCTTCGACCGCGCCGAGGTGCACGAGGCGCGGGCGGTGCTGCAGGCGGTCGACGACCCCTCCGACCGCGTCGCGCTGGTGGCCGCGCTGCGCAGCGCGTTCTTCGGCGTCTCCGACCGCGACCTGGTCGCCTATGCGCTCGCGGCCGGCGACGCCTTCTCGCTGCTCGGCGAGCCGGACCCGGGCCAGGACGGCGGGCCCGCGGTCGCGCCCGCGCTTGCCCTGCTGCGCGAGCTGCACGCGCGGCGGCGGCTCGACAGCGTCGCGCAACTGCTCGAGGCGCTCTACGACCGCACCCGGGTCCAGGCCGCGCTCCACGGCACCCGCCGCGGCGGGTCGCGGATCGCCAACCTCGACAAGGTGGTGGCGCTCGCCCGCGACGCGGCGCGCAGCGGGGTGCCGACGCTGCGCGGCTTCCTCGGCCTGCTCGACGAGCGGATCGCCGCGGCGCGCGAGGAGCCCGACCTGCCGGAGACGCGGCCGGGCGACCCCGACACCGCGCGCGTGCTCTCGATCCACCGCGCCAAGGGCCTGGAGGCGCCGATCGTGCTGCTGCACGACGTCGCCGACAGGGGCGGCGTGCGCAACGACACGATCGCGCTGTGGGGACGCGGCGAAGTGGCGATCGGCTTCCGCGCCGGCTGCCAGCCGCCGGGCTGGGACGCGCTGCGCCGCGAGGACGAGCGGCGCGGGCTCGCGGAGAACCACCGCCTGCTCTACGTCGCCTGCACCCGCGCCCGTGACTTCCTGGCGATCCCCGACCCGCGAGGCGCCGAGGTGGGCGACTTCTGGAAGCCTCTTCTCGACGCGCTGCCGTCGAAGTCGGACGCCGACGTCCTCGTGGTCGACGTCGACACCCTGCCCGCGCCGGAGACGCGGCCGCGGGCCCGCGGCCTGCGCGCGGTCGCGGCGCAGGGCGGTGGCGACGCGTTCGGCGTGCGCTGGGAGCAGGAGCGCGACGCGCTGCTCGAGGCCGGCCGCCACCGCGACTTCACGCCGATCTCGGCGACCGCTCGCGCGGCCCGCGAGGCGCCGCCCGTCGCGGCGGCGGGCGGCGGGCCCGGCGGCCGCGACTTCGGTGGCCTCGTCCACCGCGTGCTCCAGCACCTGCCGTTCGCCGACCCCGCGGCCCCTGCGCGGGCCCGCACGCTGGCGGCGGGCCTCGCCCCGCTGTGCGGCCTCGGGCCCGACGCGGCGGAGCGCGCCGCCCGGCTGTGCGCGGCGCTCGTCGCCCACCCGCTGGCCGAGCGGGTGCGGCGCTCGCCGCGGGTGCTGCGCGAGTTGCGGGTCTGGCTGCCGGAAGAGGGCGAGCTGGTCGAGGGCATCGTCGACCTCGCCTTCGAGGAGGACGGCGCGCTGGTCGTGGTCGACTGGAAGACCGACGCGATCACGGAGGCGCAGGCGATCGACCAGGCCGCCCACCACGCGCCCCAGCTCCGCCTCTACGCCCGGGCCCTGACCCAGGCGACGGGCCTCAAGGTCCGCGAGCGGATCGTCTACTTCACGACCCTCGCCCGCGCCGTGCCCGTCTGAGAGGCGTGGTAGCGTGGCTCTCGAGCGCATGGAACGCCGCGAGTTCTCCTGGTCGGTGTCGCGCCACGACTCCTTCGAGTCGTGCCGCCGCAAGTACTACTACTCGTACTACGCGGCGCAGGAGGACCCGGAGATCGCGCGGCTGAAGCGGCTGTCGGCGTTGCCCTTGTGGGCGGGCTCGGTGGTGCACGAGACGATCGAGGCGTTCCTGAAGGAACGCGACGTGATGCCGTCCGAGGCCGAGCAGAAGGCGATCGCGGAGGCCGCGGTCCACGAGCGGATGAAGGCCGACTGGCACGCCTCGGAGGCCGGCTCGGAGCGCTTCCGGCTGTTCGAGCACGAGTACGAGCAGGCGGTCTCGGCCGACGACAAGAAGCTGGCGGTCGCCACGGTGCGTCGCTGCCTGCGCGCGTTCTTCCGCTCCGAAGTGCTGGCCGAGGCGTTCGCCGCCGGCCGCCCGAACTGGCTCTCGCTCGAGGACCTGGTCGGCTTCGAGCTCGAGGGGGTGCCGGTGTTCCTGCGCATGGACCTCGCGTTCCGCTCGCGCAGCGGGCAGGTGGTGATCGTCGACTGGAAGACCGGCCGCAGCGAAGGCCGCTTCAACGCGGTGCAGCTCGCCGGGTACGCGCTCTACGCGGCGGAGCAGGGTTGGGTCGACCGCGCCGAGGAGATCGAGACCGAGCTCGCCTACCTCGCGGTGCCGCGCCACGTGCGGCGGCGGGTCAGCGCCGACATGCTCGCCGGCGCCCGCTCGTTCGTGGTGAAGAGCGCGGCGCGGATGCGCGCGCTGCTGGCCGACCCCGCGACCAACGAGGCCCGGATCGACGACTTCGCCCGCATCGACCGCCCCCAGCGCTGCCGCCGCTGCAACTTCCGCCGCCTCTGCTTCCCCCGGGCGGAGGCGCTGGTCACCGCGGAGGCCCGGGCATGACTGGGGAACTCGCGCTCGACGCGCGCGGCCTGGCCCGCCGCTACGGCGGGCGCTGGGCGCTGGCGGGCGTCAGCTTCACGCTCGGCGCCGGCCAGGCGCTGGCGCTGGTGGGGCGCAACGGCTCGGGCAAGTCGACCCTGCTGCGGCTGCTCTCGGCGGCGCTCAAGGTCCACGCGGGCGAGGCGCTCGTCTGCGGCGCCGACCTGCGCCGCGACGCCGACGCCGTGCGCCGCCGCACCGCGCTGCTGAGTCACGCCGCCTACACCTGGGAGGCGCTGTCCGCCCGCGAGAACCTGGTGCTCGCCAGCCGGCTGCTGGACCAGGACCGGCCGCAGGAGCGGGCGCTGCGGCGGCTGGAGGAAGTGGGCCTGGCGGGCCGCGCCGACGATCCCGTCGCCTCGTTCTCGGCCGGCATGCGCAAGCGCCTGGCGCTGGCCCGCACCCTGCTGCAGGAAGCCCCGCTGGTGATGCTCGACGAGCCCTACGGCGCGCTGGACCCGCCCGGCTTCCGGCTGATCGACGGCATCGTGCGTGCGCTGCGCGCGGAAGGCCGCAGCGTGGTGATGGCGACCCATCAGGTCGAGCGCGGGGCGACCCTGTGCGACCGCGGGCTGGTGCTCGAGCAGGGGCGCGTCGCCTGGGAAGGTCCGGCGGCGGAGCTGCCGGCGAACAGCGGCCTGCTGCGCGGGTCGGAGGAGGGCGCGTGAACGTCTTCCGGGCGGCCCTCTACAAGGAGCTGCTGCTGCAGTGGCGGACCCGGGCCCGGGTCCTCTCGGTGGTCGTCTTCGGCGCCACCGCGCTGCTGCTGATGAGCTTCGCGATCGGCCCCGACGCCGGCGCCCTGCGAATGCATGCGGGCGGCTTCCTGTGGCTCGCGCTGCTGCTCTCCTCCACCCTGACGCTCGAGGCGAGCCTGGAGGCCGAGACCGAGCAGCAGGCGCTCGAGGGGCTGCTGCTGCTGCCGGTGCCGCCGACGATCCTGTTCTACGCCAAGGCGCTCGCCAACACGCTGCAGCTCGCGCTGCTGGGAGCGGTGCTGGTGCCGGTGGCGATCGTGCTCTACGGGGCCGAGACGGCACGGCCGCTGGCGCTGTTCGGGCTGCTGGTGCTGGGCGCCGCCGGTCTCGCAGCGCCGGGCACGCTGTACGCGACGATGACCGCGCGGGCGCGGGCCAAGCAGACGCTCTTGCCGCTGCTGCTGTTCCCGCTGGTGGTGCCGGTGCTGATCGCCGCGACCAAGGCCAGCTCGCTGCTGATCCTGGGCGACCCGATGCGCCAGCTCGCGGCGTGGCTGACGCTGCTGGCTGCTTTCTGCGGCATATACTGGACCTTGTGCGGCCTGATGTTCGGGCTGATCGTGGAGGATTGATCCTGCCTCGCCTGGCCAGTCCCAACCTCGCCTTCGCGCTGGTGGCGCTCGGCGTCCTGCTGCTGCTGGCCGGGTCCTACTACGGCCTGTTCGTGTCGCCGCAGGAGCGCTACATGGGCGACGTGCAGCGGATCATGTACGTGCACGTGCCGTCGGCCTGGAACGCGCTGCTGCTGTTCACGCTGGCGATGGGCTGCGCGCTCGCCTACCTGTGGCGCGGCGGCTGGGGCTGGGACGCCCACCACGAGGCGCTGCTGGAGGCTTCCGCGGTGCTGTCGTTCCTGCTCTGCGTGCAGGGCTCGATCTGGGCCAAGCCCACCTGGGGCGTGTGGTGGGACTGGGACCCGCGGCTGACCACGACGGCGGTGATGCTGCTGGCGCTGCTCGGCATCCTCGCCCTGCGCAGCGCCGTGGACGACCCGGAGAAGCGGGCGACGTGGTCGGCGGTCGCGACCATCATCGCCTTCGTGGACGTGCCGATCGTCTACTTCTCGGTGCGCTGGTGGAACTCGCTGCACCAGATGCAGAGTTCTCCGGAGACCGTGTCGGCGCCGTTCATCGTGCCGCTGCGCCTCAACGCCTTCGGCGTGCTGGCGCTGATGGGCGGCCTGGCCCTGCTGCGGGCCCGGGTCGCGGCGCGGCGCACGGCGAAAGAACTGGGACCCGCGCTGCCGCCGATGCCGGCGGGCGCGGCGTTGGAGGCGTGATGGCGCCGGCGCTGCTGCTGCAGGTGCCGCCTCCGGGGATCGTCGAGGGGGGCTGGGAATACGTGGTCGCCGCGTACGCCATCACCGCGGCGGGTTTCCTGATCTATGCCGCGTCCGTGTTCGCGCGGCACAGACGCTCCGAGGAAGAAGAGAAGTGACCGATACCCTGCGCCTGCCCACCCCCGCACCCCGCCGCAGCAACGCCCGCCGCTGGCTCGCGGTGCTCGCCGTCGTCGTCGCCGCCGCCGGCTTCGGGCTGCTGACCGCCGGCGGCATCGGCGAGAACCTCGTCTACTACTGGGGCCCGTCCGACGTGAAGAAGGCGGGCGACCAGGCGATCGGCGCCACCATCCGCCTCGGCGGCCAGGTGGCGAAGGGCTCGATCCGCCAGGGCGGCGGCGAGGGCTCGCTGCTGGAGTTCTCCGTGACCGACGGCAAGGCCGTGGTGCCGGTGCGCTCGACCGGCGTGCCGCCGCAGATGTTCCGCGAGGACATCGGCGTCGTGGTCGAAGGCACGATGACGAAGGAGGGCGTCTTCGAGTGCCGGCGGCTGATGGTCTCGCACGGCAACGAGTACCGCGCCCCGGTCGACGCCGAGGCGCCGGACATGGAGAAGCTGATCAAGTCGACCGAAGGCCTGCAGCAGGCCGGCGACTGATCGCCGCCCCAACCAGGCTTCCATGACGCCCGCCCTCGGACGTGCCCTGATCCTTCTCTCCGTCGCCGCCGCGATCGCCGGCGCCTTCACGGCGTTCGCCGCCGGCAAGCTGGGCAGCCGCCCGGCGACGCTGCTCGCGCGACGGCTCGCCTACGTGTTCGCCTTCGCGATGGTCGCCGCCAACGCGCTGATGGTCTGGGGCCTGGTCTACGGCGACTTCTCGATCAGCTACGTCGCCCAGGTCGGCGCCCGCGACCTGCCGCTGTGGGTCAAGGTGTCGAGCCTGTGGTCCTCGCTCGAGGGCTCGATCCTGTTCTGGGGCCTGGTGATCGGCGTCTACGTCGGCTGGGCCGCGTGGGCGCTGGCGGATCGCCACCCCGAGCACGAGCCGTGGGCGCTCGCGGTGTGGCTCGCCTGCGGGGCGTTCTTCGCGTTCCTGATCGCGGGGCCCGCCCAGCCGTTCCACACGGTGTCGCCGGTGCCGCCCGACGGCCCCGGTCCCAACCCGCTGCTGCAGAACCACATCCTGATGGTGGTCCACCCGCCTTTCCTGTATCTCGGCTACGTCGGGATGACGATCCCGTTCGGCCTCGCCTGCGCCGCGCTGTTCGCGGGCCGCCTCGGCCACGAGTTCCTGGCGCCGCTGCGCACCTGGCTGCTGGTGCCGTGGACGTTCCTGACGGTCGCGATCGTGCTGGGCGGCTGGTGGGCCTACGAGGTGCTCGGCTGGGGCGGCTACTGGTCGTGGGACCCGGTGGAGAACGCCTCGTTCCTGCCTTGGCTGACGGCGACGGCGGCGCTGCACTCGGCGATCGTGCTGGAGCGGCGCTCCGTGCTGAAGGCGTGGACGGTGGTGCTGGTGCTGTGCAGCTTCCTGCTCACCATCCTCGGCACCTTCATGACCCGCTCCGGGGTGTTCAACTCCGTCCACTCCTTCACCCAGAGCGACATCGGCCCCACCATCCTCACCTTCTTCGCGGCCGGGCTGCTGTTCTCGGTGGCGCTGCTGGCGCTGCGGGTCGACTCGCTGCGCGCGGAGGGCCGCTTCGAGGCGGCGCCGTCGCGCGAGGCGTTCTTCCTGGGCAACAACCTGCTGCTGGTGCTGTTCACCTTCACCGTGCTGGTCGGCACCGTGTTCCCGCTGATCGTCGAGGCCGCGCGGGGCGTGCAGATGAGCGTCGGCCGCCCCTACTTCGACCGCATGTCGGTGCCGATCGGCGTCGCGCTGCTGTTCCTGATGGGGGTCGGCCCCGCGCTGCCGTGGGGCGCCGCCAGCGCCGCCCAGGTGCGTCGCGCCCTGCTGCCGCCGCTGTCGGGCGGCGTGGTCTTCGCGCTGGTGGGGGCGCTCGCCGGCGTGCGCAACGGCTGGACGCTGGTGACGCTGTTCGCGGGCGGCTACGCGGCGCAGGTGACGCTCGCCGAGATGCTGCGCCCGGTGCTGCAGCGGCGCGCGCGCGGAGAGTCGTTCGGCGCCGCGCTGCGCGGCGGCTGGTTCGGCGCCGGCGCCCGCCGCTTCGGCGCCTACGTCGCCCACGCCGGCACGGTGCTGATCTTCGTCGCGATCGCGGTCAGCTCGACGATGGGCCGCCAGACCGAGGTCACCCTGCGCACCGGTGACATGATCGAGGTCGGCCGCTACGGCCTGCGGCTGCTGGCGGTCGACCAGGTGCGCGAGCCGCACCGCGACGCGACGGTCGCCCGCATCGAGGTGCTGCAGGGCGGCCGCGTCGTCGGCCAGCTCGAGCCGCGGATGAACTTCTATCCGACCCAGCGCGAGCCGATCGGCACCCCGGCCGTGCGCAGCGGGGCGCTCGAGGACCTCTACCTGTCGGTGATGAACGTCGACCCTGCCGGCGGGTCGGTCGGGCTGCTGGCGATGGTCAACCCGATGGTGGTGTGGATCTGGGTGGCCACGGGGGTGATGGGGCTGGGCGCGCTGCTGTCGCTCTGGGGCTCGCGGCGGCGGGCAGCGGGCGCGCCTTCGGAGGTCGCATGAACCGCAAGGTGCTGCTGGGCGGCCTGCTGCTGGTGCTGCCGGTGATCGGGCTGCTGGTGATGAGCCTGGGCCGCAACCCGGGCAAGGTCGCCTCGCCTCTCGTCGATCGCGACGCGCCGCAGTTCTCGCTGGCCCCGGTGGGCGGCGGGGCTCCCGTGTCCCTCGCCAGCCTGCGCGGCCAGCCGGCCGTGATCAACTTCTGGGCGACCTGGTGCACGCCGTGCATCGCGGAGCACGGCGTGCTGCACGCCGCGGCGCGCGCGCTGCAGGGCCGCGTCCACTTCTTCGGCGTGATGTACGAGGACGAAGAGCCGAAGATCCAGGAGTTCCTGCGCCAGAAGGGCAGCAGCTACCCGACGCTGGTCGACCCCGGCGGCCGCACGGCGATCGCCTACGGGGTCTACGGGGTCCCCGAGACGTTCTTCGTGGACGCGAACGGCGTGGTGCGCGCCAAGTTCGAAGGCGCCCTGACCCCCGAGATGCTGGAGACCCTGCTGGCGAAGGCGGGGGCGCCCGTCCGATGAGGTGGCTGGCGGCGGCGCTCGCGCTGCTGGCGCTGCCCGGGCTCGCCGTGGCCCAGACTCCCCCGCCCGAGGGTGTGGCGGGTCCGGACCCGGTCTCGATCGTCGGCCCGCCGCGCGGCCCGGAACTGTCGGGCGAAGCGCTCGAATCGCGCACGACGGAAGTGGCCTCGAAGCTGCGCTGCCCGACCTGCCAGGGCCTCTCGGTGCAGGATTCGCCCACCGGCAACGCCCGCAACATGCGCAGCCAGGTGGGCGAGATGCTCGCCCGCGGTTTCGACGAGGAGCAGGTGCTGCGCTACTTCGAGACCTCGTACGGCGAGTTCGTGCGCCTCGAGCCGCCGATGCGCGGCATCAACTGGCTGGTCTGGCTGGCGCCGCTCGGCGGCCTCGCCGTCGGCGGCCTGATCGTCGCGATGGCCTGGCGCCGGCTGGCGGCGCGGCGCGCGGAGGGAGGCGACGAAACGCCCGTGGCGGCGGTCGATCGTGACCGGCTGCCCGAGGACCCGGCGCTGGCGGCCGCCGTGCTCCGCGTGCGCGAACAGGTCTGGGGCTGGGCCGGCGGCCGCTCGCCGGAGTGGCGCGCGCGTCAGGACCGGAGCGAAGCGTGAACGGGCACCCCACCGAGTGGCTGCCCGGCCTGGTCGCGCTTTCCGCGGGCCTGCTGATCGGGTTCTTCCTGCTGCGGCGCAGCCTCCGTCAAGGCACGGCGGCGGCAACGCCTCCCGCCGTGGCGCCCGCGCCGCGCCGCGAGGCGGAAGCCCGCTACGCCGCGCTGTGCGCGCAGTTGCGCGACCTGGAGGACAACGCGAGCCTGCTCGAGCCGGAGCCGCTGGCGCGCGAGCGGTACCGGCTGGAGTGTGCCGCAGCGGCGGCGCTGCTCGAGATCGAGGCCACCCCGGCGGCCGAGCGCGAGACGGCGGCACCGGCCGGGGAAGCGCTCGCCGCGCCCGCCCTCGCGCCCGCGCCCGCCAACCCGGCGCTGCGCGGGTTCCTGTGGGGGGCAGGCGGCGTCGCCGCGCTGGCCCTGCTCGGCCTGTTCGTCTCGCGCGAGGCGACGGTGCGCCGCGAAGGCGGCTCCATCACCGGCAACGTCCCCGGCGAGGAGCGCCTGGCGGTGCCCGAAGAGCTCGCGCGCCTGCAGGCCCGAGTCGGGGCCCGCCCGGACGATCTCGAGGCGCGGCTGGAGCTGGCCTTCGCCCACCTCCAGCGGCGCGAGCTGATGGCGGTCTTCGAGCACACCCAGTACGTGCTGGAGCGGCGGCCGCGCGACGTGCGGGCCCTCTCCTACCAGGCGCTGGTGCGGCTCGCGATGAACCAGGCCGCGGAGGCCGAGGCGATGCTGCAGACGGCTCTCGCGGAGGACCCGGACTCGCTCGACGCGCGGCTGCACCTGGGTCTCGTCTACATGCAGCAGGGGCGCATGGCCGAGGCCGAGGCGGCGGTACAGGAGGCGATCCGCCGTCATCCCGACCAGCGCGAGTCGCTCGAGGGCCTGCTCGCGGAGATGAAGGAGCGCGCCGCCCAGGGTTCGGCGCCGCCCGCGGGTGGCGAAGGCGGTGATCCGCACGCGGGCGTCGCGCCGCCACCGCCGGTGGCCGCGGCCCCGGCGACCGTGCCCGCGGACGGCGTCGCGGTCACGATCCGGCTCGCGCCGGGCATCGATCCCCGCGGTGTGCTGTTCGTGATGATCCGCGAGGCGGGCCAGACCTCGGGAGCGCCGATCGCCGCCCGGCGGGTGAGCGGGCCGTTCCCGGCCACCATCGTGATCACCGCGGCCGACTCGATGATGGGCCAGCCGCTGCCGGAGTCGCTGTCGCTCGAGGCGCGCCTCGACCGCGACGGCGACGTCACCACCCGTGGGAGCGACGACCCCGTCGCGCGCCGCGACGGCATCGCCCGCGGCAGCCGCGACACCCTGCTGGAGTTGAAGAAACCGTGAGCCTCGAGAGTCGCCCGCCCAGTCGCGAATCCCTCGCCGGTCTTGCCGCACTCGGCTTCCTGTCTGCCCTGTGGTCGGTCGTGTTGTGGGCGGAGCTGTGGATCGCCCGCCTGACGGGAACGGCCACCTGCGCGTTCGGGGACACCAGTTGCGGGGCGCTCTGGGACTCCCGTTTCGCGCGGGTGATCCACGACGTCTCCGGCGTGCCCGTCGCCGGCTGGGGCCTGGCCTGGGGTCTCGCCGCCGCGGCGCTGCCGCTGCTGCGGCTCGCCCGCGGCGACGAGCACCGGTGGAACCCGGAGCTGCGCACCGCGATGCGACTGGTGGCGGCGGCCGGTGCGGTGTCGGTTGCGGTGCTGGCGCTCGTGAGCGCCGCGCTGGGGACGCTCTGCACGGGCTGCGCGGTGGTCTACGTGCTGGTCGGCGGCTACGCCGGGATTGCCCTCGGCGGCTGGCCCGCAGCGGGCTGGACCGCGCTGCCGCGCGGCGCGGCCTGGGCTGCCGGGTCGGCCGCGATCGCGCTGGTGGCCCTGATCCCGATGGGCCGCGCGACCCCCGACACGCTGGCTGCATCCGGCCAGGCGCAGATCGGCACGGCCGCCAGGGGCGGTGGCGACGACCTTTCGCGGATGCTGCCCGTGCTGAACCCGCAGCAGGCGCAACTGGTCGCGGACTCGCTGGGCCTGCTGCGGGGGTCACCGGTGCGGCCGGTGCCCGCGCCGCGGGCGCTGGTGGGTGCGGCCGACGCTCCCGTGAAGATCGTGACCTGGAGCGACGTGCGGTGCCCGCACTGCGCGGACCTGCACCAGACGCTGCGGTTGCTGCTCGAGACGTATCCCGGCAGGCTTTCGGTGGACAGCCGCTTCTTCCCGCTCGACGGGGCGTGCAACGCCGCGGTGGGCCGCAGCGGCGACCCGGCGCGTTGCCTGGCGGCGCAGGCCGCGGTGTGCGCCGAGGGGCGGACGGACGTGAAGGCCTTCACCGGCGAGCTGTTCGCGCGGGGCGAGACGCTCGACGAAGCCAGCGTGCGGGACCTGGTCGCGTCGACGCTGGGCCCGGAAGGGACGGCCTGCCTCGTCGCGCCGGCGACGCTCGAGCGGGTCCGCGCGGACGCCGCGGCGGCGCTGCCGTTCGAGCTCGACGGCACCCCGCTCGTGGTCCTGAACGGCCGCGTCGGGACCAGTTTCCCGCCGTTCCTCGAGGCGATGGTGCTCGCGGGCGGCGACCCGGACCACCCGGCCTTCGCGGCGCTGCCGCGACCGAACCCCGACGCCCACATGCATTGATCGGGGCCCGGCGGGAACTCCCCCGGACGACGAAGCTCTGCCACGCTTGCGGTCGGGTTCCGGCGGCGACATGACGTCGCCGGTCTAGGCGGGGAAGAAGAGGCGGGACTCGAGGCCGCCGGTCGGCAGCGGGGCGAAGCGCACGAAGCCGCCCAACTCGCGCACCAGGCGGCAGGCGTCGCCGTAGGCCCCTGGCGCGGTGCCGGC
>WYBL01000107.1 GCA_011526565.1 Acidobacteriota bacterium | reverse complement strand
GCTGGTTCTGGCGAGGGCTCGCCCGCAGGTCGAGGGCCAGCCACACCAGGCCGGCAAAGAGCGCGAAGGCCAGCGTCAGGTGCGCCGTCAGCCGCAGCGGGCTGACCCGTGGTTCGTCGACGAGCCCGCTCTGCACCATGAACCAGCCGAGCGCGCCCTGAGCGCCGCCGAGCAGCGCGATGGCGGCCAGCGCGGGCCACACCCGCCTCGGCAGCAGGCCCCGGGTCGCGAAGAAGATCAGCGGCAGGGCGAAGATGACGCCGTTGAACCGGGCCACCAGCCGGTGGGCGTACTCCCACCAGTAGATCCGCCGGAAGCCGTCGAGTGTCATCCCGGCGTTGACCTTCAGGAACTCCGGGGTAGCCCGGTATCGATCGAACTCCGCCTGCCAGGCGGCATCGTCGAGCGGAGGCAGCACCCCCGTCACCGGCTTCCACTCGACGATCGACAGCCCGGAGTGAGTGAGGCGGGTGGCGCCGCCCACGAGCAGAGTCGCCAGCACCGTGGCCGCGCAGGCCAGCAGCCAGGTGACGAGGCGGCGGTCGACCTGCGCTCTCGCGGGTTCCGCTCGGCTCAAAGTTCTCCCGTGTCGCATTCCGCACCGCAGAGCGCGGCGCAGGCATCCAGGTCGACATCGAGAGTGGGGCTCCTCGAGAGGTGGCGCAGCGGACCGACGCGGCGAAATGCGGCCTCGGCAGCAGCCGCCAGGTGAGGATCGGCGGCCTCACGCAAAGCCTCGGCCAGAGGGCCGGCCCACGTCGCGACGTGTTCTTCGAGAAAGCGGGCCGTCGTCTGGGCGGTGGTCTCCGCGGCCTCGTTCTCTCCCCCGGCGCAGGCACCAGCCTCCTTCAACCGGAGGTGGCTGACGAAGCCGGCCTCGACCGAGACGTGGTCCGGCGGTTCGGCGCTCGCGGGTTCGTAGTCGAAGGCCTGGTAGTGGGCCTGCAGATCGGAGAGCAGGCGGCCGGGATCGCTCGCGCGATCGTGGCCGCCCTCGCGGCCCGACACCCGGCCTTCAGGGCCGATCGCCGCCAGGTAGCGGCCCTCGTCCGCTCCGGCCGCCGCCTCTGCCGCGCTCGCCAGCGCGTCGTCGTGGACCTCGCGGGCCAGGGCCAGGGCTTCGGCCTGCCAGACAGGGCCGCGCGGACGCTCCAGCAGCAAGCCGACCAGGCGCCAGCATGCGGCGTCCTCGAGCAGGTGACGCGACGGTGAGCCGTTCACGACGACGCCCGCTCCGGGTGTTCCGCCGCCAGCCTTTCCAGCAGCGGCTGGACGACGTCGGCCTCACGGCGGATGTGGTCGCGCAGCAGCAGGCACAGGTCGGACACGGCCGTCGCCAACTCGGCTTCCACCTCGGCGTCCCTGGCTCCGCGACCCACGCCCTCGGCGATCGCGCTCGTCAGCAGCTCGATCGTCTCGTGCTCGCGGCGGATCAACCCGGGATGCATGACCTCCGGCGGCAAGTGCTGCCGGATCAGCGGCACCAGCCAGGCCTCCTCGTCGCGCATCAGCGGCACGAGACGGGTGAGGTGGAACTGGAGGTGGGCGCCGGCGGCAGCCAGCAGCGGCCGCTCGCCGCGCAATGCGGCCTCCAGCGCCTCCACAGCAGCGATCACCTCGTCCTGACGGCAACGGGCCAGATCGAAGCGGGCGGGGTCCATGGCCCGGAACCCTACCGGGCCGCACACCGCGCCCACATGACGGATGTCATGGAGAACGCCAGGACCCCGGCCACGGCGGAGTGCGCGCACAGGCCTCGCGAAGACAGCCTCGACCTCGGCGTAGCGGTGGGCGACAACGCCCCGGGTGGAGCCCGGGTCGAGCGCGGCCTGCGGCGGCTGCCGGCCTGTCCGAGCCACTCTTCGCGTGCATCATGCGGCCCGCTCCGGAGCCCTGCCTGCCTCGGGTCGGCCCGACTCGGTGCTTCAGTTGAGCCTGCCCCAGCTCGTTTCCGAGACGCGGACCACGCGTCCATCCGGCGAGAACGTCACGTCGAAGTAGATTCGCTTCGGCAGCACGGTGAGATAGCCGAGAGTCATCCTCCACTCGCTGTTGACCTGTCGCATCTCGGCAGCAAGAGCCTTGGCCATCTCAGCGCTGCCAGGGAAGCCACGGCCTTCCTTCTCACCGGTCACCAGGAAGGCTCGGGCCGCAACCCGCACCGATCTGACAGGCTCGGCCTCTGGGCCCGCAGTCACACTGCACGAGTTCCAGCCTTCCGATCGCTCGATCACCTGCTCCACCGACATGCCTGGCTCGATACTGCGGCGTGCCGCCCTCGCCGTGGAGCCCGGTAGAGTCACCAGGCCCACGATGCCGAGGACCAGGATCGAGAGGCAACCTGGCGCGCGTCGATTCGACACGGGCGGGTTCGGGGTCTTGCCGTCGTCATTGCTCACGCTCTTCTCCCCCGCTGCCGTCACACTGGGTCGGATGCCCGGCTTGTCGCTCCACGCCGTCGCTCGCGGCACCTACCGGGCGTACGAGCATCGCCCGAGACCTCGCCGGGATCAGTGAACCCGGGGCGCCGCCAGCTTCGCGAGCGCGATCGCCTGCTGTCGCGCCTTTGCCGCATCCGACGCCGCGGTGCCGATGACGATGAGGAAGCCGCCCTTCTCGAAGGCGAGTTGCGCGGATCCTGCGGCATCCGAGAAGAGGGTTCCCGGCATCTCCGCGACGGAACTCGCCTCCAACATGGCGCCCCAGTCCTTGACAGACGCGAACGGTCCGCCGTTCAGGGGGAAGGTCGTCACGCTGGCGGCCGCGAGCCGTTCCAGGGGGGCGGCGTCGGGGCCGGTGAGCGCGAACGTGCATGCGGCGCCCGCCGCAGGTGCGGCGGAGAGGCTGCCCGCGCGGGCGGCGCGACCGAGAACCGTGTCCACCTCCGCCTGGGTGAGGAGCGTGCAGGCGTCGAGCCACGGCTGTCCGGCCCGGCGCGCGAGCACGCCCTGAAGCCGCGTCACCGCACCGTGGGCCGTGGTCTGCGCGGCGATGAGGCCTGCCATGCCCTCGCCCCATCCGCCGCTGATCATCAGGAACGGTCCCACGCGGGCCTGCAGGATGCGCGGCTTCGCGACCCAGAAGGCGTCGTCGCCGATCGCCGACAGCGGGACGGTCCCCGGCGACTGCTTCGTCGTTTCGAAGCGTGACGGGACGTTGGCCGCGTCCTCGACCAGGTAGAACTCATACGTCGTGCTCCCCGCCTTCCACTGACAGCCGCGATCGTCGTCCGTGCCATCAGGCGCCCCGGCACGCCCGGGCTGCACGTCAGCGCCCACGGCAGCTCGCATCTCTTCGAGCGTGACCAGATCGCACGCTTTGGGCGTGGGCACGGCGGTCGTCGCGGTGGCGCGCGCGACAACGGGCTCGCGCTTCTCGAGCGTGCAGCCCTGCAGGTCGAAGAAGTGCAGCGTGCCCAGCTTCCGGAAGCGCAGCGTGCCGGCGACCTCGACGAGGGTGCCCTCGGCGATCTGTGCCTTCGCGGCCAGCAACGGTGCGGGCGTCTCCTCGCAGTTCACGAAGTTCAGGCCCTGCTCACCGACCATCGAGAACTGGGTCCTCGGGAACGTGGGATTGAATCGGCCGCTCACCACCACGCGCTGTCCGGCGTACTTCGCCTCGGTGGCTACCGGGTCCTTCTCGAACTCGGCGTGCAGTGCGTCGGCGCTGAGCCGCGTCGCGTCAGCGGCGGCGAGAGCCCCATGAGGAAACAGCACGAGCGCCATCGCGCTCGCGCCCAACCATTGATGAACCCTGCAGGTCACGCCCATCTCCCTCCGCCAGCGCCTGGTCGAAGCCGGCAATGCGGACGCGCGCGGTGTCTCCACGTGACTCGTCCTCGATGGAAAAGGTCAGCTTACCCTCGTTCCGGGCTCGCGAGGCGCGCATGCTGGCCGCGAGCTCGGCCATCGGCCCGCGCTGCGGGCTGTCCGTGCTCGCCGCTCAGACGCTCGTGGGCTGGCGGTGCTCGTCCGCGGCGAGTGGCGCCCGTTCGACTGCGGGGAGCAGCACTGTCTTCGCCGGGCCCGTGAGGGCGTTGTAGCATCCCGACCGTAACGGCAATGTCCGGCATGTTCACTCGTCGTTCGTTCTTCGCATCGGCCGCGGCCCTGCCATTCGCAGGGGCGTGGCGCGCCAACGCGCGCGCGTCCGCCACCCGTGTCGCACGGGTGTTCGTGGCCGGACCGCCTGCCGCGGTGCTCGTCCACGTGCTCGCCCCCGAGGCGCTACTCGGCTGGCCGAGCCGCCTCGAGCCCGAAGCGCTCGAGTGGATCGGGCTGCCCGGCGCGGGCCTGCCCGTTCTCGGCCGGCTTGCCGGCCGCGGCACGACCGTTCCACTCGAGACGCTGCTGCAACTGAAGCCGGACCTCGTGCTCGACGTCGGCACCGTCGATGCCACCCACGCGAGCGCCGTCGCACGGGTGCGGGAGCAGACAGGATTGCGCGTCGAGTTGCTCGAGGGCCGGCTCGCCGACAGCCCGCGCCTGCTCCGGGAGGCCGCCACGGCGCTTGGGGTGCCCGAGCGCGGTCTTCGCCTGGCTCGCGAGGTGGAGCGGATGCTCGCGGAGGTCGCCCGCGTGCGCGCGTCAGGGGGCGCGGTGCGTGTGTACATCGCGCGCGGGCTGGACGGGCTGGAGACGGCGCTCGGCGGCTCGATCAACGCCGAGGTGCTGGAGGTCGCCGGGGCCCTCAACGTGGCCGCCGCCGCCGGCCGCGGCGGCATCTCGCGGGTCTCGCTCGAACAGGTGCTGGCGTGGGACCCCGAGGTCGTCGTCACCCAGGACCGCGCGCTCGCTGGCCGCATCGCCAGCGACCCGCTGTGGCGGAGCATGAGCGCGGTGCGTGACAGGCGCGTGCTGTGCGCGCCGTCCTTGCCCTTCGGCTGGCTGGACACACCCCCGGGTGTCAACCGGCTGCTCGGCGTGCTGTGGCTCGCGCGGAGCCTGGCACCCGGCGCCGCGAGCGGCCTGCGCGACGAGGTACGGAGCTTCTACTCGAGCTTCTACCGCATCGATCTCACCGCGGCGCGACTCGACCGTCTGCTCGCCGGCCGCGCGTGAGCGGGGCCCCGGCTCCGGGCCGAGCGGGCCTGGCCGCCGCGGGAGCGGCGATGGCGCTGCTCGGGCTGCTCGTTCTCGCGGGGCTCGCGGTGGGGAAGTACCCGCTCTCGCCGTCCGCCGTCCTCGCGACGCTCGTGAACGGCCCCGCAGGAGGCGGCGGCGTTCCCGACGCGGTCGCGACGGTCGTCTGGAACCTCCGCCTGCCGCGGGTGCTGGCCGGGATCCTGGTCGGGGCTGCGCTCGGGGCCGCCGGCGCGGCCTACCAGGGCATGTTCCGCAACCCGCTCGTCTCGCCCGACATGCTCGGCGTGTCGGCCGGCGCGGGCCTCGGTGCGCTGGTCGGCATCTACCTCGGCCTGCCTGTCGCCCTCGTCCAGGCCTTCGCGTTCGCGGGTGGTCTCGCCGCGGTCGCGATGGTGCTGGCGATCGCCGCTCGCGTCCGCCGCCACGACCCCGTGCTCGTGCTCGTCCTCGCCGGCGTCGCCGTCGGCACTGTGGCCGGCGCCTTCATCTCGCTGCTCAAGATCCTTGCCGACCCGAACACGCAACTCCCGGCGATGACGTACTGGCTGCTCGGCGGCCTCGTCGCCGTCACCGGCGCGGACGTGCGCAGCGCAGCGCCCGGCGTGCTGCTCGGACTGGTGCCGCTCGCGCTGCTGCGCTGGCGCGTCAACCTGCTGAGCCTGCCGGACGAGGAGGTGCTCGCGCTGGGAGTGTCGCCCGGGCGGCTGCGCGCGGGACTCGTCGCCGCGGCGACGCTGATGACCGCGTCCGTCGTCTCCATCTCGGGCCTCGTCGGCTGGGTGGGGCTGGTCGTGCCGCACGTGGCGCGGATGCTGGTCGGGCCCGACTTCCGGCGCCTGTTGCCGATGTCGCTCGTGCTCGGCGCCGTGTTCGTGCTCGCCGCCGACACCGTGGCCCGCACCGCGGCATCGACCGAGATCCCGCTCGGCGTGCTCACGGCGCTCGCCGGCGGTCCGTTCTTCCTCTGGCTCCTCGCCCGCGCACGGAGGGTGTGGTGAGCCTGCTCGACCTGCGGGCCCTGGACTTCGGGTACCCGCACCACCCCGTTGGCCACGACGTGACGCTCTCCCTTGCGGCCGGCGAGATCGTCGCCCTGCTCGGGCCCAACGGTGCGGGCAAGACCACGCTGTTCCGCACCCTGCTCGGCTGGCTGCCGCCGCTTGCGGGGGCGGTCGAGCTGGACGGGCGTCCGCTCGCGCACTGGTCGCGCCGGCAGCTCGCGCGCACGCTGGCCTACGTGCCGCAGGCACACGCGGGGGTGTTCGCGTTCACGGCCCTCGACGTCGTGCTGATGGGCCGCACCGCGCACCTGCCGCCGCTCGGCGTCCCGTCGCGGGGGGACCACGCGCGGGCACTCGAGGCGCTCGCGTCGCTGGGCGTCGCGGCCCTCGCGCCGCGCGTCTACAGCGAGCTGTCAGGCGGCGAGCGCCAACTCGTGCTGGTGGCCCGCGCACTGGCCCAGGAACCACGGATCCTCGTCATGGACGAGCCCACCGCCAGCCTCGACTTCGGCAACCAGCTCCGCGTGCTCGACGAGATCGCGGCGCTCGGCCGGCGCGGCATCGGAGTGCTGATGTCGACCCACCACCCGGACCACGCGCGCCACGTCGCGCAGCGGGTGGCGCTGCTCAAGGGCGGGCGCCTCGTCGGCGCCGGAGTACCTGACGAGTGGCTCACCGTCGAGCGCCTCGCCCACCTCTACGACGTCGATCCGGCGCGGATCCCGCCTTGAGCCTCGGCTGATTCCCACCTGGCGTCGCTGTGCCGAGGCCGCGGTGCGGTCGTCGGACTCGCCGCCGAGACCTACCCCGGCTCCCCGGGACCCGGCACATCCGCGAGGCGCACGAGCAGCGGCTGCAACACCGCGTCCTCGCGCCGGATGTGATCACGCACCAGCAGGCACAGGTCGGAGGCCGCTGGAAACAGCTCGCTCTCGACGTCAGCGGTGCGCGCTGCTCGCACGCGCGATCCGCCGCATCGGCAGGCACCTTCGCCGCCACGGCCTGCTTCGGGAGGAGCCGGATGCAGGCCAAGATCCCGAAGCGAACCTCGCCGCCTCGGCCGTGTCGGGTCAGG
>WYBL01000106.1 GCA_011526565.1 Acidobacteriota bacterium | reverse complement strand
GGCCCTCGTCGAACTCGTGGTTGCCGGTGGCGCTGGCGGCGAGCCCGAGGGCGTTCAGGGCCTCGATCGTGGGTTCGTCGTGAAACAGCCCCGAAGCCAGCGGGCTGGCGCCGACGTTGTCGCCGACGGAGACGAGCACGCGGTGACGCTCGTCGCGGGCCAGCGCCTGCGCGTGAGCCGCCAGGAAGGCGATGCCGCCCGCGGGCGCGCCGTCCCAGCGCAGGTCTGCGCCGTCGAGCTGGCCGTGGAGGTCGTTGAACGCGACGACCGTCACGGTCAGGGGCGGGCGCCCTGCGCGCGCGAGCCCGATCGCCGCGGCGACGAGACAGGCCGCGGTGAAGGCCAGGGCGGCGGCGAGGGCGACGGGTCGAACGTGACGGGCGGTCATGGCGTCCTCGCGGTGGCCAGTGCCCGGACCGGGCTCAGGCCGAGCGTCACGAAGAGGCGGCCTCGGTGCGCGACGCGTACCACCTGCCCGCTGGCGAGCAGCGACTCGAGCCCCGGCCCGTCGCCGCCTTCGGCGAGGTAGCGCCGCGCCGCCGGCTCCTGCATCGGGTGCACCGCGAGGATCGCGAGCAGGTCGGTCACCGCGTCGCCGCTGCGGCCGAACGGGCCGCTCTCGTCCCCGGCGAGCAGCTCCACCCGCGGCAGCCGGGCCGCCAGCGTCTCGAACGCGGCGACCAGCGTCGCCTCGCAGGGCGCGTCGACCTCGGGTTCCGCGGGCGGGCGGGTGGGGACCGCGAGGTAGGCCACGTCCGGGCGCAGCGTCTCCAGGAACGCGGCGACGCCCTCGACGGATGCGGGCGCGTCGTTGAGCCCGCGCACGAGCATCGTCTCGGTCAGCAGGCTGCCGCGCCGCTCCGCCGCGAACCGGCGGATGCCGTCGAGCGCGACTTCCAGGGCGAGCACCCCGCTCGGCCGGTCGACCCGGCGCCAGGCCCGCTCGTCGACGGCGTCGACCTTGATCGAAACCAGGTCGGCGGCGGCGAGCTCCGCGCGCACGTCGTCACGCCACAGCAGCGAGCCGTTGGTGAGCACGGCGCGGCGTACCCCCAGCGAATCGATCGCCCTCAGCATCTCGCCCAGGTGGAGGTCCAGCGTCGGTTCTCCGTCGGGCACGAACGTGACGTAGTCGATCGCGTCGCCGCGCGCGCGGCAGGCGGCGACCCGGCGCTCGATCGCCTCGATCACCTGCTCCGGCGGGTGGAACGCGACGCGCTCCAGCTCCAGCGTCGTCGTGCGGCCGTCCTGGCAGTAGACGCAGGAGTAGCTGCAGTGCTTGCGCGGCACGTGGTTGACGCCGAGGCTGCGGCCGAGCCGCCGCGATGGCACCGGGCCGAACACGAGCTCCGTGGTCGTCGCTCAAGCTCCCGCGAGGCGGATCGCGGCCAGCAGCGCGACGCCGGCAACGAACGAGCCGAAGTGGATCACGTTGGTCGCCGGCTCGCGGTGCCGGTTGACCTCCGGCACCAGGTCGGAGGCCCCGATGTAGACGAAGTTGCCGGCGGCGAAGGCGATCAGCAGGGTGGTGTCGAAGCGCGAGGCGAGGCTCCAGGCGACCAGGCCCCCGACCAGGAAAGTGAGCGCCGAGAGGAAGTTGAACAGCAGCGCCTTGCGAGGCGACCAGCCGCCGTGGACGAGGATCGCGTAGTCGCCCAGCTCCTGCGGAACCTCGTGGGCCGCCGCCGCCAGCCACGTCGTCAGCCCCAGCCGCACGTCGGCGAGGAACGCCGCGCCGACGGCGAGGCCGCCGAGGAAGTTGTGCAGCCCGTCGCCGAGCAGGATCAGCCAGGTGAGCGGCTTCTGGCAGGTCGCGCTGCCGTGGTGGCAGTGGTGCCAGTGGAGGAACTGCTCGAGGCCGAGGAAGACGGTGAAGCCCGCGAGCACCCACAGGTACGGGGCCACGGCCCCGGGGTCGAGGGAGGCGGCTGCCGGGATCATGTGCAGCAGCGCGCCCCCGAGCAGCGAACCCGCGGAGAAGGCGACCAGCGGGCGCACGAGTCGTGCCTGGGCGCTTTCGCCCAGCAGCAGGGTGAAGCCGCCGACGAGGGCGAGCGCGCTCATCGCCAGGCCGCCGATCACGATCCACGCCAGCTCGCTCATCGCCAGCCTCCACGGCAGGCCTGCGCTACCGCACGTCGCCGCTCCTGGCGCCGCGACCGTCGAGCGGTCCGCGGTCGAGACGGCGGAACTCGGCGCTGCCGCAAGCCGGACAGGCACGGGGCCGTCCGCCGCCCTGCGGGAGCGACCACTCGTGCCCGCATGTCCCGCACGAAAAGTGGCGCAGCCCCGTCCACGCGACGGCGCCCCCCGCGATGCGCAGCGCCTTGCCCAGGACCAGCGCCTCGGCCACCTTGCGCCGCGCCGCCTCGACCACGCGCCCGAACGTGGTGCGCGAGACGCCGAGCTGTTCCGCCGCCGCGTCCTGGTACAGCCCCTCGAGGTCGGCGAGGCGCAATGCCTCCAGTTCGTCCACGCTGAGCGTGACTTCCTCGAGCGCCGTCATCGGCACGCCGCGCGGCTTGAAGTAGTCGCACAGCGGCGGCCGGGCGACCCGGCGCGGGCAGGGCGGACGCGGCATCTCAGGCGTGGCGGTGGCAGCCGCCGCCGTGGTCGCCGCCGTGGCGAGGCTCGCCGTGGTGCCCGCCGCAGGCGTCGGTGACGGACAGCGTCGGCAGCGCGCTCTCGCGCACGGCCCGCAGCGCCTCGTCGACGCGGGTCGCGCGGGTCACCAGCACGGGGATGCCTGCCGAGAGCAGCTTCGCGACCGCGCCGCGGCCGGCGCCGTTGCAGACGACGGCTTCGACCCGGCCCCGCAGCAGCTCGACGGGCGCGCACGCGTGCGGCGCGTGGGGGTCCTTGTGCACCACCTCGCAGCCGCCGGTCTCGGTGTCGACGAGGGTCAGGAACGGGGCCCGGCCGAGGTGGCCGGCGATCGCCGCGTCGAGGCCGAGGCCGCTTTCGGTCGGGATGCAGATCTTCATGATGTCTCCTGTCAGTCGTAGGCCTTGCGGGTGCGTTCGTCCGCGAGCGTCGGGGCCAGCAGCGGCTCCCAGGCCGGGTCGTCCCAGGTGCCCAGCCGGGAATGGGTGATGCGGTACTTCTCCGGGATCGGGTGGGTGCCGACCACGACCTCGAGGCCGAACTTCTCGGGGATGAAACGCCTGAAGGCGTCGATGTGGGGGCACGGCGGGTAGCCGACCACGAGCCCCGTGGCCAGGTGCACGACCTGGGCGCCGTTCTTCTTCATCTCGGCGGGCGCGTCTTCGACGTTGCCGCCGGGGCAGCCGCCGCAGCTCGTGAAGCCGACCAGCTCGACCTCCTCGCCGGCGTAGCGGGCGAAGGCGCCTTCCCGCTCGCGCAGCGCGCGCAGGCACTTGCCCCCGGCGCAGGAACGATAGCGGTCGCAGATGATGATGCCGACTCGAGTCGCCATTCTTCCGCCCTCCCTACAGGTCTCCCCGCTCGAGCGTGCCCTTGAGGACCGTCTCCACCTGCTCGGGATCGAGGTGGTCGAGCGGGGCGCGCAGCGCCTCCTCGACCGGCCCGGGCACGCTTCGATCGCAGCGGACCAGCAACATCCGGTCCCTCCGAGCGGCCGGTGCGGGCCCGCTCCTACGGTCTCAATATGGGCATATGACCGTAATTCGTCAACGGGAATCGCTACTGGCCGTCCCGGCGATCGTTCTGGTGGCTGTTTGCGCGCCTGCTCGCCCATGACGGATCCCGGGGCAGCGCCGCGGGGCGGCCTGTTAGCATGTTCCATGACCTGCCCCGTGCCTGGAACAGCGCTGCCGCCTTCGATCTCGAGCCTGTTCTGGGATTGCGACGCGAGCCGGGTCGACTGGGAGCGCGATCGCGAGTTCGTCGTCGGTCGGGTGCTGACCGCGGGCGGCTGGAACGCGGGGCGATGGGTGCGCGCCCAGGTCGGCGACGCCGGGTTGAGGGCCTGGATCGAGCGCCACAGGGGCCGCGGGATGAGCCCGCAGAGGCTGCGGTTCTGGCAACTGGTGCTCGACCTCGACGCCTCGGAAGTCGGCCGCTGGATCGCCGACCGCCGCGGCGAACCCTGGGGCGAACGTGCCGCCCGAGGCTGATCCGCTCGCCGCCCTGCCCGAGGTCCAGCGCCGCGTGCTACGCGCGAGCGCGGCCGCAATCGCCGAGCGAGGCTTCCTGCTCGGCGGCGGAACGGCACTCGCGCTCGTGTACGCGCATCGCCGCTCGGTTGATTTCGACTGGTTCGTCGACGCCCCTCTGGGCGAACCGATGCAGTTGGCAGCCGGCCTCCGGGCCGCTGGCGTCGAGTTGACGGTCACGGGCGTCGAACGCGGCACGCTGCACGCCACGATCGACGGTGTCCGCGTCAGCTTCCTCGAGTACCGCTACCCACCTCTCGCGCCGCCGATCGCGGCTGCGGTCCCGCCCGCCCGGCTGCTCTCCCTCGACGACCTGGCAGCCATGAAGCTCTCGGCCGCTGCGCAGCGGGGCTCGCGGAAGGACTTCGTCGACCTCTACGTCCTGGCCACTCGCCATCGCCCGCTGGCCGCGCTGCTGGAGTGCTATCGGGCGAAGTTCGGCATCGACGACGTCGGCCACGTCCTCTTCGCCCTCGGCTACTTCGACGACGCCGAGGCCGAGCCGATGCCGGAGATGCTCTGGCCTCTCGGGTGGGACGAGGTGCGACAGGCCATGGGCGGCTGGGTCCGCGACCTGGCCCGCACGTAGCCCGGCAAGGGCGACTGCAGGTAGCGATCCGTCCGGCGCTTGCCCGCGCGGCAGCCCGGGATTCCATGACGACTCATGTGTCGGCCGGGCACCCAGGCCGGCGCGATCCTCGGCACCGCCGCATACATGTCGCCCGAGCAGGCGCGGGGCAAGACGGTCGACAAGCGCGCCGACATCTGGGCGTTCGGCGTCTTCGACGGCGAGACGGTGAGCGACGTGCTGGCCGCGGTTGCCTCAGCGCGAATCCGGAACAGACGCAGGAGGGGCGGGGCCGGAGCCAAGAGCCCTGAGGATCTCGTCGACCTCGTCGGCGGTCAGAACCGGGCGCGGCATCGGGGTGGCGGGCCGGAGCGCGCGCGGGTTGTCGAGCCAGCGGCGCAGCAGCGTCGGTGTCCACGCCACGTCGCCGGGCGCCGTCTTCGGGTGGAACTCCGTGAAGAGCCCCGCCAGGTGCGGCCCGGCGCTCGACACGCCCAGCGGGCCGTCGGCCGTCAGCAGTCGATGGCAGCCGCCGCAGTGGCGCTCGAACGCGCCGGGCTCGCGCTCGGCTTCGTCGGTGAACCACACCCGGTACGAGGGATCGGCGACGACGCGTGGAGCCTGGGCGAGCAGCGCGGCGATCACGCGGTCGGTGGCGACCTCGTCGAGGCCGAAGTCGGGCATGTTGTCGACCGGGGCGCGGATCGAGTCCCGCAGCGCTGCCTGCTCGCGGCCGTGGACGACGCGATCGAGCGAGGCGCCGACGCTCGATCCGCGCCCGCCGATCACGTGGCAGCGACGGCAGGCCGCGCGCTCGATCGTCGCGTTCCCGAGACGGACGGCTTCGCCCTGCGGCCAGGCATGGGCGGCGGCCGGGCCGCGCAGCAACGTGCGGTGGGCGAGCACCGCGCGCGTCGCCGCCGGGTCGCCGCGGTGGCAGGTGACGCAGGTACCCGCGTCCGCGTTGTGGACGGCGTGGCAGTCGAGACAGCGCGGCTGACCCGCGCTGGCCCGCCGCGGGCTGGCGCAGGCGGTGGCCAGCAGCGCCAGCGAGCACAGCGCGAGCGCCGCGGCGAGGCGCGCGCGGAGTCGCGTCATCCGGGCCACAGCAGCCGCCAGTCCGGGCCGCGGAACCACAACCCCACCGCCGTCAGGACCAGGATCGCGAGCGCCGCCAGCACGACCGCGAGCCCCAGCCCGCGCTGCTCCCGGGGCAGCCATCGCGCCTGTTCGACCGGCTTCCACGGCAGGTACGGCAGCGCGACGAGCAGCGCGAAGCCCACCAGCACGAGGGTGGCGAGGCGGGTGTCGTAGCTGACGAGCTCCTGGATCCACAGCAGGAACCACGCGGACTTGGCGGGGTTGGGCGCGTGGCCGGCGTCGGCCGGCGCCTCCAGCGGCGCCGGCACGAACAGCGCGCCGACGATCAGCGCGACGCTGGCCGCGATCGCGGTGCGCGTCACCGGCCGCAGGAAGTGGGGCGAGGAGTCGACGTACCGCCCGCGGGCGGCGTCGGGTCGGTCGGGCGTCGGGTCGGTCATCGCATTCACAGCCAGGGCAGCAGGCCGCGCTGCCGCCGGATCACGAAGAAGTGCAGCATGGTCAGCGACAGGATCGCCATCGGCACGAGAGCGACGTGCAGCGCGTAGAAGCGCAGCAGGGTCAGCGGGCCGCCGACGTGGTCGGGCACCAGCGCCGCCCGCGCCGCTTCGCCCAGCGGCATCTGTCGCAGCAGCTCCATGCCGGTCTGGGTGGCCCAGTACGCGAGCTGGTCGAACGGCAGCAGGTAGCCGGTGTAGGCCTCGAACACGCACAGCGCGAACAGCGCGCAGCCGACGACCCAGTTGTACCTTCGCGGGCGCAGGAAGGCGCCGGTCAGGATCACCCGCAGCGTGTGCAGCGCCAGCAGCAGCAGCAGGGCGTGCGAGGCGAGCCGGTGCAGGCTGCGCAGGAACGCCCCGCCGGGCACCTCCTGCTCGAGGAACAGGATCGACGCGTACGCCGTGCCGGGCGAAGGCGAGTAGTAGAAGAGCAGCAGCAGGCCGCTGACGGAGAGCACCAGGAAGCTCGTGAAGGCGAGGCCGCCGAGGCAGAACGTGTAGCGCAGCGAGAGGTCGGCCTCGCGCACGCGGCGCGGGAACAGGTGGCGCACCAGGTCGGAGAGCATCAGCCCCTCAGCACCCGCACGGTGTCGCCCTCGACGACGGCCGGCAGCGGCTTCAGCGACGAAGGCGCCGGGCCGGAGAGCACGCGGCCGCGGGAGTCGAAGCGGCTGCCGTGGCAGGGACAGGAGAAGCCGGCCCGGGTGCCGACGACCTGGCAGCCGAGGTGGGTGCAGGTGAGGTCGATCGCGCTGACCCCGTCGCGGGTGCGCAGCACGGCGCAGCGGTGCTGGGGCAGCACCAGCGCGCCGCCCACGGGCACGTCGGCGAGCGGCACCGCGGCCAGCGTCTGCGCGCCTCCGCGCGAGCGCGGGGTCAGGTAACGCCAGACGGCGACGCCCCCCAGCAGGGAGGCGATCAGCGCGCGGAGCGCTGTGCGGCGAGCAGTCTCTGCCATTGCCTCAGGGTCTCGCGGAGGTAGACGGGGGTCTTGCGGTTCATCGCGGCGTGGCGCGGGCCGGGCAGGAACGCGCCGCCGCGCACGGCCTGGCCCTCGCGGTTCCAGAACGAGCGCAGCGCCAGGCCGTCGAGGTCCGGACGCAGGATGCGGTCGGCGTCCGCCTCCAGCACGAAGCGCCGCGGCTGGTCGTGGCAGCCGCCGCAGGCGACGGTGCCGGCGCGCACCGTGTGAGGCTCGAACGGCACCCACTCGGCCGCCAGCGGCCGGTTCTCCCAGCCGCGCGAGGAGTCGGTCGCGAAGAGCTGGTGCTTTGGCCGGATCGGCGCCACCAGGCCGTCCGCGTCGAGGCCGAGCGGCGGCGCGTCCTGGCGACGGTGGGCCGCGCTGCGCCGCCACTCGCCGATCTCGGGCAGCACCGCGAACGCCTCCCGCTGCGCCTCGGTGCGCGGCCTGACCAGGACCGTCGCGTACTCCTGGGCCGCCCACGCCGCGTGGCACGCCGAGCAGCGCATCTTCTCGAGATGCGCGCCGATCGCGTGCTCGGGCACCTTCGGGTCCGGTGCGGGGTGGCAGTCGCGGCAGCCGCGAGTCGACGTCTTCGCGTCGTGGCCGTGCGTGCCCATGCGATGGCAGTCGGCGCACGCCATGCCCCGCTCCTGGTGCACGTCGGGCAGCATCTTCAGGTAGTGCTCGCCCGCTTCGCCCTGCGGCCCGCGCTGATAGCGTGGGTGGTCTTCGCGCGGGGCGCGGCCGTGGTAGGCAGCGCCGACCGAGTCACCGCGATGACAGCGCAGGCACGCCTCGTCGCCAGGGCGGCCGACGGGATGCGCCGCGGTGCCGTGGCAGTCGGAGCAGGCGCTCACGTGGCAGCCGCTGCACGACTGCTCGAAGAAGCGCTCGCCCTCCACCAGCCCGAACGCGCGGTGGGCGAAGCCGCGCTCGTCCGCACGGGTCGCCATCGGGCCCGTCAGCGCGCCCGCGGCCGATGCGTGGCAGGTGAGGCAGGCGGTCGATCGCGGGTCCGGAGTCGAAGCGCCGCCCTCCGGCGCCGCGGGCAGCGGCGCGGCCTGGACCCACGCCAGCGCGAGGGCGCTAGCGCAGGCGATCGAGAGCGCGCCGGTGCGTCGCATCGTCCAGGTCCTCGAGCCGGAGCGGCTTGCGGTACACGGGATCGTCCGCCCGCGGGTGGCAGGGCAGGCACAGGTTGACCGCGAGCACGCGCCGCACCTCGTCGTGGTCCAGCGGGCGCGAGCCCTCGCGGGTGATCGCCGCGTGCGACACCACGCGGCCTTCTTCCATCGCCAGGAACCCGTCGAGCGGCTTCTTCGGGTTCTTCTCGCACAGGAGCGTGCCGCGCGGCGCGCCGTCTTCGATCACGTGCTGGCCGAAGCCGAAGAACTGCGGGTTGCCGTGGCACTCCGCGCAACCGATCGCCTTCGGCCCCGTGTTGTGGCCGAAGAACGGCGCGAAGCGGAGCTGCGGCCTGCCCTTGTAGTTCAGGACCTGGTCGTCGAGCGAGCGGGAGCCGTCGCCCTCGATCACCGTCACGAACGTCTGGCAACCCGGCGTCACCGGCGAGATGCGCCCGTTGCGGTCGAGCGCCAGCGGGAACGGGTACAGCGTGCGCACGTCTTCGGTCTCGCTGAAGAAGCCGACCGTGTCCTGGTTGTTGACGAAGTCGAAGCCGGTGCCGCGCTTGTCGTAGCTCGTGTGGCAGCCGTAGCACTGGACGACGCTGCGCGAGTGGCAGGTCGAGCAGGCCAGCCGCTGGTGGCCGGCGATGCGGTGCTCGGGGCTGCCGGCGATCACCGGGCTCACCAGGCGCCTGCCCTCGCGCTTGGTGAACAGCACCACCTCGCCGTCGCGCAGGACGACGTTCGAGAACATGCGGTCGCGGCTGGTCAGCGCCACCCGTTCGCCGATGCCGATCCGCACGGCGTACTGCTTCGACTCCACGACCGGGGGATCGCTCTCGCGGGCGACCTCGGCGAAGCGGGGCCGCCGCTGGCCGTCGCCGTGGCAGTCCTCGCAGCGCACCTCGAGCGCCGCCGCCAGGTCGGGCGAGAGGTAGCCGTCGCCCATCACCTCGCGCGCGGTGTGGCAGTCGATGCACTCCATGCCGGCCGCGAAGTGCACGTCGGGCGCGATGTGGCTGAACGAGCGCTCGTCGCTGCCGGGGATCGGCCCGGGCCCGCCGTTGCGGGTCGGCACCAGGCCGTTGTTGCCGTCGATCAGGCCCTGGTAGGACAGCGCGTGGCGGCCACTGCGCTGGTGGCAGGCGAGGCACGCCTCCATCGGCGGCAGCCCGCGCATCTCGTGGGTGCGGCTGAACGGGCTCTTGCCCCGCATCGTCGGGTCGCCGCCGCGGTACGTGGCGCCCTCGGAGTAGGGGAAGTGGCAGGCCGCGCAACCCGCGGGGTGCCCGGCGCCGTCGAGGGCGTCGTTCTGACGGGCGACATGGCAGCGGGCGCAGAACTTCCGGTACAGCTCGCCGGAGAGGTGGTCGAGCTGGCCGACGCCCCGGAGTTCGATCGGGTGTCCCTTCGGGTCGAAGCTCTTGCCGGCGACCGAAGCGAAGTCGACGCCTTTCGCCTCGCCCTCCCAGGTCGCCTGGATCTGGCGGATCATCCCGGCGTTCGTGTACATCGGGCTGCTGCGCACGCGCTCGACCTGGTGGCGATGGCAGCCGCCGCAGCCCTTCTCCCAGCGCCCGGCGAACGAGGCGTTGGAGAGCCCGTAGATGCCGCGATGGCCTGCGTCCTTGGTCTTGGCTACGGGATCCCCGCCGTGGCAGGACACGCAGCCCGAGTGCGAGGCCGACGCGTGCTCGATGCCCTGGTGGCAGTCGAGGCAGGCCTCCCCGTTCGCGGGACTCGCGGCTGTCCGGCCCGGGGCCGGCACACAGGCCGCCCCGCCGAGCGCCAGCAGCGCCGCCACGACCGCGCGGAACCTCGCCCCGGGCCGTCCCACGTGGGAAAACACAGCAGGAGCGGTGCCACCGAGACCCCAGTCAGCCGCGAAAGCCTTGCGCCGGAGGGAGGGTGCGCTCTAGGCTATCTGCCATGCCCGCTCTTCGCCAGGTCCGTGCGACCCTCGTCCTCACGTGTGTTGCCGGGCCCGCGATGGCCCAGGCCCCGTCCCACTCGATCGCGGATCGAACCCGCCCGTGCCCGAGCGTCCAGGCGATCGTCGAAGTGCGCTTCAACAGCCCCGACACCCAGCGGTGGTCGGCGTACGTGTGTCCGGACGGGCGCTCCTGGGCCGAGGCGCACGAACTCGAGCAGCCCGGCCGCCTGGAGCCCGGCGCGCTCGAGGACTTGCGCCGACTGGTCGCCGCGCTGCCGCCGGGCATTCGGCAGCGCGACCTGCGCGAGAGAAGCGTGGCGGGAGCCGAGCTGTTCCTGCGGACCAACCCGCAGGCGGGCCGCGTGTACGACCCGGACCAGGACCAGCTCTACGAGGTGTCCTTCGCATCTCCGGGGCCCGAGGCCCGCCAGGTCCAGGTCATCGCGCAACGTCTCCGCGACACCTTCGAGTCTCGTTGGGCGGCGCATGTCGGCCCAGCGCCGCCTCCTCCGCCCCCGCCTCCGCCCCGCTGAGACGACCCGTCAGCGCGACCGGGTCGTGGTCGCCGTCCAGTCGACGGCTCGCAGGCCGGGAACGCGAGCGAACTCCGAGAGGTTGTTGGTGACCAGCGTCAACCCCGAGGCGAGGGCGTGGGCGGCGATCATCGTGTCCAGCGGGCCGATGGGTGTCCCCCGGGCGTCGAGGGTCGCCCGGATTTCCGCGTAGCGTGGAGCTACGTCGGAGGTGAGGGGGAGGATCGCGATTCCGGCGAGGACCTGTTCGACGAGCGGCGCGATCCGCAGTCCAGGGTTCCGCGCCAGCCCGTATCGCAGCTCCATCTCCGTCACGACGCTGATCGCGACGTCGGTCACCGGCGTGCGACGCAGCCTGCGCTGGAGGGCGGGGGACGACCGCCGGATGTGAAAGCTCAGGATGTTCGTGTCGAGCAGGTACTTCGGCACGACGGATGGTTACGCCTTCGGGGAGCCGAAGACCGGGCCCCGCTCGTGGGGCTCGGAGCGTTCGCCCAGGTCGAACGAGGGCGCCGCCCCCGCCAGTTGCCAGAGCGCGAGAGGCCAACCCTTGCGGTCCCGCGGCACGTCGAGTGGCTCGAGCACGACCCGGTCGCCCTCGCGGTGGATCGCCACCTCCTCCGTCTGGAAGCGGAACTCGCGGGGCAGCCGCACCGCCTGGCTCCTCCCGGTCCAGAAGACTCGAGCCGTCGCGCGGCGGCCCGGCGTCGGCACTCGCTTCCGACTGGACACGGCGACCTCCCTGATATGTCTCCTCAGTATATGGCAGGGCGCGGACTTGATCCGGCTCGGCCCGTCGCGTCCGTCCGGAAAGAGGTGCGGCGCCCGGCCGGCCCGTGAGGGCCGGACGGGCGCCGCGGGATTGCCTCCGGGCCGCGCTACAGGCCGCTGGTGTTGATCTTGACGGTCCGTTTCTCCTGGCGCCAGAGCACGGCGTCGTCGTCGGGCGTGCCGTACGGCTGGTACCAGAGCTGGATGTCGAGCTCGAGTTGATCGGTGGAGTAGGTGCGAACGGTGTCGCCGTCGTCGTTCTCCGTCTCCTCGACGGGGAAGAAGATCTCCCAGTCCTGGGTGACGGTGCGGCGCGGCGGCAGGCTGGTGTCGGCCAGCAGGCCGCTCTTCTCGTACGGCCCGCGGCCCATGCGGTCGCCCCGCCCGAGCTGCTGCGGGGTCGGCATGAACACGCGCTCGCGCTCGAACACGGTGTTGCCCTTCACGTCTTTCGCGGTGACCGACAGAACCAGTCGGTTGGGGGTCGGTCAACCATCGGGGATGCCGTGGCCGGCGTTGTTCCGGAGCTCGACCTTGACGGTCGCCACCGGGCGGAAGGTCTGGTTGTCGCGCCAGACGTAGGCGCGGGCCTCGACGTGCATGTCGAGCGCCTTCTTCGCCATCACCTCGGAGCGGAAGCTCTGCATGTCGTGGCCGAGGCCGGACTCGCGCATGTGGCACTGCTGGCAGGTCTTGTCGCCGCCGTCGGGGACGTAGGCGAAGAGGTAGCTGCCGTAGGCCGTGGCGCACTGGGTCGGGTTGTGGAGCTCGAAGTTGGGGCCCAGGCCGTGGCACTGCCCGCAGAAGATCGACTCCCCCATCACCGGGCTCTTCGCGACGTGCGGGAACTTCGGGTCGGGGTGCTCGCCCTCGCTGCTGCCGCCGTAGACGGTCTTCGGCTGCGGGGCGCCGTCGGTCCACTTGTGGATGATGGCGTTGCGGTTGTGGCAGACGAGGCAGTTGATGTTGAGCGACTTCAGCGAAGCCGCCGCCTTCTCGGTCGCGTCGTCGTCGCCTTCTTCGGCCGCGGCCTGCCAGGTGTCGATCGTTTTGAGGATCTCCTGGGCGACCGCGTCCGACGCCTCGGCGAGCTGCGGCAGGTGGCACTTGGTGCAGCCCTGCAGGTGCTCGACGCGGACGTCCTTCTGGGTCTTGACCCCGGAGTGCTCCCACTTCAGCAGCCCGTTCACCACGGCCGTCTTGAACGTGGATGCCGTGCGGCCGGTGCCGAAGATCGAGCGCGCGTGGGCCGAGCGGAGCCACTGGTCGTGGGTCTCCTGGTGGCACTCGATGCACGAGCTGGAGTCGTAGCGGGTTGCCAGCTCGGCGATCGTGCGCGCCTTGGCGGGCGCCGGGGCGCCCTTGGGCGGCGCTGCCGCCGCGGGCGGCGGCAGCGCCGCCAGGCCCAGCAGCGCGGCGGCGGCCAGGCCCAGCCCGAGGGACGTGCGGGTCATCGCGATCTCCTCAGCACCCGGCCGGGACGCTGGCGCCCTTCTGGAGCTCGATCTTGTCGCCGACCTTCAGCGTCGAGGCCTTCTTGGAGTTGAACTTGACGGTGGTGGCGGCGACGTCGACCAGCTTGCCCACGCCGCCCTCGAACTTGACGCCCGAGCCCTTCTTCACCCACGCGGGCTTCTCGCCTTCGACGGTGACCTCGACGGCGTTGCCGTCGATCGAGGCGATGGTGCCGGACAGCACGTTCTTGGCGGGCTCGTCGGCCGCGAACGACGGCAGCGCGAACAGGGCCAGCAGGGCGAAAGCGGCGAACAGCTTCTTCATGGCGTGCATCCTTTCCGTTCGGGTCTAGAAGAAGAGCTGGAGCTCGACGACGAGCTGCTTGTAGTCGCAGTCCGCGCGGTTCTCGAACTCGGCAGCGGCGAACTCGCCGGTCAGCTTCAGGTTCTGGCCCCAGACGTAGTAGTGGGCGCCGATCGAGTACCAGTCGACCATCTCGTCGTAGACGCCCAGCAGCGAGCCGAAGCGCCACTTCTCGTAGCGGCCGAACACCTGGACCGGCGCGCTGGGCAGCAGGTAGCCGGCCTTGGCGTACCAGCCGTTCTTCTCGCCGTTGACTCCGACGGAGCCGGCGTCCGGCGTCGCACCGGCGTACGCCTCGTCGAGGTCGACCTTCTCGTAGGCGCCGGAGAGGGTGACGGTGCCGGCCTTCTCGAACGGGTACTCGAAGAAGCCGTCGACCGTCCACGCCTTGTAGTCGCGCGGCTGGATGCGGAACGTGGTGTCGGTCCAGGTCACGTCCTTCTCGAACTGGAAGGCGCCGCCCAGGGTCAGCACCTTCTTCTGGCCGAGGTAGGTGCCCTTGTAGCCGTAGCCGTTCTCGGCGTCGAGCAGGGTGACGTGGCCGCGCGCCGAATAGCGCGGGTTGGAGGACGGGGCGGTGTACTCGCCCACGGCCGACCGGCCCTCCATGGCGTCGACGCGGTACTGGAAGCGGTCGTTCCAGAGGTTGCCCCAGATCGCCACGCCGGTGTCACGGGTGCCGGCGAAGGCGGTGCGGATGAACAGCGAGCGGTCGAGGGTCAGCGGGTCCTCGCACGACTCGAGGTTCTCGCGCGAGAGGTTGTACTTGAACTTGCCGACGTTGACCTTGAACGCCGGGTGCAGGTCGAACGTCATCCGCGCGTCGAGCAACTGGAAGTTCGCGCCGGTGTTCTGGCCGGCCACCTCGACCGCGCCGATGTTGAGGTCCTCGGTGTACTCGGTCTGGACGTAGAGGCTGAACTTGTCGCCCCACGCGCCGCGCAGGGCCAGGCGGTTGCGCCGGAAGCCGAAGCTGTTGGTCGCGTCCTGGCCGTCGACCCCCGAGCCGACGTCGCGGCTCGTGAAGCGGACCTGCCCCTTGTAGTTGAACGCGAGCAGGCCCTTGTCCTCCTCGCCGAACGTGATCTTGGCCACGTCCTCGCCCCACGGCGGCGACGTCATCGCGTCGCCGGCCCAGGCGGGAGCCGCGAGCAGCCCGAGCGCGAGCCCGAGGGCAGCGGCGTCAGTGCGGGATTTCGTCATGGAACTGTCTCCTTCGTCGTTTCTCTGGAATCCCTTGTCTGGTCCGCGCGGACCAGGCCTAACAGCCGCTGCCGCCGCCGCCGCCCGGGGGAGGCGTCGAGGGGCCGGACCCGCCACCGCCGGCCATGTGCTGCTTGTCGGCGGTCTCGATCTGGTTGGCCTCGGCCTGGGTCGGCTGGTAGGCGAACGAGCCGGGCACGAAGGGGTTCTCGCCGGGGACCGCGGCCGGCAGCGTGCCCACCGCACGCGGGGTCGAGGTGCCGGGGGTGAAGCCGTCGAAGGCCCAGGTCGCGACCTGGGAGGGGCTGGCGCCGGCGGCGGTGATCTTGGAGACGCTGTAGTTGTTCCACTGGAACGACGATCCGTCGAACATCACGATGTCGCCCTCGGGCACCGCCAGCACCGCGTCGAAGAGCACGAAAGTGGGCGAAGCGCTGGTCGAGGTGCCGCACATGACCAGCATCTTCTTGGTGGGAGACAGGAACACGGGGGCCGTCCCGTCCACGACCGACGAGCTGGCCATCAACGACACCAGCGTGCTGCGGTCGGGGTAGAGCCGGTTGCGGCCGGCCTCGCCGTTGACGCGCGAAGTGACGAACTGGTAGCCGCCTGCGCCGCGGTAGGTGTTCGCGAGGTACGGCGAGACGGTGAAGCCGCGCACGTCGAGGAGCTGCCAGGTGTTGAGCAGCGTGCGGTCGCGGTTGATGTTGTCGACCATGGTCAACGTTTCGCCGACCGAGTAGCGCACGACGTCCTTGAGCGTCTGGTTCGCCGTCACGCTGTAGGTCGAAGCCGGCACCGACACGACCGCGTCGGTCAGCGGCTGGCCCGCGACTTCCCACGCGTCGTCGCCGCCGTTGAGGATCTTGACGCGGTCGCGCGAGAAGCCCCAGTAGCGGAACGTGAAGTAGGCGACCGAGAGCTGGTAGTACTCGGAGTCCGACGAGGCCTTGGGCGCGGTCAGGACGACCGTGGTGCGGCCGTCGATGCCGAGCTGTTGCACGAGCGCGTCCATCGCGGGGCCGCTCAGGACCATTGCCGCCGCGGGGCCGAGGCCCTCTTCGCGGGTCATCGTCAGGCTCGCGGTGTTGAGCAGTACGGCGTCGGGGATGTGGCGCTTGGCCACGAACGTGGCCGGAGTGGTGACCGAGACGACCACGACGCGGTCGGCCGTGCCGAACGGCGCGTTGATCTTGCCCTCGTCGGCCCAGCCGATCAGGGTCTGGGCGGAGATGATTGCCCCCTCGTTCACCGTGGTGACGGGGTTCTTGTAGGTGGAGGTGCCGGTCGTCTCGCCGGCGCAGCCGGCCAGACCCAGAACCAGGGCCATTGCCACGCCGAGCGCCGCTGCGGGCGCACCCAGCTTCTTCCAGGACGACGTTCGCGACATACGTACCTCCGTACAGATCGCGCTGTTGGGAAATCCGACACTCGGCGAGTGCGGGGCGCGCGACCTGGGAGGGTCGGGGTTCGGTCGCGCGCAGAACTCGGGATGCATGGATCAGGGCCACACGTGAAGGGCGGGCCCGAACCACGCTCCCGAGTTTTCGGCGTGGGCCGGGTGGGCTTCCTTGCCGGCCGCGACGGCGGCCGGTGGCGCTCTTCGCGACAGGCGCGTTGCAAGAAGCGTGCGACCCCAGATTTGCGCGCTGCGTCAGGCGATGCAGAACCCCACTCTCTGCGGGGGATAGAGGCGGCCGCCGCCGGCCGAAAAAAAAGCGCGGGCGCCCCGACGAACGGGAGCGCCCGCGCCATGCGGGCGTTGCGACGGAGGAACGCGGCTTACCGGGCGGGCTTGAGCTCCACGGCCCAGGCGCGGTCGCCCCACGCCATCATCAGGCGCGCGCCGTCGCCGCCCGCCACCAGGTCGATCGTGAACTGCTCCACTGCCGCCTCGGGCTTCGTCTGCGCCACGAGCGGCACCCGCAGCTTCTCCTGGTCCTTGATCGAGGCGTAGTCCATCACCGGCCACGGCTCGTCCTTCAGGTTGTCCGGGGCGCGGTCGAAGATCTCCTTCAGCGGAACCCCGGGATGGGCGTTGAGCAGCAGCGCCCAGTCGCCCTCGGCCGGCGCGTGGATGTAGAGCGAGTAGCGCCCGGCCTTGAGGAGTTGGCCGCCCAGCTTGACGTCGGCCCCGGTCGTCAGCGTGGTGACCTGGTTGGCGCCCGCCCGCCACACGCGATCGGCCGGGAGCTGGGAGAGCAGTTGATCGAGAGTGCGCCCCTTCAGCGACGGCCGCCCGTAGTCGATCGACACGGGGTGGCCGCCGACCATGGCGATCGGGTTGCCGCGCGGGATCGCGTCCTGGGCCGAGGCGGCGAGCGCCGCCAGCGAGAGCGCCGCGACGGCGGCGAGCGTCTTCTTCATCTCTTTCGACTCCTCTCTCCGGGGCGGGCCGTTCCGCCCCGGTTCACGCTGGCCCGTCGAGGGCCTTCTTCAAGAGTGCGTTCAACGCCTGGGGATTGGCCTTGCCCCCGGTCTTCTTCATCACCTGGCCGACGAACCAGCCGAGGGTCCCGGTCTTGCCCTTGCGGTAGGTCGCCACCTGCTCGGGGCTCGCCGCGAGCACCGCGTCGATTGCCTGCTGCAGGGCCGACTCGTCGCTCACCTGGACCAGGCCCTCGCGGGCCACGATCGCGCCCGGCGCCTCGCCGCTCGCCCACATCTTCTCGAACACGTCCTTGGCGATCTTGCCGCTGATGGTGCCGGCCTCCAGCAGCTTCACGAGCTCGGCCAGCGCCTGCGGCGTCACCGGCGCTGCGCCGATCTCGCGGCCGTCCTCGTTGAGCTTGCGCAGCACCTCGTTCATCACCCAGTTGGACGTGGCCTTGGCGTTGCCGGCCGCCTGCGCCGCGGCCTCGTAGTAGTCGGCGACCGCGCGGCTCAGGACCAGCACCGAGGCGTCGTAGTCGGGAATGCCGTACTGCGCGACGAAGCGGCGGCGCTTGTCGGCCGGCAGCTCCGGCAGCGAGGCGCGCACGGACTCGACCCAGGCGGGCGACACCACCAGCGGTGGCAGGTCCGGCTCGGGGAAGTAGCGGTAGTCGTGCGACTCCTCCTTGGAGCGCATCGCCACCGTCTCGCCGCGGTCGGCGTTCCACAGCCGGGTCTCGAGCCGGATCGTCTCGCCGGCGTCGAGCAGCGCCGCGTGGCGCAGGATCTCGTGCTCGATCGCGCGGGCGACGTTGCGGAACGAGTTGAGGTTCTTGATCTCGGTGCGGGTGCCGAAGCGCTCGCTGCCGCGCGGGCGCAGCGAGACGTTGGCGTCGCAGCGCAGCGAGCCCTCCTCCATGTTGCAGTCGGAGACGCCCGCGTAGAGCAGCAGCGCCTTCAGCGCGGTCAGGTACTCGTACGCCTCCTCCGGGCTGCGCATGTCGGGCCGCGAGACGATCTCGATCAGCGGCACGCCGGAGCGGTTGAAGTCGACGCCGCTGCGCTGGCCGGACCAGGGCTGGCCCTCGTGCAGCATCTTGCCGGCGTCCTCCTCCATGTGGATGCGCTCGAGCCGCACCTGGCGCCAGGAACCGTCGCCGCCGGCGATCTCGACGAAACCGTCGGTGGCCAGCGGCTGGTCGTACTGCGAGATCTGGTAGCCCTTGGGCAGGTCCGGGTAGAAGTAGTTCTTGCGGGCGAAGACCGAGACCTCGTGCACCGTGCAGCGGGTGGCGAGCGCCGCCCGCAGCGCCAGCTCCACGGCCTCGCGCGAGAGCACCGGCAGCGCGCCGGGCAGGCCCAGACACACCGGGCACACGAGCGTGTTGGGCTCGCCGCCGAAGCGGTTGGGGCAGGAGCAGAAGGCCTTGGTCCGGGTCAGGAGCTGGCAGTGCACCTCGAGCCCGATCACGGGCTCGTAACGGGCCAGGACGTCTTCGCGGGACGAGGTGGCGGCGGCGGGAGGCATGGAACCCCCATTCTAGGGGATTGCTACAATCTGGCCCTCCCCGCGGAGGCGATCAGATGACCAACAAGGATGCGCTCGGCCGGCTGCTCGAGTACACGGTCTGGGCGAACCGTCGGGTGCTGCGGGGGGCCATCCAGCTCCCGCCCGGCGACTTCACGAAGCCGCTGGGGGGCAGCTTCGGCACCGTGCGCGGCACCTTCACCCACATGATGGGCGCCGAGTGGATCTGGCTCGAGCGCTTCCAGGGCCGTTCGCCCACCCAGTGGGTCGACGAGGCCGAGTTCGCCGACCTGATCGCGCTGCGCGAACGCTGGGGCCAGATCGAGGACGCCCGCGCCCGCTGGTTCAAGGAGCTGCCCGACGACGCGGTCTCGCAGCGGATCGCGTACAAGACGCTCGACGGCAACCCCGGCGAAGCCCGCCTCTGGCAGCTCATCCAGCACGTCGCCAACCACGCGACCTACCACCGCGGCCAGGCGGTCTTCATGCTGAAGCTGCTGGGCGCGTCGCCCGCCGCGACCGACCTGGTGCTGTGGGACCGCGAGAAGCTGGCGCTCAAGGAGCGCGAGAAGGCGGGCCTGCTCGGTTAGGAGCGGGCTCCAGCGCCCTGATACTCTGGCCGGTGCCATGGAGAACTTCGTCGACCTGCGCTCCGACACCGTGACGCGGCCGACGCCCGCCATGCGCCAGGCGATGGCCGAGGCCGAGGTGGGCGACGACGTCTACGGCGAGGACCCCACCGTCAACCGCCTCGAGGCCGAGTCCGCCGCGCTGCTGGGCTTCGAGGCCGCGCTGTTCGTGCCCACCGGCTCGATGGGCAACGAGATCGCGATCGGCCTCCACGCCCGCCCCGGCCAGGAGGTGCTGGCCGAGGAGCGCGCCCACGTCATCCGCTACGAGCTGTGCGCGATGGCCGCCCTGTTCGGCGCGATGCCGAAGCCGGTGCGGGCCGAAGGCGGCCACCTGCGGCCCGAGCACGTGCGCGCCGCCGGGGGGCCGCGTCCCTATTACGCGAACGAGGTCGGCCTGGTCGTGCTGGAGAACAGCGCCAACCTGGCCGGCGGTACCGTGCAGGCGCCCGCGGAAGCCGCGGCCGTGATCGACGCGGCGCGCGAGGCGGGCTTCCGCGTCCACGTCGACGGCGCCCGGCTGTGGAACGCGGCCGTCGCCCTCGGCGTGGACCCGGCCGAGCTGGTGCGCGGCGCCGACTCGGTGATGGTGTGCCTGTCGAAGGGCCTGTGCGCGCCGATCGGCTCGCTGCTCGCCGGCAGCCGCGGCTTCGTCCAGGAGGCGCGCCGGCTGCGCAAGCGGATGGGCGGCGGCATGCGCCAGGTCGGCGTGCTGGCGGCCGCCGGCCGCATCGCGCTGCACGACATGCGCGCGCGCCTGGCGGAAGACCACGAGAACGCGCGCCGACTGTACGAGGCGCTCTCCGGCTGCCCGGGCGTCGAGCCCGTGGCGCCGCGCACCAACATCGTGGTGGCGCGGCTGACCGAGCGCGACGCGCCCGGCGTCGTCTCCGCGCTGCGCGACGAGGGCGTGCTGGCCTCGGCGATGGACGCGAGCACGCTGCGGCTGGTCACCCATCACGACGCGCCGCGCGCGGCCTGCGAGCGGGCGGCCGAGGCGCTGCGGAGCGCCTTCCGGGGGCCGGCCGCCGCTTGAAGCGCGACCTCGCCGCGCTGGCAGCGCGCGAGCGCGACCTGCTCGTGATCGGCGGCGGCTTCTCGGGCGCCGCCGTGCTGCGCGAGGCGGCCTGCGCGGGCCTCGACGCCGTGCTCGTCGAAGCTCGCGACTTCGCTTCCGGCGCCTCGTGGCACTCGCTGCGCACCGTGCACGGCGGGCTGCGCCACCTGCAGCGCGCCGACGTGGCCGGCCTGCGCGAGTCGATGGCCGAGCGCCGCGCGTTCCTGCGCACGGCGCCGTGGGCGGTGCGGCCGCTGGGCTTCCTGGTCCCCGCCGCGGGCGTCGGCCGCCTCGCGTTCCTCGCCGCGGGCGTCAAGGCCGCGGAGTGGCTGTGCCCGGACCGCAACCGCGGCCTGGCGGAGGCCACGGCGCTGCCGGCAGCGCAGGTGCTCGACGCGGCCGCCGTCGAGCGCGCGGTGCCCGGCCTGCGCGGCACGCACGGCGGCGTGCTGTGGTGGGACGCCCAGGCGGTCCACGCGGAGCGGCTGGTGCTGTCGATGCTGAGCGACGCCGTGGACCAGGGCGCTGCCTGCGCGAACCACGTCGCGGCGGAGTCGCTGCTCGTCCGCGACGGCGCCGTGCGCGGCGCACGACTGCGCGACGCGCTCCGCGGCGACCTGTTCGAGCTCGCCGCCCGCGCCGTCGTCGTGGCGGCCAACGAGGGCGCGGCCCCGTTGCTCGCCGCCTCGGGCCTGTCCGCAGCGCCCGCACCCTGGCTCGAGGCGCTGAACCTCGTGCTCGCCCGCGACCTCGGGCTCGTCCACGCGGTGGGGGCTCGCGCTGGCGGCCGGTTCCTGTTCGCCGCGCCGTGGGCAGGCGGCACCCTGGTCGGTACCGACTACGCGCCGCGCGATGCGGGCGGCCCCGACCCGCGAGCGTTCCTCGATCTGGCCCGCGAGGCGTTCCCGTGGGCGGACCTCCGGCCGGAGGACGTGGCCTATCGGCACCGGGGCCGTGTGCCCGGCGCCTCGGCCGCCCGGCTGTGGACCCACCACCGGCTGGAGTCGCAGTGCCCGGGCCTCCACGTGCTGACGGCGGCGAAGTTCACGACCGCCCGCGCCGCCGCGACGGAGGCGGTCGACGCGGTGCTCGCCGCCGCCCGGCGCCCGGGGCGCCCGCGGGGCACCGACGTCCGCCCGCTGCCCGACCTGACGCCGCCGCCGGATCTCGCCGCAGCCGCCCGCGAAGGGGTCGAGCGGCTGATGGCGAAGACGGTCGCCGACGTCGTGCTCCGGCGCCTGCCCCTCGGCCCTCGTCCGCCGGCTGACGCCGCGGTCGCCTCGGCGGAGGCCGCGCTGGCCGCGGCCGGCGAGTCCCTCGACACACCGGCGGCCGGCCGCGCGGGGCTCGCGCGGGAACTTGGGGAGCCGGGCGGCTAGAATCGGGCTCCCTCTACTTGGAGAGCGCGTGCCCCCTGCCGATCTCGACCGCGGACTCGCCGCACTGCTGGCGGTGGCCGAGGCCTTTCCGGCACAGCGGCCCGCGGCCGAGGCCCTGCCCGAGGCGTTGCGCGGGATGCTGGAGGCGCTCGGCGGCGACGGCGGGGCGCTGATGGTGCGCGACTCGGGCGAGCCCACCCTGGCGCAGTCGGGGCTCGACGACGAGTTGCGGCGCGAGGAGGTGCTCGACGCGCTGCGGCTGGCCGTCGAGGGGGGCGGCGCGCGGGTCGTCGGGCGCGAGGGGGGAGGCTGGATCGGCGCCGCGCCCGTCGCGTCGGTGGACGGGCCGAGCGGCGGCCTCGCGCTGACCGGTTCGATCGGCGTGCCGATGGCGGCGCTGATGCAGGCCCTGGCGCGCCAGCTCGAACTGGCGCTCGAGGCCGCGCACCGCTTCACCGAGCTGCGCGGCGCCGCCTCCCGCATCAATCTCGCCAACCGGCTGACGGCCGCGATCACCTCCGGCGCCGACCCGCGATCGGCGATGCCGGGCTTCGCCCGCGAACTGCACGGGATCGTCGAATTCGACCGCCTGGCCTGCGCGTTCGTCAACGACGCGGGCGACTACATCGAGACCTTCGGCCACCCGGACGACGCCACCTGGGGCATCGGCACCGTGATCCCGGTGGTCGGCAGCGGGCCCGGCTCGGTGGTGCTCGACGATCGCGCGATCGTCACCCCCGACCTGCTGCAGCAGCCCCGCTTCATCGAGGACATGCGGCTGCTCGAGGAGGGGCTGCGCTCCTACATCCTGCTGCCGCTCAACGCCCGCGGCCGCACGGTCGGCGCGCTGGCGATCGGTTCCACGAACACCGGCGCCTACTCGGAGGAGGATGTCGGCCGGTTGCAGCCGCTGGTCGATCACGTCGCGCTCGCCTTCGACAACGTGCGCCTGCTGCAGAAGAGCCGCGAGCTGTCGATCACCGACGAGCTGACGCCGCTGTACAACGCCCGCTTCTTCCACCAGATCCTCGATCGCGAGATCAAGCTGGTCGACCGCTACAAGTCGATCCTGTCGGTGATCTTCATCGACCTCGACCGCTTCAAGCCGGTCAACGACAAGTGGGGCCACCTGCGCGGCAGCCGGGTGCTGCGCGAGGTCGGCTTCCTGCTGCGCTCGGCGGTGCGCGAGACCGACTACCCGGTGCGCTACGGCGGCGACGAGTTCTGCGTGATCCTGCCGCAGACCGACGGCGAGGCCGCTCGCGCCCTGGCCGACAAGCTGCGGGCGATGATCGAGGAGCACGTCTACCTCCAGGAGGAGGGCATCAACGTCCGGGTCGGCGCCTCGCTCGGCATCGCCTCGTATCCCGCGGAGGCGAAGACCAAGGAGATGCTGATCCGGCTCGCCGACGAGCGCATGTACCTCGACAAGGGAGAACGCCACACGCGATGACCCGACTGTTCCTGCTCTCCAACTCCAGCCAGAGCGGCCGTGGCTTCCTGGACCACGCGATGCCCGAACTGCTCGCCTTCCTCGGCGGCCCCCGGCGCCTGGCGTTCGTGCCCTTCGCGCTCAAGGACCGCCGTGGCTACACGGCGAAGGTCGCGGAGCGTTTCGCGGCCGAAGGCGTGCGCGTCGTCGGCCTGTCCGCCGATGCCCGCGGCGTGAAGGCGCTGGCGAAGGCCGACGCGGTGTTCGTGGGCGGCGGCAACACGTTCCGCCTCGTCGACGCGCTGCAGCGCTCGGGGCTGCTCGCCGCGATCCGCAAGGCCGTCAAGGGCGGCATGCCCTACGTCGGCTCGTCCGCCGGCACCAACGTCGCGGCGCCGACGATCAGGACCACGAACGACATGCCGATCGTGCAGCCGCGCCGCTTCGACGCGATCGGCCTGGTGCCGTTCCAGATCAACCCGCACTACCTCGACGCCGACCCGCGCTCCACGCACATGGGCGAGACCCGCGAGCAGCGCCTCCGCGAGTACCTCGAGGAGAACGCGGCGCCGGTGCTGGGCCTGCGCGAGGGCGCCTGGCTGTGGCGGGAGGACGCGACGCTGCGCCTCCAGGGCGCCAACGGCGCGCGGCTCTTCCGCCGCGGCCGCGAGCCACAGGAGTACGCGCCAGGCGCCGACCTCGGCTTCCTGCTGAAGAAGCGCTGACCTCGCCGCGGGCGCCGGTCAAGGCTCCCGCCGGCACGTCCAGGCCCCGTAGACCCCCGCGTCGTGGACCCGGGTTCGACCCAGGGCGTCGAGGCGCAGCTCCGAGAGGAGCGCCCGGCTGCGCCCGCGGCGCGTGAGGCAGTTGCCGGTCTGGCGCCACGCGCCGGTCCCTGTCGCCCGCCAGGTGCCGTCGCACTCCGCAAGCGGGCTGTGGGACTGGAACAGGCCGTTCGCTTCGTAGACGACCTCGCGGGTCAGCTTGGCCTGGCCCTCGTGGGCGCACTGCCAACGCCCGACGAGGGCGTCGCCGGCCGCGGGCACGACCGGCGGGTCGAGCGGCACCACGGCGGGCATCGGGAGGGGGGGCGGGTCGGGGCGTGCCCGTGGCCGGAAGGAGCCGGCGGCCGGCTCGGAACTCGTGGCGGCAGTCCCGCCTGCGACCGCCGGAGGCCGCGGCTCCGCCGGGCGCGAGAGGCCGATGCCGACGGCGAGCCCCGTCGCCAGCAGCCCGGCCGCGATCGCGATCGCCGCCGTCGGGACCCGCGACCCCGCAGCGCTCTCCAGGGTCGCGATCACCGCGGCGGCGGAGACCGCGACCGGCGGTTCCGCGAGCCGGGCCGCGACCAGCGGCGCCAGCTCGCCGAGCCCACCCTGGCGCTCGAGCCATCGCTCGGCGATCGCGAGCAGCGCGTCCACGTCGGCGGTCGCGGTGCCGTGGAGCGGCGAGACGGGGGGCTGCGCCCGCCAGGCCCCGAATCGCACGAGCTGCACGCCTCGCACCGTCCGTCGCACGTCTTCCGGGCGCAAGTCACCGTGGACCACGCCCGCGCGGTGGGCGGCGGCCAGCGCCCGGGCGGCGGCGCGCGTCCACTCCAGCGTGGCGGAACGGGCCCTGGTCCCGGACGGAAACGAGAGCGACGCTTCGTCGCCCCAGGGCGGCCCGACTGCGAAGTGCGTTCCGGCGACCTCGACCTCCGCGGTCGTCGCAGGCAATCGAGGATCGCCGAGGCTCGCCAGGCGCCGCCGGTCCTCGCGCCACGCGCGAAGTGCCTCGGGGCTCGCTTCGGGGACCCGTTCCAGGGTGACGCGCGCTCCCGTCGTGCCATCGACCGCGGCCCACGCCTGCGCGTTCCCGAGATCGCGCTCGAGCCGGAAGCGGCCCAGTTCCTGGCCGGGCGCCAGCGGCCCGCCAGGCCCCGTGGCCGTCACCCGACCTCGGGACCGCCGGGGATTCGATCGAAGTCGGCGATCAGCATGTAGCCGCTGGCGGGGACCAGCGCGTCGAGGCGGGAGATCGTCCACACGAAGGGGTAGACGAGCGAGTACGCGCGGAACAGCCTCGCGTGCTTCGCGACGTCCTGGCCGGTGACCACCAGGCCCTTGCTCGAGCCCTTCTTGCCCAGCCGCTCGACCGCTGCCTGGATCGCGGTGTCGACCAGCTCCGAGAAGAACTTCGAGTAGGTGCGCTGCGCGCGCGGCGCGAAGTGCGGGGCCAGCAGCTCGGCCAGCCGCTCCGGCGTGTAGCCCGGGCGCAGGTGGCCGTGCTTCTCGTCGGTCTGGCCCAGCGCGTGACGCAGCCGGCGCAGCGCGGTGTGCTTGAGGTGCGGGGTGTTGACGATCAACCGGCCGCCGGGCTTCGTGATCCGCGCGAGCTCGGCGCAGAACGCGGCCTCGTCCGCCACGTGCTCCAGCATGTCGACCACGACGACGCGGTCGAACTCGGCGTCGGCAAACGGCAGGCGATCGCCGCGGCAGAGGTGGACGTCGCTCTCGACCAGGCCGCGGATCGAGCCGACGGCCTCCTCGGTCAGGTCCGCCGAGGCCCAGCGCCCGCCGCCGCGGCGCAGCAGCAGCGAGACGACGCCGTTGTCGGAGCCGAGGTCGAGGCAGCGCAGGCCGTCGCGAGGGCCGAGCGAGGTCTCGAGCTCGCGCAGCTTGCGCTGCTTGAGCACCGACTTGCGGAACAGCTTCTCCGCCCAGGCCCTCATTGGCCCTCGTCGCGCCGGGAGTGAATCCCGGCGCGAGGGCGAACCGGATCGCTCCGCTTCGCGTCGCTCATGCGGCCGCCCGTTCGCAGCGCAGGATCACGGGCGAGCCCAGCGCGCGCCGCAGGCCCAGGGCGCCGGCGGCGCCCTCCAGCGCGCGCGATACGCCGGCGTGGCCGAGGCCGCGGTGCAGCGCCATCGGGAAGAAGAACTGCGGCCGGCGAGCCGTCTCGCGGAACCTGGAAGCGGCGAAGGCGTCGGCGATCTCGCGCTCGTGAAAGACGAGGAACGGTCGCGTGTTGCCCTCGACGCCCTTCTTCACCGCGAAGAAGCCCTCGGCCACGGCGTTCACCGAGCGCCGGGTGGGGTAGTCGACGATCACCGCGCGTCGCGCGAGCCGGCACAACTCGGCGATCAGCGCGGGCCAGCGTTCCACGTGAGGCAGCAGCCGGTAGGAGAGCACGACGTCGAAGGCGCCGTCCGGCTGGCCGCAGGCCAGCAGGTCGGCGGTCACGAAGCGGACGCGGCCCTCGTCCACCCGCGGTCGCAACGTCGCGGAGCAGGCGTCGGCACGGCTGCCGAGCACGGTCAGCGGGTGGCCCGCCGCCAGCAGCGCCTCCGCCACCTGGCCGTGGCCGCCGCCGACGTCGAGCACGCTCGCCCGCGGGAACGGCGCCAGCAATTCCAGCGTCGCCCGCGCCTGGACGTCGAGGAACCAGGTGCCGACCGGTCCTGCGAAGCGCCGGGCGTAGTCCGCGGACGCGGTCTCGACGTCGGCCTCTTCGCGCGCGTTCACGGGCTCATTGTCACCGATGGGGCCGACGGCGTCGGAATCGCGAGGCCGGGCAGCGCGGCCTCGCGCGCGAGCAGATCGAGCAGCCGCTGCGCGAGCAGGCGGTGGCCGAGGTGGCTGGGGTGGATCGTCTCGCCGAACAGCCAGCGGTTGTCCGGGTGCGCGGCCTCGGTCAACTCCGGCACCTCGAGCAGCGGGAACGCCGCCTCGCGCGCGGCGCCGCGCAGGGCCTCGCGCAACGCCTGCATCCGCGGCGCGTCGCCCGGCAGTGCGACCGCGTCGCCGAAGACCGGTGCGATCGCAACGAAACGCGCGCCGCGGGCCGCGGCCAGCGCCGCCATCGCCCGGTGATTGGCCGCGAACTCCGGGGCCGAGACGCGCCAGTGCGGCGCCGTCGCGGCGCCGCCGTCGCCGCGCGACCAGGCCGCCAGCCGCAGCAGCGCCTGCGAGCGCAGCGCCAGCCCGCGCGCCCACACGACGGGGCCGCCCGCGGGCATCGAGTCGGCGTCGGGCACGGGGCGCAGGTTCTGGTCGTTCCAGCCGTAGAGCGCGACGACCAGCGCCGGCCGCGCCCGGTCCATCTCGCGCTCGAGCCACAGCCGGCCCTGGTGCGACGTGTAGCCGGGCACGGCCAGCGACCGCACTTCGATCGCGCGGCCGGGATTCGCCTCGCGCAGCGCCTGCTCGACGAGCGCGGGCCACGGCCGCGCCTCGCGATCGAACTGGTTCGGGCGCTCCGGCCAGACGACAGGTACGCGGTAGCCGAACGTCACGGAGTCGCCCAGCGCGAGGATGCGCATGGAGGTGCCTCCGGGCGGGGCAGGCGCGCCGAAGGTGCGCAGGCCGTCCCCGTCCGTGGAGACCGGCGTGAAGTCCCAGATCACGTCGCGCAGTCCCGGGCGCAGCCTCCACAGCCGCACCGGGTCGGCCTCGAAGATCGACACCGCGCGGCGGTCGCCGAAGCCCGCGCGCTGGGCGGGATCGCGGACCAGCACCTCGACGCCGGAGAGCGGCGGCAGGGCGGCGCGGACGGCGGCCTCGGCGGCAGCCAGCAGCAGGGCGAACAGCAGCGCGGGGGCGGCCAGCGCCGCGGCCCGCAGCGGGCGCGACAGCGGCAAGCGCTAGCCGCCGTGCTCCAGCAGGTCGCCCATCACCCGCAGCGCGTCGGAGTCGGTGAGGATCCCCACCAGCTTCCCCTCGCGGATCACGGGCAGTGCGCCGAACTTGGTGCCGTGCAGCGTGCGCACCGCCTCCAGCAGTGGCTCGTCCTCGCGGGTGAAGACCGGGTTGTTGATCATGATCCGCGAGACCGGCGTCTCCTCCATCACCCGCACGAACTCTTCTTCGGAGGAGACGAGCGTCGAGGGCTGGGCGCGCTTGAGATCGCCTTCGGCCAGCAGGCCGACCAGCGTCTCGCCGATCACGATCGGGATCCGGCGCACGCCGTGGATGCGCATCAGCTCCAGGCCCCGCATCAGCGAGTCCTCGGGCGAGAGGGTCAGCGGGGCCGCCGTCATCACCTGGCCCACCGTCAGCCGGCGCACCCAGGCGGGGGTGCCCGCCGGCAGCGGCGTGCCGCATTGCGGGCAACGCGAGTCGATGGAGGGCATGGGCGGATGGTAGCCCGCCCCGGGCCGCGGTAGGCTCGGCCCGCCCATGGGCCGCCTCCGCCGCCTGCTCCCGCGCGCCGCCGCTGCCTTGCTGGCGCTGGCCCTCCTCTTCGCCGGCTGGGTGTGGGCGGGCCTGCCAGCGCGAGCCGACGTGCGACGGCTGGCGAAGGAGCGCCCGAAGACCACCGGCGTGATGCAGCAGCGCGAGGCGGAAGCGAAGGCGAAGGGGCGCAAGCCCCGCAAGGAGCAGCGCTGGGTGCCGCTGTCGGCCGTGTCGAAGCACCTGATCCATGCCGTGGTGACGGCCGAAGACGACACCTTCTTCGGCCACGCCGGCTTCAACTGGGACCAGGTGAAGCTCTCGATCGAGAAGAACCTCGAGAAGGGGCGCTTCGCTCGCGGCGGGTCCACGATCAGCCAACAGCTCGTCAAGAACCTGTTCTTCACGACGCGCAAGGACCCGGTGCGCAAGCTGCGCGAGCTGATCGTCACCCGCTGGCTGGAGGAGGACCTGAGCAAGGCCCGCATCCTCGAGCTCTACCTCAACGTGATCGAGTGGGGCGACGGCGTCTACGGCTGCGAGGCTGCCGCCCGGCGCTACTTCGGCAAGGGCGCGGCGGAACTCGACGTGCAGGAGGCGGCGGCACTGGCGGCGATGATCCCCAACCCGCGACGGATCAACCCGCGGGTCAATCCGAAGCGCCACGCGAGCGCGACGAAGCGTGTGCTGCGCCTGATGAGCCGGGCGGGCTACGTGAAGCGGGACGCCGCGGGGCTGGGCACGGAGCCGGAACCCGAACCCGAACTCCCGGAGGACGAGGGTGAACTCCCCGAGGAGCCCGAGCCGACCCCGGAACCAACCCCGGAACCGACCCCGTCCGCCCCGCCCGTCGAACCGACCCCCGTGGGTTAAACTGCCGCGTTGGCCCGGCCCTCGCCCCGAGGCGCCCGGGCCGCCCCTTTCAGGAGGCCCTCCCCTTGGATTTCGCCCTCTCCGAGGAGCAGCAGCTCCTCAAGAAGACCGTCCGCGAGTTTGCGGAGAAGGAACTGGCGCCCCACTCCCGCGAGTGGGACGAGAAGCAGGAGTTCCCGCGCGAGATCTTCACGAAGGCGGGTGAGTTGGGCCTGATGGGGGCGACCTGGCCTGCCCAGTACGGCGGCGCCGGCCTGTCGACCGCGGAGTACGCGATCGCGATCGAGGAGCTGTCGCGGGTGGACGCCGGCGTCGCGCTGTCGATCGCCGCCCACAACTCGCTGTGCTCCGGCCACATCTTCCTGGTCGGCACGGAGGAGCAGAAGAAGAAGTACCTGACCCCGCTGGCGAAGGGCGAGTGGGTCGGGGCCTGGGGCCTGACCGAGAACTCGGCCGGCTCCGACGCCGGCGGCACCAAGACCACGGCCGTGCTGGACGGCGACTCGTGGGTGCTCAACGGCTCCAAGACCTTCATCACCAACGGCCGCATCGCCGAGGTCGCGGTGGTGATGGCGGTGACCGACAAGACGAAGGGCAAGAAGGGCATCTCCGCCTTCATCGTCGAAAAGGGCACGAAGGGCTTCCGCCCCGGCAAGAAGGAGGACAAGCTCGGCGTGCGCGCGTCCGACACCTCCGAGCTGGTGTTCGAGGACTGCCGCATCCCGAAGGAGAACATGCTGGGCAAGCCCGGCATGGGCTTCGTCGACACCCTGCGCATCCTCGACCGCGGCCGCATCTCGATCGCCGCGTTCTCGATCGGCATCGCCCAGGGCGCGTTCGAGGCGGCGCTCAAGTACTCGCAGGGCCGGCGCCAGTTCGACCAGGCGATCGCCAGCTTCCAGGCCACCCAGTTCAAGCTGGCCGACATGGCGGTCCAGATCGACGCCGCGCGGCTGCTGATGCTGCGCGCCGCCTGGCTGCGCGACAGCGGCAAGGACCACGGCCTCGAGTCGTCGATGGCCAAGCTCTACGCCAGCGAGATCTCCGTCAAGGTGGCGCTGGAGGCGATCCAGATCCACGGCGGCTACGGCTACGTCAAGGAGTACCCGGTCGAGCGCGCGCTGCGCGACTCCAAGCTCGGCACCATCGGCGAGGGCACGAGCGAGGTGCAACGGCTGGTCATCGCGCGCCACCTGCTCGGCCTCAAGTAGCGACCGCGGGAGTTTCCAGGGGTGACGACGGAAGCGCTCGCGCAGGGCGTCCTGCGCGGGGACGTGCGCGCGCTGGCGCGGGCGATCTCGATCGTGGAAGACGGCCGGCCGGAGGCCGCGGCGCTGCTGAAGGCGCTGTTCCCCCACGCCGGCCGCGCGCTGCTGGTCGGGGTCACCGGCCCGCCCGGGGCCGGCAAGTCGACGCTCGTCGATCGCCTCACCGCCCACCTGCGCAAGGCCGGCAAGAGCGTCGGCGTCGTCGCCGTCGACCCCACGTCCCCCTACAGCGGCGGCGCCATCCTCGGCGACCGCATCCGCATGCAGGGCCACGCCCTCGACGACGGCGTCTTCATCCGCTCGCTGGCCACCCGCGGCCACCTCGGCGGGCTGTCGGCCGCGACCGGCCACGTGCTGACCGTGATGTCGGCGTCGGGCAAGGACGTGATCCTGGTCGAGACCGTCGGCGTCGGCCAGGACGAGGTCGCGATCGTCGAGGCGGCCGACGTCAGCCTGGTCGTGCTGGTGCCGGGGCTGGGTGACGAGGTGCAGGCGCTCAAGGCCGGGATCATGGAGATCGCGGACGTGTTCGTGGTCAACAAGTCCGACCGCGACGGCGCCGAGCGGGTGGTCGCCGAGATCGAGTCGATGCTGCAGATCTCGGGCCCCGACGCGCAGCGGCCCGAGATCGTGCGCACGGCGGCCGCCGCCAACCAGGGGCTGGCGGAGCTGTGGGACGCCATCGAGCGCTTCTGCGTCGCCGCCGAGGGCTCGGGGCTGATGGCGAAGAAGAAGCGCCAGCACGTGAAGCACCAGTTCGACGACACCCTGCGCGAGCGGCTGCTGCGCGAGGTGCGCACGCGGGCGCTGCCGGGCGACGAGGGGGAGCGCCTGCTCGACCGGCTGGCGGCGCGCGAGCTGGACCCGGTCAGCGCCGCGGAAGAAGTGCTGCGCCGGGTCGGGCTGGCCTGACGCCGCGTTCACCTGGAGAGTTCGCCATGAAGATCCTCAAGATCGACCACCTGGGCATCGCCGTGAAGTCGCTCGACGAGTCGCTGCGGGCGTTCGAGGCGCTCGGCTTCGAGCTCGAGGGCACCCACGACGTGCCGACCGAGAAGGTGAAGACGGCGTTCCTGCCGGTGGGGGAGTCGCACCTCGAGCTGCTGGAGCCGACCGATCCCACCTCCGTGATCGCGAAGTTCCTGGAGAAGCGCTCCGGGCTGCACCACGTCTGCGTGCAGGTCGACGACATCCACGAGGCGCTGCGGCGGCTGAAGGAGCGCGGCGTGCAGCTCCTCGACGAGACGCCGCGGGTCGGCGCCGGCGGCTGCCAGGTCGCGTTCGTCCACCCGCGCTCGGCGGGCGGCGTGCTGCTGGAGCTGAAGCAGGCCTGAGATCGACGAGAGCGCGGCCCACGGCGGCCGCGTCGCCCAGTGCGAGGGAGAGACATGGCGGACGAACGGGCGCAGATCGGGATCATCGGCGGCAGCGGCCTCTACGAGATGGAGGGGCTGACGGACGTGCGCGAGGTCGCGGTGCCGACGCCGTTCGGCGACCCGTCCGATGCGTTCGTGCTGGGCACGCTCGACGGCAAGCGCGTCGCGTTCCTGCCGCGCCACGGCCGCGGCCACCGCATCCTGCCCTCGGAGCTCAACTTCCGCGCCAACATCTGGGCGCTGAAGTCGCTCGGCGTCGAGTGGATCCTGTCCGTCTCGGCCGTCGGCTCGCTGCAGGAGAAGTACGTGCCGGGCCACGTGGTGGTGCCCGACCAGTTCGTCGACCGCACCACCCGGCGGGTGTCGACCTTCTTCGGCGAGGGGCTCGTCGGCCACGTCGCCTTCGCCCACCCGATCTGCCGGCGGCTGGCCCCCGTCTTCGCCCAGGCCGCGCGCGACGCCGGTGCCACCGTGCACGAGCGCGGCACCTACGTATGCATGGAGGGGCCGCAGTTCTCGACGTACGCCGAGTCGCAGCTCTACCGCTCGTGGGGCATGGACCTGGTCGGCATGACCAACCTGCAGGAGGCCAAGCTCGCGCGCGAGGCCGAGATCTGCTACTCGACGCTCGCCCTCGTCACCGACTACGACTGCTGGCACCCCGACCACGACGCCGTCACGGTCGACGCGGTGCTGGCGATCCTCAAGCAGAACGCCGAAACCGCGAAGCGGACGCTGGCGAACGCGGTGCGGCGGCTGCCGATCGCGCGCGACTGCGAGTGCGAGAGCGCGCTCCGCTACGCCCTGATGACCCGGCCCGACCTGGTGCCCGAGGCGCGCAAGCGCGACCTCGCCCCGATCGTCGGCCGCTACCTGAAGTAGGAGCAGAGATGTCCATCGTCGTCGTCGGCAGCGTCGCGTTCGACACCGTCGAGACCCCGTTCGGCAAGGCCGAGAAGGTGCTCGGCGGCAGCGCCTCGTTCTTCTCGATCGCGGCCGCGTTCTTCACCCGCGTCCACCTCGTCGGCGTGGTCGGCTCCGACTTCGGAGCGAAGGAGCTGTCCGCCTTCGACGGCCGGCAGATCGACCTCGAGGGGCTCGAGAAGCAGGACGGCCTGACCTTCCACTGGCAGGGCAAGTACTCCTACGACCTCAACTCGCGCGACACGATCTGCACCGACCTCAACGTGTTCGAGAGCTTCAAGCCGAAGCTGCCCGAGACGTACCGCAAGGCGTCCCACGCCTTCCTCGGCAACATCGATCCCGTCCTGCAGCGCGAGGTGCTGGCGCAGATGGACGGCCCGCGGGTGGTCGCCTGCGACACGATGAACTTCTGGATCTCGGGCAAGCCCGAGGAGCTGAAGAAGACCCTGAAGCAGGTCGACGTGCTGCTCGTCAACGACGCCGAGGCCCGCGAGCTCTCCGGCGAGTGGAACCTGGTCAAGGCCGCGCGCGCGATCCGCGCGATGGGCCCGCGCACGCTCGTCATCAAGAAGGGCGAGCACGGCGTGATCATGTTCTCGGACCAGGGCAGCTTCGCCGCCCCGGCCTACCCGCTGGAGGACGTGTTCGACCCGACCGGCGCCGGCGACACGTTCGCCGGCGGCTTCCTCGGCTACCTGGCGACGGGCGAGCGCATCGACGAGACGGCGCTGCGCCGCGCGGTGGTGATGGGCTCGACGCTGGCGTCGTTCAGCGTCGAGGCCTTCAGCGTCGACCGCCTGCTGCGCCTGACCCGCCCCGAGATCGACGAGCGCTTCCGCCTGTTCAAGCACCTCACCCACTTCGAGCCGCTGTAGCGGGAAGCCCCCGGCACCGTTACCGACCTGGAGTAGGGTCTTCAGCGGAACCGCGCCAGGTCCGACCAGCCGCTTCCAGGTCTTGGCTCCGCCTTGCACGCCGTCATTTTGCAGTGCAAAATGACGGCGTGGTATCCATCTATCAGCGAGTCCTCGAGCCGGCACCGGGGTCGTTCTTCCTGTTCGGGCCGCGCGGCGTGGGCAAGAGCACCTGGTTGCGCGGGGCGTTCGGCGAGGCCCACTGGGTGGACCTCCTGGACGAGGCGCTGTACCAGGCCTACCTCGCCGACATCGGCAGCTTCGCAGCGGAGTTGCGCTCGCTGCGGCCCGGGTCCACGGTGGTCGTGGACGAGGTTCAGCGGCTGCCCGCGCTGCTGAACGAGGTCCACCGGCACATCGAGCAACGCCGCTTCCGCTTCGTGCTGTCCGGCTCGAGTGCGCGGAAGCTCAAGACTGCGGGGACCAACCTGCTCGCAGGGCGCGCCGTGCGGCGCCTCATGCATCCGCTGCTGCCCGAAGAACTCGGGCCCGACTTCGATTTCGAGACGGCGCTGCAGACGGGCACGTTGCCGGTCGTCTGGACGGCCGCCGATCGTCGCGATGCGTTGACGGCGTACGCCCAGCTCTACCTCAAGGAGGAAGTCCAGGCCGAGGCGCTGGTGCGGAACCTGCCCGGCTTCGCGCGCTTCCTCCCCGTGGCCGCGCTGTTCCACGGCCAGGTGATCAACGTCTCGGGCCTGGCCCGTGACGCGGGGGCGGCGAGAACGACGGTGAACGCCTACCTCGAGATCCTCGAAGACACGCTGCTCGCGTTCCGGCTGCCGGCGTTCGAGGCGAAGCTGCGCGTGCGCGAGCGCCGCCATCCCAAGCTCTACTGGGCCGACCCGGGCCTGCCCCGTGCGATGAAGCGGCAGTGGGGCCCCCTCACGGCCGAGGAGCGCGGTCCGCAGTTCGAGGGCTGGGTGGCCGGCCTGCTGCGCGCTTACCGCGACTACCGCGGCCTGTTCGACGACTGGGGCTACTGGGCACCCGGCAACGGTTCGAGCGTCGAGGTCGACTTCGTCCTGCGGCGCGGCCGCGAACTCGTCGGTGTCGAAGTCCACGCGGGACGCCAGGTGTTCGAGACCGACCTGCGCGGGCTGCGTGCGATCGCAGACCTGCCTGGAGTCACGCGCCGCGTGGTCGTCTTCGGCGGCGACCGCCGCCAGAAGACGGCCGACGGCATCGATCTGCTTCCCGTCCCCGCCTTCCTCGAGGTGCTGCAGGGCGCTTCGTTGTTCCCTTGACGGACTTCGGGCGGGATGGCGCCGTGATCTGGCAGCGGCGCTCGTGGAAACGGCCCGGCCGCGCGTTCGCGCGACCGGGCCGTCGAGTGAGAGCCGAAGCGGCGCTACGGCGCTACAGCGCGTTGCCGCAGTTGCCGCAGAACTTGGAACCGGGGGCGGCCGGCGTGTTGCACTTCGGGCAGGCCGCCGGGGCCAGCGAGTTGCCGCAGTTGGCGCAGAACTTGGCGCCGGGGGCGGCCGGCGTGTTGCACTTGCCGCACACCGCCGCGGCCGGCATCGCGGTTCCGCAGTTGGCGCAGAACTTCGCGCCCGGCGCGTTCGCGCTGTTGCACTTCGGGCACGCCGGGCCGGCCGCCACGGGCACCGGTACCGCGCCGACCGCGCCGCCGCCAGCGCCCGGTGCGGCCGGGCGGGTCGCGCCGGCGACGGCGCCCGCCATCATCTGCGGCATCATCATGCCGATGCCGGCGCCGAGGCCGAGGCTGGCCGCCGAGCCCGCTTCGCCCGGGTTCGAGGCGGCAGCCTCGATGCCCTTGGCGGTCTTGAACGCCAGGTACTTCTGCATGTCGCCGATCGCGCCCATGCCGGCGCGCTCGTCGATCATCTTCTGGACTTCTTCCGGCGGCGTGATGGCGCCGATCAGGAAGTCGACCAGCTCGAGGCCGTACTTGCCGAAGTCGTCGGCGACCCGGCCCTTGAGCCCGCCCGACAGCTCGTCGTAGTAGCGCGGCAGGTCGAGGATGCTCTTCAGCGTCTCGCCCAGCAGGTCGTTGAGGCGGGCGACGCAGAGGTCGCGCAGGAAGTCCTCGATCTCGTCGGTGCGGTACTTGCCCTTGGAGCCGACGAGCTGCATCAGGAACACGGTCGGGTCGGCGACCCGCATCGAGAAGCGGCCGAACGCGCGCAGCCGCACCATCGACAGCTCGGCGTCGCGGAAGACGATCGGCTCCTTGGTGCCCCACTTCAGGTCCGTGAAGTTCTGGCGGCTGACGAAGTAGACCTGGGCCTGGAACGGCTGCTCGCCGCCGAACGGCGCGCCGACCAGCTTGCCGACGAGCGGCAGGTTCAGCGTGGTCAGCGTGTGGCGGCCGCCCTGGAAGGCGTCGAGCGCCTTGCCGTCGCGGAAGAACACCGCCCACTGGTTGTCCTGGACGATGAGCTGCGCGCCGAGCTTGATGTCGGCCGAGCCGGACGGCGGCTCGCGGTGGACCAGCTCGCGCCCCGACTCGTCGAAGTGCTTGATGATCTCGAGTGCGAAAGCCATGGCGTCTCCTTACTTCGCGCCCGAGAGGAGCGCCTCGCGCTCGTTGAGCTGGCTGTCGATCGCGTCGATCGCCGCGATCAGGGCGACGAGCGCCTGGCGGTCGCGCAGCTCGGCGGCGCGGGCGCGGATCGCCTCGACGTTCTCGATCAGCGCCAGGTCGAACTGGTAGACGCGGTCGAGCACCGCCTCGTCGACCTTGACGGCGTCGAAGAAGCCGCCGTACCCGCGGTCGGCGTGGCGCACGCGGGCGATCGCCTTGTCGAGCCGCTTCTTCGCGGTCTCGACGTCGTTGATGGCGTCGAGATCGGTGCGCGAGAGCGCCGTCGCCGCGTCGTTGAGCGGCCGCTTGCACTGCTCGAGCAGCTTCGCCAGGTGCTCGCGCTGGAGCGCGTCGGCTTCCCGCCGCAGTTCCTTCTCGCGATACCCCGAGAAGCCCGGGATCATGTTGACGAGCTTCTCGAGCCAGTTCTGGCCCGCGCGCGCCTTGTCGAGGATCGGATCCATCGGCCTGCCTCCTGGAGCCGCAACGGTCGCGAGGCGGGCTCCACGCCCGAGGGGAATGTACGAAAGAGGGCTACGAGAGGTTCGTGCCCGACTCCAGCATCGTGTTGACGATGGTGAGCAGCTTGTTGGCCGTGAAGGGCTTGTTGATGTACATCACGGCGCCCGACTCGAAGCCCTCGGCCAGCGCTTCGCCGCCGCCCTTGGCGGTCAGGAAGATGACCGGGATGTCCTTCAGCTTCGGGTCTTCCTTGATCTTGCGGCAGACGGTGAAGCCGTCGACCTCCGGCATCATCACGTCCAGCAGCACGAGGTCGAAGGCCTGCTCGGCGAGCAGCCGCAGCGCCTCGGCGCCGCCGCCCGCCCCGGTGACGTCGAACCCCTTCTGCTCGAGGATCGTCTTCTCGAGGTTCAGGATGTTCTCGTCGTCGTCGACGACGAGGATGCGCTTGCCCATCGTCCCGGCCTCCCGGAAAACGCTACGGCTCAATGACGAAGCGAGGCGGAATCATAACAGGGCGGCCCCCGGCAGCAACCGCGCCACCGCCTCCGCCGCCCGCCGCGAGGCCCCGGGTCCGCCCAGCCGCTCCCGCACCTCGCGCAGCCCGTCCCGCATCCGCGCCACGGCAGCCGGATCGTCCAGGAGGCGGGCGACCTCGGCAGCCACCGCCTCACCCGTGTAGCCGTCCTGGATCAGTTCCGGCAGCACGTCGCGGCCGGCGACCAGGTTCGGCATCGCGAAGCGCGACACCTTGACGAACGGCCGGCCCAGCCGGTAGCTGAGCGGCGACAGCCGGTAGACGACCACCGTCGGCGCGTCGAGCAGCGCGGCCTCGACCGTGGCCGTGCCGCTGGCCACCACCGCGGCGTCGCAGGTCGAGAGCAGGGCGTGGGCGCCGCCGCGCACGATCCGCACCGGCAGGTCGCGGAAGGCCGCTTCGACCGGCCCGGCGTCCAGCGCGGGCGCCAGCGCCAGCGCGAACTGCGCGTCGCGGCCCGAGCGCAGCAGCCGGCCGACCCCGTCCGCCATCGGCGGCAGGTTGTGGGCGACCTCCTGGCGCCGCGAGCCGGGCAGCAGGCCGATCAGCGCGCGTGCCGGGTCGAGGCCGTGGTTCGCGCAGAAGGCCGCGCGGTCCGGGTCGCGCCGCAGCAGCTCGACCAGCGGGTGGCCGACGAACGTCACCGGTACGCCCGCCGCCTGGTAGTGCGCATCCTCGAACGGGAAGATGACCAGCATGTGGTTTACGTCGCGGCGGATCTGCTTCATCCGCCCCGGCCGCCACGCCCAGACCTGCGGGGAGATGTAGTAGACGACCGGCACGCCGCGCTTCTTCAGCTCGCGGGCGAGGCGCAGGTTGAAGTCGGGGTAATCGACCAGCACCGCCAGGTCCGGGCGCTCGCGATCGACCCGCGCCAGCAGCTCCGCGAAGATCTGCCGAAACCGCCGCAGGTGCTTCAGCACCTCGACCAGCCCGACCACGGCCAGTTCCCGGACGTGGGCGATCAGCTCCGCGCCCTGCGCCGCGAGGTGGTCGCCGCCGAGGCCGAACGCGGCGGTGTCCGGCGCCCGCTCCTTCAGGTGGCGCAGCAGCTCGGCGGCGTAGAGCTCGCCCGACGGCTCTCCACTGCTGATCAGCAGGCGCGGCGCGGGCACGCGGGAGTATAGGGGGCGGAGGACACTCGGCCGCCTCCTGTCCTCGGGCGGTGACGGGGCTCACAGCTCGGCCGTCCGGGGTATATCGTTGAGATGATTCGGGTTGTGCCATCGGGCGCGCGCGGCACGCCCGTTGCTATGGCTCTTGTCGGGAATCCGACGGGAGGACGTCATGAGGATCACGAGTACGCTGGCCGTCGCCCTCGCGCTGGGCTTGTGCGCGCCGCCGGCCGCGGCCGACGACGACCGCGATCGCGGGGCCGCCCAGCAGCGGACCGGGGACCGCAGCGGTCCCAGCACCAGCTCGTCTTCGGACGCGGGCTCGCGGCATCACGCGGTGCCGTCCGGCGCCCAGCCGCGCGGCGGCGGATCGGGCTCGAGCACGCCGAGCGTCTCGTCGGGCGCCGCGTCCCGCCACCCGCGCGCCGGCACCGGCAGCGGCGGCTACCGCGGGAGCGATCGGGGCTCGCGCGGGTATTACGGTGGCTACTACGGCTACTACAGCCCCTACTACTCGTACTACTACGACGCGCCGTGGGCGTGGGGCTTCTATCCCTACGGCTTCGGCTGGTACGGCGACTGGGGTTGGGGCGGCTACTACTGGTCGCGGCCCTACTACCGGACCGGTTACTACTCGCGCTCCGGCTACCGCTCCGGCGCCGAGCTGCGGGTGCTGGTGAAGCCCTCGAAGGCGCGCGTCTACCTGGACGGCCACTACGCGGGCGTGGTCGACGACTTCGACGGCCTGTTCCAGCGGCTGCGGGTGCCGGCGGGGCGCCACGAGATCGCCTTCAAGCTCGAGGGCTATCGCACCCACCGCGTCAAGCTCTACCTCGAGCGCGACGAGACGATGAAGCTGCGCCACGAGATGGTGAAGGGCGAAGGCGAGACCGAGGAGGACCGGGTGCCGGCCGAAGCCGCGCTGCGCGAGCGCGAGGAGCGCGAGGAGCAGCAGCGGGTGCGGCCGCGGCGCCGGGCCGCCGAGGCAGAGGATCGCGCGCAGGCGGTGACGGCGGCTCCGGCTCCGGCTTCCGAGGGGACGCCGGTGGTGCTCGACGTGGAGCCGGCCGACGCCTCCGTCTACGTGAACGGCGAGTTCCGCGGCACCGTCGCCGAGCTGCGCCAGGTGGTGCTGCCCCCGGGCAAGCACCGGCTCGAGATCGTGCGCCCTGGCTACGTGACGCTCGACCGCGAACTCGAGGTCGGCGCCGAGACGCTGCCCCTGACCGCGAAGCTCGAAAAGCGCTAGGTCGTCGCTACGGCGCCGGGGTCGCTGTGGTCCCGGCGCCGTACACCTCGCGATAGATCGCGCCGGCCAGTGCCGAAGCGCGCGAGCCGTTGCCGCCGTTCACGAAGGTCACGAGCACGAACTCGGGCCGCGCCGCGGGCGCGAACGAAGCGAACCAGCCGACGCCCGAGCACGAGCCCGTCTTGCCGCCCACCACCAGGTCCGTCTCGAACGCCGCGCGGGCTGACCCTTCGCTGACCGCGCTCGCGTAGCCGTCGGCCAGCGCGTCCAGCGGCAGCTCGGGCGGCAGCGCCCAGCGGGCGCGGGGCGTGACCGGCGCGTTCGCCAGTTGCGGCTCCCACAGGGTGCCGCCGTTGACGGTCGCCGCCACCAGGGTCGCCAGTTGCAGCGCCGTGCTGCGCACGCCGGCGCCGTGGCTCGACGTGTGACCCACGTACGACGGGCGCACCACGTCGGGCAGCCGCCCGGGCGACTCGCCGCGGTAGTTGATGCCGGTCGGGCTGCCGAGGCCGAGCAGCCGGCCGTAGCGCTCCACCTTCTCCCAGCCGATGCGCTCGCCGATCTGCTCGAAGTAGGGGTTGCACGAAACGGCCAGCGCGCGGCGCAGGTCGAGCGGGCCGTGGCCGGGCCACATCCAGCAGCCGCCGTCGCAGGTGAGGCGGGTCTCGGGCGTGATCGCGCCTTCCGCCAGGCCGGCGAGGGCGACGACCAGCTTGAACACCGAGCAGGGCTGATACGCGTTCGACAGCGCGTAGCGCGGGTTGGCGATCGCGATCACCCGCCCCGTCCACGGGTCGAGGGCGACCGCCCCTGCGGCGCGGCGGCCGATCGCCTTGCGGGCGGCCTCGCCGATCTGGCGGTCGCGGTCCGAGGCGTGGGGCGGGTAGAGCACCTGGGCGGCCGGCGCGACCCGCTTGCGGCGCTGGGTGGGCGGCGTGGCGGCCGGGGCCAGCGTGGCGCCTCCGACCACGATCAGCAGCGCGAGCGCCAGCGCGGCGCGGAGCGGTCTCATCCCCGCGATGCTAGCCGATCGGGGCCGCCCCCCTGCTAGACTCGACCTCGTGCCGGCCGCCTTCTTCCTGTTCGCCGCCGCCCTGCTCGCCGCCCCCCAGCCCGCGCCTGCCGCGGCGCCGGCGCGCTCGCACACGATCGTGGGCGAGTTGGCGCGGGTCGACTTCGACCGCGGCGAGCTGACCGTGCGGGCCCCGAAGGAGGGCCGCGACCACGTGCTGCAGGTCGGCCCCGACACCCGTTTCGTCGGCGGTGGCCGCGCTCTCCAGCTCGCCGACCTGCGCCCGGGCGACCCGGTGGTGGTCGTCTGCAGCGACGACGCCCGCGGTGGCCATCGCCCGACGCTCGTCAAGACCGGCGCCTCGCGCTACGCGGCCCCGGTGCCCGGCACGCGCCGGCCGTGAGCCGGCGTGGCGAAGTTCCACGCAAACCGACTCGAGGAGTGACTCCGATGCGCATTCGCACCCGTACCTTCGCCGCGGGCCTCACGGCCGCGCTGGCGCTCGTCCCCGACGCCGCGCTGGCGCTCGACAAGGACGCCAAGAAGTGGCAGGAGGGCGTCCAGATCCTGATGCTCCCGGCCGAGGAGAAGGTCTACAAGGACCTCAAGGACAAGGGGGACATCGCCGAGTTCCAGAAGATCTTCTGGAAGCGCCGCGACCCCGACCTCGACACGCCCGAGAACGAGTACCAGAAGCAGTTCGAGGCGCTGAAGCTGGAGCTGGCGGCGAAGTACAAGGTCGCCGGCAAGGATGGCGCCCGCACCGACTGCGCCCGCGTCCACGTGCTGTTCGGGGCGCCGACCGAGGTCAAGGAGATGGGCGAGGCCCAGCCTGGCCGTCTCGCCCCCACGCGCTGGATCTGGGTCGACGAGCAGACGAAGCAGCCGCGCGGCCAGGCCGACTTCGACGAGCTGTGCCAGCTTCCGCAGGGCACCCGCATCGGCGAGCAGCTCGTGCGCGCCGCCGAAGCGAAGATCGTCTACCCGAGCCTCGACTACAAGCGCGGCAAGGACGGCAAGCTGGTCAAGCTCGAGGACCAGCTCCCGAAGCCGACGCCGATCCAGGCCCTGCTCAAGGCCCCGCGCCAGGACTTCGCCTTCACGGCCGAGCCGCTGATGATGATCAAGGGCCAGGGCGGCGCCACCTACATCGCGGGCGTCGCGTCGCTGCCGGTCGAAGGCCTCGACGTGCAGGACGTGCTCGGCAAGAAGATGGTCCGGCTCGAGGTGGCGGCCCTCGCCCTCGACGAGGCCGGCAAGGCGGTCGGTGCCGAGCGCGAGCGCGAGACGCTGGCCGAGGTCGGCGCCGACGGCAAGGCGGCCGTGTCGTTCCGCGCCGCGCTCAAGCCCGGCAAGTACACCCTGCGGGTGGCCGTGCACGACAAGAAGACGGCGAAGGGCAGCGTCGTCGAGATGGCGGGCTACGAGGTTCCCGACCTCGGCGCGGGCCTGCACGTGACCGGCATGCTCTCGCGCGGCATCGTCTCCACGCCGGGCGAGACGCCGGACACCGAGCACCCGTTCTCCGACTTCACCCTGATCGGCGGCGGCAACAAGGTGCTGTTCACCCCGGTGCCGGGCGGCCGCTTCGCGAAGACGGACAAGCTCGACATGATCGCCTGGGTCTACGGCATGCAGGCCGAAGCCGCCCCCGCTGCCGACCCCGCGGCCGCGCCGGCCGCCGCCCCCGCTGCAGGCAAGGCCAAGGTGGTCATCAGCACCGCGCTGCTGCAGGCCGGCCGCACCAAGGCCAAGGCCGACGACGCGACCTACGACCGCACCGAGCAGGTCCTGCACCAGGTCGGGCCGATCGACCTGGCGGCCTTCGGGCCGGGCAAGTACACGGTGCAGTTCAAGGTGAAGGACCTGGTCGCCGGCAAGGACTTCAACCTCGAGCTGCCGTTCGAGGTGCTGCCCTAGTCTTCTTCCGGATGCGCGGGGTCCGCGATGCGCGGGCCCCGCGCGCTCAGGCCGCCTTCTTCTGCCCCGCGGCGGCCAGCACCTCGAGCGCCCGGTTCAGCACCGGGTCCTCCCCGGGCTGCGGCTCGCCCGGGTCCACCTCGACGTCGGGCTTCACGCCCTTCAGGTGGATCGCCGTGCCCTTCGGCGACGCGTAGCGGGCCACGGTCAGGATCAGCCCGCCCTCGGGCATCGCGAACGAGCGCTGCACGGCCGCCAGCCCGAACGTGCTCTCGCCGACGACCGAGCCGCGCCCCGCGTCGAGCACGGCCGCGGCCACGACTTCGGCCGCGCCCGCGGTGCCGCGCCCGGTCAACACGGCCAGCGGGCCGCTCCACGCGAGCTGGGCCGGGTCGGCCGCGACGTCCTGCACGCTGCCCTTGCGGCCGAGCACCTTCGCCACCAGGCCCTCGCGCACGAACAGGCGGGCGACCGCGGCCCCCTGGTCGACGGGGCCGCGCGCGACCTGGCGCAGGTCCAGCACGACGGCCTTCGTGCCGGCGCGCTGCAGCCCCTCGAGTTCCGCGCGCAGCTCCGCGGCGGTGCGCTCGCCGAACTCCTCGACGCGCACGACGGCGGTCCCGGGCGCCGGCTGGTGGCTGCGCACGGCGGCCGCCGCCGGGCGCTCGCGGACCAGCGAGAACTCCAGCGGGTCGGCGGCGCCGGGCCGCAGCACCTGGAGCTTGACCACAGAGCCCGGGGCGCCGCGCAGCGCGATCAGCCCCGCCGGCGCCGTCAGCGTGCGCGTGTGGCGGCCGTCGATCGTCTTGAGCACGTCGCCGGGGCGCAGGCCGGCGCGCTCGGCGGGCGAACCGGGCGCCGGCGCCACCACCATCAGGAACGCGAAGCGGCGGGTCAGGGTCAGGCCGACGTCACCGGCGCCGCCGAGCTTCCCGGACGTCCAGGCGCGGAACGTGGCGTCGTCGAGCCACGCGCTCTCGCCGTCGAGCGCGTCGCCCAGCCCGCGCACGGCGCCGTCCAGCGTGCGGTCGAGGTCGACGGGCTCGACGTAGGAGTCGATCACCAGCCGCACCACCTCGTTGAACAGCGCGATCTGGCCGAAGCTGTCGTCGCCCTTGACGCGGGACAGCACCGAGCCCACCGCGAGGTAGAAGACGAGGCCGGTGGACGCCAGGGCGATCACGAGACGGGTGCGGGGGCTCATATCCACCGATGATGGGGGCAAGCGCCGAGCGCGTGCAAACCGGGTCCAGCCCGCTGGACCGGTTTCAGCGGCCCGGGCGCTCGGCCAGCCAGGTCTGCGGGTCCTCCGGCTGCCCGTTGCGGCGCAACTCGAAGTAGAGGCCGCGGCCGCCCTCCTCGCGTTCGCCCGCGTTGCCGAGCACGGAGCCGGCGGCGACCCGGTCGCCGACGCGGACCGAGAGCTCGGCGAGGTGGGCGTAGAGCGTATGGCTGCCGCCGCCGTGATCGACGATCGCCATCAGGCCGTAGCCGCGGAAGCGCTCGGCGAAGGCGACGGTGCCCTCGTGGACCGCCGCCACCGGTGAGCCCGCCGGCGCGTCGAGCTCGATGCCGTTCTGGACCGTGTAGGTGTCGAAGCGCGGGTGGCGGCGGCGGCCGAAGCCGGCGATCACGCGACCGGGGGCGGGCCACGGCAGCGAGCCGCGGAAGGCGGCGATCGGCACCTGGACGGTGCCCGGGGCGAAGCCGGAGAGCAGGCCGGCGAGCTGCACCTCGGCCTGCCGGAGCTCCTCGACGTAGGCCGCGTGGGTCTCCTTGCGGGCGACCAGCGCGGTCAGCCGCTCGGTCTGGCGGCGGCGCTCGGCCTCCAGCGCGCGGCGCCGGCGCACCAGTTCGGCGCGCTGCTCCAGGGCCTCCCGGGTGCGTTCCTGCAGCACGGCCTGCTGGCCCTCCATCTCCTCGAGGTCGCGGCGGAAGCCGCCCACCCGCTCGCGGTCGCGCCGGGCCAGGGCGGTCACGTGCCGGTAGCCGGCGATGAAGTCGGCGGGGCGCTCGACCGAGAGCAGCAGCCGCAGGTACGACATCTCGCCCAGCTTGTAGAGGTCGCGGGCACGGGCGCGCAGTCCTGGCCGTTCCGCCTCGATCGAGGCGGAGAGCGCACGCACGCGGGTGGCCGTCTGGTCGAGCAGGGCGTTGGTCCGCTCCAGCCGGAGCTGGGCCTCGCGCGCTTCTTCGGCCCGCAGCCGCACCTCGACCTCGAGGCGCTCGACTTCGCCGAGCAGGCCCTTCTCGTCGCGGCGCAGCCGCTCCAGCTCGCGCTCCAGGTTCGCGCGGCGCTGCTGGACGCGGCGTAGCCGCGGGTCGGGCGACGGCTCCGGTTCCTGCGCGAGGCCCGACCCCAGGGCGGCGAGCGCGGCGAGCGCCGCCGCGACCGCCACCCGCCCCCGGGGTCGCACCCTCACGCCGCTAGTGCAGCGGCTTGCCGTCGAGATCGGACGGCAGCGGCACGCCGAGCGCCTTCAGTACCGTGGGGGAGATGTCCATGATGTGCGGCTTGTCCGTCGGCAGCTTGCGGTTGGCGAACAGCACGCCGCCGGAGATTTCGGTCGCCGTCGCGCAGTGGTCGCCGCTCCAGCGCCGGTTGTTGTTCTCGATCACGGCCTTGCGCACGCCGCCCATCGTGTCCTGCCAGCCGACGCGGAAGCCGTCGTTGAAGCCGACCTGCAGGTCGGGCGCGTACTGGATGTACTCGCCATGGTAGAGGTCGTCGCGGCGGTAGACGTCCGCGAACACGCGGGCGCCGTCGTCGGGATCGACGAGCGTCACCAGCTTGCTGCGGATCTCCTCCTGCAGCGCCTTGTACTCGGCGCCGGGCGAGACGATGCCGCGGCTCTCGCGGCCGCGCAGGTTGAAGTAGATCTGGCCGAGGCCGACCGCGTAGGCCTTCGTCCGGTTCCAGTCGACGCCTTCCCAGAACTGGCCGCGGCCGAACAGGTCCTCGAGGCCCTTGTCGACGCCCGTCTGGCCCTCGAACACCATGTAGCCGTTCTGCACGAGCCAGGTGTTGAGGTTGACGCCGCGGCGGAAGCTGTGGAAGCCGTGGTCGGACATCACCAGGAACAGCGCGTCCTTCGGCACCTTCGCCCGCAGCCTTCCGACCAGGTCGTCGGCCCGGCGGTACACCTTCTCGATCGCGTCGCCGTACTTCGCGGCGAGCTGCTCGTCGTACATCGGGTGCTTCGGGTCGATCAGCCGCCACATCATGTGCTGGACGCGGTCGGTGGTCTCGATCGCCGCCACGAACAGGTCCCAGTCGACGCGGTCGAGGCTGTCGAAGATCAGCTTCTCGCGGTCGTCCATCGCCTTGTCGGAGTCGTAGAGGAAGGCGGCCTCGTCGAGGCGGCCCTCCTGCAGGCCCTTGTCGGCCGACTCGGCCCAGCCCAGCGTGCGGTAGACGCCGATGCGGTCGGAGATCTCCTTGGCGAAGGCCTCGGGCTGGCTGATCGGCACCGGCGGCGTGTGGCGAGGGTCGAAGTTGACCGGGCTCGCGTAGACGCGCAGCTCGTCGCCCGCCTCCACGACGTAGAACTGGGTCATGCCGCGCACCTTCAGCAGGAAGTTGAAGGAGAAGGTGACCGGTACCCACTCGCTCCACTGCCCGGTCTTGAGGGCGACCTTCGTGCCCTGGATCTCGATCTCGGCCTGGCCGGAGCCCTCCTGCCAGCGCACCGACATCGGGATGTTGACGTCCTTGCCGGTCCCGAGTTCCTCGAGCCGGGCGCGGTCCTTGTCGGAGAGCGGGGCCTGCGCCTGCTTCGCCCGCAGCGCCGCTTCTTCCTGCTTCAGGATCGGGTTCTCCGGCCCGCGCAGGAAGGTCTGGGAGACGCCGTTCTCGAACAGCAGCCGCTTCAGGTAGCCGCCGAACTCGGCGCTGCCCTCCTCGAAGGACGACAGGTCGGTGGCCCAGAAGTAGAAGGTGCCGATCGTGCCGCGCACGTCGGGCAGCGGCAGGCCGCCCATCAGCTCGCCGTGCTCGACGTGCTCGGGCGGGAAGGTGACGGGCACCGTCAGCGTCACGCTCTTGATCCCGGCCTTGCCGGCGTGGACCCAGAACGAGGTTCCGCCGCGGGTCGAGGTCAGCTTCGGCCGCTTGGTGGGGATCAGGCCCCACAGGAACTCCGGCGCCTCGCGCTTGACCATCGCGAGGTCGGGCATGTAGGTCTCGAAGTCGCGGACCAGGAAGTCGTAGATGTTGTGCTTGCCGGGGTTGACGCCGGTCGCGAAGCTCGACCACGCCGTCGGCGACTCCGAGGGCTGGGTCGAGTCGAGGGTGCGGAAGATGCCTTCCTCCGCCAGTTTCTTGAGGTGCGGCAGCTTGCCCTCGTCCATGTACTTCTGGGCGAGGGTCGGGTCCATGCCGTCGAACCCGATCACGAACACGCGCTGCGGGGCGCGCTTGAGGGGGGAAGTGGTCTTCTCACGCTGGCACGCCGCAACGGCGACCACGAGGACGACCACGGCGCCGGCGACCAGCACACGGAACGAGGACGAACGCAGCATCTACGGGGGCTCCTTCACGACGACAGGCAAAGACGACATGCTACCAGCAGGCCCAGCTCGCCCCCGAAACGGGCACGCGCCGTGCGTTTCCGGGACGCGGGGTCGCGCGGCCGGACGCCATGGCCGGGTTCGCTTCGCACCAGGCCCGCCGATCGCGGCCTGTCGCCGAGAGGCACGGATCCTGAATGTGGGTTGCGCCCGGAGGGCTCATGCGGGACTGGCTCGGCGACCTTCGACAGGCGGGGCGTTCGCTGCGGCGGCAGCGCGGGCTCGCGCTGGCCGCGATCCTCACGCTCGGGCTCGGAATCGGCGCCAACACGGCGCTGTTCGGCCTGGTGGACGCCGTGCTGTTGCGGCCGTTGCCGTTTCCCCAGCCCGAGCGCCTGGTCGCCCTGTGGGAGGCGACGCCCGACAAGTGGCGGGTGGCGCCCGGGACCTACCTCGACTGGCGCGGGGAGGCGCGCGGCTTCACGGCGATCGGCGCCTACGCGGCTGCGGCTACGACGCTGACCGGCCACGGCGAGGCGGAGCGCGTGGAGGGCGTCTCGGCGACCGCCTCCTACTTCGAAGTCCTCGGCGTCGCGCCCGTGCTGGGTCGGGCGCTCGAGCCCGCGGACGAGGCCCCGGGCGCCGCCCGCGTCGTCGTCCTCGGCCACGGGCTCTGGCAGCGCCGGTTCGGAGGCGCGCCGGGAGTGCTGGGGACGGCGGTCGCGCTCGATGGTGCGCCGGCGACGGTCGTCGGCGTGATGCCGCCGGGCCTCTACCCGTCGTGGCCGTCGGCAGGCGGACGCTTAACCACACGCGAGCGCTCCGCCGAGTTCTTCGCGCCGATCACGATCACCAGCCGCTTCGCCGAGAACCGCCGCAGCCACGTGCTCGGAGTGATCGGCCGGCTCGCGCCGGACGCCGCCCGCGACGGCGTGCTGGCCGGCCTGGGCGCGCTCGCCCGCACGCTGGCCGCTCGCCATCCCGAGAACGCGGGCGAAGGCGTGCTGCTCACCGCTCTCGAGGACGAGATCGTGGGCGACGTGCGCGGGGCGCTCCTGGCTCTCCTCGGCGCCGTCGGCTGCGTGCTCCTGCTCGGCTGCGCCAACGTCGCCGGGCTGCTGCTCGCGCGCTCCGCGGCCCGCGGCCGCGAGCTCGCCATCCGCCGCGCGCTGGGCGCCGACCGCTCCCGGATCGTGCGCCTGCTGCTCGCCGAGAGCTTGCTGCTGGCGACGGCCGGCGGGGCGTGCGGGGTCGCGCTGGCGCAGCTCGGTCTGCCGTCGCTGCTCGCACTTCTGCCCCGCGAGTTGCCGCGGGTGGACGCGGTCGGCGTCGACGCCCGGGTGCTGGCCTTCGCGCTCAGGCTGTCGGTGGCGACGACGCTGCTGTTCGGACTGGGGCCGGCCCTCGCCGCGGCGAGCGGTGACCCGCTGCCGCGGCTGCGCGACGGGGCGGCCGCCGGCGGCGGCGCCGGCCGCCGCCGCGCCCGCACGCTGCTGGTGACGGGCCAGGTGGCGCTCGCGCTCTCGCTGTTGACCGCAGGCGGCCTGCTGCTGCGCAGCTTCGACGCGCTGCGCCGGGTCGATCTGGGATTCAGCGCGAGCGGCGTGCTGGCCTTCGATCTCGCGCTGCCCTCCGCCTACGCGAGCGCCGACCAGGTGCGGGGCGCGTGGGGCGAGTTGCTCGGCCGGCTCGAGACGCTGCCGGGCGTCGAGCACGCGGCCATCGCCTACGACACGCCGCTCGAGTCGAACTGGATCGACGCGTTCGAGATCGAAGGCCAGCCGACGCCACCGGAGGGGCTCTCCGCCCGGCTTCCGATCGTGAGCCCCGGCTACTTCGATGCGCTGCGCGTCGCCGTCGTGCGCGGCCGGCCGCTGACGCCGGCCGACCAGGCGGGCACGGCCGGAGCCGTCGTCGTCAGCGAGTCGTTCGCGCGCCGCTTCTTCCCCGGGGTGGACCCGCTCGGCCGCTGGCTGCGCGTCGGCACACCCGCCGGAACCTGGGGCGAAGCCGTGCCGTCGCGCTTCCAGGTCGTCGGCGTCGCCCGGGACGTGCGCTCCACGGGGCTCGCCAGCGCGCCGGAGCCGACGTACCACCTGGCAGCCGTGCAGTTCCCGCAGCGGGACATGAAGGTCCTGCTGCGCACGCGCGGGGCGCCACTGGCCCTGCTGGCCACGGCGCGCGCCGAAGTCGCCGCCTTCGACCCCGCGCTCGCGCCGGCCTCCGCTTCGACGCTGACGAACGCCTCGGCGAACCAGGTCGCCCAGCCGCGCTTCAACGGTCTCGTGCTGGCGGCGTTCGCCGGCCTCGCCCTGTTGCTGGCCGCCGTGGGACTGCACGGCCTGCTCAGCCACGCCGTCGAGCAGCGCCGTCGCGAGCTCGGCACCCCCGGGGGCACCGTGACCGCCGCGTCGGCCCGCCTGGTCGTGCCCGCCGGCGCGCTCGGTTCGAACGTCGCGATCGAGCTGCGAGCCCCGAGCGGCCTGCCCCTCGACCCCGCCGCGGTCGACGGCGTCGCCGTGCAGGTGACGCCCGCGGGCACGGTGTTCAGCGGCGGCGCGACGCTGGCGCTGCGCTACGGCGCGGGCCGCGCGCCGGTCGGCAGCGACCCCGCCGAACTCGCGATCCACGTGCTCGACGGCGCGACCTGGATGCCGCTCGCCGGGAGCCGGGTCGACGCCGCGACCGGCGAGGTCACGGCCACAATCCCCGGAGCGGGCACCTACACGGCGCGCTGGACCGCCCCGGCCGAGGGCTGCGCCACCGCCGCCCATCGCCAGTTCGACTTCTGGCTGGGCGCCTGGAACCTGGTCGTGCCCGGCGGCATCGCCGGGCCCAACGACATCATCCTCGACGGCTGCGTGCTGCTCGAGCACTTCCGCGAGGTCAGCGGCACGGTCGGTCGCAGCGTCAGCTTCTACCGCGAGCGCGACGCCACCTGGTACCAGACCTACGTCGACTCGCGGGGCAACCGCATCGACCTCCGCGGCGCGCTGGAGGGCTCGCGCATGGTGATGCGAGGACCCGGTGGCGCCGGATCGCGCTGGGAACCGCTCGACGCGGACAACATCCGCCTCCAGCAGTTCGACCCCACGGGACGGACGACGTTCGACTCGACCTACGTGCGTCGCTGACCCCGCGGCCCGCGGCTCAGCGCTGGCGTTTCTTGATGTGGCGCGGGGCGAGGGTGCCGGGGCCCGGCGGCAGCGAGGCCGGGCGCACGTCGAGCGGCAGCGCGGCGCGGGTGGCGTCGTCGGCGCCGAGGTGGGTCACGCGGTCGGAACCGTCGCCGATCGGGATCAAGGTCGGCTCGATCACCGGGAACGACTCCGACTCGCTCGGCTTGCGACCGTTCGCCGCCTCGGGCCACAGCGCCAGCAGGTGTTTCTTGAGCGTCAGGTTGGTGGGGCCGTACCCCTTGTCGTAGAGAAAGTGCTCGCAGGCCTGGCCCATCTCGGCTGCCGACTGGTAGCGCTGCTCCGGGTCGCGCTGCAGCGCCTTGCGCAGGATCTCGACGACACCCTCGGGGATCTCGGGGCGGATCTCGCGCGGCGACGGGACCTGGCCGGCGACGACCTGGCCCAGCACGTCGGAGGTGGTCGCTCCCTTGAACAGCCGGTCGAGGGTGAGCATCTCGTAGAGCACCGCGCCGAGGCCGAACAGGTCCGAGCGGTTGTCGGCGCGCAGCTCGACGACCATCTCCGGCGCCATGTACGCGGGCTTGCCCGACAGCCGGCTCTCGCGCTTGCCGGAGCGGGCGGCGATGCCGAAGTCGATCAGCTTCACGGCACCCTCGCGCGTCATCATGATGTTGCTGGGGCTGACGTCGCGGTGCACGATGCCCGAGCCCTCGTACACGTACTGCAGCGCGCGGCACACGCGGCTGGCGATGAACACGCACAGCTCGGCGTTGGGCACCTCGCCTGTCCGCCGGTGGCGCTCGAGGAAGTCGACGAGACTCCAGCCGTCGATGTACTCGAGGATGATCGAGAGCTGGCCGTCGACCCGCTCGAAGTCGAAGATGCGGCCGATGTTCTCGTGGTCGAGCACCGCGTAGCGGCGGGCCTCCTCGACGAACAGCGCGACCATGTCGAGGTCGTCGGCGTCGAGCAGGCGCTTGATCACGATCGGGCGGAAGAAGTCGGCCTGGCCGTTGAGGCGTCCCAGGAACACCCGGCCCATGCCGCCCGAGGAGAGCTCGCGTTCCACGACGTACTTGGAGGGGGCCATCAAGGCGGGAGCTTATACTGCCCGGCGTGCGCTTTCTCGCCCTCGACGTCGGCGACCGGCGGGTCGGCGTCGCCCTCTCCGACGAGACCGCCCTGCTCGCCTCGCCGCTGACCACGATCGAGCGGGTCGGCCCGAAGAAGGACGTCCGGGCGGTCGTCGAGCTGGTCGCGAAACACGAGGTCGGCGAGGTGGTCGTGGGCCTGCCGAAGAAGCTCGACGGCACCCTGGGACCGCAGGCGGAGAAGACACTCGAGTTCGCCGAGGCGCTGCGCCGCTCGCTGCAGAACCGCAAGGTGCCGGTCGTGACCTGGGACGAGCGCTTCACGACGGTGATCGCCGAGCGCGCCCTGCTCGAGGCCGACATGTCGCGCCGCGACCGGCGCGAGGTGGTCGACAAGGTCTCGGCGGCGGTGCTGCTGCAGGGCTACCTGGACGCGAGACGCGCCGGGGCGCCGGCGGACGATCCTTCCGCATGAAGAAGCTGGCGGCGCTGTGCGCCGTGCTGGCGTGCGCCGGCTGGCTCGCCTGGCTGTTCGAGACCCGCACGCCGCTGCGGCCGGTCGAGGCGCCTGCGCTCGAGTTCGACGTGCCGCCGGGGGCGACGCCGACCTCGATCGCGCGCGAGCTGGAAGCCCTGGGACTGGTGCGCCACCCGCTGGTGTTCCGCGCGCTGGTCGCCCTGCGAGGGTCGGGGCCTCGCCTCCGCGCCGGCCACTACACGATCGAAGGCCCGCTGACCCTCGAGCAGTTGCTCGACAAGCTGGAGAAGGGCGAGGTCGCGCGCCGGGCGCTGACCTTCCCCGAGGGCCGCAACTACGTGGAGATGGCCGCGATCGCCGCCTCGCGCGAACTCGACCACGCCCGCTTCCTGGCGGCCGCGCGGGACCCCGCGCCGATCCGCGAACTCGACCCCGCGGCCACCGACCTCGAGGGCTACCTGTTCCCCGACACCTACGACCTGCCGCGCGGGCGCGACGTGGAGGCCGCGCTCGTGAAGCGGATGGTGGCCCGCTTCCGCGAGGTCGCGCTGCCGCTCTTGCCGCGGGCCGAGGCCGCCGGGCTGAGCCTGCGGCAGTGGGTGACGCTGGCCTCGATCGTCGAGCTGGAGACGGCCGTCGCCGCGGAGCGGCCGCGGATCGCGGCGGTGTTCCACAACCGGCTGAAGAAGCGGATGACGCTCGGCACCGACCCGACCGTGATCTACGCGCTGCGGCTGGCCGGGCGCT
>WYBL01000105.1 GCA_011526565.1 Acidobacteriota bacterium | reverse complement strand
GTCGAGCCCCAGACCGAGGTGCAGCCGGTCGAGTTGATCATGCCCATCTTCGAGCGGCCCCGGCCGACCGTCCCCTCGACGTACTTCCAGCGCAGGTCCTTGAGGCGCGAGACGAGCTGGGTCGTGCGCGCCAGCCAGTCGCGATCGATCGGCTCGCCGCCGCGCGAGGCCTCGAGCCGCTCGGCGAGGCCGGCGAGCGTCAGGTCGCCCTCCCCCACCTCGCGCACCACGTGGGCCATCGCCGCCGGGTCGGCCACGTCGATGCCCTCGACCAGCTTGAGCTGGACGTGGCGCTCGAGCCGCGCGATCAGGTCGTTGAGCTTCTCGACCTGGCGCGCGACCCGGGGCTGCATGAGCGCTTCGACCGTCGCGGTGAACAGATGGAGGATCGTCTTCTCCGAGCAGCCGAGGCAGGCGCCGTCGCCGCTCGAGAAGGCCAGGTAGGCCTGCTTGTCGAGCAGCAGGGTCTCCAGCGCGCCGATCCCCTCCTCGAGGTCGGTGCCGTGGACGTAGAAGCGGTCGGGGGTCGTCGGCAGGTCGGTCCAGAGGTCCCACTCGCGCTTGAGCCGCGCCACCGATTCCTCGGTCTGGGTCGCCGGCCGCAGCGCGTCGTCGTCGCAGACCTCGACGCACTCCATGCACCCCTTGCAGGTCCAGGGGTTGACCGTGATCGACAGCAGGCCGCCGCTGCCCGGCGCCTGCTGCTCCGGCACCGTGAAGAAGGGGCGGGTGAGCGCGAAGCGGAAGCCACCGAGCTCCTCGCGGAAGAGGTCGAGCTCGCGCTGGAAACGCTCGCGCTCGGCGTCGTCCTCGAAGGCTGCCTCGGCAGAGGTCTTGGCGATCGCCTCGGCGATCATCTCGGCGACCGGATCGTCGTCCTTGGCCTCGGCGAATTGGGCGCGCAGGTGCTTCTCGATCGTGCGCACGGCGCGCGGCAGGTGCGCGAGGCCGTTGCCGTTGCCGCCTCCTCCAGCGCGCCGGCGCACCCGGCGGACGATCGTGTCGAACACCGCCGTCACCTCGCTGACCAGGCCGGGGATGGCGGTGTCCGGGCAGACCGTGTAGCACTTGCCGCAGGCGGTGCAGTTCTCGGCGATCCACTCCGGATGCTGGAAGCGGATCGCGGTCATGTCGCGGAAGAGCGCGGTCGAGGCCGGCATGACGCCCAGGCCGATGAACGGATCGGTCAGGTTGTCGTTGCCCATCCCGCGGTTGTAGAAGTTGCCGGTCTGCTCCCAGAAACGGTGGATGTCGGTGATCGGCGCCGCGCTCCTCGGCAGCGCCTTGACCATCGCCGGGATCGGCGGCTCGGCGCCGACCACCCGGCCGCCCGCGCCCGCCTCGGAGATCTCGCCGTGCGGGATGGCCATCAGCTCGTCGAAGCCGCGCTGGACGACGCGCAGGTTGTCCTCGACCACGCGCGCGCCCTTGGCGCCGAACTTCTCCTGAAGCTGTGCGCGGATGGCGCCGAGCAGCTTCGCCTCGTCGAGCCCGGACTGCGCCATGATCGGCGAGGCCTTGAAGAAGGCGCCCTGGAAGGCGATCCCCTGCATGCGCAGCTGCAGCTCCGGGTCGCTCGCCTCCTCGCGCGCGATCTTGAAGGCGTCGAGGGCGAAGACCTGGATCTTCTTGTCGATCAGGATCCTCTGGAAGGTCGGCGGAATGTCGCGCCAGACCTCCTCGGGGCGGGTGCGGTCGGTCTGGAGGACGAAGACGCCCCCCTCCTTCAAGCCCGCGAGCGCATTGGTGTGGTGGAAGACGTTCGGGTCGGGCGAGAGCACGACGTCGACGAAGAAGTACTCGCAGTTGATCCGGATCGGCTCCGGCGCCACGGCCAGGTAGTAGGTGGTCGGCTGCCCCTTCTTCTCCGAGCCGTACTTCGGGTTGGCCTTGATGTGGTAGCCGAGCAGGTCGAACAGCGTCATCGCCAGGTTCTTGCCGGTGGTGATGGCGCCCCAGCCGCCGATCGAGTGGAAGCGCACGGTGATCGACCCGGGCGGCATCAGGTTCGGGTTCTCCGAGCCCTTGACCGCCAGGGCGCGCACCCGCGGGTAGGCCTCCTCGATGGTCTGCTGGTAGGCCTCCTGCTTGGGCGTCACCGCCTGCTCGCGCAGGAAATCGATCGACAGGTAGAAGAAGGGCTTGCGGTCGCCGCCGGGCAGCATGTTCTCGACCGCGCCGATCAGCCCCTCGGGCTGCAGGTCGCGGCTGCCGAGGCCGAAGGAGCCGGAGTAGATCGGCGGCGCGTCGCCCAGCTCTCGGTAGACGTCGAGCCCGGGGTGCGCCGGGTGCTTGGGATCGCGGCCGTTCTCGAGGCACTTGGAGACCGTGGCGCGCAGCTCGCGTACCAGCGGCAGGTCGGAGGCGAGCGGCTGGTCGGTGCGCTCGAGCACGACGACCCCCTTGCGGCCGCGCAGCAGCCTGCCCACCAGGTCCGCCGGGAAGGGTCGGAACATCACCAGGTCGAGGACGCCGACCTTCAAGCCGCGCGTCTCGCGCAGGTAGTCGGCGACCGCCTCGGCCGACGGGACGACGCTGCCCTGCCCGACGATCAGGTAGTCGGCGTCGTCGGTCCGGTAGGAGGTCACCCGTTCGTACCGGCGTCCGGTGAGGTCGAAGAACTCGGCGAGCGCCCGGTCGGCGAGCTCCTGGATGTGGTCGAAGAAGAATGGCCGCTGGGCGGCGACGCTCTGCATGTAGGAGTCCTGGTTCTGCACCAGGCCGGCCATCACCGGGTTGTCGACG
>WYBL01000104.1 GCA_011526565.1 Acidobacteriota bacterium | reverse complement strand
TCAGGCTGCCTTGCGCATCGGCAGGTGGAGGCGCTCGCGGATCTCCGCCTGGATCTCCTCCGGCTTGCGGCGGCCGTCGACGACGACCACGAGTTCCTTCCTGCGGAACAGCTCGAGGATCGGCTCGGTCTGGTCGTGGTAGTCCTTGAGCCGCAGCCGCACCGCGTCTTCGTTGTCGTCGGCGCGCTGCAGCAGGATGCCGCCGCAGACGTCGCAGACGCCCTCCTTCTTGGGGCGGTGGAAGATCAGGTTGTAGTCGAGGCCGCACTTGGCGCACAGCCGCCGGCTCATGATCCGCTCCATCACCACCTGGTCGGGCACGTCGATCAGGATCACGGCGTCGATGTCGTAGCTCTCCAGGAAGAAGCCCGCCTGCTTCTCGTTGCGGGGGAAGCCGTCGACGATGAAGCCGTAGTTCCAGTCGTGCTGGTCGAGCCGCTCGCGCACGATCTCCTCGACCATCTCGTCGCTGACGAGCTGGCCGGAGGCGACGATCCGCTTGACGCGCGCACCCAGCTTGGTGTGGCTCTGAACATGCCAACGGAAGATGTCGCCGACGCTGATGTGGACGAGCTCCAGGTCCTGACACAACATCTTGGCCTGGGTTCCCTTGCCGCAGCCCTGCACGCCCATGATCACGTACTTGCGCATGGTCTTGTCTCCCGGAGCTCCGGAGCGCGGCCCTAGAGCGCCTTCTCCCAACGGGTGACGAACTCCTCCAGCACCCTGATCCGGGCCAGCTTCTTGTCGTTGGCCGGGACCAGCGTCCACGGCGCGCGCGGCGTCGAGCAACGCGCCACCATCTCGTCGATCGCCTGCGCGTAGGCGTCCCACTTCTTGCGGTTGCGCCAGTCCTCGTCGGTGATCTTGTGGCGCTTGTAGGCGGTCTTCTCGCGGTCCTTGAAGCGGCGGAGCTGCTCCTCGGGCGAGACGTGGAGCCAGAACTTCATCACCACGGCGCCGTGGCGGGTGAGCTGGTCCTCGAACTCGTTGATCTCGAGGTAGGCGCGACGCCACTCCTCCTCGCGGGCGAAGCCCTCCACCCGCTCCACCAGCACGCGGCCGTACCACGAGCGGTCGAAGATCGTGATCCGGCCGTCCGCCGGCACGTGGCGCCAGAACCGCCACAGGTAGTGCTGGGCACGCTCCTCCTCGGTCGGGGCCGCGATCGGCACCACCCTGTAGAGGCGGGCGTCGATCGCCCCGGTGACGCGCCGAATCGCGCCGCCCTTGCCCGCCGCGTCCCAGCCCTCGAACACCGCGATCGTCGGCAGCTTCTTGGCGAACGCCTCGCGCGACAGCCGGGCCGCCTTCGCCTGCAGCTTCACGAGCTGCTTGTCGTAGTCCTTGTCGCTGATCCTGCCCGCGAGGTCGACCTTGTCGAGCACGAGCACCGCCGCCGCCTTCTCCTCGGGCGGGCGGGTCGGCGCGGGCGTCGGCCGCGAGCGCGGCGGGGCGCCGGCGGCGAGGCGCCGCTTCGCGGCCTCGACCAGGGTGCGGGCCACCATCACCTCGCGGTAGCGGTCGTCGGTGGCCTCGACGATGGTCCACGGCGCCTGGCCGATGTCGGTGCGGCGCAGCGCCTGCTCGGAGACCTTGCGGAAGCGGTCGTACATCGAGAAGTGCTTCCAGTCGAGCGGCGTGACCCGCCAGCGGGTCTCCTTGTTCTTCTCCAGGCGGCGCAGCTTGCGGCGCTGCTCCTTCTTGGAGAGGTGGAGCCAGACCTTGACGATCAGCGCGCCGTCTTCGGCCAGCATCCGCTCGAAGAAGGCGACGCGCGCCATCTCCTCGTCGAGCTCGGCGCTCGAGAGCTTGCCGTAGACCCGACGGATGACCGGCTCCGTGTACCACGAGCCGAAGAAGACGCCGATCCGGCCGCGGCCCGGCAGCGTGCGCCAGAAGCGCCACCACGACGGCCGCTCCCGCTCCTCGGACGACGGCAGCTCGAAGACGTGGGTCTCGAGGCCGCGCGGGTCCAGCCACTCGTGCAGCCGGTTCACGGTCTCGCCCTTGCCGGCACCGTCGACCCCGCCCACGACCAGGATCGTCGGCACGGCGGCCTCGCGGAGCGCGCGCTGCGTCTCGAGCAGCGCCTCGCGCAGCTTCGGGATCTCGCGGCCGTGGGCTTCCTTCGAGAGCTTGCGGCCTACCTCGGCGGCTTCGAACATGTGTTCCTCCCCGAGTGACGGGCTCCGTCGGACCGTGCCCGGCCCCGAACCCGACGGGAGTTCCACGGAAAAGCGTGCGGGCTCCGCGGCCTTGGGCTGGTCGTTGTCCGAAGAATATCAATCGTCATGCCAGCGTTATCCGGCGATCCCCGCGAGCCGCACGTCTTGCGCGGCCCCGCTCTTGCAGTCAGGGCCGTCGGATTGAGGGACCACCGATGAGCCTCCTGCAACACCGACCGTGGCTCGCCACCGGCCTCCTCGCGGCAATGTTCGCGGCGCCCTCGTACGGACTTCCCGAACCGCCGAAGGAATCGCCGGCCGAAGAAGCCGAGGGCTGTCTCGGTTGCCATGAGGACCCGTCGATCGAAGTCGCGTTCGCGGACGGCACCCGGCGCACGTTGCAGGTGGACCGCAACGCGTTCGCGCAATCGGTCCACTTCGGCAAGGTCGCGTGCAGCGAATGCCACCCCGGGTTCCAGGAGATTCCGCACCCCGAGCGCCGCTACGCCAGCGAGGACGAGTTCCGGGCCGGCATGCGCCAGGCCTGCCAGACCTGCCACTTCCAGGACTACTCGCGCTACATGGACGGCGTGCACCACGCCGTCGCGAAGGAGGGTGGCGCGGCGCCGACCTGCGTCGACTGCCACGACGCCCACGCCGTCACGCCGCCCGGCAAGCCGCGCTCGCGGGTCTCTGACACCTGCTCGACGTGCCACTCGGACGTCGCCGAGACCTACGCCAGCAGCGTGCACGGGAGGCTGCTCGCAGGCCCGCGGCCGGACGACGCGCCGGTGTGCACCGACTGCCACCGCTCGCACGACATCCAGGACCCGAAGAGTCAGGCGTTCCTGCTGCGCACCCCCGAGACCTGCGGCGGCTGCCACAGCGACAACCAGCGGATGAAGCCGTACGGGCTGTCGACGAAGGTGATGTCGACCTACCTGGCCGACTTCCACGGCATGACGGCGTCGCTGGCCGCCCCGCACGCCGAGGGCAGCACCCGCGTCACCGCGGTGTGCGTCGACTGCCACGGCGTGCACGACATCACGAAGGTCGACGAGCCGGGCTCCAAGGTGATGAAGGAGAACCTGCTGAAGACCTGCCAGCAGTGCCACCCCGACGCGGCCGGCGACTTCCCCGCCGCCTGGCTGTCGCACTTCGAGCCGTCGCTCGAGCGTGCGCCGCTCGTCTACCTGACCCGGCAGTTCTACGTGATCTTCATCCCCTTCGTGATCGGCGGCCTGGTCCTGCAGATCCTGCTGCACTTCTGGCGGGTGGTGGTGAACCGATGAGCGCCCACGAGTACGTCGTCCGCTTCTCCACGCGCCAGCGCGTCGAGCACTTCGTCGTGATGTCGCTGTTCGTGATCCTGGCGCTGACCGGCTTCCCGCAGAAGTTCTACGACAGCGGCTGGGCCGCGGCCGTGGTCGGGCTGTTCGGGGGCGTGCCGCAGATGCGCTGGGTCCACCGCGTCGCGGGCTACTGCCTGCTGTTCGCGACGATCTTCCACTTCTTCTTCGTGCTGCTCGAGGTGGTGGTGCGCAAGGCGCGGCTGTCGATGGTACCCGAGCGCCAGGACTTCAAGGACGCGATCCACCAGCTTCGCTACTACCTGCGGCTGGAGGACACGCCGGCCCGCTTCGACCGCTTCGACTACCGCGAGAAGTTCGAGTACTGGGGCCTGGTGTTCGGCAACATGATCATGGTGGGCAGCGGCCTCGTGCTGCTCTACCCGATGGTCGTGGCCCGCTACCTGCCCGGCGAGCTGATCCCGACGGCGAAGATCGCGCACAGCAACGAGGGGCTGATGGCGTTCCTGGTGGTGATCACCTGGCACGTCTACAACGCCCACTTCGCGCCCGACATCTTCCCGTTCAACAAGACGATCTTCACGGGCAGGATCAGCAAGCACCACCTGCAGAAGGAGCACCCGCGCGAGTTCGAGCGGCTGTTCCCGGACGAGTCCGCGGCCGCCGTCGCTTCGGCGGCGACCACGCCCGCGGCGCCCGCCGCCGAGCCGCCGGCGCCCGCCCCCGGGTCCTAGGGGCCGGCGCCGTGACCGCGCCGCCGCTGCGCGACGCCTGGAGCCAGCACCGGCTCCCGCGGCGGCTGGCGCTGCTGGCCGGGCTCGCCGCGGCCGTGCCGCTGGCGCTGTGCGCCGCGCTGCTGCTGCCGGCGATCACGGAACTCGAGGCCGGCGTGGTCGAGGCCCGCACGGGGCTGGCGCAGAGCCTGGCGGCGCGGCTCGATGCGGCGCTGCAGACGCGGCTGGCGGAGCTGGCGGGCATGGTCCAGGCTCCCGGCTTCGACCTCTCCGACGGCGTCGACGAGGCCGAGCGCCACGCCGCCCACCTCGCCTGGCTGCACTCGAGGGACCTCGAGAGCGTCTCGCTGCTGGGCAGCGACGGGGCGTCGCTGGCTCGCGAGCCCGCCAGCTCGCCTCCTCTGCCCGATCCCGGGCCGCTCGCCGCGCTGGCCCGCCCCACGATCCTGGGGCCGCTCGCGGGCCCCCGGGGCGTCCGCCTGCTGCTGGTCGTGCCGCTCGCCGACTGGCGCGGCCAGGCCGCCGCCTGGGCCGTGGCCGCGATCGATCCCGCGAACGCCACCTGGAGCGCGCGCCTGGAGCCGTCGCACGCCTGGCCACAGCTCTCGGTCGCGCTGCTGGCCGCCGACGGCCGGTCCTTCGCGCGCCGCGGTCCCGCCCAGCCCCGCCACGCCGAGGTGATCGTCGGCCGCGGGCCGCTGCGCACGGCCCCCAGCCTCGTCGTGGAGGTGCGCCAGCTCCGCGACCAGGCCGTCGGCGCCGCCGGGCGCGCGCGGCGGCGGTTGCTGGCCGCAGTCCCGCTGCTGCTCGGCGGCGCGCTGCTGCTGGCGTGGGGCACGTCGCGCTCCATCACCGAGCCGCTGGCCCGCCTGGCCACCGCCGCGAACCACATCGCCGCCGGCGAGATCGCCCGCCCCGTCCCCTACGTCGGCGCCGACGAAGTAGGCCGCCTCGGCCGCGCTCTGGAGGCGATGCGCGGGGCACTGCAGGCCGCGTTCGACGACGTCCGCCGCACCAACGCTTCGCTGGAGGCGCGGGTCGACGAGCGCACGACCGAGATCCGCGACCTCTACGAGAAGCTCCGCGAGCGCGACGAGTGGCGCCGCCGCATCCTGCAGCGGGTGATCGGCGCCCAGGAGGACGAGCGCCGGCGCATCGCCCGCGAGTTGCACGACGACGCGACGCAGTCGCTGGTGGCGCTGGTGATGGCGCTCGACCGCGCCCCGGGCGGGGTGCCGAAGGAGGCGCGCCAGCTCGCCGAGCACGCCCTCGACGGGCTGCGCGACGCGATGTTCGACCTGCGCCCGGCGGCGCTCGACGACCTGGGGCTGGCCGCCGCCATCCGCGGCCACGCCGAGCGCTTCCTGCAGGCGCGCGGGATCGCCGTCCGCTGCGAGATCGAGGAACTCGCCACGCGGCTGCCGCCGGAGACCGAGAGTGCGGTGTTCCGCATCGCCCAGGAGGCGCTGTCCAACGTGGCCCGCCACTCGCGCGCGGAGTCGGTGCTGATCCAGGTCGGCCCCGAGGACGGCCGGCTGCGGCTGGAGATCGAGGACGACGGCGAAGGCTTCGACCCGGCCTCGATCGAGAAGCCGGGGCCCGACGGGCGTGGCCTCGGCCTGCTCGGCCTGCGCGAGCGCGCGGAACTGCTCGGCGGCCGTGCGACGATCGACTCCAGCCCCGGCGCCGGCACCCGCGTGCTGGTCGAGGTCCCGCTGCCCGAGGCCGACACGCCATGAGCCGCATCCGCGTCGTGATCGCCGACGACCACGCCATCCTGCGCGACGGCGTGCGCGCGCTGCTGTCGACGGCCGCCGACGTCGAGGTGGTGGGCGAGGCCGCGGACGGTTCCGAGGCCGTGGCGCGCTGCCAGGCGCTGCGGCCCGACGTCGTGCTGCTCGACGTCAACATGCCCGGGCTGGGCGGACTGGAGGCCGCGCTGGTGCTGCGCCGCGAGTGCCCCGACACCCGGGTGCTGATCCTCTCGCAGCACGAGGACCGCGAGTACGTCACCCGCGCGCTGCAGGCCGGCGCCGCCGGCTACGTCCTGAAGAAGGCCGCCGGCGCCGAGCTGGTCTCCGCGATCCGCGCCGTGCACACCGGCGGCCTCGTGCTCGACCCGGCGGTGGCCCGCGCCGCGATGGAGCCCGAGCGCAGCGAGGACGCCGGCGCCTCGGACTACGACCGGCTGACCGACCGCGAGAAGCAGGTGCTGCGGCTGGTCGCCGAGGGCCGGGCCAACAAGGAAGTCGCGGAGGAGCTCGGCATCAGCGTCAAGACCGCGATGTCGCACCGCGAGCACC
>WYBL01000103.1 GCA_011526565.1 Acidobacteriota bacterium | reverse complement strand
TTCATGATTCCGTACTTCTGTGCGCTGCTGCTGCTCGGCATCCCGATCGGCTGGGCGGAGTGGACGATGGGACGCTGGGGCGGACGCAAGGGCTTCCACTCCGCCCCGGCGATCCTCGGTGCGCTGGGCCGCGGAAGGCTGTTCCGCTATCTGGGCGTGATCGGGGTGCTGATCCCGCTCGCCGTGTCGTTCTACTACACCTATCTCGAGGCCTGGTGCCTCGGCTACACGTTCCACTACGCCACTGGCGGGATCGACGGCGTGCTGGCCGGGGCGCCCATCGCGGAACAGACGAAGGCCTCCGCCGACTTCTACGCGGCGTTCACCGGCCGCGGCGAGAACGGGATCCTCGCCGCCGGCAACTACGAGACCTTCGGGTTCTGGCTGGTCACGTTCTCGATCAACGTGTGGCTGGTGTTCCGCGGCCTCTCGGCGGGAATCGAGAAGTTCTGCTCTTGGGCGATGCCGGCGATGGCCGTGTGCGCGCTGCTGGTGCTGGTTCGCGTGCTGACCCTCGGCACCCCCGACCCGACCCTCCCCGAACGGAGCGTGATCAACGGCCTCGGCTACATGTGGAACCCGGACCTTGCGGCACTCGCGAACCCGGAGACCTGGCTGGCCGCCGCCGGTCAGATCTTCTTCAGCCTGTCCGTCGGCTTCGGGGTGATCATCAACTACGCCTCCTACATGAAGCCGAAGGACGACGTCGTGCTGTCGGGGCTGACTGCCTCGTCGACGAACGAGCTGTTCGAGGTCGGCTTCGGCGGCATGATCACGATCACCGCCTCGTACGTGTTCCTCGGGCTCTCCGGCACGATCGCGGCCGTGCAGGGTGGCAGTTTCGGCCTGGGGTTCACGACGCTCCCCGTCGTGTTCGCCCACATGCCGATGGGCAACCTGGTCGGGGCGATCTGGTTCTTCATGCTGTTCCTGGCGGCGATCACCTCCTCGATCTCCATGTACCAGCCGGCGGTGGCCTTCGTGCAGGAGGCGCTCGGTTGCACCCGCCGCGCCGCGACGACGGTGATCGTGGGCGTCTGCGTGCCGGCGTCGTTCCTGGTGATGTACTACTCGCGCGACGGGCTCTTCTGGAGCACGATCGACGACTGGGTCGGCACCTTCCTGATCTTCGTGCTGGCGATGGTGCAGATCCTGTGCTTCTCGTGGATCTTCGGGCTCGAGCGCGGCTGGGCCGAGGCGCACCGGGGCGCCTCGATCCGCATCCCGGCCGTCTACAAGCTGGTCATGAAGTACGTGGCGCCGGCCTACCTGCTCGTGGTGTTCGGTGCGTTCTGCTACACGAACCTCGGGGACTGGGTCGCCGCGGTGGTGGCCGAGCCGCTCCGCCAGGGGGCGATCGCGCTGATCCTGGTGACTGCGCTGTTCCTGTGCGTCTTGACGTGGGTTGGCGAGAAGCGCTGGCGGGCCGCCGGCCTGGACGTCGACGGCCTGCGCCCGGAAGACTAGAAGGGAGATCCGTCCATGGCACAGCCCGAACCCCTCAACGCCCTCGGCTGGACCTTCATGATCGGCTCGCTCGCCTTCGTGTGGGGCCTGACGATCTGGTGCTTCCGCAAGGTACTCGCGCTCCCGACGCCGCCGCCGGACGAGGTCAAGGAGTTCCACTCCGCCTGAAGCACGAAGGCGGCCCCGCTTGTCGCGGAACGCCGCCTTCTTCTTCCCGCCGGCTCGCGCCGGCCCGGGGGCGCGGCCGGCTAGCGGTACTCGACCCGCCCGTTGAGGCAGCCAGTCACGCCCTTGACGGTGGCGCACAGCGAGAACGAGCCCGGCCGCTCGCCGTCGAGGTTCTTGTTGAACGTCGACATCCCGGAGTTGGTCATCTTCGCCGCGCCGCCGCCCGAGTCGAAATCCCAGCGGATGTCGGGGCCGTGCACGCTGGCCGGGATGTCGTCCCCGCGCGAGTCCTTCGGCGTCGCCGTCACCATGCCGCGGCAGGCGACCGGCAGGATACCTTCGCCGTTGCGCGGCGGGGTGATCGAGGCCGGGCAGTTGAACCCGAAGAAGCCGACCCGGATGTGGTGGATCGGCGGCCCGCTCGTGGGCGTCGGGGTCGGCGTCGGCCGCGGCGTCGGAGTGGGCGTCGCCGAAGGCGTCGGAGTCGAGCTGGGGGTCGGGGTCGCCTGCGGGGCCGGCGTCGGCGTGGCCGAGGGGGCTGAGGGCGTCGGGGTCGCAACCGGGGTCACGATCACCGGTACGGGGCCACCCGAGGCGGAGCCGGTCGCGCCGGTGCCGCCCGGGATCTCCTCGTAGATCGTCTGGCAGCCCGTGGCCGCCAGGGCCAGAAGCCAGAGTCCGGTACGGATGCGGATGCTGCGCACGGGCGACCTCCTCGGTGTGAAGTTCTACTTTAAGGTTGTCGCCTAAATCCTCGTCCGATATGGATCCGCTGTCAAGTCGATTCGTTCGCGTTTTTCGGGCTCAGGCCCGAGAGGGGCGCCGCCACCGCAGGGCGCAGCGGGCCGCCGCCACGGCTTCGGCCCGATCGTGACCCGACAGCCGGGCCCGGAGCGCGGGCCGGATCGGGATCACCATGGTCGACGGCTGCCAGTCGACCCGCTGGCCGGTCTCGTCGACCACCTCGCCGGCGAGCAGGGCCCGGGCCGCCTCGTCCATCGGCAGGCCGGTCAGGGCGTCTCCGGTCGCCAGCAGCCGCGCCTCGCCCTCCGGGTCGAGGAAGCGCGCCGAGGAGCGCGACAGCACGGCGGTGTGCCACGCCGACGGGGCGAACGCGACCCCGTCGAGGACCTCGAGCTCCGCGATCACGGCCAGCCAGCCGAGGAACGAGCGCAGCAGGCCGAGGCCCGGGTGGCGCTGGTTCGGCAGTGCCGGCCGGTCGCGAGGGAACGACGCGCGCGGGTTCTGCATCAGCAGCCACTCGATGAACAGCACGTCGGCGTCCGGCACCGCCGCCCGGCTGCGGTGGGCGCGCAACTCGACCAACAACTCGTCCGCCTCCGACCACACGCTGAGCGTCGTGCCCAGACCCGAATCGGCCTGCAACTCGACGCGGGGTTCCACGAAGCCGCGGGCGCGGATCTGGGCCAGCAGGCCGGAGCGCTCGAGCGAGAGCTCGAGCGCGTGGCGCGAGAGCTTCTCCAGGAACAGCGGAGGCCCCGGCTGGTCGCGCGGCGGCAGCACGTCGGCCTCGGTCAGCGTCAGCCAGGGCTCTTCGGCCACCGGCAGCAGCTCGCGGGCCAGGCGGCGCAGGCGGCGCAGGTCGGCCTCGGCGTCGCCCGGCGGTTCCACGGCCTTGCCGGAGAGCAGGAGGGCGCACAGCCGCGCCGCGCAACGCCACGCCTCCGTCCCGTAACCGCCGGCCAGGGTGACGACCAGCGGCGCGCCGCGCAAGGCCGAGACGACGAAACGGTCGCGCGCCAGCACGTCTTCCGGGCGCAGCCGCCAGTCGCCCAGCGCGTCGCCGGCCAGCACGTCGGCGCCCGCGACGTAGAACGCCAGGTGGGGCGTGAAGCGCTCGACGAGCGACGGCAGTTCGTCCTCGAGCGCGGCCATCAGGCGCGGCCCGTCGACGCCGGGGCCCAGCGCGCGGCGCACGTGGCCGGGCACGGCCTCCCCCCAGTCGTCGCGGTGGATCGACAGCGTGCGCGCCAGCGGGTCGGCGGCCAGCAGCTCGCGCGTGCCGTTGCCGTCGTGCACGTCGAGATCGACCACCAGCACTCGCCCCGCGAAGCCCTCGGCGCGCACCGCCGCGATGGCCGCCGCGACGTCGTTGACCAGGCAGAAGCCGGAGCCCGAGGCGCGTCCCGCGTGGTGGAAGCCGCCGCCGAGGTTGATCGCGGGGCGGCCGGTGGCGAGCGCGTCGCGAGCCGCCCGCAGCGTGCCTCCCGCCTGCAGCCGCTGTTCGGCCAGCGCCTGCTCGGCTGCGCCCGCGGTCACCGTCACCCCCAGCACGCGAGTGACGACCCGCGGGTCGGCCAGCGAGGCGAGGTAGGCCGCGTCGTGGACCCGGAGCAGCTCCTCGAAGCGGATCTCGCGGGGCAGCCGCCAATGGGAGCGCGGCACCAGGTGCTCGTCGCGCAGGAAGCCCGCGATCTTGTCCGCCCGCAGCGGGTCGAGCGGCACGCCGGGCAGGCCCCGCGAGTAGTCCGGCGAGTAGACGACGCGCGCCCCGCCTCCGGCTGCGTGCAGCCGCAGGCGCCGCCAGAAGCGACGCAGCGAGCGTCCCGGCACGGCCTGATGATAGCGGGGGCGCCTGGCGGGCGCTTGCTAGACTGCCGCCCGCATGGCCGACGCGACCCCCGCACGGCGCTCCCCGCGGCTGCCGATGTGGGCCGCGCTGGCAGCGGTGACGCTGGCCGGGGCCGAATTGGCCAGCGCGGCCTTCTTCCATGCGTTCGCGGGCCGCTTCCCGTTCCGCGAGCCGCACCGGTTCACGCTCTCGCCGGAACGAATCGCCGGCCTGCGGGGCCACTTCGATCCCGAGCTGGGCTGGCGCCAGGCCTATCCGACCGAGTTCGGCGAGCGGCCCCGGCCGCGCTCGCACGGACCGGTCGGCCTGGCAGTGTTCGGTGACTCGTTCGTGCACGGCGACGAGGTCGGCGACGGTGAGACCTGGGCCGAAGTCGCGGCGCGCGCGGGTCGCGACGTGCTGAACTTCGGCACGGGCGGCTACGGCCCCGACCAGGCGCTGCTGCTCTACCGGCGGCTGGCCCCGCGACTGCCGGCGCCGGTCGTCGGCCTCGGCTTCACGGGCGAAAACGTGAACCGCGTCGTCAACCGCTACCGGCCCTTCTACTTCCGGGAGACGGGCCTGCCTTACCCGAAGCCCCGCTTCGCCCTCCGCGGCGGGCAGCTCGAACTCGTCCGGCAGCCGCTGCGCTCCGGCGACGAGCTGGCCCGGCTCGCGGACCCGCGCACCATCGAGGAACTGGGCCGCGGCGACGCCCACTACGGGACCTCGTTCCCGTCCTTCGGCTTTCCGTTCCTGCGTCTCGCGCTCCACCCGGCCGTGTGGCGCCACGCGCTGGCCGGCACGCCCCGCGGAGAGCTGTCCGGCGCCCGCCAGAACCACTGGCGCGGCGAAGGCCGCGAGGTGTTCCTCGCCGTGCTCGACGCCTTCGTCGCGGATGCGAGAGCCCACGGCCGGGTGCCGTTGCTGCTGCTGCTGCCCGGAGCCGACGACGTGCGCCTCGTGCGCGCGGGCCGCGGCGCCCCGGGCCGGCGCGCGGTGCTCGACCACTGCGCGGCTCGCGGCTACCCCTGCTTCGACGGTGTGGCGGCCCTGGCTGGAGTCGAAGCGGGTGGGGCGGACCTGTTCGCGCCGGGTGGACACCCTTCGGTCGAGGGCAACCGCCGGCTGGGTGAAGCGCTGCTCGCGTTCCTGGCCGGGCAGCCGGCGCTGGCGAGGGAGTTGACGCTGCCGCCACCGGCTCGGTAGATTCCGCCGGCCCTTCACCCGGGGGCGTTGGGGAGCGCTTCCGGTGGGCGGCGCGGCGTCCTGCCGCGCGCCCCGCCATCCGTCCACCAGAGGAGAGAGACACCCGCATGGGCGTCGACACCGTGCTTGCGCTGGTCCTCGCGATCAGCCTCGCGGCGCTGGGCGTGGCCTGGCTGCTCGCGCGCGAAGTGCTGTCCGCCGACACCGGCAACAAGGAGATGCAGGAGATCGCCGACGCCATCCGCCAGGGCGCGGAGGCGTTCCTGGCCCGCCAGTACAAGACGATCGCGGGGCTGTCGATCGTCGCTGCGGCGGTGATCTTCGGCTTCTACCACTGGAACCGCGAGGTCAAGAACATCGCCGAGATGGGCCAGGGCACGGCCTGGAAGGTGACGCTGTCCTTCGTCACCGGCGCGCTGTGCTCCGCGATCGCCGGCTACATCGGCATGTTCGTCTCGATCCGCGCCAATCTGCGGACGGCGGCAGCGGCGACGACCAGCCTCAACCGCGCGCTGCAGATCGCCATGCGTGGCGGCGCGGTCTCCGGCCTGGCCGTGGTCGCCATGTCGCTGCTCGGCGTCGGCGGCCTGTTCGTGCTGTTCGGCGGCACCACGGATTACGAGCACGTGCCGCTGCAGATCGTCGGCTTCGGCTTCGGCGCCAGCTTCGTCGCGCTGTTCGCGCAGCTCGGCGGCGGCATCTACACCAAGGCGGCCGACGTCGGCGCGGACCTCGTGGGCAAGGTGGAGGCCGGCATCCCCGAGGACGATCCGCGCAATCCCGCCGTGATCGCGGACCTGGTCGGCGACAACGTCGGCGACTGCGCCGGCCGCGGCGCCGACCTGTTCGAGTCGACGGCCGCCGAGAACGTCGGCGCCATGATCCTGGGCATCGCGCTCTTCCCGATCTTCGGCATGGGCGGCATCCTGTTCCCGCTGCTGGCCCGCGCCTTCGGCCTGATCGCCACCGTCGTCGGCGTCTACACCGTGAGCTGCCGCGAGGACGAGGACCCGATGAACGGCCTCAACCGCGGCTACCTGGTGACCACGGTGCTGGCGATGCTCGGCTTCGGCGCCTCGGTCTACCTGCTGCTGTCGCCGACGGCGGACCAGGTCGTGCACCAGGGCTTCCTGCTCGCGGCCGGCGTGATCGGCATCCTGACCGCCTACGCGTTCGTGTGGATCACCCAGTACTACACCGAGTACAAGTACCGCCCCGTGCGCGAGATCGCCGAGGCCAGCAAAACCGGCCCCGCGACCAACATCATCTCGGGCTTCGCCGTCGGCCTCAAGTGCACGGGGATGCCGGTGCTTGTGATCTCGGCGGCGCTGCTGTCCGCCTACTGGTGCGGCACGATGGCGCTGCCCGGCGTCGATCCGATCTCGGCCGGCCTCTACGGCACCGCGATCGCGACGATGGGCATGCTGGCGCCGTGCGCCTACATCCTGGCGATGGACACCTTCGGCCCGATCACCGACAACGCCGGCGGCATCATCGAGATGTCGAAGCAGCCCGAGGAAATCCGCCACAAGACCGACCGCCTCGACTCGGTCGGCAACACCACCAAGGCGCTCACCAAGGGCTACGCGATCGGCTCCGCGGCGCTCGCCGCCTTCCTGCTCTTCTCAGCCTACCTCGACGAGATCAAGAAGATCACCGGCTCGCACATGGGCGTCGACCTGACCAAGGTCCCCGTCTTCGTCGGCGGCCTGCTCGGAGCCACGCTGGTGTTCGTGTTCAGCGCGCTGGCGATCAAGGCAGTCGGCAGCGCCGCCCAGGTCGTCATCTCGGAGGTGCGGCGCCAGTTCAAGGAGCGGCCCGGGATCATGGCCGGCACCGAGAAGCCCGACTACGCTGCCTGCGTCGACATCGTGACGGTGGGGGCGCTGCGGCAGATGGTGCTGCCGGGCCTGCTCGCGGTGCTGACGCCGGTGCTGGTCGGATTCGGCTTCAAGTACATCGGCCAGGCGATGGGCTTCGGCAACAACGCCGGGGCTGAGGCGGTCGCGGCGCTGCTGATGGTCGGCACCATCGCCGGCATCCTGCTCGCCACCGTGCTCAACAACGGCGGCGGCGCCTGGGACAACGCCAAGAAGTACATCGAGTCCGGCGAGTTCAGGGTCGACGGCCAGGTGGTGGGGAAGAAGTCCGAGCCCCACAAGGCGGCGGTCGTCGGCGACACGGTCGGCGACCCCTTCAAGGACACGGCCGGTCCCTCGCTGCACGTGCTGATCAAGCTGCTGTCGACGATCACGCTGGTGCTGGCGCCGCTGTTCATCCTGTAGAAGTCCGGTAATCTGGGTCCCTCCGTCATTTCCGGGAGGGACATGCACGATCGCCGCAGCCTGGTCACCGGCGCCGCGCTCGGCGCGGTGGCGGGCCACCTCGCGTTCGAGCTGGGGCTCGCGTCGCTCGTCTCGTGGTGGGGCGACCGCACGCTGCTGCCGGCGGTGGCGGCGCTCTTGGGGGCCGGGCTGGCCGCGCTGCCGGCCCGGGCGCAGCGGCTGCGGCGCGGCGGGGCGGCGGTGCTGGCGGGCCTGGCGGTGCTGTGGCTGGCGGTGCTCTTCACCCCGCTCTGCGCCCGGCTCGCGGCGCCGCTGCGCCGGGTCGAGCCGCCGCGCGCCGCCGACGCCGTGTTCGTGCTTTCCGCCCACGTGCAGCGCGACGAAGAGCCGACCAGCGCCTCGATGAGCCGGCTGCAGCGCGGCCTCGAGCTGCTGGCCGGCGGGCACGCCCGCGTGCTCGTGATCTCGGAGCTGCCGGCGCCGTGGGCCCGCTACGAGCCGTGGGCGCGGGCCCAGTTGAAGGTGTGGCGGCTCGACGCCGAGCTGGTCGTGCTCGGGCCGGTGCGCCGCACCCGCGACGAGGCGGTCGCGGTGTCCCGGCTGTTCCGCGAGCGCGGCTGGCAGAGCGTGCTGCTCGCCACGTCGCCGAGTCACTCGCGGCGGGCGGCCGAGAGCTTCGAGGCCTGCGGCCTGCAGGTGATCTCCGCGCCGGGCGTCGAGACGCGCTGGGACGAGCCGGGCTTCCCGGAGCGGATCGACCGCCTCGCGGCCTTCGGCTCGCTGGTCCACGAGTGGGGCGGCCTCGCGTACTACCGCTGGCGGGGCTGGCTGGGCCCTGGCGCAGGACCCTGCGCGTGACGGCCGCTCTCGGGCTCTTCGACCTCGCCGTGCTCGGCGGCTATCTCGCGCTGGTGCTCGGCGTCTCGATCGCCATCGCGCGGCGGCAGAAGACGGGCGAGGACTACTTCCTGGCGGGCCGCGGCTTCGGCGGCTTCACCCTCGCGCTCTCGATCCTCGCCAACCAGGCGAGTGCCGTCAGCCTGGTCGGCGCGCCGGCGTTCGTCGCCCTGCGCGAGGGCGGCGGCCTGCGCTGGCTGCAGTACGAGCTGGCGCTGCCGCTCGCCATGCTGGTGCTGATCGCGCTGGTGCTGCCCGCCCTGCGCCAGTCGCCCGGGGCCTCGATCTACGGCTACGTCGAGCGCCGCTTCGGGGTCGGCACGCGGCGCGCGCTGGCCGCGGCCTTCGTGCTTTCGCGCGGGATGTCGCTGGGCGTGATCCTCTACGCTTCTGCGCTGGTCGTGCGCCAGGCATTGGGATGGGAGCTGTCGACGGCGCTGCTCGTCGTCGGCCTCGCCTCGGTCGCCTACACGAGCCTCGGCGGGCTGGCCGCCGACGTGTGGAGCGACGTGCTGCAGCTCGCCTTGCTGTGGGGCGGCACCGCGGCGGCGGCGGCCTGGCTGCTCTTCACGCGCGGCGACGCGTTGCTGGCGGCGGTGCCCGCCGAGCGCCAGGCCGCGCTGGTGCTGGGCTCGACCGGCCTCGGCGACGGCGCATCGTTCGCGCTTTGGCCGATGCTCTTCGGCGGCCTGTTCCTCTATGCCTCGTACTACGGCTGCGACCAGAGCCAGGCTCAGCGCCTGCTCGCGGCGCGCTCCGACGCCGACGCCCGCCAGGCGCTCGTGTGGAACGGGCTGCTGCGCTTCCCGCTGGTGCTGACCTACTGCGGCTTCGGGCTGCTGCTGGCCGGGCTGCTGCGGCTGGAGCCGGGCTTCGCCGCGGCGATGGAGGGCCGCCCCGCGGACGCGCTGGTGCCGCTGTTCATGGCGACCTATCTCCCCGAGGGGCTGCGTGGCCTGCTGCTGGCCGCGATCCTGGCGGCGGCGATGTCGTCGATCGACTCGGCGCTCAACTCGCTGGCGGCGGTCACCCTCGAGGACGTGGCGGGGAAGCCGCCGGCGGAACAAGGCGTGTGGCTGGGCCGGCTGACCGCGCTGGGCTGGGGCGTGTTCGCCGTCGGCTCCGCGTTCGCCTTCGCCCGCAGCGGCGCCGGCGTGCTCGAGGGCATCAACCAGATCGGCTCGGCGCTGGGCGGCCCCGTGCTCGCCGTGTTCCTGCTCGGCGCGCTGGCGCCGCACGTCGACGGTCGCGCGGCGATCGCCGGACTCGTGACGGGTCTGCTCGGCAACCTCGCCCTCGCCCGCTTCGCGCCGGGCGTGTCGTGGTTGTGGTGGAACCCCGCCGGCTGCCTGCTGGCGATGGCCGTCGCCCTCGCCGTCTCTCGCGCGCGGCTGGTGCAGCCGGCGTGGCCGCGGCTGGGCCGCGAGGCGGCGTGGCTGGGCGCGGCGTTCGTGCTGCTGCTCGCCGTCCTGCTGGCGCTGCCGCGCGCCTGAATCAGTCCCAGTCGAACGGGTTGGGCGGCTTGGCGTCGGGGTCGAGCGCCGCGCGCTTGCGGGCCTCCTCGAACTTCTTCGCCAGCACGTCCCTGGACGAGGCGTTCATGCGCGCCGCGCGCTCGAACTTCTCGTCGAGCGAGCTGCGGCTGGCGCGGACCTTGTCGACGAGCTCGTCGAAGTCGCGCGCCGCCTCCTTCTTGCGACCGCCGTCGACCCACACCACGGCGCCCGTCTCCGGGTCGACCTTGAGCACGGCTTCGCAACAGGGGCAGGTGACGTCGATCGCTTCCGGCATGGGCCGATTCTAGGGCTCGGGCGCCGGCCCCCGGGCGGCGGGACTCCGGGGACTTGAAAACCGTTTTCAGGATCGGCGATAATCGTCGTCGAGAAAGCCGGATGAACTCGCTCGTCAGTCCCGTCGCCCCCGCCCCGCTCTCGCTGAAGCCCGCCGTGCCGCGGGCGATGACCCGCTGCGAGTGCTCGGGCGCGCCCTTCGAGCGCGTCGCCACGCTGATGAAGCAGGGCGCTTCCGAGGCCGAGGCCTGCGAGCGGACCGGCTGCGGCCGCACCTGCGGCGCCTGCATCCCCGACCTGCGCGCGTTCCTGGCGGCGCGCGGCATCCGCTGAACTTCGCCCGCGCCACGGCGCGGCGCTCGCGGTAAACTCCGGTTTTCGGCCGGTCCGCTGGCCGCCGGAGGTGTGATGAAGGGTCACGACGAGGTCATCGCCGTTCTCAACGAGGTCCTCTGCGCGGAGCTCACCGGGATCAACCAGTACTTCATCCACGCGATGATGAACGCCAACTGGGGGTACAAGAAGCTCGCCGAGCACTCGCGCCACGAGTCGATCGACGAGATGAAGCACGCCCAGGAGGTGATCGAGCGCATCCTCTACCTGGACGGCGTGCCCAACATGCAGAAGTACATGAAGATCAACGTGGGGCAGAACGTCCAGGAGCAGCACCAGTTCGACCTCGAGTTGGAGAAGGCCGCGGTCGAGCGCCTGAACAAGGGCATCGCGCTGTGCGTCGACAAGGGCGACAACGGCACCCGCGCCCTGTTCGAGAAGATCCTGGTCGAGGAGGAGCACCACGTCGACTGGCTGGAGGCGCAGCTCCACCAGATCCAGGAGATCGGCCTCCAGAACTACCTCGCGCAGCAGCTCGAGGGGTAGGCGAATCGAGATGCGCGTCCGCGTCGCCCTGCTGGCGGGGCTGCTGGCCCCGTGCGTCGTGCTGGCCCAGGCCGGGCCGGAGGCCTTCGTCGCGCCCCCGGCTTCGGTCCCGCAACTGATCCACCCCCACGAGCGCCACATCGCGAACCTGCGCCAGCTCACCTTCGGCGGCGAGAACGCGGAGGCGTACTGGAGCCCCGACGGGCGCCACCTGATCTACCAGTCGACGCGCGAAGGCGTGCCCTGCGACCAGCAGTTCGTGGTCGAGGTGGAGACGGGCCGCACCTGGCGCGCGTCGACCGGCAAGGGCCGGACCACCTGCGGCTACATCACCCACGGCGGCAAGCGCGTGGTGTACGCCTCGACCCACCTCGGCGCCGAGGCGTGCCCGCCCAAGCCCGACATGAGCCGCGGCTACGTGTGGCCCATGTACAAGGAGTACGAGCTGTTCTCGGCCGCCCTCGACGGCAGCGACGTCAAGCGGTTGACCGACAGCCCCGGTTACGACGCCGAGGCCACGCTGTCTCCCGACGGAAAGACGCTGGTGTTCACGTCGGTCCGCGACGGCGACCTCGACATCTACACGATGCCGGTCGACGGCGGCCCCGCGACGCGCCTGACGTCCGAGCCGGGCTACGACGGCGGCCCGTTCTTCTCGCCCGACGGCAAGCACATCGTGTGGCGCCGGGACGCCGCGCGCTCCGAGGCCTCGCTCGAGCGCTACAAGGCGATGCTGGCGGACGGCTTCTACGCTCCGGGCGCGCTCGAGGTGTGGGTGATGGACGCGGACGGGAAGAACAAGCGCCAGGTGACCGCGCTCGGCGTCGCCTCCTTCGCGCCGTACTTCCACCCCGACGGCAAGCGCATCCTGTTCTCGACCAACCATCCCGAGCCGCGCGGCCGCAACTTCGACGTGTGGATGGTGAACCTGGACGGCACCGGGCTCACGCGCGTGCTCGGCGACCCGGCGTTCGACGGCTTCCCGATGTTCTCGCCCGACGGCAAGCGGCTGGTGTTCGCCTCCAACCGCGGCGGCAAGTCGCCCGGCGAGACCAACGTGTTCGTCGCCGACTGGGTGGAGACCCCCTGAACGGCGGGCGGCTCCTCGCCCTCAGCGACCTCCACGTCGGCTTCGCCCGCAACCGCGAGGCGGTGGCGGCCCTGCCGCCGGCGCCCGCCGACGGCCTGATCCTCGCCGGCGACCTCGGCGAGACGCTCGACCACATGCGGATCGTGTTCGACGCGCTGGTGCCGCGCTTCGCGGCCGTGTTCTGGACGCCGGGCAACCACGAGCTGTGGACCACCGCGAGCGACGGCCTGCGCGGCGAAGCCAAGTACGCCGCCCTGCTGCGCGTGTGCCGCGAGCACGGCGTCGTGACGCCCGAGGACGACTATCGCGTGTGGGACGCGGGCGGGGAGACAGTCCTGGTGGCGCCGACGTTCGTGCTCTACGACTACAGCTTCCGGCCCGACGAGGTGCCCGCCGAAGCGGCCGTGGAGTGGGCCCGCGAGCACGGCATCGTGTGCGCCGACGAGCAGGTGCTGCACCCCGACCCGCACCCGAGCCGCGCCGACTGGTGCGCGGCCCGCCTCGCGGCGACCGAGCCGCGGCTGGCGGCGGCTTCGTCGCGCCACCCGCTCGTGATCGCCAACCACTTCCCCCTGCGCCGCGACCAGCTTCGCCTGCGCCGCATCCCGCGCTTCTCGATCTGGTGCGGAACCCGGCGCACCGAGGACTGGCACACCCGCTTCCGGGCCCGCGTCGTCGTCAGCGGCCACCAGCACGTGCGCTGGACCGAGTGGCGCGACGGCACCCGGTTCGAGGAGGTCGCGGTCGGCTACCCCCGCGACTGGCGCGCGGAGAAGGGCCTCGCCCACTACCTGCGCGAGATCCTCCCCGGCCCCGCCGCGCCCCCGGCGGACGCGGGGCCGCATTTTCACTAGGGAGTCGCGGAGCCGCCTGACGGCGTCTCCGCGCTCCGCGGGGGCTACGTCGGACAACGCACCCTCCTCCGCCCCCGCACCCCCAGGGACCATCCCTTCAGCAGGGCGACCGCGTGGCGAGGGCGCGGGGCTGCGGCGCCTCCAGCGGATGGGCGGCGAAGACCGTGAGGGGGCCGGGCTCCGAGCCTGGCGCTGCAGTGCGGGCGAGGGCCAGCCGGTGTCGTGTCGTCGGCTGGAACAGCGCGAAGTGCCAGCGGCCCGCGTCGTCCTCGAGCCGCGGGTCGAACGCGATCGCGACCCGGCCCGCCGCGAACGAGAAGGCGAAGTGCTCGAGCGGGATGAACAGCCCCATCCCGCGCGCCTTGATGTAGGACTCCTTCAGGGTCCAGTAGTCGAAGAAGCGGTCGCGGCGGCGCTCGGCCGGCAGCGAAAACAGCTCCTCGACCTCCGCCGGCGCGAAGAAGCGGTCGGCGATCTCCTCGGGCCGCGTGATGCGCGCGGTGTCCTCGACGTCCACCCCCGCCTCGCCGTCGCGGTGCACGAGCAGCGCCATCAGGCCCGCCGTGTGGGACAGGCTGAAGCGCAACCCCTCGACGGGCCCGGCGATCTCGGGCCGGCCGTAGCGGTTGTCGCGGAAGCTCCAGGCCCGCGGCGCCACGTCGAAGGCGTAGCGCGAGAGCGTCGTGCGCACCAGGGCGCGGGCGATCCGCTGCTGGTGGCGGCCGGAGGCCACGAGGTAGCGGTCGCGCCGGGCCTGCTCCTCGGGGGACAGCAGCGCGTCGCAGGCCTGCAGCGTCGACTCGTCCACGATCGCCTCGTGATCGAGGACGTGCAGGTGTGCCTCGCCGGGGCCGAGCGCCAGTTCCACGCCGCGATCATGCGGCAGGCCCGGCGCGGCGTCGAGCGGGGCGCTATCATCCGCGCCCGATGTCCCACGCGCTGCGCGCCTTCTTCGCCTACGCGGTCCTGACCGTCGCGATGACGTGGCCGTTCGCCACCCACCTGCGGATCATGGACCCGGGTGACTCCGCCTACTTCGCGTGGGCGATCGGCTGGGAGGTCCACGCGATCAAGACCGACCCGGCGAGCCTCCCGCACGGCAACATCTTCCACCCCGCGCGCTACACGATCTTCATGGACGAGCCGATCCTCGGCACCACGCTGACCGTGCTGCCGTTCGCGCTGTTCACCGACGACGCCGTGCTGCTGTTCAACCTGGCGCGGCTGCTCACCTTCGTGCTCTCGGGCCTGGGAGCGTACCTGCTGGCGCGCGAGCTGGGCGCCGGCGCCCTGGCGGCCTTCGTGGCCGGCGCCGCGTTCGCGTTCTCGCCGATCCGCACCGACCAGATCAGCCACCTCTCGACCCTCGGCTCGCAGTGGTTGCCGTACGTGGCGCTGTTCACGATTCGCTTCGCCCGCGGCGGCCGCGCGGTCGACGCCCTGCTGGCCGGGCTGTCGTTCGCGCTGGCCGCCTGGGCCTGCGGCTACCACGGCATCTTCGGCCTGCTGGTGCTGCCGCTGTTCGCGCTGCCGCTGGTCTGGGGCCGCTGGTCGTGGCTGCCGCGGGCGATCCCCGCGGTGCTGGTCGCAGGCGCGCTGCTGCTGCCGCTGCGCAGCCTGCACGCCGTCGCCTTCGAGGCCGAAGGCTTCAGCCGCCCGCTCGACCACGCGGTGTTCCACTCGGCGTCGATCGAGAGCTTCTTCGCGACGTCGTCGTGGAACAACGTGTGGGGCGAGCTGACCGCGGCCAACCGCACGATGGGCTCGAACAACCTGTTTCCGGGCCTGCTGGTGCCGCTGGCGGTGCTCGCCGCGGCGGGCCTCCTCCTGCGACGCCGCGAGCGGCCGTCGCGGGAGGCGCTCGCGTTCCTGGCGATGCTCGTCGCGGGCGTGATCGTGTGCCTCGGCCCCGAGGTGCGGCTGTACGGCGAGACGCTGTTCCACGGCCCGTACCACTTCGTGCGCGAGACGATCCCGATGTTCCAGGGCGTGCGCGTCAACAGCCGCGCGGGCATCTTCCTGGCACTCGCCTTCTCCGGGTTGCTCGCGCTGGCGCTGAAGCGCCTGGCGCCGTCGCCGCGGGTGCTCGGGCTGCTGCTCGCCGGGCTGCTGCTCGAGGCCTCGGTCGCGCCGATCCCGATCCCGCGCTGGATGCAGGTGATCGACAGCTCGCAGCCGGTGCCCGCCTGGGTGCAGTGGCTCGCCGAGCAGCCGGGCGAGTTCCCGATCGCCCACATGCCGCTGCTGCCGACCGACGGCCTGTTCCGCCGCCCGCACCACGAGGAGACCGTGTACATGGTGTGGTCGACCTGGCACTTCAAGCGCCTCGTCAACGGCAACGCGGGCGTCGAGCCCGCGACCTACCGCCACGTGCGCGAGGTCTGCAAGCGCTTCCCGGCGGCGCCGTGCCTCGACGCGCTGAAGGAGCTCGGCACCCGCTACGTGCTGGTCCACGAGAAGGGCTGGGGCCCCAACCAGCTCGCCCGCGTCCAGCGCGAGTGGCCCGCCGCCGCCGACCGCCTCCCGCTCGTCCAGGACTTCGGGAGAGGCGACCGCGTCCACGAACTGCGCTAGTAATCCAGGTAGCGCCAGTCGCGGTCGGGCTGGGCCGAGGGCGTCGTGAAGAAGCCCTCGGTGCCCGGGGGCAGGCCGCCGCAGGCCGCCCGCACCTGCGCCTCCATCACGCGGCTGGCCAGCACCTTGCGGCAGCGCCCGTCGGCCGCCTTGTACACGTACGGTCCGCGGGTCGAGCCCTCCGTGTGGAGCGTGCGCTTGATGAACACCTCGTAGTCGGGGTCGTACAGCGCCGGCCAGCGCTCCAGCACGACGCGGGCGACGGGGGAGTGGTGCAGCGAGTCGTAGGGAGCCGCGAAGGCGCCGCGCGAGAAGAAGACGCCCGCCTGCAGCACGGCGGCCAGGGCCAGTGCCGCGAGCCGCGCCCGCGACGGCACGCCGGAGATCGCGGCCGAGAGCAGCAGCGGCAGCATCCAGATCACGTAGCGGCTGGGCCCGGACGAGCCGTGGTTGTAGTTCCACTGCAGCGTGTTGACGAGCAGGATCGCGAAGAAGGCGGCGGCCAGCAGCAGCTCGCGCGCCGGGCCCCGGCGCCACAGCGCGCGCGCCCACAGCCCGAGGCCCAGCAGCAGCAGCAGCGGGACGTAGGGCAGCAGGCCCAGGCTCAGATCGAACAGCAACCCGAGCGCGCGCGCGACCGAGATCTTGGCGAGCGAGGTCGCCTCGTGGGCGACGACGCTGGGGGTGCCGAACTTCCACAGGTAGAACAGGGGATGCGCCGCGAACGCGGCGCCGGGCAGGGCGAACCGGAAGGCGGCCGCCAGGCGCTCCGCGGCCGGCGCCGCCAGCACTCCGATCGCCCACAGCGCTCCCGCGGCCAGCATCAACTGCGGGTTCTGCAGAGCGGCGCCGGCGGCCAGGCCCACCGCCCAGCCGTGCCTTCCGCGCGCCGAAGCCACCAGCGCGAGCGCCAGCAGCGCCGTCGACATCACCTCGGGGTGGGCCCAGGACACGAACCAGCCGGCGGGGGAGAAGAACAGCAGCGCGATCGCCGCCGCCCGCACGGGCGGCGCCGCGGGCAGCGCCAGCGCCAGGGCCAGCAGCGCGGCCCCCAGCAGCAGCGCATTGGTGACCTGGGGCGCCTTCAGCGGCGAGACCCGGAACGGGGCCAGCGCGGCCCGCGCGGGCAGGGTGGCCGCCGAGTAGGCCCAGAAGTGGTACGAGTAGCGGCGTCCGTCGCGGGCCTTGTAGTAGCCGATCAGCTTGCCGCCGGGGGGGAACTCGACGCCGAAGGCCAGGAACTGGCGGGCCACCGCGCGCACGTCCTCCTCGCGCAGGTCGGGCGAGGCGTGGGCGGCCAGCGACTCGGCCATCAGCAGGTACTCGGGGGCGTCGCCCCACGCCTTCGGGGGCTCGCGAAGGGCGGCCAGGACCGCCCACGCGGCGAGGCCCAGGGCCAGCGCGCCCGGCAGGCCCGCGCGGCGCGCGAAGTCGAATCTGAATGGCCGTTCAGTCACGGGACCCAATGGTAGACTTCCCGGACCTGGCCGAGGGCGGAGGCGGCAGCACGATGGGCAAGGACACTCTCACGATCACGGACAACCGGACCGGCAAGACCTACGAGCTCCCGGTCGAGCACGGCACGATCAAGGCGCTCGACCTGCGCCAGATCAAGACCGGGCCCGAGGACTTCGGCCTGATGACGTACGACCCGGCCTACACGAACACCGCGTCGTGCAAGAGCCGGATCACCTTCATCGACGGCGACAAGGGCATCCTCAACTACCGCGGCTACCCGATCGAGCAGCTCGCGGAGCAGAGCACGCACCTCGAGACCGCGTACCTCATCCTGAACGGCGAGCTGCCTTCCAAGCAGCAGCACGACGAGTGGGTCTTCAACATCACGCACCACACGATGATCCACGAGAACATCAAGGACGTCCTCGACGGCTTCCGCTACGACGCCCACCCGATGGGCATGATGCTGGCGGCCGTGGGCGCCCTGTCGACCTTCTATCCCGAGGCCAAGCAGGTCCGGGACAAGGCCGTGCGCCGCGACCAGGTCTTCCGCCTGATCGCCAAGATGCCGACCATCGCGGCCTTCGCCTACCGCCACGCGATGGGGCTGCCCTACGCCTACCCGGACAACGACCTCAGCTACTGCGGCAACTTCCTGCAGATGATGTTCAAGACCGCGGGCCGCTACAAGGTCGATCCCGTGCTCGAGCGCGCGCTCGACGTGCTGTTCATCCTGCACGCCGACCACGAGCAGAACTGCTCGACCTCGGCGATGCGCGGCGTCGGCTCGTCGGAGACCGACCCCTACTCGGCGACCGCGGCCGCGATCGCGGCGCTCTACGGCCCGCTGCACGGCGGCGCCAACGAGGCCGTGCTGCGGATGCTCGACGAGATCGGCAGCAAGGACAAGGTGCCGGCCTTCATCAAGGAGTGCAAGGAGTCGGGCGGCGACGTGCGACTGATGGGCTTCGGCCACCGCGTCTACAAGAACTACGACCCGCGCGCGAAGATCATCAAGAAGATGGCCGACCAGGTCTTCGAGGTGACGGGCCGCAACCCGCTGCTCGACATCGCGCTGGAGCTGGAGCGGATCGCGCTGTCCGACGAGTACTTCGTCAAGCGCAAGCTGTACCCGAACGTCGACTTCTACTCGGGGCTGATCTACCAGGCGATGAAGTTCCCGGTCGACCTGTTCCCGGTGCTGTTCGCGATCCCGCGCGTCGCCGGCTGGCTCGCCCAGTGGGAGGAGATGCTCGAGGACAAGGACCAGAAGATCGCGCGGCCGCGGCAGGTGTACCTCGGCCACGACCGCCGCGACTACGTCCCGCTCGAGAGCCGGTAGGGCGCAGCCCGGGGCGCGCCGCACGCGCGCCCCGTCGCTTCTCCGCCGCTCACTCGAACGCGGCGAGCTGGTCGGCCACCTCGCGCGCCGAGGGGCGGGTGGAGGGACGGCGCGCGAGCATGCGGCCGACCAGCGCCGCCAGCCCGGCGTCGAGCCCCGGGGCCAGCGACGCCAGATCGCGCGGTCGCGAGGTGAGGTGGAGCAGCACCGTTTCGGCGAGATCGAAGCGCTCCTGCTGCTCGAACACCTGCTCGCCGGTGAGCATCCGGAACAGCACGACGCCGAGCGCGTAGACGTCCGCGCTGGCGTCGGGGGCCTCGCCCATGAGCTGCTCGGGGGCCATGTACTCCGGCGTGCCGACCAGGTGCCCGGTCCGCGTCACCGGTGCGCCGTCTTCGTCGTCGAGCAGCCGCGCGATTCCGAAGTCGAGCACCTTGACCACCGGCCCGGCGGGGCTGCGGTGGAGGAAGACGTTGTCGGGCTTGACGTCGCGGTGCACGACGCGAGCTGCGTGGGCCGCGTCGAGTGCGGCTGCGACCGGCCCTGCGATCGCTGCGGCCTCGCGCGGTGGCAGCTTCCGCTCGCGCCCGAGGCGTGCCGCCAGCGTCTCGCCGTCCAGCAGTTCCATGACGAGGTACGGCACGCCTTGCCAGTAACCTGCCGCGAACACCTCCACGGCGCTCGCGTGGCGCACGCGACAGGACGCGATGCCCTCGCGGCGGAAGCGGGCCAGCGCCTCGCTCTCGCGCCCCATCGGGCGCAGCACCTTGATGGCCACGGCGCGGTCCAGGCGCAGGTCGGTGCCGCGGTAGACGCTGCCGAAGCCGCCACTGCCGATCAGCGTCTCGACCCGATAGGCGTCGTCCAGCAGGCGGCCCGGCAGCAGCGTCGCGACCGTCGAGAACACCTCCGCCGTGCGCTGCTGCTCGCGCAACAGGCGTTCCTGGGCCGCCAGCAGCTCGGCGTTGCGGCGCTCGAGGTCGCGCTGCAGGCGGTGCACGCGGAGCTGGGTCGCCACCCGCGCCAGCACCTCTGCCTCCTCGAACGGCTTGGTCACGTAGTCGACGCCGCCGGCCTCGAACCCTCGCAGGCGGTGGTCGAGGTCGTGCATCGCGGTCACGAACAGCACCGGGACCGCCGCCAGGGCGGGCCCCCGCGCCTTGATCTGGCGGCACAGGTCGATGCCGTCGACGTCCGGCATCTCGATGTCGAGCAGGATCAGCTCGGGGATCTCGCGCTCGAGCAGGCGCAGCGCCCGCGCAGCGCTGTTCACCGCTCGCACCTCGTAGCCCGCGCGCTCCAGGATGCCCACGAGCAGCACCAGGTTCTCCGGTGTGTCGTCGACGGCCAGGAGCGTGCCGAGGCTCACTGCGGCGGCTCCAGGCCTGCGTTCTCGAGCAGGTCGAGCAGGCGATCGACGCGCATCGCCCGCACCTCGCCTAGCAAGGCCGCGCCGAGTGCCGGGTCGCGATCCGCCACCGCGCGGGCCACGGCGGCCGCGCGTTCCAGCGCTCCGGCCTCCAGCGCGGCATGCAACGAACTCGCCTCCTCGCGCGTCAGGCGGGCCATCTCGGCGCGCCCCAGCACCTGCGGGGATTCCGGCTCGGGCGCCGGCGCCTCGCGCTCGAAGCTCACTCCGAGATGGCGCTCGAGCAGCTCGAACAGCCGGTCTGCCGCGAAGGGCTTGGTCATGAAGTCGTCGGCGCCGTGGGCCAGGATCTCGTCGCGCTCGTGTTCGAAGGCGCTCGCCGTCAGTGCGACCACCGGCGTCCGGCCGCGGCCGGACTGCTGCTCGCGCTCGCGGATGCGCCGGGTCGCGGCGGGCCCGTCGAGGTACGGCATCCTGCGGTCGAGCAGGACCAGGTCCGGGCGAGCCTGCTCCCACAGGTGCACCGCCTCTTCACCATCCGCCGCCGCGACCACGTCGAGGCCGACCCCGCCCAGCAGCGTGGCGACCAGCTCGCGGTTCGCCGCGACGTCGTCGGCGACCAGCACCCGGGGCCGGCGTTGCCCGGCGGCCAGGCCGACGACGCGGCCGGCCGCGGGCACGGCTTCGCCCGCGGTCGCGCCGGCGGGCAAGTCGACCTCGAACTCGAAGCGGGTGCCGATTCCCAGTTCGCTGCGGACCGCGATCTCGCCGCCCATCAGCCGCACGATCTCGCGGGTGATCGACAGGCCGAGGCCCGTGCCGTCTTCGCGCTGGCGCCCGGCCTCCGCCTGGCTGAACGGCTCGAACAGCCGCGCGAGTTCGTCGGCCGCGATGCCGGCGCCCGTGTCTTCGACCGCGAAACGCGCTCGCCCGCCGCTCCAGGCGACGCCCAGCGCGACGCGCCCGCGGGCCGTGAACTTGACGGCGTTGGAGAGCAGGTTGACCAGCACCTGCCTGAGCCGCACGTCGTCGCCCACGACGGTCGCGGGCAGATCGCCTTCGACGCGCAGCAGGAACTCCAACCCGGCCGCCTCCGCGCGCCCGCGCAGCAGCGCCTCGACGGTCGCCAGCAGCGCGCGCGGCGAGAAGGCGCGCGCCTCGAGCGCCAGCCGGCCCGCCTCGATCTTCGAGAGCGACAGCACGTCGTTGATCAGCTCGAGCAGGTGGGTGCCTGCCTCGCGGATCAGGCCGAGGTGGCGGCGGTCGTCGCCGGCGAGCCGCGGGCTGCGATCCAGGACCTGGGCGAAGCCGAGCACGGCGTTGAGCGGGGTGCGCAGCTCGTGGCTCATGTTGGCGAGGAACGTGCTCTTGGCCCGACTCGCCTCGAGCGCCTCCTGCCGCGAGACCTGCAGTTCCGCGGTGCGCACGCCGACCAGCTCCTCCAGCTCGCGCTGGCGCTGGCGCAGGCGGCGCAGCCGCAGGCTGACGAACGAGACCAGGGCGGCGACCGACAGCAGCGCATAGAGGCTGTAGGCCCACCAGGTGCGCCAGGGCGGCGGGTCGACGTGGACGCGCAGCGTGCCCGGCTCGCTCCACAGGCCGTCCTTGTTGCTCGCTTTCACCTCGAAGTGGTAGTCCCCGGCCGGCAGGTCGGTGTAGGTGGCGGAGCGCCGCGCCGCCGTCGTCTGGCGCCAGGTGTCGTCCCAGCCGCGCAGCCGGTAGGCGTAGCGCATGTCGCGGGGCGCCGCGAAGTGGAGTCCGGCGAAGGTCAGGGTGACGACGCGTTCCCGGTGCGACAGGGCCAGGGTATCGAGCGTCGTGATCGAGCGGCTCAGCGCGAAACCCTCAGCGGCGCCGATCGGGACGGGCACGTTGTAGAGCTCGAGGCCGGTCAGCGCGACGCGCGGCGGGTGCGGGTCGGGGCGCAGCGCCCGCGGCTCGAACATCGCGAACCCGGCAGGCGTGCCGAACGCCAGTTCGCCACTCGGCAGGCGGGTCGCCGCCATCTGGTTGAACTCCAGCGACGGCAGGCCGTCGCTCGTGCGCCAGGTGCGGAAGCCGCCGCGCTCGGGGTCGTGGCGCACGAGGCCGGCGTTGGTGCTGAACCAGAGCGCGCCGCCGTCGTCCTCCGCGATCCCCATCACGACCTCGTTGGGCAGTCCGTCCTTGACCCGGTAGCGGCGCAGCGGCGCACGGTCGCGGTCGCGCCGGAACAGGCCCTGGGCGGTCCCGATCCAGAGCCGCCCCGCCGCGTCGACGTGCACGGCCGAGATCTGCTGCGGCTCGAGGATGTCCTTCCCGTGCTCGTCCCGGTGGCGGCCCAGCGCCCGGGTGGACGGCTCGAAGCGGTAGAAACCGTTGTGGAACGTGCCGAGCCACACCGCGCCGTCGCCATCCTCGGCCATCGAGAAGACCGAGAACTTCTGCTCGCGAAGCCGCTCGAAGCCGGGGCGCGCCGGGTTCCAGCGGGCCAGTCCCAGCGCGGTGCCGACCAGCACCTCGCCCGCCCGGGTCTCGAGCAGGTCGAAGATGCGGGCGGCCGGCAGGTCGGGATCGGCGCCGCTCCGCGTCCAGGTCGCCACGCTGCCGCGTCGCGGGTCGAGGCGTGCCAGGCCGCGCGAGCCTCCGACCCAGACCTGGCCCTCCCGATCGACGAGCAGCGCCGTCACCGCGCCCGGGACGAGGCCACGGGGATCGTCGGCGGTCCACTGCTGCCAGGTGTCGGCCTCGCGATCCCAGAACGCCAGGCCCTTGTCCGACCCGATCCACAGGTTGCCGGAGCGATCGGCTTCCAGGGCCCAGACGTAGGGATCGACCGGCCCGCGACCCTCTGGTTCGGGTCGGTGCACTCGGAACGCCTGCGAGGCCGGATCGTGACGGGCGACGCCCAGGGGCGTGCCGATCCAGAGCACACCCGTGGCGTCCTCGAACAAGCCCTCGACGGCATCGTCCGGCAGGCTGTGCGGGTCGGCCGGGTCGGAGCGCGAGGCGAAGAAGCGCTGCGAGCCCGGCGGTCGCCGCAACAGGCCAGCACCGCGGGTGCCGACCCAGAGCGTGCCGTCCCTCGCGCGCAGCAGCGCCGACACGTTGGGCGGCGCGAGCATCCCCGCGACGCGCGCGATGGACCCGTCGGCGGAGCGCCGGAACAGGCCGCTGGCGGCGCCCAGCCAAAGGCCTCCCTCGCCATCGTCCTCGACGACGATGCGGCCCGTCAGCCCCGCCGCGTCCAGGGCCGGGCGATGATCGACGAGGCGACCCTGCTGCCACGAGAGCAGCCCGCCCTTGCGCAACGACACCAGCAACTCGCCACGGCCGCGGTGGAGTTGCCAGACCTCGAGCCGCGTGAGCGCGGTCTCGGCTCCGCCGTCGACGCGGCGGTCGAACCGACCGGTCGCCGGGTCCAGTCGAGAGAGCCCCCGCAGCGTGCCGACCCAGAGTGATTCAGGCGGCGCACCCGGCACTGCAGGCTCCGCGTCGGCGATCGCCGTCACGTAGTCGAGCGGGAGTGCGGTCTCGTCCTTCTCGGCGGGATCGGCGCGCAGCACCTCGAAGCCCTCGAGACGCGGGTCCCAGCGGGCGAGGCCGCCCTCGCGGGTGCCGACCTAGAGCGCGCCGCCGGGCGTCGCGTGCAGCGCGGTGATGTGCGCGTCGTGGAGCGCGGCCCCGACCCCGTCGTGGCGGAAGACGCGGACCTCGTACCCGTCGAAGCGATTGAGCCCGTCCTGGCTGCCGATCCAGAGAAACCCCGCCGCGTCCTGCGCGAAGACGCGGACGAAGTTCTGGCTGAGGCCCTGGTCCTGGGTCAGCCGCTCGAAGCGGAGCGACTGCGCGCCCGCGAGCGGGGCGCAGCAACACAGCGCGAGCGCGGCAGCCAGTCGTCGCATGGGGAAGCGGAGTAGCCCGATCCTAGCACCCGGGCTGGGCGCGTCCCGGTCAGCGCGCTGTCGCCGGGCTCCCGGCCGCGGGCGTGGCCGCGGCCTCCCAGTCGGTGTGTGGCGCCTTGTTGAGCACGAACCAGCCCCACACGATCTCCGCGTAGGAGTGGGGGCGCAGGCCCAGCTCCGCGTACAGCGGCCGCAGATTCATGTGGAGCGCGCGCAGGTTGTAGAAGGGCACCCGCGGGAAGTAGTGGTGCTCGATGTGGAAGTTCGAGAACAGGAACAGGAACTCCCAGAAGCGCGACGGCTTCATCACGGTCGAGCCCTTGAGCGGGTGGCTGGGGTCGATGTCGTAGTGCTGGCCCAGCCGGTTGAGCGTGAAGGCCACGGGGAAGACCAGGAAGTACGGCACGAACCACACCCGCATCAGCACCCCGAGGCCGCCGAAGTGCCACAGCAGGCCCGCGATCGAGAGCTGGATCACCACTGTCGCCGCCCGCTCGCGCGCGATCCGCGAGCGCAGCTCGGGCTCGTAGCTCTTCGACTCCTGGGCCGCCGCCCGGAAGTAGATCGGCATCAGCGCCGGCGTGCAGTAGAGCAGCTTGTACCAGCGCGCGTTGCGCTTCGGCGACAGCCAGTGGCGCTTGGGGTCGTCCTCCCACGAGCCGAGGTTGTCGTGGTGGTCGAGGTGCCAGCGGGTGAACTGCGAGGCCGAGATGCCCGAGGAGATCGCGTAGAGCAGGCCGAGCACCCGCTCGATCTTCGGCTTCGGGGTCTGGAACACGGCGTTGTGCACGACCTCGTGCAGCAGCACCGTCATGTTGAAGAAGGTGAACCCCTGCAGGATCGCGAGCGGCACCCAGTAGAGCGGGTTGGCGAGGTGCCACAGGCCGTAGCTGCAGGCGGCGATGATGGCGAACTGGCGGGCGGCGTACGCGAGGTGGAGAGCGGGCCGGCGCACGTGGAGCGCCTTCAGCTCGGCGTGGGGAACGGCGTCGCGGAGCCGCGCCTTGTGCTGCGCGATCTCCTTCCAGTAGATCTTCGACTTCACCCGGCCATTGTAAGGGTTCGCCCCCGCCCGCTCCGAAAGCGGGCGGGGGCCCGTTCACGCGCTACCAGCGACGGCGGGGCTCCTCGTAGATCCGGCCGCGGTCCCGGCCGTCCCAGCGGCCGTCCCAGCGGTCGTCGTGGCGCGCGTAGCCGCGGCGATAGCCGGCCTCGAAGCCCTCGCGGAATCCGCGCTCGTAGACCGGCTTGGGCCCGTAGTGACTTCGGTAGCCCTTGTCGGCGTTGCGGTAGTCGCGCTCCCGCCAGAAGTCGAAGCGCTGGTTCCGGCGGCCGTCGCGGCTGCCCTCCTCGAGCCCCTCGCGGTACCCGCGGTCGTAGCCGAAGCGCCACGCCTCGCGTCCCGTGTCGTAGCCGTACCCGCGGCGATCCCAGTGACCGCGGTCGCCGACCGAGATCCCGATCCCCACGCTCACGCCCGCGTCCGCCGGCTGCGCCAGCGCCAGCCCGGCGACCATTGCTCCCAGCGCCAGTGCCTTCATCGCGTCCTCCCTGGTTACCCCTGACGCCCATCCCGATTGCAGCCCTCGTGCCGCCCCGAAAACCCCGAAAACACTCGATTCGAGCGGCGCGGACCGAGAACGACGTCCTCTGCGGAGGACATCCGCCGCGGCGGCGTCCGCGGCACTGACGTCGACCACGCGATGGCGGTATCTTTCGTGACATGTCCAACGGCCTCTATCTCGGCAAGTCCGTCGATCCCGCCACCGGCGCGCTCGGGGCTCCGCTCCACCTCGACCCGCGTGACCTGCTCACCCACGGCCTGATCGTCGGCATGACGGGCTCCGGGAAGACCGGACTGGCGATCGGGCTGCTCGAGGAGGTGCTGCGCCGTGGCACCAGCGTCGTCGCGATCGACCCCAAGGGCGACCTCGTCAACCTGCTGCTGCTGTTCGAGCGGCTCGACGCGGCCAGCTTCGAGCCGTGGATCGACCCGGCCGAAGCACGGCGTCAGGGCTCGAGCGTCGCGCAAGCCGCGGCGGCGGCCGCGGAGAGCTGGACGAAGGGCCTCGCGGAGTGGGGGCTCTCCGCCGCCGACGTCGCGTCGCTGCGCGCCGCCATCGACGCGACCGTCTACACGCCCGGGTCCGAGTCCGGCGTCGCGCTCTCGGTGCTGCAGTCGCTCGACGCCCCGGCGACGCCGTTCGACGACGCGGCCGAGGACTTGCGCGACGAGATCGCGGCGATCGCCTCGGGCCTGCTGGGCCTGGTCCGGATCGACGCCGACCCGCTCCAGTCGCGCGAGCACATGCTGCTGTGCACCCTCGTGGAGCACGCCTGGCGCGCAGGGCGCGGGCTGAGCCTCGAGGACCTGCTCGGCCTCGTGGTGACGCCGCCGATCGACAAACTGGGCGCGCTGCCACTCGAGACCGTCTATCCCGCGAAGGAGCGACAGGTGCTGGTGATGGCCCTCAACGGGCTGCTCGCCTCGCCCGGCTTCGCCGCCTGGCGCCAGGGCGCGCCGATCGACGTCGACGCCTGGCTGGGCGGAACGGGCGGGCGGCCGCGGCTCTCGATCGTCTACACCGCGCACCTCTCCGACGAGGAGCGGTTGTTCGTGACCGCGCTGGTGCTGGAGAAGGTCAAGACCTGGGTGCGCCGCCAGCGCGGCACAGGCGAACTGCGGGCGCTCGTGTACATGGACGAGGTGTTCGGCTACTTCCCCCCGCACCCCGCCAACCCGCCGACCAAGAAGCCGCTGCTGACGCTGCTCAAGCAGGCGCGGGCGCAGGGCGTCGGCGTGCTGCTCGCGACCCAGAACCCCGTCGACCTCGACTACAAGGGCCTCGCCAACATGGGCACCTGGATGGTCGGCAAGCTGCAGACCGAGCGCGACCGCGAGCGCCTGCGCGACGGGCTGCTCGGCGCGGGCGCCGACGCGGCCGCGATCGACGCCCTGCTCGACGCGACGAAGAAGCGGGTGTTCCTGCTCCACGACGTGCACCGCAAGGGGCCCGAGCTGCTGCACTCGCGCTGGGCGCTCTCGTACCTGCGCGGCCCGCTGACGCGCGAGGAGATCGAGCCGCTGATGGCGGCGCGCAAGGCGGAGCCCGCTGCGCCCGCCGCGTCGCCCGGGGCGGGCTCCGGGGGCGCCGCGGCACCCGCCACGCCGGCCGGGCCGCCGCTCGCGCCTGCGCCGTTCCGCCACCACTTCCTGCGCCAGCACGGCGGCGAGATCGCCGAGCCGCACGTCTTCGTCAAGGCCGCGGTCCGCTACAAGGGCGTCGACGGCGAGCGGGTCGTGCTGCGCGCCTGGCCCGTCGGCGCCGGTTCCTTCGCCGAGATGCTCGATGCCGACGCGCTGGTGATCGAGGAGGACGCGCTGGAGACCAGCGGCCCCGACAACCTGCGCTTCCCGGACCTGCCCGGCGCGTTCGCGGCCGGCAGCAGGGCGCTCGACAAGGCGCTGCGCGAGAGGCTGCCCGACAAGCTGTCGGAGCGGGTGTTCGAGGACCCGGTCACCGGCGAGCGGAGCCGTCCCGACGAGACCCGCGAGCAGTTCGCCCGGCGGCTCGTGGCCGCGCCGGGCGCGGAGGCGAAGAAGCTCGAGCAGAAGCTCGAGAAGCGGCGGCGCGACCTGGCCGCCGCCGAGGCCGATCTCGCGACCCGCAAGAAGGAGACGTGGGTGGCGGTCGGCTCCGCGATCCTCTCCAACATCGGACTCTTCACGGGCCGCAAGAAGACGGTCAGCCTGCCCGGCGGCGTGCTCACGAAGAACCGGATGGAGAACACGGCCGAGGCCCGGGTCGAAGCGGCGCAGGCGGACATCGCCGCGCTCGAGGGCCAGCTCGCGGAACTGCGCCAGGTGGATCCCGCCCGCTTCGTCGAGGCGGTGCTGGTGCCGCCGCGCAACGGCGTCAAGCTGCTCCGCTACGACCTCGCCTGGGTGTACTGACCGCGTGAGGCCCTGGGCGTCGTGCGTTGCCTTCGTGGCAGCAGGCACGGCCGCCGTGGGGCAGGCGCCGCCGCGGCCGGAGTTCGGCAGCTACGCTGACCGGGTCCTGGTCGACGTCGTCGTCACCGACCGTCGACACCGTCCCGTGCTCGACCTCCTGGCGTCTGACTTCGAGGTCCGGGAGGACGGCCGGCGGAGGCCCGTCGTCTCTTTCGCGGCCTTCGGCGCTGCCGCCAGCCGAGCCCGGGCCGCCCTTGCGGCCGAACCCCTGGGCGCGCCGGTGGCGCCGTTGCCCGCCGACGCGCCGCAGTTCGTCCGTGCGGCGACCGTGCTGCTGATCGACGAAGGCCACCTGAGCCTGGAGGAGACCGCGCGGCTGGCGCCGGTCCTGACCCGCATCCTCCGCGGCCTCACCGAGCGCACGGGAGCGCTCTTGATCCTCGCCCCCTACACGGGGATCTCCTGGCAGGGGCGCCTGCCCGAAGACGCGCTGAAGCTTGCGGAAGTCGCGGGCCACGTCCGCGGCCGGCGGGTGCCGATGATCTCGACGCTGCCGATGACCGACGCCGAAGCGCTCGAGATCGAAGCCTCGGACTCGCTCACGTTCCGGCGCCTGATGAGCCGCTTCGGGTTCCTCAACCCGGGCACCGCGGGGATGATCGAGTCGATGGTCCGCGCCCGCGCCGCGGAACTGGCGGCCGAGGCCACCGCCCGCCGCCGGGACACCTTCGGCGCGCTGCAGATGGGGCTCGATTGGCTGGAGCGCCAGCCCGGTCGCCACTCGATGCTGATGGTGACCGGGGGCTTCCCGAACGACCCGCGCGAGGACGGCTTCCGCGAGCTGGCGACGCGCTCGCTGCGCGCCAACGCGCCGATCCACTTCATCGACGTCGGCAGCCCCTCGGCCTTCGGCAAGTTCGAGGGCATCGCCTACCCGCATGCGCTGCCCGACGCAGCCCGGGTTCCCGCCTGGGAGGCCACCGCGGCCGCGGCCGGGGCCGACCGCGTGGCGGAGAACACGGGTGGCCTGCGGCTGGGCGGTGCGGACCTCGAAGCCCACTTCGAGCGCGTGCTCGACACCACCCGCACGTACTACGTGCTCGGCTACGACCCTCCACGCGATCGCAAGCCGGGCTTCCGCCGCATCGAGGTGAAGGTCCGCCGCCAGGGCTTGCGCGTGCTGGCGCGCAAGGGCTACTTCGACGACGCCGCGCCGGCCGCTCGTTGAGCCGCGCTCAGGGCGCAAGCGAGATCTCGGCGAAGCGTATGTAGGAATCGGCGCGCGGTTCCCAGGCCAGGCGCCGGTCGAGCGCGTAGCCGTCCTGGTCGACGTAGAGCGGGATCCAGGCGCGGCTGCGAGTGAAGCGGGTGACCAGGAGCTGGAGCAGGTGGAGTCGTTCTGCCTCGGAGGCGACCTCGGCCGCGGCCTCGATGCCGTGGTCGAGTTCCGGGTCCGAGTGACCGCCGTAGTTGTCGCCGCCCAGGCGGCGGGCCGGGTCGGGCGTGTGGACCACGCTCTCCAGGAACTCGGCGGCATCGCCGGTCACCGAGCCGCGCCGACTCATCCACATCGCGGCGTCGCGCACGCCCGCGAAGAACGAGGCGTCGGCCTGCGGCACCAGCTCGAGTTCGACGCCGACGGCCCGCCACTCGTCGCGAAGCAGCGCCGCGGCGTCGGCGAGGATGTTGCGGACGTGGAGGCGCGCGCGGAAGCCCGCCGGGAACCCCGCCTCCGCCAGCAATACCCGGGCTCGCGCCGGGTCGTAGACCGGTACGCCGAGGCCGGGGGCGAAGCCGAAGATGTTCCGCGATACCGGCTGGCCCGCGGGCGAGGCCAGGTTCGGCAGCCGCGCGACCATCCGCGGCCGATTGACCGCGATGTCGAGCGCGTGCCGGACTCGCGGGTCGCGCAGCGGGTTGCGCGGCGCGTCGACGTGCGGGTTTCGCTCCCGGTTGACGTCGAGGCCGACGTGCTTGAGCAGCACGTTCTCCTGTCGCAGCGCGCGATAGCGGGGCAGGTGGTCGACGGCGTTCTCCAGCTTCCGCGTGTTGGCCTGGGCGAGGTGGAAGCGGCCCGCGGCGAGACCTGCGAGCGCCGCATCCGGCGTCAGGCCCAGCTCGATGCGGACCCGCTCGAAGGCGGAGCCGGGGCCCCAGTAACCGGGGGAGCGGCGCAAGTCCACGGCGCGCCCGGGCTCGAAGCTCTCGATCCGGAAGGGCCCCGTGCCGGGCGCGCCTCGCGCCAGGGCAGCGTCGTCCGCGTCGCGCGGGGCGATCAGCACGAAGCTCAGCTTGTTGAGGAACGTGCGGCTGGGGCGCGCGGTGCGGATGCGCACGGTGCGCGCGTCGACCGCCTCGACCGTCGCCACGTCGGCAAGGAAGGCGCGCATCGCCAGCTCGGGGCGATCGAGCGGCCGGCGCAGCGAGGCGACGACGTCCGCGGCTTCGCAGGGGCGGCCGTCATGGAAGCGCAGCCCCTCGCGCAGGTGGAAGGTCCAGGTCAGCGGGTCGGGGCTCTCCCAGTAGCTCGCCAGTCCCGGGCCGACCTTCATCTGCAGGTCGGTGGCGACCAGCGAGTCGTACACGTTCGACAGCACCGAGTAGTTGCTGACGGTGTTCTCGACGTGCGGGTCGAGCGTCGCGACCTCGTAGGGGACGCCGACGACGATCCGCTCCGGCGCAGGCTCGCGCCCGGCGCAGGCCACGGCGGCGAGGGCCAGCAGCACGGAGAGTGAGCGTCGTGGCATCGGTGAGGGCAGCCTACGGAGCGCCCGCGCAGCCGTCAAGGTGTCTCGAGCGGAGGGCCAGGGCCGCGGCCAGCACCAGGGAGGTCACCGAGACGATCGCCCCCGACACGACCGACGGCGGCAGGTAGGAGAAGCGCACCCGCGAGCGCCCGGCCGCGACCCGTGTCGCGATCAGTCCCGACGCCCGCTCGCGGCGACCGCCCTCCACGCGCCAGTTGCCGTCGTCGGTCTGGCCCAGGATCAGCAGGCCCGGCACCGGCGCCTCCACCTCCACCTCGAACCAGCTCGTTCCGTGGCGAGCCACCCGCGCCGCGCCCGGGACCCGGCCCGCTTCCGTTTCCAGGGCCACCGGCACGGCGTCGCGCACCGGGGGGCCGGCCACCAGCCGCTGCCAGGACTCGAGGCGCGTCGTCTGCCCGGGACGCAGCCGCCCCTCCTCGGCGTCTCGCGGTTGCAGCGCCGCCACCTCGTAGCAGTTGACCGTGGTCGCGACGTTGGCGAGCGAGGGCCCGTACATCGTCAGGGCGTTGCCGAACGAGAGCCGGAACTCGCCTTGCGCGGGGCGCACGGGGGGATTGGGGAACGCTCCGGCGAATCCCTGGCGACCGGCCTGCACCTGCAGGCCGGCGACCAGCACGGCCAACCCCAGCCCGGTCGCTGCGGCCAGCCGCGGCCGGCGCATGCCGAGGCGGGACTCGAGCCAGGTCAGCCCCAGCCCCGCGGCCACCGCCGCCAGCAGCACCACGAGCAGCAGGAAGCGCGAGGGGTTGCGCAGGCTCGCGAAGCCCGGGAGCAGGTGGAGGGCTCCCCACAGGTCGAGTGGCGCGAACTGCCCGAGCGCCAGCAGCAGGAAGCCGGCGATCCCGAGCAGCAGGGTGGGCCGCCAGCGACCGCCGGGGCCCAGGCCGAGCAGGGCCAGTGGCACGAGCAGGGGGGTGATCGCATGGCCGTACTCGTGCCAGCCCACGAAGGTGACGGGCCACGTCTCGTGTGCGCGGGACTCGATCGCCCGGCCGGCGTCGAACAACGCAGCAGCGAGCGCCGCGGGCGGCAGGCCCCCGCCGGCAGGCGTGAGACGCGGCGAGACGGACATCAGCTCCACCATCGGGAGCAGCTTGACGGCCGCCAGCCCGGCGGCGAGGGCGAGCACCCCCAGCAGCCGGCCGAACGGTCGCGGGCTGCGCCGCTGCGCGGTCTCGACCGCGGCCAGCAGCGTGAGCAGGAGGACGGCGTAGGGCGCGGGGTAGGTGCCGCCGCCGAGCATGGCGAGGGCCAGCACGCCGGCCGCGCCGAGCGTTGCCAGCGTCCGCTCGCGCCCGAGGTCGAACAGCGCGGCGATCCACGGCAGTGCCGCGAACGCGAGGTACCACGTGTGGCCCTCGTTCAGGTGGAGCGCGAAGGCGCCGCAGCAGCCGAAGGCGACTCCCGCCAACGTCGCGCCGTTCCAGCTCGCCCCCGCACGGCGGGCGAAGAACGCGCCGCCGAGGATGGCGAGGAAGGCGTGGATCGCAATCTCCCACTTGAGAGCCCGCTCCGGGCCGAGGGCGAGATGCAGCGGGAAGAGCGGCGAGACGACCCGGCTCTGCGGGTTGGCCAGCGTGGGGTGGCCGAAACACAACCACGGGTTCCACAACGGCAGCTCGCCGAACTCGACCACGGCGCGCCGCGCGGCGCCGTGGTAGAGCAGGTGCTGGTCCCAGTCCGAGAACAGCCGGCCGCGCCGCTCGCCGCTTTGCAGCGGTTCCCACGCGAAGGCCAGCGCCGCCGTCAGCGCGGCCAGTGCGACGGCGGCGAGGCAGCGCTTCACGAAGGAGCGATCACGACCATGCGCAGGCTGGTCATCTCCTCGACCGCGAAGCGCACGCCCTCGCGGCCGAGCCCGCTGCCGCGGTTGCCGCCGTACGGCATGTGGTCGGCGCGGAAGATCGCGGTGTCGTTGATCATCACGCCGCCGACGTCGAGCCGGCGCACGGCCTGCAGCGCCTTGTCCAGGTCGCGGGTGTAGATCCCCGCCTGCAGCCCGTAGTCGCTCGTGCCGGCCGCGTCGAGCGCGTCCTCGAAGCGCGCGTAGGGCACGATCGAGACGACCGGCGCGAACACCTCCTGGCACATCACCTTCATCGCGGGCGTCACGCCGGTCAGTACCGTCGGCCAGAACAGCGCGTCCTCGCGCCGCCCGCCCAGCAGCCGGCGGGCGCCGGCCGCGAGCGCCTCTTCCACCCAGGCCTCCGCGCGCTCCGCGGCCGCCGTCGAGATCATCGGCCCGACGTCGCAGGCCGGGTCGAGCGGGTTGCCGACCTGCAGCGTCGCCGCGGCGGCCACGAAGCGCTCGGCGAAGGCGTCGGCGATCTCCTCGTGGACGTACAGCCGCTGCAGGCTGAGGCAGACCTGGCCGGCATTGGCGAAGGCCGACATCACGCAGCGCGGCACCGCCTTGTCGAGGTCGGCGTCGGGCTCGACGATCGTCGCCGAGTTGTTGCCGAGCTCCAGCGTCACGCGCTTCAGGCCCGCCAGCGCCAGGATGCGACGGCCGACAGCGGGGCTGCCGGTGAAGCTGACCATCGCGGGCACCGGGTCCGTGCACAGTGCCTCGCCGGTCAGCGGGCCCTCGCCGTGGACGAGCTCCAGCGCCCCCGCGGGCAGGCCGGACTCCGCGAGCAGCTCGGCCAGGCGCACCGCCGAGAGCGGCGTGCGCTCGGCGGGCTTGAGCACGACCGTGTCGCCCGCGGCCAGCGCTGGCGCCACCTTGTGCGCGACCAGGTTGAGGGGGAAGTTGAAGGGCGTGATCGCCGCCACGACGCCGACCGGCATCCGCAGCCAGAAGCCGAGCCGGCCTTCGCCGGCGGCCGAGGCGTCCATCGGCACGGTCTCGCCGTGGATGCGGCGGGCCTCGTCGGCCGCGAAGCCGAAGGTCTCTGCCGCGCGCGCCACCTCGGCCGACGCGTACTTGAGCGCCTTGCCCGACTCGCGGGCGATCAGTCGCGCCAGCTCGTCGGCGTGGGCGCCCAGTCGCTCCGAGGCCGCGCGCAGGATCGCGGCCCGGCGGTGGGCCGGGGTGGCGCTCCACGCGGGGAACGCGGCCCGCGCGCGCCGCGTCGCCGCGGCCACCGCGGCGGCGTCGGCCACGGGGAGCTCGCCCAGCCGCTCGCCCGTGTGCTTGTCCACGACCACCAGGGGTTCCATCGGCGGCCTCCAGGCGGAATCTACCGCAAGGCGGGCTTGCTAGACTCCGGGGGGACGCGGGAAGGAGCCCAGCCATGATTCAGCCGAACGTACGCGCCGCCCTCAAGCACCTCGACGCTCATTACCCCGACTACCTCGCCGACCTCGTCGCGCTGTCGCGCATTCCCAGCATCTCCGCGGACGGCTTCCCGCCGGAAGAGGTCCGCCGCTCGGCCGAAGCGACCGCCGAGCTGATGCGCCGGGTCGGCATCGAGAACGTGCAGGTGCTCGAGGTCCCGGGCGCGCACCCCTACGTCTACGGTGACTGGCTGAAGAAGCCGGGCGCGCCGACGATCCTGCTCTACGGCCACCACGACGTGCAGCCCGCGGGGCGGCCCGAGAAGTGGCTCTCGCCGGCGTTCGAGCCGACCGAGCGCGGCGGGCGGCTCTACGGGCGCGGCACCGCCGACGACAAGGCCGGCGTGATGGCCCATGTCGCCGCCGTCGCCTCGTACCTGGCGGCGACCGGGGAGCTGCCCTGCAACGTGCGCTTCGTGATCGAGGGCGAGGAGGAGATCGGCTCCGAGAACCTCGGCCAGTTCCTGAAGCTCTACCGCCCGCAGCTCGACGCCGACTACATCGTGCTGTCCGACACCGCGAACTTCGACACCGGCGTCCCGGCGCTGACCTACCAGCTCCGCGGGATCGTCCAGGTCGACGTCGAGGTCCAGGGCCTGGCGGCGCCGGTGCACAGCGGGATGTGGGGCGGCCCGGTACCCGATCCCGTCCAGGTGTTGTGCCGGCTGATCGCCGACCTGACCGGGCCGAAGGGCGAGCTGAACGTGCCCGGCCTCTACAAGCAGGTCGCGAAGCCGGGCAAGAAGCAGCTCCAGCGCATCCGCGCGCTGCCCTTCGACGAGCCCAAGTTCAAGAAGGACGCCGGGATGATGAAAGGCATGAGCCTGGCCGGCGAGAAGGGCTACTCGGTCTACGAGAAGCTGTGGACGCGGCCGTCGCTGACGGTGATCGCCTTCGAGGCCCGGAACATCGTCGGCTCCTCCAACCAGATCATCGACGCCTGCCGCGCGCGGCTGTCGATGCGGATCGTGCCGAACATGAGCCCGCGCGCGGCGGGCCAGCTCCTCGTCAAGAAGCTGACCACCAACCCGCCGCACGGCATCAAGGTCACCGCGAAGGTGACCGGGGGCACTCCGTGGTGGACGACCGACCCCGAGGGGCCCGCGTTCGAGGCCGCGCGCCGCGCGCTGAAGGCCGGCTTCGGCAAGGAGACGGCGATGATCGGCGCGGGCGGGTCGATCGGCTTCGTGCAGCCGTTCGCCGACGCGCTGGGCGGCGCGCCCTGCCTGCTGATGGGCGTCGAGGACCCGAAGTGCAACGCGCACTCGGAGAACGAGAGCCTGCACCTGGGCGACTGGAAGAAGTGCATGCGCTCCGCCGTCCACCTCTACGACGAGCTGGCCCGGCTCGGGCCCGCGAAGAAGCGCCGCTAGGAGGCGAGCGGGTGCGAGTCCAGCGCCCCGCCCGTACAGCGGGCGGGGCGGCCGTGCTGCTGGCGGCCGTGCTGGGCGCCGGGTGCGCCCGGCCGGCCGCCCAGGGCACGGTGCGCATCGCCCACGAAGCGGACGCCCTCTCGCTCGACCCGCTGACGGTGGCCGAGGCCGCCACCCACTCGATCCTGTCCAACCTCTACGAGGGCCTGGTCGCCTTCGACGGCGAGATGCGGCTGGTGCCGGCCCTCGCCGTGCAGTGGAACAGCCTCGACGAGCACACGTGGCAGATCGAGCTGCGTCCCGGCGTGCGCTTCCACGACGGTCACGAGCTGAGCGCCGACGACGTCAAGTACACGCTGGACCGCGCGCGCAGCGACCCCGAGTCCGGCGTTCGCGGCCACCTGGCCACGCTGTCCTCCGTGCAGATCCTGTCGCCGGCCCGCCTGCGGCTGGTGACCTCGCGTCCCGACCCCCTGCTGATGAATCGCATGACCTACGTGCACATCGTGCACGCGCCCGACCAGGCCAGCGGCCCGGGCAGCCCCGTCGGCACGGGACCGTACCGCTTCGTCGGCTGGCAGCCGGGCCGCCAACTCGAGCTGGCGGCCTTCCCCGAGTACTGGGGGGGCGCGCCGCCGATTCCCCGGGCGACCTTCGTGCCGGTGGCCGAGGGCTACGACAGCCTGCGCGTGCTGCGCGAGGGCCAGGTCGACGTGCTGCGCTACCTGCCCGAGAACCTGGCCGCCGAACTCCGCGACGACGGCGACCTGCGGGTCGAGGAGCGGGCGGGGCTCACCTCCTACTACCTGTGGCTGCGCTCGACGGCTGCACCAGGCGCCCGCAACCCCTTCTCGGACCGCCGCGTGCGGCAGGCCGTGTCGCTGGCGCTCGACCGGCCACGGATCGTGCAGAGCCTCGGCGGCCGCGGCACGCCCGCGGTGCAACTCGTCCAGCAGGGGGTGTTCGGCCACGTCACGGGCCTGGCGCCGCTGGCGCACGACCCGGAGCGCGCCCGGGCCCTGCTCCGCGAGGCCGGCTACGCGGACGGCTTCGAGATCACCCTCGTCCACCGGGCCCAGGCCTCGCAGACGCTGGTGGCGCGGCTGGTGCGCGACCAGCTCGGCCTGGTCGGCATCCGGGTCGGGCTCGAGGCGCCGGACTGGCCCGACGTGATCCAGCAGATCCGCCGCGGCGGGCTGCCGTTCTTCCTGCTCGGCTGGCGGTTCGAGAACGGCGACGCGGCCAGCTTCCTGCACGACTGCCTGATGACCCGCGACCCGGCCCGCGGCGCGGGCAGCTACAACCCCGGGTACTCCAACCCGCGCCTCGACGCCCTGATCGAGGCCAACGCGCAGATGTTCGGCGAGACCGGCCGGCTCGCCCAGTACGGCGAGCTGATGAAGCTGGTCCTCGACGAGATGCCGATGGTGCCGCTCTACCACCGCGCCAACCTGTTCGGTGTCTCCAACCGCGTCGAGTGGCGCCCCCGCCTCGACGGCAAGCTCCTCGCCGCCGAAATGAAGCTGCGCTAGCAGCTCGGGGGTTCGGGGGCGGAGGAGGGTTCGTAGTCCGACGTAGCGTCGACGGCGGCTCGCGCCGGAAGTGAATTCCGGCGCTCGGGCCGCTGAACTCCGTCGCTCCGCTCCTCCGCCCAGACCCGGGGAGCGCGGAGACGCCTTCAGGCGGCTCCGCGACTCCAGAATGGGGGTTCGGGGGCGGAGGAGGGCTGAGCTAGCGCTTGCCGAGCAGTTCCAGGACGCCGAGCGACATCGCCGGCACGTAGGTGATCAGCAGCACGCCGATGGCCAGGATCAGCAGGAACGGGAAGGCGTCCTTGTAGACCTGCAGTAGCGGCTTGCCGAAGCGCGACGAGGACAGGAACAGGTTCATGCCGACCGGCGGGGTCAGGAAGCCGAGCTCGAGGTTGGCGATGAAGATCACGCCCAGGTGCACCGGGTCGATGCCGAAGGCGGCGCCCATCGGCGCGATCAGCGGGGCCAGCACGACGATCGCCGAGAACAGGTCGACCAGGCAGCCGACGACCAGCAGCAGCACGTTCAGCGCCAGCAGGAACACGAGCGGCGAGTGGATGTGCTCCTTGACCCAGCCGAGCAGCAGGTCGGGGATCTGGGCGTCGACGATGTAGCTGGTGGTGCCCATCGCGGCGGAGAGCAGGATCAGCACCGACCCCGTCAGTACCGCGGACTTGGCCAGCGCCTGGACCAGTCCCTTCGTCACCGTGATGTCGCGGGTGATCACGACCGACACGAACGCGGCGTAGAAGAGCGCGGCGGCGGCCGTCTCCACCATCGAGGCACGGCCCGAGGCGAACAGGTAGACGATGCACACGGGCAGCGCCAGCTCCCACTTCGCGTTCCAGGCCGAGGCGAACACCTCGCGCACGGCGAAGGCCTGGCGTTCGCCGGCGGAGCGGCCCTGCCACATCGCCCAGGCGACCACCAGCGCGACCATCAGCAGCCCGGGCAGCAGGCCGGCGACGTAGAGCTCGTCTGCCGGCACGCTCATGTCGCGCTGCGAGGCGACGACGCTGTAGAGGATCACGGGCAGGCTCGGCGGGAACAGCAGGCCGAGGCTGCCGGAGGCGGTGACGAGGCCGGTGGAGAAGGACTCGGAGTAGCGGTCCTTCAGGAGCATCGGCATCACCAGGCCGCCGAGCGCGATGATCGTCACGCCCGACCCGCCGGTGAACGTGGTGAACACGGCGAGCAGCGCCGCGACCATCACCGCCAGGCCGCCCGGCAGCCAGCCGAACAGCGAGCGGAACAGCCGCAGCAGACGGGTCGAGGCCTGGCCCTCGGCCAGCACGTAGCCCGCGGCGGTCAGCAGCGGGATCGCCGGCAGCGTGGGCGAGGCGATCAGCCGGTAGATCTCCAGCGAGACCGCGGCCACGGGCGTCTGGTCCTTGAAGAACAGCAGCAGCGCCAGCGAGCCCATCACGGTGAACACGGGAGCGCCCAGCAGCGCGCAGGCCAGGATCACGACCGCGAACGGCCACGGCGTCGAGGTCACGAACTCCTGCGCCTGGGAGAGCGCGAACACGCCGGGGATCGCGGCCGCGGCCAGCGCCCGCCAGCCCCAGCGATCCGAGGCGTGCCAGGCGAAGCGCATCGCCATCAGCCCGAGCGCCAGCGGCATCACGCACTCGCTGATCCACGCGGGCAGGCCGATCGCCAGCGTCGAGCCAGAGGACCGGTTCTCGGCGACCACCAGGGCGCTCGCGTAGGCCAGCACGCCGCAGGTCGCGGCGGCCAGCGCGTGGGAGACGAAGCGGGCGAAGCGCTTGACCGTGCCGTGGCCGAGGAACTCCGCCGTGGAGAGCATCAGGTGCTTCTCCTCGCGGGTCGCCAGCAGGCCGCCGGCGAAGGCCAGCCACATGGTCAGGTGCTGGATGTAGGCGGCGGCGCCGGGCACCGGGTTGGCGCCCAGCGCGCGCCCGGTCGCCTCGGCGAGCGGGATCAGGGTGGCGAGCGCGAGCGCCGCCACCAGCACGCCCTGCTCCACGCGGAGCAGGACCTGGGTCAGTTTCACTTGCCGCCTTTGGCGTTGCGGGACTTGCGGTACTCGTCGCGGTGGCGCAGCGCCTCGTCGAAGGCGTCGGCGGGCACGATCGGGCCGCGCACCTGCGGGTACATCGCCTCGGCCGCCTTCTGCCAGGCGGCGCGGTTGCGGGCGTCGACCGCGACCACGTTGAGGCCGCGCTTCTTCATCGCCTCGACGTCCTTGGGGAGGCTCGCGACCACCTCGGCCCGCATCTTCTTCCCGGCCTCTTCGGCCGCCTGCTTGAGCGCCGGGCGGATCTCGGCCGGGATCTGCTCCCAGGTCTTCTTGCTGATCACCGACGCCCCCAGCAGCAGTTGCCACTTGAGGTCGGTCATGTTCTTGGCCTGGTTGTAGTACTGCGAGATCACCGCGACCTGCGGCGGGGTGCCGAGCGCGGTCACCAGGCCGGTCTGCAGCGCAGTCGCGATCTCGGTCGCGGGCAGCGGGATCGGGTTGAAGCCGGCGGCCTTCCAGGCCGAGACCGCCTTCTCGTCGCCCTGCCAGGTGAAGAGCTTGAGCGCCTTCAGGTCGTCCGGCGTGGCCACCGGCTTCTGGGTGAAGAAGTGGACCCAGCCGGCGTCGGCCCAGTTGAGGACGACGAAGCCCTGCTTCTCGATCGAGGCCTCGAGCCGCGGCCGCATCTTCTCGAGGACGGCGTAGACCTCCTCGTCCGACTCGTACATCAGCGGCACGCCCAGGGCGTACACCGAGTTGTCGATCTCGGCCACGCCGACCGCGGTCAGCACCCCGGCGTTGAGCACGCCCAGCTTCATCTTGCGCACGACGTCCGGGTCGTCGCCCTGGGTGCCGCCGGCGTAGATGCGCAGCGTGACCTTGCCGCCCGAGATCGCCTTCCACTGGGCGGCAGTCTCCTTCAGGATGTTGTGCCACGACGAACCCTCGGGCGCGAGGGTGGCGAGCTTGATGATCTGGGCCTCGGCCGGCGCCGCGGCGAGCAGCGCGAACAGGCCCAGGACGAGTGCGGCACGGCGGACGACAAGTCCCTTCATGCCCTCAATTTAACCGATCGGGCCGGGCCCGGCGAAGGGCCAGGGCTACTCGACGAACAGCAGCTCGGTGCGGGCCAGCAGCCAGCGGGCGCGGCGCTGGGTGACCAGGTTGACGAGCCGCAGCTCGGGCTCGGCGTTCACGTCGATGGCCAGCGCCCGGTTCAGCAGCGCCTCGAACTCCGCCTTGTCCTGGAGCGAGACCGAGACGGTCTCGGCGAAAGCGACCAGCGGCGCCGCGCGCAGGCCCTTCGAAAGCGCGTCGGCCCGCTCCAGGTGCTTGCGCGAGGCGTCGACCGAGCCGCCGACGCTGCGCCGGGCGCCTTCGTAGGAGATGAAGAAGTCGTGGATGCTGCCGCGATCGTACGCCTCGTCGAGCTCGAGCGCCCGGCGCGCCAGGTGCTCCGCGAGGTACTGATCGGCGGTCAGCTCGGAGTCGGTCTTGTCGATCGAGATCGCGGCGCCCCAGGCGAACGCGGTCCAGATCAGCGTCGGCACGTCCTTCTTCTTCATCGGGAGCAGCGCCGCCACCGGGTCCTTGCGGAACGAGGCGCGGAAGCCGGGGTGTGCGGCGTCGAGCCCGCGCATCCCGTAGTCGAGCGCGCGCAGGTAGAGCTTCTTGGCCCGCGCCCGCAGCTCCTTCGCCTTCTCCAGGTCGTCGTCTTCGACCTCGTCCGCCTCCTGCTGGATGAACGCGTAGGCGTACTGCGTGAAGCCGCTGGATGTGGCGTAGAGCAGCCCCTTGTGCTTCGGGCTCTCCTCGAGCAGCGACTCCATCAGCTTGAGGCCGAACGGCGTGGCCTCGCGGACCAGCTCGGGGTCGTCGTCCTTCGCGTACACGCCTCCGCCCTGGGCGAGGGCGTTGCCGAGCGAGTTGACGGCGATCTTCTTGACCGAGCAGCCGGGCAGGACGGCCAGGGCGACGAGCAGCGGGAGCAGCGGGTGCTGGAGACGGGGCAGGCGCATAGCGCCCCATCTTACTCAGGCCGGGGCGCCCTCCGGCTGCTCGGCGAGGCGGCGGCCGCGGTCGATGTCGACCTGCGAGAGCAGGGCGGCGCCGATCACGAAGAACGCCAGCAGGCCCAGGATCGCGTTGCGCGAGGAGCCGGTCAGCATCACCATCGCCGCGAACAGCGCGGGCCCGGCGATGCCGGCGAACTTCTCCGAGACGGCGTAGAAGCCGAAGTACTCGGACGAGCGCTCGCGCGGGATCAGGGTCGCGAACAGCGAGCGCGACAGCGCCTGCGAGCCGCCCTGCACGGTGCCGATCAGGAACGCCAGCACGAAGAAGTGCCAGGCCTCGGTCATGAAGTAGCCGACCAGCGCCGTCGCGAAGTAGACGGCCAGCGACAGGTAGATCGCGGGCTTGGGGCCGGTGCGCGCCGCCAGCATCCCGAACAGGAACGCGAACGGGAAGCCCACGAACTGCACCATCAGGATCGCGGCCGTCAGCGCCGCGGCCGGGATCCCGATCTCGGTGCCGTAGGTGGCTCCGACCTTGATGATGGTGTTGATGCCGTCGTTGTAGACGAGGAACGCGAGCAGCATCAGGAACGCGTCGCGGCGCTGGCGCAGCGCGTGGAAGGTGCTCCACAGCCGGGTCAGGCCGGCGGCGACTGCAGCGGCGGGGGAGCGCGGCGCGTCGGCCACGGCCGGCTCCTGCACCAGCCGGAACAGCGGCAGCGCGAAGACCAGCCACCAGGCGGCGGCCGAGACGAACGACCAGCGGGTGGCGCTGCCCGCGTCGGCGAATCCGAACGTCGCGGGGAACGAGATCCACAGCAGGTTGATCGCCATCAGCACGCCGCCGCCGAGGTAGCCGAGCGCGTAGCCGGCCGACGACACGCGGTCGATCTCCTCGGGCGCGGCGACGAACGGCAGCAGCGAGTCGTAGAAGACGAGAGTGCCCGCGAAGCCGACGTTGGCGGCGACGAACAGCACGGCCCCCAGCAGCCAGTCGCCGGGACCGACGAAGAACAGCCCCGCCGTGGCCGACACGCCGAGCGCCAGGAACAGCGCGAGCATCTTCTTCTTGAGCCCCGCCGCGTCGGCGATCGCCCCCAGCAGCGGCGCCGTCACCGCCACCAGCGCCGCGCCCACCGCGGTGGCGGTGTAGAAGCGGGCCGAGGCCTCGTTCGGCGCCAGCCCCTCCGCGGCCACCTTCGCGAAGTAGATCTGGAAGATCTGGATGATCGTCGTCATGAAGCCCGAGTTGCCCCAGTCGTAGAGCACCCAGGCCCGCACGTCGGCCCGCGTCAGGCACAGCTTCTGGAGGAGGGAATGCAAGTGGTGCAGTCTAGCGTCGCTCGGGCGCCGGCGCAGGCACCACGTACTCGCGGCGGTGGGAGACCTTCGAGCCGGGGCGGCGCACCGAGACCTTGATCTCGTGTCGTCCCTCACGTGGCCCGGAAGGCTCGTAGGCGAGCACGTAGCGCGCCGTGACCGACTCGGCGATCTCGCGAAACAGGCGTTCCAGCGCGGCGGACTCTGGCGCCCTCACGAAACGCCCTCCCGTGATCTCCGCGGCCCGTCGCAGCAGGTACTCCTGACTGGTGTCCTCCCGGAGAAACCCGGGGTTGCTCATCCAGGGAGGCGGCGGCCTCGGCAAGGCGACGACGTGGAGCTGAGCGTTCGACTCGCGCGCCGCTTGCAGGACGTCGTCGTTCGCCAGGAAGCTGGTGCTGTCCTCGCCGTCCGAGAACAGGACCAGCACCGTCCGTCCAGGCCCCCAGTCGCGCGCGAGGCCCACCCAGGCCGCATCGACGATCGACGTGAACCCGCCGGCCTTCAGCGACTGCAGAGCCGATCGCACCTGCGCCCGGTCGGTGCTCGGCGGCGTGACCAGGCTGACGTCGTGCCGAACCGCGACCACTCCCACGCGATCCCGCTCGGCGAGCGGGGTGAGAAACGCATCCGCTGCCCGCTTGACCTGCGCGAGCCGCTCGCCTGCCACGCTCCACGAGAGGTCGAGCAACAGGACCGCTGTCAGCGGCGCCGCTCCCCGCTCGACGAGGCGCACGGTCTGGACGACGCCGTTGTCGCGCACGACGAAATCGCTCGCCCCCAGTCCCGCCACGGGCCGCTGGCGGTCCGTCACCAGCACGTCGAGATGCACGGTTTCGGTGTCCACGGCAAAGGTGGCCGGGGCCTGGGCGAGCAGCCCCGCAACGGCCATTTCGGCGATCACGGCCGAAGCTTCGCGATCAGTTCGGCTGCCAGCGCCGCTCGCCGCTCGGGCTGTCCCATCGGGTAGTCGAGCCAGGGATCGGCGGTGTCCACCTGCAGCGCGCGCTCGAGGTGTGCCTGCGCGGAGGCCCCTGCGCCGCGGCTCCGCGCGGCGCGCGCGGCGCCGAGCCACGCCGACTGGCCGCCGCCCGGGACGAGCCCCGCAGCGGCGACGTAGTCATGCTCTGCGCCCTGTGGGTCCCCTGAAAGCTCGCGCGCCTGGCCCAGGCACAAGCGGGCGAGATACCCCTGGCGGGGCGACTCGGCGGCGCCCCGGGCCCGCTCGAGTTCCGGGATCGCCGCCGTCGCCGCGCCGTTGCGCACCAGCACGCAGCCGAGCCGCAGGCGAGCTTCCGCAGCGTCGGGATCGGCCTCGATCGCCTTCCGCAGGCGCCCCTCGAGCGCCGCGGGCGTGACGTTCGGCAGCCGGACCGAGCGCTTCACGCCGTCCGTGCTCTCGACGAGCGTCTCCCGTCCGTACATCGCGGCGACCGGTCGGCGGCCCGGAGGCGGCTCGAACTCGCGCAGGCTGGCGATCGCGTCCAGGGCGCTGGCGTGGGCCGTGAGCAGGGCCGCGTCGGAAGGATGCCCATCCGCGGCATCCGAGAGCAGTTCGATCGCTTCGATGAGGTGGCCTTCGGCCAGCGACGCGAGCCCCACCAGCAAGGGGAGTAACGGCCGTGCGGCCTCGACATCACAGCCCTCGCGTGCGACCGCGCTCGCCGCCAAATCCCGCGCGATGCCCAGACGCAGCCGCTGCTCGGCTGGCGTGCGACGCCGCTGGTGCCGTACGTCTTCGACCAGCAACGCGACGGCGGCGCACGGCCAGCGGCCTTCGATCCGTCCCGACGCGTTCCGAGCGCGTCGCACGTCGTCACGACTCCAGCCTGCGATCGTGTCCAGTGCGGCGGGGTCGCCGGCGAGGTGGCGCTCCGCGAGTTCCGCCAGCGTCTGCCCTCCGGCCGCGGGGGCGGCGATGGCGAGCAGCGCGAGGAGGGCAGCGGTGCGCACGTCAGTGCCCTCCACGGCTACTCCGGTGTCGGGCCCGTGCCGACGACCGTGAACGGCACTTCGCGTTCGGCCGTGGCGCCGCCGTGGCGGGTGCGGGCCGCGATCTTCAGCACGTAGGTCCCGTCGTCGAGGTCGGGCAGCGGCAGCGTGGCGGTGACGCCGACCTTGCGCTCCTGCAGGGAGTCGGACGCGTGCTCCTGGCTGCTGCGTGACACGACGCTCCCGTCGTCCAGCCGGGTCACGGTGGTCGTGACCTCGAGCGTGTGAGGCGCCGGCTCGTTGTCGTACACCTCCGCGTAGGCGACGACCTGGTCGTCGCGGAGGAACTCTCGCCACGCAGCCGGCGCGGCGGGAAGAGCCTGCCCCAGTTCAGGGTCCGGGCGTGCGGTCGGCGTCGTCTGGGCCATCGCCGAAGCGATCGCGATGCCGCTGACCGAGAGCGGAGCCTTGGCGAAGTCGGGGATCGACAGGTCCATCAACACCGAACCGGTGCGATCGTTGCCGGCGTCGTGGGCGGCGACGCGGAGCTGGTGGCGCCCGGGTGGCAGCTCGAAGCGGCTGAACACCCGCAACCCCGTCCCGCGGATGCGGTCGCGTGTCTCGGGCCGCAGCGAGAAGGAGACGGTCTCCGTCGAGCCGCCGCGCACTTCGCCCTGGGCGTCCACGGCCATCGACGAGATCTCGAGCTGGCCCGCTTCGGCGAGGCTCAGGTCGCGGCCGCTGACCTCCGTGCCGATCAGCACCGACGCGCCCTCGCCCGACCTCGCGCGGAAGGGCGCCGCGAACGCCGCGAGCGTCAGCCCGCTCACCGGCAGCGGGCTGCTCAGCGCCGCGTGAATCCGGGGGTTGCCCTTCGGCTCGTCCGCCATCCTGGGCTTGCCGCGCGGCGAAGCGTAGCTGCGGCGGTGTTCGGCCTTCAGTCCGGGGCGCCTGACGCGCACCTCGATCTTGTGGGACCTGCCGTCCGGCTTGTGGTCGGGCGGCTGGTAGGCGAGCACGTAGTAGCTGCTGTTCTCGCGGACGATTCGCTCGAAGGCGCCATCGAACTGGTTGGTGTCGAGGACGGCGAAACCGCCGGTCTCCTCGGAGAGCATCTGCAGCCCCCGCTGTGACGAGCGGAGTTCGTCGGCCAGCCCGCGATTGATGCTGAGCAGCGGGTCTTCCGTGAGGGGCGGCGCGCCCATCTCGATGCCCTCGTCCGCCAGGGTCGTGAGGCCTCGGGGATCGATGCCGTAGAAGACGACGTTGGCCCGTGCTGCCGCGGAGATCACCTCACGGGTGGCCTCGAGGATCCAGGGTCCCACGTGGTCGGTGAGTATGTCTTGGCGGAACCCCTCGCTGACGAAGAGGATCGCCTTGCGTCGGCCGCGAACGGCCGCGAGCCACTCGGCGACACCGCGCAAGGTGTCCAGCGTGTTGCGAGCGTCTGAAGGCGCAGCAGCTTGTCGGGATCTTCGGGATTCGTGGCGGGGGCGGCCGATTCGCCGCCCGACGACACGGGCGCTGGGCCGACGGCCCCCGACCGCAACTGCACGTTCGCCGTCGAGGAGTGCAGGTCGAGGCGGGCCGCCGTCGCCGAGCGCAGCCCGCGGCCCAGTGTCCGGTCGACGGAGGCCAGCAGCAGCGCCTTATCGCTCGTCAGCTCCTGACTGGCTCCGCGCGGACCGGCCGTGTGCACGACCGCCATCAGGTCGTCGTCGGCCAGCCGCTGTTCGATGAACTGGCGCGCGGCGCGGCGCGCCAGCGTGGTGCGGCTGAAGCGGGTGTGGGTGTCGTCGATCACCATCACGTAGACGCGCCCCGCGAACGGGCGCGCGTTGCTGCGGACGTCGGGCGGAGGGGGTGTCGCGCGGCCCGAGAGGTCGGCCTCGGCTGACTCGATCGGTAGATCCACGAGGTTGAACGCGGCGATGGCCCGCGGCTTGCCATCCTCGAGCAACTCGAAGTCGTCCAGCGTCAGCCCGCGCACGAAGTCGCCTCGCTGGTCCGTCACGCGCACGTCGACCTCGACGTAGGTCACTTCGCTGCGGAACTCCGGAACCGGTGTCTGCGCGGCGGCCAGGCTTGCCACTACGGCCACACTGGCGCTGAAGGCGGATCGTGTCATCGCGCGCGGCCCCCCTGGTCGGCGGAAGGTAGCACCGACAGGCTACCTACGGTGAAGCAACGGGCGTGCCGCTGCGCAGCGAAGCCACAACACCAACGGTTTCAACGACCCTGGAGGCGCGGTCGCGGCGTGAGCCCCGTCACCGCCAGGGGACACGCAACAGCGAGTGACCTCGGGCGAGAACGCGAAGTGGCGCGTCCAGCCCCCAACCGCGGCAACGGCCAAAGTCGAACAGGGCGACGCGGCCCGCGGTCCGCAACGTCAGTGCGCCGCTTCGGGGTTCCGGAACTTCTGGATCGCGGTCAGGACCATGACGATCAGGCCGCCGGCGACGACGCCGACCAGCGCGTTGACGAGCGTGGGGCCGACGGCCGCCAGGGGGCCGGCGCCCTGCTCGAGCTCCTGCACGAAGTGGTGGATCGGCGGGATGCCGTGGGCGAGGATGCCGCCGCCGACCAGGAACATCGCCGCCGTTCCGGCGACCGAGAGCAGCCGCATCAGGCCCGGGGCCGCCGCCAGCAGGCCCGCGCCGACCGCGCGGGAGAAGGCGTCGGCGCGGCGGCTGAGCGCCAGGCCCGCGTCGTCGAGCTTGACGATGCCGGCGACCAGGCCGTAGACGCCGACCGTCATCAGTAGTGCGATTCCCACGAGCACGCCCACCTGCTTGCCGAACGTGGCCCCCGACACCGTGCCCAGCGTGATCACGATGATCTCTGCCGAGAGGATGAAGTCGGTGCGCACGGCGCCCTTGATCTTGTCCTTCTCCAGGGCCATCAGGTCGACGTTCGGGTCGAGCAGCGCCTGTTTCAGTTCTTCGCGCCCGGCCTCCACTTTTTCGGGGGGGTGCAGCACCTTGTGGGCGACCTTCTCGAAGCCCTCGAAGCAGAGGAACGCGCCGCCGAGCATCAGCAGCGGCGTGATCGCCCAGGGGGCCACCGCCGCGATCGCGAGCGCCGCCGGCACCAGGATCGCCTTGTTGACGAGCGAGCCCTTCGCCACCGCCCACACCACCGGCAGCTCGCGGTCGGCGCGCACGCCCGTGACCTGCTCCGCGTTGAGGGCCAGGTCGTCGCCCAGCACGCCGGCCGTCTTCTTGGCCGCCACCTTGGTCAGCACGGCGACGTCGTCGAGGATCGTCGCGATGTCGTCGATCAGCGCGAGCAGCGAAGAACCGGCCACGGAGCCACCTCTCGGGAAAGCGGTACGTTACCCGAACTGGGTCCGGCGCGGGCTAGGATCCGGCATGCCCCTGCTCCGCAACCTGCTCGCCCTGGTGATCGCGCTCGTGGCGGGCGCCGTCGTCAACCTGTCGCTGGTGGCGCTCGGGCCGTCCGTGTTCCCGCCGCCCGCGGGCGTCGACGTGACGGACCCGGCGAAGCTCGCCGACAGCGTGCACCTGTTCCAGCCCCGCCACTTCGTCTTCCCGTGGCTGGCCCATGCGGCAGGATCGCTGGTGGGCGCGTTCCTCGTCCACCTGCTGGCGGCCAGCCGCCGCTGGCCGCTCGCCTGGGGGGTAGGCGGCTTCGGCTTCGCCGGCGGGCTGATGGCCGCCAGCATGATTCCCGCGCCGGCCTGGTTCATCGCGCTCGACCTGCTGGGCGCCTACATGCCGATGGCCTGGCTCGGGGGCCGCCTCGCCGAGCGCGTGCGGCCCTCCGCCGCGGTTCCCGGGGCATAGAATCACGGCCATGGAGCGCCCCGCACCCGGTTCCCCCGCGCAGCAGGTGGCAGGTGAAGTCGCGAGCCGCCTGCGTTACCCGTGGGCGTTCGGCCTGCTGCTGGCGGCGCTGGCCGTCGACTTCGTCGTGCCTGACCCGATCCCGTTCCTCGACGAGCTGGTGCTCGCGCTCCTGACGGTCGTGTTCGGCGCCTGGCGGACCCGGAAGAGGGTGCCCGAGGGAAGCCCCCCGGGCCCGTGACGGAGGCGCCGCCCGCCACGGTCGCGCCGCCCTCCGGTCCCGCCTGGGAGGGCTGGAGTGACGAGCAGCTCCTCGACCTGCGGCTGTGCGACCTCGGCGTGACGATCGCGGGCAGTGCCCTCGAGCCGCGCCTGGCGCAGCTCGCCGCCGAGCTGCAGGCGCGCGGGATGCGCTTCCGCCCCCACTTCTGGCTGGCCGACGAGTGGTTCTGTCCCGACGGCGTGCCCGGCATGGCGATCCCGTTCTACCTCGCGCATCCGCGGCTGGAGCGGCTGGAGCAGGCGCAGATGCTCGAGGTCGAAGGCGGCACGCCCGAGTGGTGCATGAAGATCCTGCGCCACGAGGCGGGCCACGCCCTCGAGAACGCGTACCGCCTGCGCCAGCGCCGCGAGCGGGTGCGGCTTTTCGGGCGCAGCTCGCAGCCCTATCCCGACCACTACGAGCCGCGACCCTACAGCCGCAGCTACGTGTTGCACCTCGAGTCGCGCTACGCGCAGAGTCACCCGGACGAAGATTTCGCCGAGACCTTCGCCGTGTGGCTCACGCCGGAGTCCGACTGGCGCGTGCGCTACGCGGGTTGGCCGGCGCTGCACAAGCTCGAGTACGTCGAGCGGCTGATGGCCGAGATCGCCGACCAGCCGCCGCTGGTTCGCACCCGCCGCCGCCAGGACTCGCTGCCGCGGCTGCGCCAGACGTTGCGCGAGCACTACGCGCGCAAGCGCCGTCATTACCGGATCGACGAGGACGGGGACTTCTACCTGCGCGACCTGCTCAAGCTGTTCTCGGCGGACCCCGCGCACGCGGCACAGCCGAGCGCCGCCCGGTTCCTGTCCCGCCACCGCACCGTGTTGCGCCGCCGGGTCCGGCGCTTCACGGGGGAGTACGCCTACACGATCGACCAGGTGATCGCGGCGATGATCGAGCGCTGCCGGCGGCTCGGGCTGCGCCTGGTCGCCGGCGAGGCGGAGACCCTGCTCGACCTCGGCGTCGCCCTCACCGCCCAGACCTTCAAGCACCGCCACACGGGGCGCCACCGGGTGCCGCTGTGAGTGCCGGCCGCAGCAACGGCCGGCGGCTGCGGATTCTGGCGCTGATGCACGAGACACTGGTGCCGCCCGCGGACGTGACGGGCATCGACCTCGCCACGGCCGACTGGAAGACGGAGCACGACGTGGTCTCGACCCTGCGCGGCCTCGGCCACGAGGTGCGCGCTCTCGGCGTCGGCGGCAACCTCGGCGAAATCCGCCGCGCCGTGCACGAGTTCCAGCCCCACATCGCCTTCAACCTGCTCGAGGAGTTCGACGCGGTGGTCGGCTGGGACACCAACGTGGTCGCCTGGCTGGAGCTGTCGCGGATCGCCTACACCGGCTGCAACTCGCGCGGCCTGCTGCTCGGCCGCGACAAGGCGCTGACCAAGAAGCTGCTGACCTACCACCGCATCCCGGTCGCCGACTTCGTCGTCGCGCCGCGCGGGCGCCGCTTCCGCCGTCCCAAGCGCCTGCGCTTCCCGCTGTTCGTCAAGTCGGCGACGCTCGACGCCTCGGCGGGCATCTCCCAGGCCTCGGTCGTCGAAGACGACGACAAGCTCGCCGAGCGGGTGCGCTTCGTCCACGACAACCTCGGCACCGACGCCCTGGTCGAGAGCTTCATCGAGGGCCGCGAGCTGTACGTCGGCGTCCTCGGCAACGACCGCCTCCAGGTACTGCCGGTGTGGGAGCTGCACTTCGAGAACCTGCCCGAGGAGCGGCGCCGGATCGCCACCGAGCGCCTCAAGTGGAGCGCGGCCTACCGCGAGCGCCACGGCATCGAGACGGGCCCCGCCCGCGACCTGCCACCGGAACTGGTCACCCGCATCGGCGAGGTCTGTCGCCGCGTGTACCGCAACCTGCTGCTCTCCGGCTGCGCCCGCATCGACCTGCGCCTGACGCCGCAGGGGGAGGTCTACGTGATCGAGGCCAACCCCAACCCCCAGATCGCGCGCGACGAGGACTTCGCCCAGTCGGCGCTGTCGGCGGGCATCGCCTATCCCGATCTCCTGCAACGCATCGTCAACCTCGGCCTGCGCTGGGAGCCGACGCGTCTGACCTGAGCGCGGCGTTCGTCCCCTACACTGCGCAGATCCCGGGCGCGGGGGGCGGGTTCTGGGCGGGAGGTTACGTGATCCACGACGACATCCTCGGCACCGTCGGCAACACGCCGGTCGTCCGCGTCAACAAGCTGGGGCCGAAGCACGCGACGCTCTACGTCAAGTGCGAGGCCTTCAACCCGATGAGCTCGGTGAAGGACCGCCTGGCGCTGGCGCTGATCGAGGACGCCGAGCGGCGGGGCGCGCTGAAGCCGGGACAGACCGTGATCGAGCCCACTTCCGGCAACACCGGCATCGCGCTGGCGATGGTGTGCGCGGCCAAGGGCTACCCGTTCGTCGCGGTGATGGCCGACAGCTTCAGCGTCGAGCGCCGCAAGCTGATGAAGGCGCTCGGCGCGAAGGTCGTGCTGACGCCCGCCGCGGAGCGCGGGTCCGGCATGGTGCGCCGCGCCGAGGCGCTGGCGAAGGAGCGCGGCTGGTTCCTGCCGCAGCAGTTCGAGAACCCCGCCAATCCCGCCTACCACCGCAACACGACCGGCCCCGAGATCCTGCGCGACTTCGCGGGTCGCCGCCTCGACTACTTCGTGAGCGGCCTCGGCACCGGCGGCACCATCACCGGCGTGGGAGAGATGCTGAAGAAGGCGCGGCCCGAGATCCGGATCGTCTACACCGAGCCGGCGACGGCCCCGATCGTCTCCAAGGGGGAGTGGCAGCCCCACAAGCTGCAGGGCTGGAACCCCGATTTCGTGCCTGCCGTCTTCAACCGCGACATCGTCGACGAGACGGTGCTGGTGACCGAAGTGGAAGCCCGCGACGCGGCACGCGCCCTGGCGCAGCGCGAGGGCATCTTCTGCGGCCTCAGCTCCGGCGGCACCTTCGCCGCGGCCGTCAAGGTGGCGGAGAAGGCCCCGGAAGGCTCGGTCCTGCTGGCGATGCTCCCCGACACGGGCGAGCGCTACCTGTCCACGTTCCTCTTCGAGGGCATCACGGAAGACTCGGACGTCGTGTGATCGATGTAGTGACATCACTACATCGAGGAGGTCGTCGGATGCCCGCGCGCAGGATGTCGAGCCGCCAGTTCAACCAGGACACGAGTGGCGCCAAGCGGGCGGCGAGGAGCGGTCCGGTGGTCATCACCGAGCGGGGCCGGCCCGCCCACGTCCTGCTGACGTTCGACGCCTACCGTCGCCTCGCGGAGACGCGGGGCTCCATCGTCGACTGGCTGGCGTTGCCCGCGGCCGCGGCGGACATCGACCTGGAGGTTCCCCCTCTGCGCGATCCGGCCCGGCCCGCAGAACTCGACTGATGTACCTGCTCGACACCCGCCTTCTCGGACCGCATCCTCCAAGTGGACACGGCGGTGGCCCGCCGCAATGCCTCCATCCACGTCCCTGGCCCCCGCCCGGTCCGCGACGGTCTGATCGCCGCGACGGCGCTCGTCCACGGCCTCACGCTGGTCACCCGCAACACGTCCGACTTCGTTCCGATGGCGGTTCCCCTGCTGAACCCCTGGCTCTAACCCGACCGGGCGCCGCCGCGAACCGCGGCGCCCCGCCCCGCCCGCGCACGCGGGGAACCGCGTGCGACACCCCGACCGCGCACGCCGGGGCCCGCGTGCGCCGTCCCGCCCGCCGTGCCGACCCCGCCCGCGCGCCGGTGAGCGCAGCGGCGCGCCGCCCCGTCCGTTTCGTTCGTTCAGCATGGCGGGAGCGGACGGGGCGCCGGAGCGCTGGTACCGCGGCGCTCCGCGGGCGGGGTTGCGCGCCGCCGGAAAGAAGAACGGCGCGCGGTCGGGGGTGCCGCCGCGCGCCGGTCGTTCCGACCGCGGCTCGGCGCGGTCGGGATCGGAGGGGATGGCCGGCGTCTCCTTCGGGCAGGCGACCCCACACTCGCGAAGCTGCGCTCAGGGCTGTGGCAAGACCCAGGGCAGCCCGTCCACCTGCTCGAAGTGCCGGTCGAACGACAGCAGATCCGCTCCCGACTCGAGCGCGTGCGCCGCGATCCAGATGTCGTTCGTCGGCAGCGGGCGCCCCTTCCGACGCAGGGCCGCCGTGATGCGGCCGAAGCGCTCGGCGGTCACCCAGGTGACGTCGAGCCGCGAGACGTACGGGCTGTCCAGGAACTCCTCCAGCTCGCGCCGGTTGGCCTCGTACCGCGAGCCATGCCGGAAGCCGAACAGCAGCTCCCCGGCCACCACCGTCGAGAGCAGAACCTGGTCGGCCCGTCGGACTCGATCCGCCACGCCAGCGTGACCTCGCAGCAGGGCCGTGTACGCGTTGGTGTCGAGCAGGACCTTCACTTCCAGAGCGCCTCGTCGATCGCTTCGCACGGTTCGATCGCGGCCAGCACCCGTCGCTCGTCCGCAGCGGACCAGCGCCCGACGAACGAGTCGAGGGCGTTGCCGACGGCAGTGGGCGAAGGGCCCTCCGAGCCGAGACCGGCGCCGCGCCGCATCAGCAGCAGCGCCGCCCGGTTGAGGGACACTCCTTCGCGCCGTGCCGTCTCGCGCAGGGCGCGCTCCAGCTCCTTCTCGAACCCCCGCAGCGACAGTTGTTGCATCGGCGCCTCCATGAGTCACATCGCGATTCGTAGTGAATCATGCCACGGGTCGATGCGAAGCCCGGCCGCCGCCTTCGGCGGCAGGCCCCAGGGAGCGCGCCACCGTTCCCGTTTCGGGTATGAGCGTTCCCGAAATGGGAACGCGGGGCGCGACCGTGGGACTGGCGGACGCGCTGTTCACGCCGGTGCAGCAGCGCGTCCTTGGCCTGCTCTTCGGTCAGCCTGACCGCAGCTTCCAGAGTTCCGAACTCATCCGCCTCGCCCGCGGCGGCACCGGCGCCGTCCATCGCCAGGTCGAGCGCTTGGTCCGCGTGGGCCTGGTCCGTACGAGGCGGATCGGCAATCAGAAGCACTACCAGGCGGATCGAGACTCGCCCATCTTCGAGGAGTTGCGCTCGCTCGTGGGCAAGACGCTGGGTGTCGTCGCGGCCTTGCGGGAATCGTTGGCCCCGAAGGCCCACGACGTCGTCGCGGCCTTCGTGTACGGATCGATCGCGAGCCGCACCGACACGGCCGCGAGCGACATCGACCTTCTCGTCATCTCGGACGTACTTCGGTACGAGGACGTGTTCGGGGCTCTGCAGTCGGCCGAAGCGCGGATTGGGCGGACGATCAGCCCACGAGTCCTGACCCGGCAGGAGTGGCGACGCAAGCTCGCCCAGCCCGGGTCCTTCGTCGCTCGGATCGCGGAGCGCCCCCGCCTCTTCGTGCTGGGCTCGGACGATGAGCTCCGCTGAACTCGACAACCTCGTTCGCATCGGCCAGCTCAAGCGGGAGCCGGCTCGGCCCGGTGAGGTCGCAGGCCTGGCCGCGTCGGGCCGCGTCCGTCTCGCCGATGCTCGCGACGCGGGGCTCTCCCTGGAGAGCCGTTCGACCTCGCGTACAACGCCGCCCATGCGCTTGCGCTGGCAGCCCTGCGGCGCATGGACCTCCGACCGGCGAACCGCTACATCGTGTTCCAGGCACTCGCCCACACGCTCGCCGTCGACGCGGTCACGATCCGCGTCCTCGCGAAGTGCCACGACGTTCGCAACACGGCGGAGTACGAGGGCGCCGTGGAGGCGGACGAAGCGCTGGTGACTGCTCTGATCGCCGCGGCCTCTCGGGTCGAGGAAGCACTCCAGGCGAAGGCCTGAGCCGACGCCCGACCGTGCGCCCAGCGAACCGCGGCGCTCCACCCCGCCCGCGCGCGCCGCGGACCGCGTGCGTCACCCCGACCGCGCACGCCGGGAACTGCGTGCGTCACCCCGACCGCCGTGCCGGCCCCGCCCGCGCGCCGTTGCGAGCGTCGTCCAGTCCGTCCGCAACGACGGGCTTGGCCCAAGTTCGGGGCGGGGAATGCGAGCCACCCTGCCGACGCACGACCGTATACTGCCTAGGGGAGGTCTCGATGCTCGGATTCGATCGCATCACGTTCGCCCCCGACGTGCTGGGTGGCAAGGCCTGCATCCGGGGTATGCGCATCTCCGTGTCCCTGATCGTGAACCTCGTGGCCAACCGGATGACGGTGGGCGAAATCCTCGCCGAGTACCCGAGCCTCGAAGAAGAAGACGTATCGCAGGCCCTGCGTTACGCTGCCTGGACCTCGGACGACGTCTTCATCCCGACAGCCGAGAGCGCGTGATCCGATTCGTCCTGGACATGGGGATCGCGGAGTCGACCGGACAGATCCTCAGGGCTGCCCAGCACGACGTGGTTCATCTGCGTGAGGTTGGGCTGGAGCGCCTGTCCGACGAGGGGATCGTGGCCAAGGCGCAGGCCGAGCGCCGCGTGATCGTGACTCACGACCTCGACTTCGGGCGGATCGTTGCGCTGAGCGGCCGTTCTGTGCCGAGTGTCGTGACGCTGCGGCTCAGCGACATGAGGCCATCGCGCGTCAACCTGGCGCTGGAGGCGGCCCTGCGCGAGGCGGGCCCTGCCCTCCAGGGTGGGGCGCTGGTCACGATCACGGACCGGGGCATCCGGATCCGTAAGCTGCCGATCGAGGGCTGATACCGCGGTGCCTCGCCCCGGCCGCGCACGCCGTGGGCCGCGTGCGTCACCGACGCGGGGCATGCACGGCTTCCGCGAGAATCCGAGCGCGCAACGCTGGCTTGATCGCGTCGGCGAGCACGAGGTCCACCTTGCGACCCAGCAGACCTTCCAGGTATTCCTTGACGTCCATGTAGGCGTCGAACGTCTTCGGCTGCAGTTCGACCAGCAGATCGACGTCGCTGTCCTCGGAACCTTCGCCGCGTGCGAGCGAGCCGAAGAGGGCGAGGGTCTGGGCACCCATGCTCTTCAACTCATCCGCGTGAGCGCTCAAGGCCTCGAGAATGCCCTCCCGGGTCGGGCTAGCGGCGTGCATGTCCGTATTGTAGCCAGCGGGCTGTCCCCGACCGGGCGCCGCCGCGGACCGCGGCGCCCCGCTCCGACCGCGCACGCCGCGGACCGCGTGTGCCACCCCGGCCGCGCGCGCCGGGAACCGCGTGCGCCGCCCCGACCGCTATGCCGACCCCGCCCGCGCGCCGGTGAGCGCTGCGGCGCGCTGCCCCGTCCGTTTCGTTCGTTCTGCGGGGCGGGAACGGCCGGGTGCGGCGGAGCGCCGGCGCCCGACGCTCCGCGGGCGGGGTGGACTCGCACTCCCGCTGCGGGCTCGCCGGGCGGGGTGGCGTGCCGCGGTGACAGGTGGCGGCACGCGGGCGGGGTGGCGCGCCGCCGGAAAGAGAAACGGCGCGCGGTCGGGGTGGCCGCCGCGCGCCGGTCGTTCCGACCGCGGTTCGGCGCGGTCGGGAACGGAACAGAACAGGACCTACGCCGAGTCGCCCGCTCTCGCCTCTCTGCGGCCCGCGAAGATGCTCGCCTTCAGGTAGTCGCGGTTCATCCTCGCGATGAACTGGACGGGGATCTCCTTCGGGCAGGCCGCCTCGCACTCGCGGTGGTTGGTGCAGGAGCCGAAGCCCTCCGCGTCCATCTTCGCCACCATCTTCGTCACCCGCGACTCGCGCTCGGGCTGGCCCTGGGGCAGCAGCCCGAGGTGGCTGACCTTGGCCGCGACGAACAGCATCGCCGAGGCGTTGGGGCAGGCGGCCACGCACGCACCGCAGCCGATGCAGGCGGCGGCGTCCATCGCCAGCTCGGCCGCCTCCTTGGGGACCGGGATCGCGTTGGCGTCCTGGGCGTTGCCCGTGGAGACGGAGATGAAGCCGCCCGACGCGATGATGCGGTCGAACGCGGAGCGGTCGACGACCAGGTCGCGCAGGACGGGGAACGCCGTCGCCCGCCACGGCTCGATCGTGATCGTGTCGCCGTCCTTGAACGAGCGCATGTGGAGCTGGCAGGTCGTCGTCGCGCCGCGCGGCCCGTGCGGCCGGCCGTTGATGACCAGGCCGCACATGCCGCAGATGCCCTCGCGGCAGTCGTGGTCGAAGGCGATCGGCTCCTCGCCCTTCTCGTTGAGCCGCTCGTTGACGACGTCGAGCATCTCCAGGAACGACATGTCGGTGCTGATGCCGTGGGCGTCGTAGGTGACGAACTTGCCCGGGTCCTTCGGCCCCTTCTGGCGCCAGACTTCGAGGGTCAGGTTCAGCGTCTTGCCGTTTCCGCTGCTCACTTGTAGCTCCGCTGCTGAAGGTGGACGTTCTCGAAGGCCAGGGGCTCGACCAGCCGCTCCGGCGTCTGGTCCTTGCCCTTGTAGGCCCAGGCCGCGACGTGGCAGAAGCGCTCGTCGTCGCGCAGCGCCTCGCCCTCCTCGGTCTGGTACTCCTCGCGGAAGTGGCCGCCGCAGGACTCCTCGCGGACGAGGGCGTCGCGCGACATCAGCTCGCCGAGCTCCAGGAAGTCGGCCACGCGGCCGGCCTTCTCCAGCGACTGGTTGAGCTCGTCGCCGCCGCCCAGCACGTTGACGTTCTGCCAGTACTCCTCGCGCAGGGCGGGGATCAGCTCGAGCGCCTTCTCCAGGCCCGCCTTGTTGCGGGCCATGCCGCAGTACTCCCACATGATCTTGCCGAGCTCGCGGTGGAAGCTGTCCACCGTGCGCTTGCCGCGGATCGACAGCAGCTTGTTCGTGCGCTCCGCGACCTCGGCCTCGACCTTCTTGAACTCGGCGTGGTCGGTGCCGACCTTGTCGAGCTTGTTGGAGGCCAGGTAGTGGCCGATCGTGTAGGGGATGATGAAGTAGCCGTCGGCCAGGCCCTGCATCAGCGCCGAGGCGCCGAGCCGGTTGGCGCCGTGGTCGGAGAAGTTGGCCTCGCCCAGCACGTGCAGGCCGGGGATCGTCGACATCAGGTTGTAGTCCACCCACAGCCCGCCCATCGTGTAGTGGACGGCGGGGTAGATCCGCATCGGGACCTTGTAGGGGTTCTCGTCGGTGATGCGCTCGTACATCTCGAACAGGTTCGAGTACTTCTCGCGCACCGCGTCTTCGCCGAGGCGCTTGATGGCGTCGGCGAAGTCGAGGTAGACGCCCTTTCCGCCCGGGCCCACGCCGCGGCCCGCGTCGCAGGCCTCCTTGGCCGAGCGCGACGAGATGTCGCGCGGGGCGAGGTTGCCGTAGCTCGGGTACTTGCGCTCGAGGTAGTAGTCGCGCTCGTCCTCGGGGATCTGGTGCGGGGGGCGGGTGTCGCCCGCCTGCTTCGGCACCCAGATCCGGCCGTCGTTGCGCAGCGACTCGGACATCAGCGTCAGCTTCGACTGGTGGTCGCCGCTGACCGGGATGCAGGTCGGGTGGATCTGGGTGTAGCAGGGGTTGCCGAACGCGGCGCCCTTCAGGTACGCGCGCCAGATCGCGGTGACGTTGCAGCCCTTCGCGTTCGTCGAGAGGAAGAAGACGTTGCCGTAGCCGCCGGTCGCCAGGCACACGGCGTCGGCCGCGTGCGAGCTGATCTTGCCGGTGACCATGTCGCGGACGACGATGCCGCGGGCCTTGCCGTCGATCACGACCACGTCGAGCATCTCGTGGCGCGAGTACATCTTCACCTTGCCCGCGCCGACCTGCCGCTGCAGCGCCTGGTACGCGCCGATCAGCAACTGCTGGCCCGTCTGGCCGCGGGCGTAGAACGTGCGGCTGACCAGCGCGCCGCCGAACGAGCGGTTGGCGAGCAGGCCGCCGTACTCGCGGGCGAACGGCACGCCCTGGGCGACGCACTGGTCGATGATGTTGGCCGACACCTCGGCGAGGCGGTAGACGTTGGCCTCGCGGGCGCGGAAGTCGCCGCCCTTGACGGTGTCGTAGAACAGCCGGTACACGCTGTCGCCGTCGTTCTGGTAGTTCTTGGCCGCGTTGATGCCGCCCTGGGCGGCGATCGAGTGGGCGCGGCGCGGCGAGTCCTGGTAGCAGAAGCAGGAGACGTTGTAGCCGAGCTCGGCCATGGTGGCCGCGGCCGCGCCGCCGGCGAGGCCGGAGCCGACCACGATCACGTGGTACTTGCGCTTGTTGGCGGGGTTCACCAGCTTCATCTCGAAGCGGTGCTTGTCCCACTTCTTCTCGATCGGGCCCGAGGGGATCGCGCTGTTGAGTTCCATGGTGCTACTCCCTCACGCTCGTGGCGTCCGCGGGCGCGGTCGCCTGGGCGATCACGGGCGCGGCGGGCTTCACGATCCCGGCCAGCACGGCGACCGGGAAGCTGATGTTGCCGGCCACGATGATCGCCGCGAAGGCCGTGGCCGCCGCGTGCCGCAGCAGGTCGTACTTCGGGTGGGCGAGGCCCAGCGTCTGGGTCATGCTCCACACGCCGTGGTAGAGGTGCAGGCCGAGGCACAGCATCGCCACGATGTAGAAGCCGGAGACCAGCGGCGCCTGGAAGCCGAACACGAAGTTGTTGTGGACGGCGCCTTCGACGAACTGCGGGTGCACGGTGCCCGTCGTCAGGTGGAGGATGTGGAAGACGATGAAGGCGCCGAGCGTGATGCCGGTCAGCCGCATCGTGCGCGACGCGTAGTCGCTCTTCTTGTAGGTCTCGACGCGGTAGCCCGTGGGCCGCGCGTCCATGTTGACCTTGGTCAGCGACAGCATCGCCCACACGTGGGCGAGCGCCGAGCCGAGCAGCACCAGGCGGGCGCCCCAGAGCAGGGCCGGGGCCTTGCGCAGCAGCTCGCCGTACTCGTCGAGCTTGGTGGGTCCTGCGTAGACCTGCAGGTTGCCGGCCATGTGCACCAGCACGAAGCCGAACAGGATCAGGCCGGTCACGGCCATCACGACTTTCTGGCCGATGGTCGAGCCGAAGAAGGCCTTGGCGGCGTTCATCCTCGCTCCTTGATGTCAGGGGGTTGCATCGATCGGGGTGGTTGTTCCTCTCGTCGCGTCCGGGGCGGGCGGCCGATTGCGGGGAGCCGCGACGTCCTTCCGCCGGATTCTAGCGCCGCCTCAGGCCGTGCCGCGCGCGGCGGCCACGGCGGCCTCGACGGTGCGGGTGGCGCGCTGCTTGTAGAACTCCTGCAGCACCTCGCGCACCCGCGGCTGGCGCGAGCAGATCTCGTCGAGCGTCTTCTTGTCCATCTCCAGCAGCTCGACGTAGGAGGCGGCGGTGACGGTCGCGCTGCGCGGGTTGTCGGTGAGCAGCGAGATCTCGCCGAAGAAGTCGCCCTCCTTCAGCTCGCGGAGCTGCACGTAGCGCTGCTCCGCGCTGCGCAGGTAGGCGCGCAGGCGCCCGGTGGTGACGATGAACAGCGAGGTGCCCGGCTCGCCGGCCGCCATCACGATCTCGCCCGGCTCGAACGTGCGCAGGTCGAGGCCCTTGATCACCTCGACCAGTTCCTCGCGCGAGAAGTCGCGGAACAGCGGGGTCTCGACGAGCTGCGGCCGCGGCACCTCGACGGCCTGCGGCTTGATGCCCTCGGCCTTGAAGATGTCCTCGAGCAGCGAAGCGACCTCGTCGCGGAAGGCGTCGTCGATCGAAGCCTGGAAGTCGGCGCCCGGCTCCGCCCCGGCGGCGGGCTCGTCCGAGCTCGTCTCGAAGAGCGGCGGCTCGGGGGTGGCCGCCGGCTCGGGCACGTTGATCGGCGCCATCTCGAGGCCGATCTCGGTGGGGCCCTCGGGGATCTCCTGGCGCGGCGCCTCCGGCGTCTTCTGGCGCCAGGGGTCGAAGCCCCCCTTGCGGCCCTCCTGAGCGATCAGGTACGAGAGCTTCTCCTCCACGTCGGGCGTCTTGTGGATGCGCTGCACCCGCTTCAGGACCGCGATCGCCTTGCCGGCGAACCCGGAGAGCGCGAGGTCGTCGGCGAGGTTGTTGAGGACCTCGACCGCCTCGCGGGAGCGGCCGGTCTGCTGCAGGACGTCGGCGAGCTGCATGCGCAGCTTCTCGTCGCCCTTGCGCACCCTGAGCTCCGCCTTCAGCAGCTCGAGAGCCTTCGGGAAGTTCTTCTTCGCGATCAGCTCGGCGACGCTCGCGCTCTTCGAGCGGGCGGTGAAGCTCAGCGCCATGGCAGGAGACCTCCGCCGGGGAGACTACTCCAGCGGGCGGCCTCCAACAATGGAGGGCCGCGGGAGCAGGGCGCGCAGCAGCGCGCTCTGGAAAGCCGGCTCGGCGAACAGGCCGTGGTGGTCGCCGTCCCCGAACGCGAGGCGGCCCACCTCGTGGATGCCGCAGTCGTCGTCGTCCTCGCGGGCGCCCGGGGCGTGCGAGGCCAGCAGGCTGGCGCGGGTGACGCGGCCGTCGCCGGCCTCGTACATCAGGGCGGTCTCCTGGCGCTGCTCCGGCTGGAAGCGGGGCACGCCGCGGCCGTCGAGCACGGCCCGGGCCAGCGTCGGCAGCGTGTCGCCGCCCATCAGGGTGACGGGCACCGGGCAGGCGGTCGCCGGCGCCCGGTCCAGCCCCTCGCGCACTTCGCGCGCGCGCAGCAGCGCGGCCCGCGCGTAGTCGCGCAGCGCCGGCTCGCCACCTTCGGCGAACGGGCCCCAGGCGTGCTCCTGCCACGCTTCCGGGTCGAGCAGGTCGATCGGCAGCACGGCCCCGCCCGGCTCGATCAGCGGCTTGGCCTGGGCCGGCGGCAGCAGCGCGTAGAGGGCGGGGAAGGTGGCGCACACCGAGGCGGCGAGCGTGGTCGTCGAGAAGCCGACCGGGCTGCCCAGCAACAGGGCCTCGAGCGCCGGGATCGAGCCCCCGCTGGGGGCCGTCGCGACCACCATCCGCTCGATCCGGGTGGCGCCGGCCCAGGTGACCGGGCCCGTCGGGGGGTCGGGGGCGGAGGAGCGTCCGTTCGCGACGGAGCCCCCGAGGGCCCGAGCGTCAGGCTCTGCCTGACGCGAGCCGCCCGTCGGATCGACCCCGCCGTAGCGCAGGAACAGCCGCGCGACCAGGCCGCCCATGCTGTGGCCGATCACGCAGAAGCGCTCGCCGGGGCGGCCGCGCTCGGCGGCCAGCCGCTCGAGGAAGCTGCCCAGCCCGCGCGCCGACTCCACCAGGTCGCGCCGCCAGTCGTAGCCGTAGACGTGGTAGCTGCGGCCCTCGACGCCGTCCCGGACGAAGCCGGCGCTCTCCAGCACCGCGACCAGGTCGCCGTACTCGCTGAAGCCGAACAGCCGCGGCAGGATGTGGTCGACGCCGAGCAGGCCGCCCGGCGACAGCCCGTCCCGGGCTTCGCCCAGCGGCAGCCGGGCCGGCAGCGCGATGTCGTGGGCGCCGACCATGTTGCCGAGGCCGAGCCAGGCCTCGTCGCCTTCGGCGTCGAGCAACTGCGAGCCGAGGATGCCCGGCACGATCACGACCGGCGGGATCGGCGCGTCGGGTGCCCCGAGCAGCGCCGGGTCGAAACCGCGCCGCGGGCGCAGCGCCTCGTACAGCACGGCCGCCAGCGCCCCGGCCGCGAAGCCGGCCACGAACGTCCCGGCCACCCGCTTCTCCACTCGCGCCACGGCGCCCTCCTCGGGGCATGTTACTTGGACCTGGCGCCGCGCCCGGATAACATCGGCCCCCGCTGTCGCCAGACGCGGTCGCCTGCGATCCGGTCCCCAAGCAGCGCGCCCCCGCGACGCAGAGAGGAAGCAGATGAAGATCCACGAGTACCAGGGGAAGGCGATCCTCGCCTCCGCCGGCGTGCCCGTGCCGAAGGGCAAGGTCGCGTTCACGGTCGACGAGGCGGTCGCCGCGGGCAAGGAACTCGGGTTCCCCGTGGTGGTCAAGGCCCAGATCCACGCCGGCGGGCGCGGCAAGGGCGGCGGCGTCAAGCTCGCGAAGAGCGCCGAGGAGTGCGCGCAGATCGCCGGCAAGATGCTCGGGATGACGCTCGTCACCCACCAGACCGGCCCCGAGGGCCGGGTGGTGAAGCGGCTGCTGATCGAGCAGGGCATGGACCTCGACGGGGCGAAGGAGATGTACCTCGCCGTGCTCGTGGACCGCGCCAGCGGCGCGCCGGTGTTCATGGCCTCCGCCCAGGGCGGGATGGACATCGAGGAGGTCGCCGCGAAGGACCCGAAGGCGATCCTCAAGGAGGTGATCGACCCGGCCGTCGGCTTCGCCGCCTTCCAGGCCCGCAAGCTGGCCTTCGGCCTCGGCCTGCCGGCCGCGGTGGTGCCGAAGGCCGTCGCCCTGATGCAGGGCGTGTACCGGGCTTTCGAGCAGGTCGACGCTTCGCTGCTCGAGATCAACCCGTTCCTGATCACGAAGGCCGGCGAGGTGTTCGCCCTCGACGCCAAGGTCAACTTCGACGACAACGCGCTCTACCGCCACCCCGACTGCGAGGCGATGCGCGACCTCGACGAGGAGTCGCCGCTGGAGGTCGAGGCCTCGAAGCACAGCCTCAACTACATCAAGCTCGACGGCGGCAACGTCGGCTGCATGGTCAACGGCGCCGGCCTGGCGATGGCGACGATGGACATCATCAAGCTGGCGGGCGGCAGCCCGGCCAACTTCCTCGACGTCGGCGGCGGCGCCAACGCCGACCAGATCAAGAACGCGTTCCGCATCCTGCTCGCCGACGCCGACGTGAAGGCGGTGCTGATCAACATCTTCGGCGGCATCCTGCGCTGCGACGTGCTGGCCGAGGGCGTGATCGCCGCCGTCAAGGAGCTGCACGTGAACGTGCCGGTCGTGGTGCGGATGAAGGGCAACAACGAGGACCAGGGCAAGGAGATGCTGAACGGCTCGGGCCTGGCCTTCACCACGGCGGACGACATGATGGAGGCCGCGCAGAAGGTCGTGGCCGTGGCGGGAGGTGCGCGATGAGCGTGCTCTGCGGCAAGGACACGCGGCTGGTCGTCCAGGGCATGGGCAAGCACGGCACCTTCCACGCGAAGGGCTGCCGCGACTACGGCACCAACGTCGTCGGCGGCGTGACGCCGGGCAAGGGCGGCACGACGGTCGAGGGCTTCCCGCTGTTCGACACGGTCGGCGAGGCCGTCGAGAAGGCCGGCGCCAACACGTCCGTGATCTTCGTCCCGCCCCCGGGCGCGGCCGACGCGATCATGGAAGCGGCCGACGCGGGCATCCCGCTGATCGTCTGCATCACCGAGGGCATCCCGGTCCTCGACATGGTGAAGGCGGCCAAGTACCTCGCGGGCAAGAAGACGCGCCTGGTCGGCCCCAACTGCCCCGGCATCATCTCGCCGGGCGAGCGCTGCAAGATCGGGATCATGCCCGGCCACATCCACATGGGCGGGCCGGTCGGCGTCGTCTCCCGCAGCGGGACGCTGACCTACGAGGCCGTCGGCCAGCTCACCGCGCTGGGCATCGGTCAGTCGAGCTGCCTCGGCATCGGCGGCGACCCGATCATCGGCACCAATCACACCGACGCCCTGCGCCTGTTCAACGAGGACCCGGCGACCGAGGCGATCGTGATGATCGGCGAGATCGGCGGCAGCGCCGAAGAGGAGGCCGCGGAGTACGTGAAGGCCCACGTGAAGAAGCCGGTGATCGGCTTCATCGCCGGCCAGACCGCGCCGCCGGGCCGCCGCATGGGCCACGCCGGCGCCATCATCAGCGGCGGCAAGGGCACGGCGGACGAGAAGATGAAGGCGATGCGCGACGCGGGCATCCGCGTGGTCAAGTCGCCGGCCGAGATCGGCCAGGCCGTCAAAGAAGCGCTCGGGCGCTAGCGGAAGAAGGAGTCGAGGAGACCTTGGAGAGAACGTTTTCGATCGTCAAGCCGGACGCCGTCAAGGCGGGCAACACCGGCGCCATCCTGTCGCGCATCGAGAAGGCCGGCTTCCGCATCGTCGCGCTGCGCATGCGCCACCTGACCCGCGCCGAGGCCGAGGGCTTCTACCACGTGCACGCGGCGCGCCCGTTCTTCGGCGACCTGTGCACGTTCATGTCGTCCGGCCCCTGCGTGACCATGGTGCTCGAGCGCGACAACGCGATCGCCCACCTGCGCGAGATCATGGGTGCGACCAACCCGGCCAACGCCGCGGCCGGCACCATCCGCAAGGACTTCGCCGCCTCGATCGAGGCCAACGCGATCCACGGCTCCGACGCGCCCGAGACCGCGACGTTCGAGATCGGTTACTTCTTCGCAGGGCTCGAAACCCGCTAGTTGTTCCGCTAGGCTTCGAGCTTCGAAGCGCCGCGGGCCTCCCCGGGAGGGGGAGGCCCGCATCCCCTCCGGCCTCCGCCCTCCCGCCGCAGGAGTGGACCGCCCTGCCCATGAGTTCGACGGGGCCCGTTCCCGAGATCAACGCCGTGATCGCGCCCGGGGTGCTGCCGGACGTGCTGCGGCAGCTCTACGCCGAGCGTCGGAGCGGCGACCTCGTGCTGCTCGAGGGCGCCCACCGCACCCGGTTCCGCGTCGTGCGCGGCCACATCGTCCACGCCCAGTCTTCGGACCCGAAGCTGCACTTCGGCGCCCTGCTGCTGGAGTCGGACCAGATCAGCCGCGAGAACTTCGAACTGGCCAGCGCCATCGTGCGGGCCGGGCAGGCGCGGCTCGGCGAAGCGCTGATCATGATGGGCTTCCTCGACGCCGAGCAGGTCGAGGCCGGCCTCGCCTACCACGTCCGCCGCGTGTTGCAGCAGGCGCTGGCGTGGCGCCTGGGGCACCTCGCCTTCGTGCCCAAGGACGCCGACCCGTCGGACCCCTACGACAGGCCGCTGCCGGAGACGACCGGAGAGATGGTCGCCGCCGCGGCCCGCGAGCTGCCCGACGAGGTGGTCGCCTGGCACCTCGGCGACGAGTCGCGAGTGCTGGTGCCGGCCCAGGACCCGCTCGTGCGCTTCCAGCGCACCAGCCTGACGGCGATCGACGGCTTCGTGTTGTCCCGGGTCGACGGCACGCTGACGGCTGCCGAGGTCGTCGGCGCCACCGCGCTGTCGCCCACCGACGTCCGCCGAGCATTGTTCCTCCTGCTGTGCATCGGCCTCGTCGAGTTCGCGAGCGAAGCGCCGCGGATGCCGCGCGACAGCGCCCAGTTCCTGCGCCAGGAGATCGAGACCCTCTGGGCCGACCTGCGCAACCGCGATCACTTCGCGGTGCTGGGCGTCGGCCGCGAGGCGACGGCGGCCGAGATCAAGGCCGCCTTCTATCGGCAGGCCAAGCGGTACCATCCCGACGTCCATCACGACCCCGCGCTGGTGGACCTCGGGGCCAAGCTGGAGGACATCTTCGGCCGCGTGGTCGAAGCCCACAAGGTGCTGGCCGATTCCGAGAGCCGGGGGCGTTACCGGGCCGCGCTCGAACGGCTGGAGACGGCACCGGCACCGATCGCCGGGTCGGGTTCCAGTCCGGGCTTCCAGTTCCGGATCGTCGTCAAGGAAGGTACGCCGGGCTCGATCGTGCCTCCCGCTCCGGTCGACCCGGCGGGCATGTACAACCGCGCGCTGGGGCGCTTCGACGAGGGCCGCTACTGGGAGGCCATAGCGATTCTCGGGGAGCTGGTGCCGATCGCCGAAGGCGCCGAACGCGCCCGCGCCCGGCTGCTGCTGGCGCGCGCCCATCTCAAGCACCCGGAAGCCGAGCGCGACGCCGAACGCGAGCTGCTGGCGGTGACCCGCGAGGACCCGGATCAGGTCGAGGCCTTCGCCTTGCTCGGCAACCTCTATGCGCGGAGGAAGATGAACGCGCGGGCCGCCACCATGCTGCGCCGCGCGCTCGAGCTGAATCCCCGCCACAAGGCGGCCCGGGCCGATCTCGCCGACGTCGAGCTCGCCCTCTCCGAGGGGCAGCGACCGAAGTAGGGGACGCTGGACCTCCCGAGAGGACGCTGCTCCTCCCGGGTCGGGTTCGCAAACCGCTGAAAAACAACGGCTTGGCCTCGGTCGGCCGCGGCATGTCGGTTGCAAGGGAGGTGATCGAGGTCACGTCCATGAGAACCGCGCTCGCCGTCGCCCTCCTGCTCGCCACGCTGCCCGCGCTCCCCGCGGACGCCGCGGACGACTACCGCCACGGCCGCTTCCGCACGGTCGAAGGCGGGGTGTTCGTCCAGGGCGCCGAGGACACCGCCTCCGACGAGGCGACCCGTCACCTGCCGTACCTGCCCGGCGACCGGGTCTGGACCGACGCGGGCGGCCGCGCCGAGTTCCAGTTCGTCGACGGCAGCCAGCTCCGCCTCGACTTCGGATCCAAGCTCGACTACCTCGAGCACGTCGAAGGGACGGACGAGCGGGTGGTGTTGCGGCTGTGGTCCGGCTCGCTGTTCCTGCGCGCCCGGGATCGCGGCGCGAGCTGGGAGATCGAGACGCCGGCCGGCCTGGTCACCGTCGACCGCCCCGGTGCCGTGCGGGTGGACGCGACGGCGGACGCCGTGCGGGTGTCGGTCTACGAAGGCGAAGCCGCGCTGGAGGCCGGTCGCAGCCGCGCCGACCTCGGCCCCGGCGAGCGCGCTTATGCCGAACGCGGCTACGCGCCGAGCCTGGCCGAGCGCTTCGACCGCGGCGAAGACGACGAGTTCGCGCTGTGGAACGCCGAGCTCGACGAGCGTCGGGAGTACGCCTCGGAGCGCTACCTGCCCGACGAACTCGACGTCTACGCGGCCGACTTCGAGGACAACGGCGAGTGGATCTACGAGGTCGAGGTCGGCTACGTGTGGCGGCCCTACGTCGCCGCCTCGTGGCAGCCCTACCGCGACGGCCGCTGGGTCTACACGATCTACGGCTGGACCTGGGTGCCGTACGAGTCCTGGGGCTGGGCGCCGTTCCACTACGGGCGCTGGGGCTACTCGGGCCGCGGCTGGTACTGGGTGCCCGGGCGCACCTGGGGCCCGGCCTGGGTGTCGTGGTCGATCGGCCGCGACTACGTCGGCTGGTGCGCGCTCGGCCACCGCGACCGCGTGTGGGCGTCGCCGCACTACCGCGGCTCGCGCGGCCGCGCCTACCCCCGCGGCTCCTTCGGAGGCGGTGGCGACCCGCACGACGCGTGGAACTACGTGCGCCGCGGCGAACTCGGCGCGCGCGACGTCGCCCGCCGCCGCGTCGACGTGGCGCGAGTGGCGGCCGATCCGCAGCGCCTGATCGACCAGCCCGTGCGGCTGGGCCGCGACTTCGAGCCGGCCGCCGAGCGGCCGCGGCTCGCCGGCTCGCGGCCCCGCGCCGGGGGCGGAGCCCCCGTGACGACCTCGCGGCCGACGATCGGCGACCACGTGCCCGAGCTGCGCGACGATCCGGCCACCACGATCCCCACCCCGCGCGCCCGCCGCCGCGGAGAGGTCGAGCGCCGTCAGAGCGAGTCGGCCCAGGGCGCCGACACGGGCCGCACGGAAGCGGCGCAGCCGCGCACGCCGGTTCCCGCCGACGGAGGGCGGAACTGGGGCGCGCGCGACCGCCGCGAGACGCCTCGCGCTCCCGCCGCGGGCGAGCCGGCGCGAGCCCTGCCGCGCACCGAGAGTCCGCGGACCCGGACCCTGTGGCGCGAGGACCCGTCCGTGCGCACCCGCCCCCGCGACGAGGGCACGCCGGCGGCGCCGTCCTACGAGCGGCCGGCCCGCGAGCGCACGCCCGCGCCGACCGAAGCGCGTCCGCGCGAAGAGGGACGCACGTGGTGGCGGCGCACGCCCGAGACGGATCGCTCGCGGCCCGAGGGGAGCAGCGCGGCGCCGCGCTCCGCGGAGCCCGCGCCGCGCCCGCGATCGGACGACGACCAGGTCCAGCGCTTCCTGCGCTCGCTCTCCTCGCCGCGCTCGCGCGATCGGGGCGGCGACGGCAACTCCGGCGCCACGGCCGCGCCGCGCAGCCGGGACGAGGGCCGGGAGCGCGCGCCGCGCAGCTTCGGCGAGCAACCGAAGTCGCAGGGCCAGGACCGGCAGCGGGCGCCGCGGGCCGAGCCGCGCCGAGAGGCGCCTCGACCCAAGCCGTCCTCGACGAGCGGTTCAGGCTCGAACTCGGGGTCGGGCCGGGCGCGCCAGCGCGACCGCGACAACTGAGCCGGGCTGGCCGCGCTGCGGCGCCTTGGTGTTAGCCTGACGGCCTATGCTGCGCAACGCCGCCCGCGGCGGCGTCCTCTACTCGCGTCCCGTGCTGGTCTCGCTGTTCGCCGGGGCCATCCTGGTCGGCGCCCTGCTCGGTGTGTTCCTCGCCTACGGCAGCGAGCTGCCGCAGGTGTCGTCGCTCGAGGACTTCGAACCCAACCTGGTGACCCAGGTGCTGGCCCGCGATGGCTCGCTGATCGGGGAGTTCTCGATCGAGCGGCGGGTGCCCGTCCGCTTCGCCGAGATCCCGCCGGTGCTGCGCAACGCGGTGATCGCGGTCGAGGACGCCGAGTTCTGGACCCACATCGGCATCAACCCGTGGCGGGTTCCCGGCGCCATCCTGGCCAACCTGCGCTCGGGGCGGCGCGGCCAGGGCTTCTCGACGCTCACCATGCAGCTCTCGCGGCTGCTGTTCCTGACCCCGGAGAAGACCTACGAGCGCAAGCTCAAGGAGATCCTGCTCGCGTTCCAGATCGAGCGATCCTTCACCAAGGAAGAGATCTTCACCCTCTACTGCAACCAGATCTACTTCGGGCACGGCAACTACGGGGTCGAGGCGGCCAGCCAGTTCTACTTCTCGAAGCCGGTCGGCGAACTGGCGCTGACCGAGGCGGCGATGATCGCGGGCATCGCCCAGAGCCCGAGCCGGCTGTCGCCGATCGACAACGCGAAGGCGGTGCTGGCCCGCCGCAACCTGGTGCTGTCGCGGATGCAGGAGGAGCGTTACATCAGCGCCCGCGAGGCCGAGACGGCCAGGGCCAGCGATCTCGGGCTGAACCTGCATCGCCCGCCGCCGTCGATCGCGCCCTACTTCCTCGAGGAGGTGCGCAAGTACCTGGAGCGCGAGTACGGCTCGCAGCGCATCTACCAGGGCGGGCTGCAGGTGCACACGACGCTCGACCCCGCCATGCAGCGCGCGGCCGCCAGGGCGGTGGACGACGGCCTGCACGCGCTCGACCGCCGCGCGCGCGGCTTCGTGCGCACCACCGAGTCAGCGCTGGTCGACGGCGTGCTGCCCGCGGACCTGTCGCTGCGCGACTGGGGTCGGAAGCTCGCGGCGGGCGACGTCGTGAAAGGCGTCGTGGTCGCCGTCGACCGACAGGCGGCGACCGTCCGCGTCGGCCCGCACGAGGCACGGCTGCGGCTCGCGGACGTCGCCTGGACGGGGCGTGCCGCGCTCGGCGAGGTCTTCAAGCTGGGGGACGTCGCCCCGTTCCGGGTCCTCGAGTGGCCGGCGGACGACGGCCCCGGCGCGCTGAAGCTGGCGCTGGAGCAGGAGCCGGAGGTCGAAGGCGCGCTGCTGGCGCTCGACGTGAAGACCGGGGCGGTGCGGGCGATGGTCGGCGGCTACGACTACGGACGCAGCAAGTTCAACCGCGCGACCCAGGCCCGGCGCCAGGCCGGCTCGACTTTCAAGCCCCTCGTCTACGCCGCGGCGATCGAGGCGAAGGGCTTCACGCCCGCGACCACGCTGCTGGACGCCCCGCTGCTCTACCCGGCCCGCGCCGGCTCCCCGGCCTGGGCGCCGAAGAACTACGACGGCACGTTCTGGGGGCCGATCCCGCTGCGCCGCGCGCTCGAGAACTCGCGCAACATCCCGGCCATCCGCACCCTCGAGGCGATCGGCGTCGAGACCGGGATCGCCTACGCCCGCAAGCTCGGACTGCAGGGGGAACTGCCGCCTTACCTGCCGATCGCGATCGGCGCCGGCGAGGCCTCGCTCTCGGAGATGGTCGCGGCCTTCGCGTCTTTCGCGAACCAGGGCCTGCGCATGGAGCCGTGGTTCGTCACCCGCATCACGGATCGCGACGGGAACGTGATCGAGGAGAACCACCCGCGCGGCACCGAGGCGCTGCGGGCCGACACCGCCTACATCATGGCCAGCCTGCTGCGCGGCGTCGTCGAGCGCGGCACGGCGACCCGGGCCCGCGCGCTGGAGCGGCCGATCGGCGGCAAGACCGGCACCACCGACGACTTCACGGACGGCTGGTTCGTGGGCTTCGAGCCGGGTCTCGCCGCCGGCGTCTGGGTCGGCTTCGACGACAAGCGGCGCAGCCTCGGCCGCGGCCAGGACGGCGCCCGCAGCGCGCTGCCGATCTGGATCGACTTCTGGAAACAGGCCACGGCGGACCGGCCGATCGAGGACTACCCGGTGCCGGCCAACATCCTGCTCGTGCCCGTGGACGCTGCGGGCCACCTGGCGCGGCCCGGTACCCCCGGAGCGCGGCTGGAGCCGTTCGTCGCCGGCACCGAGCCGGGTGCGCGGCGGGCCGTGGACGCGGCGGAGTAGCGCCGCTCAGCGTGCGTCGGGGTCTCCCCGCCGCCGGAACCCGACAGGCTGGTAGTCGGGGTAGCGGGCGGGGCCCTTGCCGAAGCTGACCCGCCACGACTTGCCGTCGGCGAGCCGCTGGCGGTAGACGACCCACTCGCCCGTGATGTTCGAGGAGAAGGCGACCTCGCTGCCGTCGGGGGAGTAGACCGGGTCGTAGTTCATCGCGGGCCAGTCGATCAGCACCCGCTTCTCGCCGGTCGCGAGGTCGTGCTCGAGCAGCCGGCTCTTCTCCGACATCAGCCCGCGCCGCACGTACACGACGCGCCTGCCGTCGGGGTGGAAGCGGGGCTCGCAGCCCCCCTCCGAGATGCCGGAGATGCGCTCCGCCTCGCCCGTGGTCGCGTCCGCGACCCAGATCTGGTGGCCGACCCGCCAGTTCGACGAGAAGGTGATGCGGCGGCCGTCCGGGCTCCAGTGCGGGTTGCCGAAGATCGTGCGGTTGCCGTGGAGCACCAGGCGGCGGCTGGCGCCCGAGGCCAGGTCCATCCGCCACAGCCCCTCGGGCCCGCCTTCGTTCGACAGGTAGGCGAGCGAGCGGCCGTCGGGCGAGACGTCGGCCTGCCACTCGGTGAACGCGTTCTTCCGCAGCCGGCGCGGCTCGCCGCCCGCGATCGGCACCTGCCAGAGCTGGAAGTGGCCGTCGCGGTCGGACGAGTAGACGACCGCGCGGCCGTCGGGCGTGAAACGGGGCAGGCCGTCCGAGGCGGCGTGATCCGTGAGGCGGCGGGCGATGCCGCCGGCGACGGGCACGAGGTACAGGTCCTGGTTGCCGTTCTCCGTCTGCTCGTAGACGAGCAGCGGCCCCTCCGCCTTGCCCTGCCGGCTCGCCGCGGCCGCAGCCGGGGCGCTGCGCGGACCCGAGGCCGACTGCGGGTCGCACGCCGCCACCGTCGCGACGCACGCGATCGCCGCGAACGCGGCGATCGCCGCGCGCGGGCCCGGCTGCGTCACAGCGCCTCGTCCACGTCGAGGCCGACGGGCGTCACGCCCTGCTGGCAGGTGGTCGTGGCGTCGAGCAGGAGGCGGATCGTGGGCGGGATGTCCTGGCGGCGCCGACGCAACCCGTCGACGCGCTCCGCGACCTCGGATCGGGCCGCCAGCGCCGCGATGGGGAGCGCGACGGGGACGAACGCGCCGTCCTTCAGGCTCGCTTCGCGGTCGAGCACGTCGATCCGCCGCCGCTCGGTGTCCATGAAGATCCAGTCGCCGCTGCGGACGGCGCCGATCGCGCCGCCCTCGAGCGCTTCGGGCGACGCGTGGCCGATGCACGGTCCCCAGGTCGCGCCCGAGTAGCGGCCGTCCGTGATCATCGCGCTGACGTGGCGCAGGACGGGGTCGCGGTTGAGGTACTCCGACGGGTAGAACATCTCGGGGATGCCGTTGGCCTTGGGCCCTTCGCCCGCGATCACGACCAGCACCCGCAGCAGCTTCAGCCGCGCGGCCTCGGTCAGCAGGTCGACGTCGGGCACGGCTTCGAGCGCGGCCGCCGCGTCGCCGAAGTTGACGCGGGCCAGCGCCCGCACGTCGGCCGGCGCGATCTCGCCGCGCAGCTTCTCCAGGACGCGGCCGTGGAACAGGTCGGCCTGCGCCTCCGGCTCGCCGAGGTAGAAGGCGGCCAGGTACACCTTGCGGTCGAAGGCCGCGAGCGCCTCGGGCGTCAGCCCCGCGCGCTTGAACACCGCCGAGTCGGTCAGGTTGCCGCGCACCTCGACGATGCCGCTCTGCGGCCGCAGCGGCGTGCGGTACAGGATGCGGTCGTTCGGCGGCAGCGCGTCGGCGAGCCGCGCCGACCAGCGCCCGGTGATCGTCTCGGCGTCCTCGAGCAGGCCCTCGTCGAGCAGGTGCCTCGCGGACGAGTCGAGCCCCGAGTGGGCGCCGGCCTGGGTCTCGACGGCGAGCGTGAAGAAGCTCCGGTCCTTCGCGGGCGCGATGTCGATCAGGAACGGCGTGCGGTCGGAGAGGTCGGCGATCTCGGTGGGGGAGAGCTTCACGCCGAGCGCCCCGGCCACGTAGGGGAAGTGAAGCAGCCAGTTCATCGAGCCGCCGACCGCGCTCCACATCGTGAGCGCGTTGCGCAGGTTGGCGCGGGCCAGCCGCGCGGCGCTGCGCTCCTCGCGGCCGTGGCGCACGGCGTCGAGCAGCGCGTCCACCGCGGTCGCGACGACCGCGTCGGAGGCGGCCCTGGTCAGCAGTTCCGCCCCGCGCGGGACGAAGCCCATCGCGTGCAGCACGACCTTGTCGGTGTTGCCGGTGCCGATGAACGCGCAGGTGCCGCCCGCCTCGCAGGTCATCTGCGCGATCTCGGAGAGGAAGCGGTCGCGCTGCTCGCCCGGCAGCGCGCCCTGCGCCTCGAGGCCGTCGAGCAGCTTCTTGAACATCGCGTAGGTGTTGCACTTGAGGCGGTGCAGCAGCAGCGCGTCGATCTCCTCGTCGACGCCGGGGCCGCCCTTGCCCTTCAGCGCGCGCAGCCCGTCCTGCAGGTCTTTCGACAGGTGCCGCTCGGGCATCACCTGGGCGGGCAGGAAGGCCGCGTAGAACGGCTTGCGGCCGCGTCGGCGGCGGGTGCGGTCGACCTCGATCACGGCGGCGAGGTCGCCGACCGGGCGCTTGTCGCAGGAGTCCAGCAGCAGCGCGGCATCGTAGCCGTGCGCCTCGATCTGCGAGACCAGCATCGCGGCCGTCAGGTTGCGGGAGACGAGCGAGAACGTCATCCCGTAGTGGCCCTGCGCGATGCCGTCGCACACCGCGGGCTCCGAGGTCTCGAACGGCAGCGCCCCGCGCTCCCACAGCGCGCGCACGGCGCGGCGGCTGATCTCGTCGTCGTCGATCTGCGCCGGGTGGTCACGGGCCCCGGCGACGACCAGCACCCGCGGCTCGCCGGTCATGAAGCGGCGGACGAGCTCGGCGCGCGGCACCCGGATCCCGCAGCGGCCGAGCGAGGCCTCGAGCACGGGCAGGAACAGCGTCACCGGCTCCGGCTGCTCGATGACGGGGTCGTTCTTCGACGGGTCGTGCATCCGCAAGGGGGGCCTCCGGGGGATGGGGCGATTGTCTCCGCGCGGGCCGGAAACACGAAGGGCCGCCACCGCCTGGGCGGTGACGGCCCCGGTGGGCGGCCGAAGCTACCGCGCGATCAGGGTGACCACCTCGTCGCGCTCGTAGACCGTCTCGCCGTTGACCCCGTCCAGCGACGCGTCCACCGTGAACTCGCCCGTGCGCACGACGTCGCCGCGCAGCAGGAAGTTGCAGGCCGTGGTCTGGCGCCCGGCCTCGGTGCGCTCGCTGAACACGTTACGGTCGGAGACCGACCAGCGCGGGTCGTTCTGCCACTGGCAGATCTGGCCGCTGCCGTTCTTCTGGGTCGAGTCGAAGGTCAGGAAGTCGCCGACGCGCACGATGATCCGTCCCTGGCTGTCGCGCTGGAAGTCCGATCCCTCGGGCGGGCCCTCGATGAACACGCCGTCGCGACGGATCGCCTTCAGCTTGAAGCGGTAGGTGACCACCGGCCCCCCCGCCAGGTCGGAGCGGTTGCAGTCCCACGGCGTGGCCGAGGTGTTCGGCGTCGGCGTGGCGGTCGGCTGGGTCGTGGTGGTGGCCGACGTCGGCTGCGTGGTGACCGGGGCGGTGGGCGACGAGGAGCCGCCGCCGCCACAGGCGGCGAGCACGGCGAGCGCGGAGACGCTGGAGAGCAGGACGGAAAGGCGCGTACGGCTGAGCTTCAAAACGATACCTCCCACGGCCCCCTCGCGGGCGAGCCGAACGCTTCGGATCAAGTAGAGATCGTAACAGCCGCGCCACCGGCCAGCAACGAAGAAAGCTACGATGGGAGTGCGTGTTTCGCAGGCCTGTACGCTTCGTCACACCCTCGCTGACGGCCGCGCTGGCGTGTGCGTCGGTGCTGCTTGCCGCTGCGATCGGCGAGGGCGTGGTTCGGGCGACGAGGCTCGCTCCGGGACTCGACCGCGTCGCCGTCGACGCCGAGGCGAGTCCGTTCCGGCTTTCGGACGACCCCGTGCTCGGCTACGAGCTCAAGCCCTCGTTCCGTCGCCCGGGCGAGGCCGTCGAGACCAGCTCGCGCGGCCTGCGCGATCCCGAGCGGGCCGTGCCGAAGCCGCAGGGCGTGCGCCGCATCGCGTTGCTCGGCGACTCGGTGGCGATGGGGCTCTACCTGGAAAGTGGCGCGCAGACGATCGCCGGCCGGCTCGAGGCGCGGCTCGCCGCCGACCGCGTGGAGGTGATGAACTTCGGCGTCAAGGGCTACGCGACCCAGGCCGAAGTGCGCTACTTCGAGACCCGGGGCGCCGGCCTCGGCACCGACCTCGCGCTGGTGCTGTTCCTGCGCAACGACCACCGCAACTTCAACGGCGACGTGGCGCAGGGCTTCGCCTACCCGCGGCCCGCGTGGACGGAGGCGGCCTTCGTGCGCTCGCACCTGTTCCGGCTGTTCGCGTTCCGGCTCGACCTGTGGGGCTTTCGCGCCCAGCTCGATCCCGCCTACGCCGAAGCGCGCAACCAGGCGGCGTTCGAGGACGACAACGTCGACGCCGGGCTGCGCCGGCTCGCCGAGCTGGGGCGGGCCCAGGGCTTCCGCGCCGCGGTGCTGGTGTGGCCCCACTTCGCGCGCGAGGGGCCGGTCGATCCCGAGGGGCTCTTCGAGCCGGGAGAGCCCGGCCGCATGAAGGTGGAGACGATCGCCGCGCGCCACGGCCTCGAGGCCGTGCGGCTGTCGGCCCTCTTCGCGGCCGACCTGGCGCGGCGCCGGGAAGCGGGCGAGCGGCGCGACGCGCCCGAGCTCTACACCTTCGACGGCATGCACCCCAACCCGGAAGGGGCCTCGACCGCGGCCCTGCTGATCCACGACCTGCTGCGCGAGCGGCCGGAGTGGCTGGGCCCGCCGCCGCTGTCGTGAACCTGGCCCGGCGACTTGCCTCGCGACCGGAGCTCGCGTATAGTCCCAATCTCGCCTCACGCCGGAGTGGCGGAATTGGCAGACGCGCACGGTTCAGGGCCGTGTTCGCTTCGGCGAGTGTGGGTTCAAGTCCCACCTCCGGCACCAACTCTCAGACTGACACCCCCGACAACCCCGACCCGATCCCGACACCCCCTCCCGGGGGACGGCGATCACGCGTCCGCTTTCGCGGCGGCAGCCCGCCGCTTTCCGTGGTGAACTCCCGAACGTGACCTCTCCCTCCCGGCGCCCGCGCGCCCGCACCCAGACCCTCGTCGGCCGCCTGACCTGCAACCCCGGCGGCTTCGGCTTCGTCGCCCCCGATTCCCGTCGCGAGGGCGAAGGCGACGTCTACGTCTCCGCCGAGAACCTGCGCGACGCGCTGCACGGCGACCGCGTCGCCGTCCAGGTCGAGCGGGTGACCGCGAAGGGCGCCGAGGGCCGCATCACCCGCGTGCTCGAGCGCGCCCTGCAGAAGCTGGTCGGCCGCTACGAGAGCGACGGCCGCTTCGGCGGCCACGTCGTGCCCTTCGACCGCCGCGTGCTGGCCGAGGTGCGCGTCGCGCCGGGCGACGACGGCGGCGCCGAGCCCGGTCAGATGGTCGCGGTCGTGATCACGAAGCCTCCGACGGTGAACCGCGGGCCGGGCGGGAAGGTCAGCAAGGTGCTCGGCCGCATCGACGAGCCGGGCGTCGACGTCAAGGTCGTGAAGGAGAAGTACGGCCTGGCCGAGGCCTTCCCGCAGGAGGTCGAGGACGCGGCGCGCGCCGTGCCGACTGCCGTCCGCGACGAAGACCGCGCCGGCCGCACCGACTTCCGCCCCTGGCTGACGGTCACCGTCGACCCCGCGACCGCGAAGGACCACGACGACGCGATCAGCCTCGACTACATGGACAACGGCAACTACCTGCTCGGGGTCCACATCGCCGACGTCGCCCACTACGTGGCCGAGGGCGGGGAGATCGACCGCGAGGCGTACCTGCGCGGCACCTCGGTCTACTTCCCGGGCAGCGTGGTGCCGATGCTGCCGCACGCGCTCTCCAGCCACATCTGCTCTCTGGTCGAGGGCGAGGAGCGGCTGAGCCAGACGGTCGTGATGGAGATCGACCGCGCGGGCAACGTCGTGCGCCACGAGGTCCACGACGGCGTCGTGCGCAGCGCCGCCCGGCTGTCGTACCAGCAGATGCAGGCGGTCGTCGACGGCGACGCCGCCACCCGCGAGCAACTCGCGGCCGTGGTGCCGCTGCTGCAGCGGATGGACGAGCTGATGCGGGTGCTGCGCACGAAGCGCCAGCAGCGCGGCTCGATCGACTTCGACGTGCCGGCGCCCAAGCTCACCTACGACGCTGAAGGCCTGATGACCGGCGTGATCGCCGAAGAGCGGCTCGACTCGATGCGCGCGATCGAGGAGTTCATGCTGCTCGCCAACGAGGTGGTCGCCGGCGCGCTGTCCGAGAAGGGCGTCGGCGCCCTCTACCGCGTCCACGAGGACCCCGATCCGAAGCGCGTCGAGGAGTTCTCGGAACTCGTGGCGTCGCTCGGGTACGCGCTGCCGGAGAAGGGCGAAGACGGGCTGCAGCCCGAGGACTTCCAGCGCGTGCTGCGCCAGGCGGAGGGCAGGCCGGAGGCGAAGTTCGTCTCCTACCTGCTGCTGCGCACGATGCGCCTCGCGCGTTATCACGGCGAGAACCTCGGCCACTTCGGCCTCGCGACCGAGCGCTACGCCCACTTCACGAGCCCGATCCGCCGCTACCCGGACCTGGTGGTGCACCGCGCCCTGCGTGCGCTCCGCCACGGCCGGCCGCTCGCGCACCTGACGCCCGAGGCGCTCGAGGAGATGGGCCGCCACCTCTCGGAGCGCGAGCGCCAGGCGGACGAGGCCGAGCGCGAGATCCTGGAGTGGAAGAAGGTCCGCTTCATGGCCGACAAGGTCGGTGAGACCTTCAACGGCTGGGTGACCGGCGTCCAGGCCTACGGCCTGTTCGTCGAGCTGCAGGAGGTCTACGTCCAGGGCCTGGTCCACGTCTCGTCGATGACCGACGACTACTACGCGCTCGACGAGAAGGCGCACCGCCTGACGGGCCAGGACTCGGGCCGCAGCTTCCGCCTGGGCGACCGCATCGAGGTGCGGGTCGCGAAGGTCGACCTCGGGCGCCGCCAGGTCGACCTGGTGCTCGAGGACGTCGCCGCGCGCGCCGAGGCCGGCGGAGCCAGGGGCGAGCCGCAGCGGGCAGCGCGCGGCGGCCGAGGCTCGCGCTCGCGGTCGGACAGGCCGGGTGCGCCCCGCGAGGGAGAGGCACGATCGCACCGAAGCACAGGGCGAGGCCGCACGAAGTCGAAGCCGACCTCGCGCAAGCGTCGCTGAGCGCAGCCCGGGGAATCGCCGTCAGCGGCTGAACGAGTCGAGCAGCCGGCGCAGCGGCGCCGTGAGCCGCCAGGACCACGAGCCCTGCAGCGCCGCCAGCTCTGCCGCGAGGCGCGCGTTGTCGGCAGCCAGCGCCGCTCGATCCGCGACCTCGAGCCGGCCGCGGGTCGCCGTGTCGAGCTGCCCTGGCAGCAGCGGCAGCGGCCCCTCCATCAACGCGAAGAGGCGCGCCGCCAGCGCGTTCTGCGGCCAGCGCGCGGCGTCCGGCCCGAAGTCGACGGGGAAGCCGCCGAAGCGCACGGCCAGCTCCGCGTCGCTGACCCGCCGCAGCGCCTGGACCGCCGCTCGGCGTTCGAGCACGGGGCCCCAGTCCGCGAGCACGGCGTCGAGGCCCGCCGAGGCGCCGGCGGCGATCGCGAGCCAGCGCGCGGCGTCCGCGTCGTCGCCGCGCTGCCGGGCCTGCTCGGCTTCGCGGTGGAAGCTCGCGACGCGCGAGAACAGCAGCGCCAGGCCCGCCGCCAGCCGCGGCCCGAAGGACGCGGCGTCGGCGTTCTTGACGAGCGTCAGCAGCGTGTTGCGGTACCAGTGGAAGTGTCGCCAGCGATCGTCCAGCCGCGACGAGGTCGCGTGCCGGCGGTGGCGCACGGCCGCGCCGGCGGCGTAGACGAGCGTCCCGCCTGCGAGGTTGAGGCGCCAGCCGAAGTCGACGTCTTCGGCGTAGGCGAAGTACGCGGGGTCGAAGCCGCCCAGTTCGAGGAAGCGCTCGCGCCGCACGGCCATCGCCGCCGCGCAGGCGAACGGCAGCGGCGCGCCGTCCTGCGCCTCGACGAAGCCCGGGTGCCACGACGAGCGCTGGAAGCCGTACCCGGCGATCTGGATCGCGCCGCCCCCGAACTCGATGCCGTTGCCGCTCCAGTCGCGGATCCGGGCCGCCGCGGCTTCCGCGCCCGAGGCCTCCGCGCGGGCGATCAGCGCCTCGCACAGCGTGGGCTCCGCGACCGCGTCGTTGTTGAGCAGCACAAGCCACTCGCCGCGGGCCTCGGCGGCGGCGCGGTCGTTGGCGGCGGCGAACCCGAGGTTCTCGTCGAGGGCCAGCACCCGCACGTTCGGGTGACGCTGCCGCAGCCAGCGCACGGTGCCGTCGGTCGAGCCGTTGTCTACCACCAGCACCTCGGCGTCGGTCGCGGCCGTCTGTGCCGCCAGCGAGTCGAGGCACGGACCGAGCATCGCGCGCCCGTTCCACGAGACGACGATCACCGAGATCCGCGGCATGCGCGATTCTAGGTCCCGGCTTCCGCCGCGAGCAGCCCGATCGCCTGGCGGTACTTCACCTCCATCTCGGCGGCGCACTCCGCGACGTCCTTGACCGGGGGGGCTGCTGCCGCGAGTCGCGGGCCCAGCCCCGGTTCGTCGAGCAGTCGGCGCAGGACGGCGGCCAGGTCGTCCGCGTCCCCCGCGCGGAAGCGCAGCCCGCCGCGGCCGTCGGCGACCAGCTCGCGCAGCCCGCCCAGGTCGGAGGCCAGCACCGGGCGCCGGGCGAGGAACGCCTCGTGCACCGCCAGCGGCGAGTTCTCGAACCACACCGACGGCACGACCAGCACGTCGAGCCCGGCGAACACCGCGGCCCGCTGAGAGGGATCGAAGCGGCCGTGGAGGCGGGCGGCGGGGACCAGGGCGCGGACCTCGGCCGCGATCGCCGCAGCCTCGGGCGACCCGCTGGCGTCGCCGTGCACGTGCAGTTCGACCCGCGGGTCGCCCAGCCGCCGGACGGCCCGCGCGAGCACCGTCAGGCCCTTGTGAGCCACGAGCGAGCCCGTGAACCCCACGCGCAGCGGCCCTTCCGGGGCACGCTCAGCCATCGCGGGCACCGCCGTGGCCCAGGTGCGCTCGAAGCCGTAGTCGCAGACCACGACCCGGTCCGGGGCGAGGCCTGCCTCGAGCGCCCGCTCGCGAACGAAGTGCGAGGGCGAAATCACGAAGCTGGCGGCGGCCAGGCCGTCGGCGATGGCGGCCCGGCGCCGCACGAGGCCCGCGAGCAGCTCGCGTCGTGGGCCGGCCCCCGACCCTGACCCCGCCCGGTTCGCCCAGGCTCGCACGGGCACCGCCGCCAGCGCCGAGAGCGTGCGCAGTCCCGGGCCTGCTGTACGACCCGAGACGCACCCGGCACACGCCAGGGCTCCCGGCGGCGGGCCCGTGCAGGGACGGCCGTCCGCGCGCAGCAACTGGACCCTGCGGCAGCGGAACCAGTAGTCGGCGAGGGTGACGATCGACGGAACCCCGGCCTCGCGCGCCAGCCGCGGCAAACGCGGCGAGAGGTGGATCAGGTGCTGGAAGTGGACGACGTCCGGGCGGAAGCGGCCGAGCGCCTCCGCGAACGCGCGCCGGGCGTCGGGCCGGCATTCGTCGACCCCGACGTCGGACGTCGCCGGGCCGAACCGGAACACCCGCAGGCCGTCGTCGGCGTGCTCGACGAGTTCGGTGCTGCCAGCGGCCGGGTGCAGCACGGCCACCTCGTGCCCGCGGCGGACGAGTTCGCGGGAGAGGGCGGCCGTGAAGACCTCGGTGCCCGCGATCGACGACGGAGGAAAACCGTGCACGACCTGCAGCACCCGCAGCTTGTCGCGGCGCACGGCGCAGGGCGTCGGCCGCCGCTCGGTCGTGAGCCCGCCCTCGCGGAACCCGTCCGCGAGCGCCCACCGGTGCCGCAGCAACCGTGGCAACTCTCGGGGGCCGGGCTGCAGGCCGGCCGCGCGCATCGCCGCGAGGTCCTCGCGGACCAGGTGGTTCGCCAGCCGCACCGCGGCGAGGCGACCTGGCACGTTGACCCGATCGAGGTGGGCCCGGTTGAACCAGGCGTCGATCCGGGCCCGTCGGCGCATCGCCGCCGGCTCGTACTCGTGCGAGTGGTGCACGGCCGCCGCGGGCTCGAAGACGATCGCGTGGCCCGCCTCGAGGGCGCCGCGGGCCCACAGCAGGTCCTCGCCGAACGGCGTGCGGGCGAACGGCAGCCGCTGCCAGACGCTGCGCCGCAGCGCGGAGGCGACGTCGTTGAAGTCGACGAAGGCACGCCGCTCCTCGGGGGACAAGCAGGCCCAGCCGGCTCGGTCCGTGATCCGCGCGACGCGGCGCTCGGCAGAGTGGCAGAGGTCGGCTTCTGCTGCGCGCCGCGCGAGCAGGCTGGCGGCGGGCCTCGGCAGCACGCGGCAGTACGCGCCGGCGACGGCCGGGTCGTCGAAGCAGGCGACGAGCGCTTGCAGCCAGTCGGTCGACGCGGGCCAGGCGTCCTGCACGAGGAAGGCGATCACGTCGCCGTCCGTCAGCAGGGCGCCCAGGTTGCGGGTGTCCCCGTGGTCGAAGTCGCGCCTGTCGATGACCCGCTCGCGGACGGGGAAGCGGCCGGCGATCGCGCGCGTCCCGTCGGTCGAGCCGGAGTCGATCACCAGCACGTCGAACGGGAACGGCGCGCGCTGGGCGAACACGGCCTCGAGACAGCGGCCGAGCGTCTCCGCGCCGTTCAGGGTGGGGATGACGATCGAGGCCTTCACGCGGGGGCGGGGAGGCGCGCTGCTAGCATGGCGTCACCGAGCCGCGGCACCGGGCGATTAGACCACGGGCCCCCGGCCTTCCTCCTGAATGCGGATCGCCCTCGTCGCCCACGCCTTTCCCCCCGACTCGGTCGCGGGCGTCGAGGTGTGCGCGCTGCGCCACGCGCGGGCGCTGCAGGAGCTGGGGCACGACGTGCAGGTGGTGACCGCGGTGCGCGACCTGCGCGCCGCGACCGGATCCGTGCGGCGACGGGACGGCACCGGTGTCGATGTCGTCGAGGTGGTCAACAACCACGATGGCGGCGGGCTCGCGAGCACGTACGAATGCCCGCCCGTCGAGGCCGCGGCGCTCGCCGCCCTGCGCGGGCACGCGCCCGAGCTGGTGCACTTCCACCACCTGCTCAACCTGTCGGCGGGCCTGCTGCCGGCGGTCCGGGCGCTCGGTGCGCGGACGGCGCTCACGTTGCACGACTACTGGCTGTCGTGCGCTCGCGACGGCCAGCGCCAGCGCGCCGACTTCGCCACCTGCGACCGGGTCGAGGCCGCGACCTGCGCCCGCTGCCTCGCCTCGAGCCCGCAGCTGGCCGCGCCGGTCGAGCGCCGCGCCCTCTCGGCGGCTGCCGCGGTGGGGCTCGGGGGGCTGTTGCAGGCGGCGCACCGGCGCTTCCCCCGCCTCGGCGCCGCAGTTCTGGCCGCGCTGCGTTCACCGGCGCCGCCGCGGGTCACGGCGGACGACGTCGAGCGCCGCGCCACGATGCTGCGCGCCGCGTTCTCCGCGGCAGACGTGCGCGTCGCGCCGACCCGCTTCGCAGCGCAGCGGGCGGCGGAGGCCGGGCTCACGGGCGAGGTGCACGTGCTGCCCAACGGGGCGGTCGAGACCGAGCCCGTGCCGTTCGTGCCGCGGCGGCGGCGCACGATCGGCTTCATCGGCACGCTCGCGCCCCACAAGGGCGCGCACGTCCTGCTCGAGGCGTTTCGCGGGCTGCGTGACCCCGACGCCCGCCTCGTGCTGCGGGGCAGCGGACTCACGGCGCCGGTCTACGCGGCGGAACTGGCGCGGGCCGCGGGCGCCGACCCCCGGGTCCGCCTCGGCGGCCCATTCGCCCCCGACGACGCGGACCGGGCCTTCGCGGAGCTCGACCTGCTGGCGTTGCCGTCGCTGTGGTGGGAGAACGCGCCGCTCGTGGCCCAGGAGGCACTGGCCCGCGGCATCCCCGTGCTCGCCTCGGCGGTCGGAGGTGTGCCCGAGGTGGTGGGCGAGCCGTGGGGTCGCTGCCTGCCGCCGGGCGACGTGGTCGCGTGGCGGGCGGCGCTGGCCGAGGCCTTCGCGGGCCGGGTGTTCGCCGAGCCGCTGCCGCCCGCGCCGGTGTGGACCGCGACCCGCGCCGCGCGCGCGCTGCTCGAACTCTGCCGCTAGACTTTCCCATGCCCTCCGTCAGCGTGGTCGTGCCCGTGAAGGACGGGGCCGCGCACCTGCCCGCGCTGATCGCCGCCGTCGCGGCCCAGGAGGTCGCAGGCGATGCGGAGCTGATCGCGCTCGACAGCGGTTCCCAGGATGGTTCGCGCGCGCTGCTGGCCGCGGCCCGGGGCGTGCCCGTCCGCGTGCTGGACGTCGCACCGGGCGAGTTCGACCACGGGGCGACCCGCAACCGCGGCGCGCGCGAGGCGAGCGGGGAGTTCGTGGCCTTCTTGTCCCAGGATGCGCTGCCGGTGGGGCCGCGATACCTGGAAGCGCTGCTGGCGCCGCTGCGCCGCGATCCGCGCCTGGCCGGTGCGACGGCCCGCCAGGTGCCGCGCCCCGACTGCGACCCGGTCGCTCGCGCCCGGCTGGCGGCGAGCCCCGTCGCGGAAGACTCGGCGCGCGTGACGTTCGCCACCCCGGGCGAACTCGACGCCCTGCCGCCGCTGGAGCGGCTGCGCCGCTGCACGTTCGACGACGTCGGCTCGGCCGTGCGCCGCGAGGTGCTGCTGGCCCACCCGTTCCCGAAGACGCGCTTCGGCGAAGACGTGGCCTGGGCCGACCGCGTGTTGCGCGCCGGTTTCGGCCTGGCCCACGCGCCGGCCGCGGAGGTCGTGCACTCGCACCCGCGGCGCGCCCGCGCACTGTTCCGGCGCCGCTACCTCGAACACCGCGCGCTCGCCGAGCTGTTCGAGCTCGACACGGTGCCGGACGTCGCCCGCCTGGCCCACGCCGCGCTGGGCGCCGGCCTGCGCGACGTGGCGCTCTCGTGGCGTGGCGGGGCGTCGTTCGCGGACTGCCTGCTGGCGGTCCCGCGCGCCGCGGCCGAGGTGATGGGCCAGTACGCCGGGCCGCGTGACGCGCGGCGCGGCCGGCCGTGGCCGGAGTGGGCATGAGGCTGGCGCTCGTCCACTCGAGCTGGCCGGACGCCACGCCGGGCGGCGCGGAGCTCCACGTGGCCGAGCTGGCCGCGGGCCTGGCTGCCCGCGGCCACGAGGTCGCCGTCATCGCCGGCGAGGTCGATCTCGACCAGCCGGATGGCGCCTGGCGCGGCCCCGAATCGCGCGGTGGCTTCCAGCTCTGGCGCCTCGCCAACGGAGGGCGACACGGAGGCCACCTCGGCGCAGCCGACCCGGCAGCGGGGCACGCGATCCGGCAGCTCCTGGCCCGTCTCCAACCCCAGCTCGTGCACGCGCACCACGTCCACCGCTTCGGGGCGGCCGCGTTGCTGGACCTGCACGACCGCGGGACGCCGCTCGCGCTCACGGTGCACGACCACTGGCCGTCGTGCCTGCTCGGCCAGCTCGTGGATCGCGACCTGCGTCCTTGCCCGGGTCCGGCGCCGGCCCGCTGCGCGGCCTGCCTGGTCGGCCCGCGCCTGCGGCCCGCCGTGCGTCGCCTCGCGCCGCTGGCCTTGCAGATCGTCCCGCACCTGCGGCGCCCGTTCGAGGAGCGCCAGCGCGCGATGTCCGCCCTGCTGCGCGCAGCCGACGCCCTGATCGCGCCTTCCCACTACTTCGCGCGACGGCTGGCGGCGCTGGGCTGGCCGCAGCCGCGCGTGATCCCGCTGGCCCGGCCCGCGCTGACGCCGGCATCGCGGCCGCCGCGCGCGGCGGCCGCGCCGATGCGGGTCGGCTTCGTGGGGACGCTGATCCCGTCGAAGGGGGTCCACGTCCTCGTGGAGGCCGTGCGCGGGTTGTCAGCCGAGGCGATCGCGCTCGAGCTGCACGGGCCAGCGCCCGCTTTCCACGGCGAGACGGGCTACGCCGCGCGACTGCGGGAGAGCCTCGGGGCGCGGGCCGCGGCGCTGCGCGGGCCGTTCGCCCCGCAGGAGTTGCCGTCGCGGCTCGCGGCGCTCGACGTGCTGGTGATTCCCTCGTTGTGGGAGGAGAACGCGCCGCGGGTCCTGGCCGAGGCGTTCGCGGCCGGCGTCGTCCCGGTCGTCAGCGGCCACGGACGCCTCGCCGAGGCCGTGCGCGACGGCGTCGACGGGATCCACTTCCCGCCTGGCGACGCGCTCGCGCTGCGCCAGGTCCTGGCTGCACTCGCCAGCGAGCCGCAACGCCTCGGGCGGCTCGCGGCGGCGGCTCCACCCGTGGCCTCGTTCGAGGAAATGCTCGCATCCCTCGAGGCGGCCTACGACGACGCTCGCGGCCGCCACCGCTCGCGGGCCGGCCGCGTCGGGGTCGTGGTCCTCGACCGCGGCGCGCCGGAGCTCTCGGCGCGGGCCGCGACGTCGGTAATCGCGTCCGACGTCGCACCCCGCGTGCTCGTGGTCCATAACGGGCCGGTCGCCGAGGGGCCTCTTCCCCCCGGCGCAGCGCGCCTGCGGCTCGACGACAACCGGGGCTATGCCGCAGGCATGAACGCTGGAATCGCGGCCCTGCGCGGCGCGGGCTGTGACCGGGTGCTGCTGCTCAACAACGACGCATGGCTGGAGCCGGGCGCACTGCGGGCGCTCGCCGAAGCCGTCGACGAGCCCGGCGTCGGGGCGGCGGGTCCCGTCGTCCTGCGCGCGGGCGATGGCCGCGTCGAGTCGGTGGGGATCGGGCTCGGGCCCGCGCTGCTGCGTCCGCGGCTGAGGCGTCACGGCGCCCCCGGCGCGACGCCAGGCCCGGGTTCGGAGGTCGTCGAGGCGCTGTCGGGCGTCGCGATCATGGTGTCGATGGCCGCCCTCCAGGCGACGGGCCCGCTGCGCGAGGACTACTTCCACGGCTTCGAGGACGTCGACATCGGCTGTCGGCTGCGTTCCGCGGGACTGGCACTGCACCTGGTCGGCCGCAGCCGCGTGCGGCACGTGGGTTCGGCGAGCCTCGGCACGGCCTCGCCACTTCGGCTCTACTATTCCGCCCGAAACCACGTGCTCGCCGCCGAGGCACTGCGTCCGCTGCCGGTCGCATCGGCGTGGGGGCGGCGCCTGGCGCTGCTGGCCCTCGCCGTCGCCCACGCCGTGGCGCAGCGCGACGTGCCGCGGCTGCGCGGCCTGGCGGCGGCCCTGCGCGGCGTGCGGGCGGGCTGGAGAGGAGTGAGAGGAGCAGCGTGCGAGTGCTGATCGTGATCCCCTGTCGCAACGAGGCCGGCAACTTGCCGGCCGTCGTCGCCGAGCTGCGCGCAGCGCGACCCGACGACGACGTCGTGGTCGTCGACGACGCCTCGCGCGACGCGACCGCTGCGGTCGCGCGGGGTCTCGGTTGCGAGGTCCTGCGGCTGCCGGTGCACCTCGGCTACGGCGGCGCGGTGCAGGCAGGGATCAAGCTCGGGCTGCGGCGTGGGTACGACGTCGTGGTGACCTTCGACGGCGACGGCCAGCACGACCCCGCCGACGTCGAGGCCCTGGCCGGGGCGGTGGCCGGAGGGGCAGACCTCGCCCTCGGCTCCCGCTTCCAGGCGCCCGGGGCCTACCGCGGCGGGCTCGTCCGGATCGCGGGCCGGCGGTTGTTCGCCGGCCTGTGCCGGGCGCTCACCGGGGTGGCGCTCGACGATCCCACCTCGGGCCTCAAGGCGCTGGGGCCGCGGGCCCAGGCGCTGTTCGCGACCAGCCGCTTCCCGGACCGATTCCCCGACGCCGACGCCCTCGTCGTCGCCCACCGCGCCGGCCTGGTGCTGACCCAGCGCCCGGCCCGGATGCGGCCCTCGCGCAACGTGCACTCGATGCACGACGGCCTGCGCCCGGCCGCCTACGCCGCGAACATGGCCCTCTCGCTGCTGGTCGCGGCCCTGGGCCGAGCCACCGACCTGCGCGAGTAGGGGAGAATCGAGCGTGCCCCTCCGCCAGCAGGTCGTCTTCCTCGCCCTGACCGGGCTGCTGCTGCTCGTCATCCTGGAGCTGGTGCGCCGGCGAAGGCTGCGGGTCGAGTACTCGTGGGTGTGGCTGGCTTCCGGCGTCAGCATCGTGCTGCTGATCCTCCGCTACGACCTGCTGGTGCGGCTCACCGAGGCGGTCGGCGCCGTGGTGCCGACCTCGACGCTGTTCATGCTCTGCATCCTGTTCCTGGCGGCCCTGTGCCTCGACTTCTCCGTACGGCTGTCGACGCTGACGCGCCAGGTGAAGGACCTGACCCAGGAGCTGGCCCTGCTGCGCCACGAGGGCGAGGCCCGCGTAGAGGGTGGGGCGGGTGAGCCCGCGCACGCCGCACCGGAGGAGCGCATCAAGTAAACTCGTCCTCCCTTGGGTAAGGAGACGATGAGCGAAGTCCGCAGCGTGGCGCTGAACCTGACCAGCCGGGAGCTGGTGTTCCTGCAGAAGGTGACGCGGCAGGAGTACCACTTCATCACCGACGAGGAGCAGCACGCCCGCCTCAAGCTGAAGGACAAGCTGATCGAGGCGGCGTTCGACCAGCGGGAGAACCGCGTGGTGCTCAACCTGACCCGCGACGAGCTGCTGTTCCTGATCAAGGTGGCGCGCGAGAACTACTCGTTCATCGTGCGCACCGAGAAAGAAGCGCGGCTGGCGCTGGCGGCCAAGCTGCACAAGACCGCCGAGGCCGTGTTCGGCGTCGGCCACCGCGAGGAGTAGCGGAGCACCGGGCCCGCCAGCGTGGCCTCCCGAGCTCTCATCGTCGGTACAGCCGGCCACATCGACCACGGCAAGAGCACGCTCGTCCGCGCGCTGACCGGGATCGACCCCGACCGCCTCAAGGAGGAGAAGGAGCGGGGCATCACCATCGACCTCGGCTTCGCTCACACCACGCTGCCGTCCGGCGAGGTCGCCTCCTTCGTCGACGTCCCCGGCCACGAGCGCTTCGTGCGCCACATGCTGGCCGGCGCCCACGGCATCGACGCCGTGCTGCTGGTGGTGGCTGCCGACGAGTCGGTGATGCCGCAGACCCGCGAGCACTTCGCGATCTGCCGCCTGCTCGGCATCCGCCGCGGCCTGGTGGCGCTGACCCGCTGCGACGTCGCCGACCCGGAGCTGCAGGACCTGGCCGAGGCCGAGGTGCGCGAGCTGGTGCGCGGCTCGTTCCTCGAGGACGCGCCGCTGCTGCGCGTGTCTGCCCGCACGGGCGCCGGGCTCGACGACCTGCGCCGGGCGCTGGACGTGCTGGCCGCCGCTCCCCGCGGTCGCGAAGACGGCGCGCTGATGCGGCTGCCGATCGACCGCGTGTTCACGCTCCACGGGTTCGGTACCGTGGTCACGGGCACGCTCGTGTCGGGGGCGCTGGCGCTCGGCGACGAGGTCGACGTGCTGCCCGCGGGACGTCGCGCGCGCGTGCGGGGCTTGCACGTGCACGGACGCTCGCGCGACGCGGTCGGCGCGGGCAATCGCGCGGCCGTCAACCTGGCAGGGGTGGAAGTCGCGGATCTCGCGCGCGGCGACGTCATCTGCCACCGCGGCCGGCTGCGCGCTTCGTCGGTGCTGGACGTGCGGCTCGAACTGCTGCCGGGAGCCCGCCAACTGGCCGACCGGGCGCGCGTCCGCGTCCACGCGGCCAGCGCCGAGGTCCTGGCACGGGTGCGGCTCGGCGCCGGGCGCACGCTGCGCGGCGCCGAGGGCGTCGACGCCCAGCTCCGGCTCGAGGCCCCGATCGTGGCCGTGCGCGGCGACCGCCTGGTGGTGCGCTCCTACTCGCCGGCCGAGACCATTGGCGGGGCCCGCGTGCTCGATCCCGCTCCCGCGCGGCGCCGGGCCGGCACGTCGCCGCCGCTGGAGGCCGCGGAGGACGCGGTGCTCGGCGCACTGGTCGGCGCCGCGGGGCGGGCCGGCGTCGAGTCGCGCGCGCTCGGGGCGCGCCTCGGCGTCGCCGTCGAGGCGTTGCGGCCGAAGCTGCTGGCGGCCGGCATCGGGCTGGTGGCCGCGGAAGGCGGGGGCGAGGTGGCGCTCGCGCGAGCGGCCCTGGCGGAGTTGAGCGGTGCCGCCGAGGCGGCGCTCGGGCGCTATCACGCGGAGCAGCCGCTGCGCGCCGCGATGCCGCGCGAGGAACTGCGGGCGCGCGTGTTCGCGCGGGCCGCGGCGGG
>WYBL01000102.1 GCA_011526565.1 Acidobacteriota bacterium | reverse complement strand
GGCAATGGTCGGGGTCGGGCTGTCCTCTTGGGGCCTCGTGGCTACGTTGTGCTTCGCCATGCCGACAAGATGGGACTTATGAGCCCCAATGTCAAGCAGAAGTAACAGAGGGAACCCGCCGTTACACTCAGAGCCGCGACGGTTGACGGGCGATGGCCCCGGGGCGCATCTTGGACGGGTGGCCGGCGAGCCGGTTCAGGAGGATGAGATGGTGAGGACGGGCAGGCCGCCGAAGGGTGGGTTCACAGTCCAGTTCGGGATTCGCCTCGATGCGCCGCTGGTGGCGCGCCTACAGGCGCTCGAGGAGAAGCTCAAGGAGGAAGCCCCGTGGGCGCACCCCACTCGCGCAGATGCGCTCCGCGCCGCCGTTGTCGCCGGGTTGAATGCTCTCGGCGTCCCCGACGCCCCCGCAGCAGGGCGGCCGAAGTCACGCCCCTAGCTGCGTCGTCAGGTCTGGAGCAGGGGGCACAGTAGGGCCGGGGTGGATCGTGCAAGCCGGCCGAGTGTCGGCGGGTCAAGGGGTCGCGGGCCCGACGGTCTGGGCAGCCCCTAGGCCGCAAACTCACGGGGTGGGCGAGACCACCCCATTTAGGACAAGCCCCGAGGGAGGGGCCTTGACGAGCCGGTGACAATTCAGTCTTGGGAGGCGGGTGCCCGTGCCCGAGGAAGAGCCGGCAGTCGAGCCGTTGCGCTGGAGCGAGAGCCCTCAGAACGAGCCCGGTCTGCGGCCGATCCTCGTGCAGATCAAGGGTGCCGCTGCGCTGCTGGACGTGAGCGTGAGGCAGGTCTACGCGCTCGCCGCAAAGCACGCCGACTTCCCGCGTCCCCGCTACATTGACTCGCGGCCTCGCTGGCTGTGGGAGGACTTGCGTGCCTTTGCGCGTGCGGCGCCGACTCGACCGCTGAAGACTCGCGCGCAACGGCCGCCGGGAGGCGGCGCGTAGGATGCGCTCAATCGCACCCCTGCCCAGAGGATCGGGGCACGTGGCTCTCGTCGCCTCTCTCTGCCTTGCGATCCTAGCTTGCGACGCGGGCAGGTCCGAGGACCCGAATGACGAGGCCGAGGCCCTGTATCGCGTCGGGCTGAGACACGCCGAGGGAAAGGAGGTTGCAGAGGACCACTCGGCGGCAACGCGGTACTTCCTCCTGGCAGCCCAGCGCGGACACGTGAAGGCGCAAACGGAGGTCGGTCTGGCCTACCTTGAGGGCCGTGGCGTCATCCGCAGCGAGAGAGAGGCCCTTGACTGGCTTCGCCGCGCGGGAACCGCAGGAGACGCCGACGCGCAGCTGGCCTTGGGCTGGACGTTGAGCGCGCCGCGGGCCGAATCGCGCGATCTGGCGGAAGCCGTCAGATGGTTCCGGCTAGCCGCGGTTCAAGGAGAAGGCGCCGCCATGCTCGCGCTCGGCGAGGCCTACGAGACTGGAGACGGTGTGGAGGCGAACCCGGACGAGGCGCTGCTGTGGTACCAGCAAGCGGCGAGAAAGGGAGAGGCCGTAGCCATGTACAAGGTCGCGCAGGCATACGACCGGGGAGAGGGCGTGCCCATGAACCGGGCGTCCTCCGTGGAGTGGTATCGCCTGGCCGCAGGCAAGGGCCACGGTCTCGCTCAGTACGAACTTGGTCGGGCGTACTGGCTCGGATCGGGCGTTGATCGCGACGAGGGACAGGCCGTCGGGTGGTATCAGCGGGCAGCGGATGGCGGAATCGATGAGGCACAGTTCCAGCTTGGGCTCGCCCTGCTAGAGGGCCGAGGCACTGCGCGCGACCCGGTGCAAGGTTGCGCTTGGATCAGCCTCGCCGTAGGCGCCGGCGAGGACTGGCAGGCCCTGGCGGGTCCCGACGGAGCGTGGATGGCTCCATCGCTAGACGGTACACAGATCAACGCCCGCGAGTATCTCGAAGGCCTGCGGAGAGGTCTTGACGCCTCGGAGCTGCGGGCCTGCGCCGCCCGAGTCGCCGAGAATCGCCAAGGGACCGGTATCGGAGAATGAGCAGGGTGCAGGGCCTGGAGCCGGACCGGCTAGAGGCATGGAAGGCGGAGGTCCGCGACAACCGCCACGGGTCGGCGTATCTGGGGGAGTAGGCCGAGGGTAATGTCCGGCCGGGATGACGACGACATGCAGCGAAGGAGGGTGTTGTGACGGCCGAAGTTGCAGTGCTCAACAAGCACGGAGTCGCGCTCGCTGCCGACAGCGCCGTCACTGTGCCGGGCGTGAATGGCACGAAGACCTACAACAGCGCAAACAAGCTCTTCTCCCTATCCGCACACGAGCCCGTGGGGGTGATGGTCTACAACTCTGCCGAGGTGGACTCTGTGCCCTGGGAGACCATCATCAAGGAGTTCCGCAACAAGCTGCCGACAGCCCGCCCCTTGCTCAGCTCGTATTTCGACGACCTGATGGAGTTCATCCGATCCGGGGCGGGCGGACTGATGCCGGCCAAGGGCGCGCAGCTGGCTGCCGCCACCACCTTTCGCGAGGTCGTGGGGGTCATTGACCAGGAGGTCAAGCGGTCAGTAGAGAGTGGAGTGGCCGGGCTCGAATCGATCAGCCACTCTGCTGTTCGCGCGATCCAGGAGGAGCAAGTAGGTCACGCAGTGACTGCGCTCCATGCGGCGCTGAGCAAGAAACCATTCTTGCCTACGTTCGACGAGGCGGACGCCCGGGCTCTGCAGGGAGAATTCGAGGAGGACATCAGGGCGGCAATCGCCAGATTCCCTGACATAGGAGCTGTGATCCAGAAGGCCGGCGAGGAGCGCCTGCTTGAAACCTGCTCATTCGCCCTGACCAAGGAATGGCGATCCAGCCTCTCGGCCGGCGTCGTGGTCGCGGGGTTCGGCGCCGACGAAGCCTTCCCGTCGCTGGCGCACGGCACAGTGTGGGGCCTCGCGCGAGGCAAGCTCCGGATGCTGCCGCGGGAGCCCGTAGTTATCTCGCCCGAGTCGCCTGGTGTCGTCGAACCCTTTGCACAGCAGGACATGGTCCACACCTTCATGTATGGGATCGACGAGAAGCTGTTCGCCGAGCTCACGATGGCGATGGAGGAACTCTTGACGGCGGCGCTGCCCAGCCGGCTGGTCGCCGGGCTACCGGAAGATCAGCGGGCAGGTGTAGAGTCGATGGCTCGGGAGATGGGGAGAGCTGCCTTCGAGGAGCTCCATCGGTTCTTGATTCAGCGTTGCGGCGGAGGTAACGCCAGGAGCATAATCGCCGCTGTCGGGGTCCTTTCGAAAGAGGACCTTGCGATGCTGGCAGAATCGCTGGTTAACCTCACTTCCCTGAAGCGTCGCGTAACGCTAGATGTGGAGACGGTTGGTGGGCCAATCGATGTTGCCGTCATTTCGCGCGGGGACGGGTTCATCTGGATGCGCCGCAAGCACTACTTCGAGCCTGGGCTCAATCCCCGCTACTTCGCCCGGATCTCCGGGCGACGACGACAGGAGCAGTAAAGTGGAAAATCGCTTGGCACCGGGTGTTGCTGCAGCAGTGGTGAAGGCCTTCGCCTCGGTCCCTCAGCCCGCGAGCACGCCCTTCGCTGCTGCCGGCCGAGAGGCCGCCCGCGAAGCGATCTCCAGCGCCGCGAAGGCGATTCCTCCTCGAGTCGAACCCGCAAAATAGGAGCCTCGCCTCCCTGGTGTCTCGGGGGGGCAGAGAGTTGTCCGGGGGCCGCGAACCTCGCCGATAGCAATCGGTACGGCTCGGTTCGGAAGGCGACATGAGGCGCCAGCGCCGCCCCAACCCGACGTTCGCGCCCGCGGCGACGAAGCAGCGGCGCCGGTCCAAGAAGAAGTAGCTTGTGCCGGGGCCGGCCGGCGGCCGAGCCTGTCGGCGTGCATCACTCGATCTTCCGGCGGGCCGGCGGCAAGGGCTGGATGGACACCGCTTCCGGGCGGCTACCACGGTTGCTACCACTTTGCTACCAAACCGACGGAATCCAGCGGCAGCCAGCGGCAGGTAGGCATAGCGGAAAGCCGCGTCGATGCAAGCTATCCGCGCTTCTTGGGTGCTCCCGGTTTCCTGCGGGATCGAGCTACGAATCTGTAGGTTGGCGGTTCGATTCCGTCGGGGCGCACCACCTCTAAGTTCTTCATCCGCAGGAACTTTCTCGCCCTTCGATGCCTGGCCGGGGGATGCCCTGACTCCCGGCCGCGGCCGGTCGGCCTCTCTCCGCGTATCCTCTCGCCAGCCCGACACCACAAAACAGAGGCCTCGAAGGGGGAGCGTCCACATTGAAACTCAGACTGCTCGTGACCGCGGTTTTCGTCTTCGTCGGCTCGGCCACCGGGGAGGCGAGGCTGTGGGCCGACGACTGGCCGGGGTTCCGGGGAGCGAACCGCGACTCCATCAGTGACGGAGGCGGGATCTTCGCGAAGGGCGGGGCCGTTACGCTGGCCGTGTCCTGGCAGCAGAAGATCGGTTCGGGTTACTCCAGCACGTCCGTCGTGGACGGAGTGGCGGTCAACCTCTTCTCGGACCCGGAGTCGGACTCGGACTTCGCCGGCGCCTTCGAGGCGCGCAGCGGCAGAGAGCTCTGGCGCTTTCGACTGGGCGCGCGCTATCCCGGGCGCTGGGGCTCGAAGGACGGGCCGATCTCGACGCCCCTGATCGACCGCGGGCGCGTCTTCGTGCTGGACCCCGCCGGCCACTTCTACGGCCTCGACTTCAAGACGGGCAAGCAGCTCTGGCACGTCGATCTGACCACCGCTCACGGGGCGACCGAGCCTTTTTACGGGTTCGCCAGCTCCCCGCTGCTCGCCGGAGACACGGTGGTGCTCCAGGTCGGCGGCCCGAAGGGCTCGATGGTGGCGGCGTTCGACGTCGCCAGCGGCAAGGTCGAGTGGAAGTCCGGGCCGGAAGACGTGGTCAGCTATCAGTCCGCCGCGGTGATGACGGTCGCGGGCCAGCCGGTGATCGTCGCCCTCGGCGACAAGCTCATGTCCGGGCTCGATGCTGGCACCGGCCAGGTCTACTGGACGCTCGAGTACGGCGACGGACGGGACATCGGGAGCAAGACGGCGCAGGTCGTCAGGACCTCCGGCAGCCGCTTCTTCGTCAACGGGACGTCTGCCGACTCCACGCTCTTCGAGCTGTCGCCGACCGACCTCCACGCGCCGCCGAAGCAGGTCTGGAAGACCACGCACATCAAGAACACCTACGTGATCCCCGTCCACCACGACGGGCTGCTCTTCGGCTACAACGGCCGCATCCTGGCCTGCGTCGACGCCGCCACCGGGGAGCTCGTGTGGCGATCGCGCGAGCCGGGAGACGGCTTTCCGATCGTCGTGGACGGCCACCTGGTGATCGCGACCAAGGAGGGCCGGCTCTCGATCGCGCCGGCCTCCCGCAAGGGTTATGAGGAGATCGCGAGCCTTCCCGTCTTCGAGGACCTCGTCTGGTCGACGGCCGCGTTCGTGGACGGGAGCCTGTACCTGCGCAGCATCGAGAGCTGGGCCCGGGTCGACATCCGGGCGGCGCAGAGCGCCGCAACTCTCGAGAAGGAGGCGGCCGGGATCCTCCCCGACTCGGAGTTCGGGCGCTTCGTCGCCCGCGTCACCGCGGCCGAGCAGAAACAGCCGCTGATCGACGCGTTCCTCGCTGCCCACGCCACCCTTCCGGTGATCGAAGGCAAGGACGTGGTCCACTTCGTCCACCACGGGCCCGGCAAGGACATCTCGATGTCCAGCGACCTCTTCGGAGACCGCTACGACCGTCCGCTGAACCGGGTCGAGGGGACCCAGTTCTTCTACTACTCGGCCCGCCTCGAGCCGGACGCCCGGCTCCCGTACGGCTTCACCCGCGACTTCGACGAGTTCCTGGGCGACCCGGCCAACCCCGTCAAGGCCGAGGGGAGCAAGGCGGCGCTGGTCTCCATGCCCGACTGGAAGGAGCCCGACTTCCTCCGCAGCCCGGCGAGCGGGCCGCGCGGCCGAGTCGAAGAGCTGACCCTCGTCAGCAAGCCGTTCGGCGCCTCCCTCGTCATCAAGGTCTATCTCCCGCCGGGATACGACGCGACGCGGAGCTACCCCGTGGCCTACGTCCTGAGCGGAACCGCCGCGATCGCAGAAGGGCGGATGGTCGACGTGCTGGACCACCTGCTCGGCAAGCGCGTCGAGCCCCTGATCGCGGTCTTCGTCCCCGACCCCGGGGAACGTCCCGGCGGCGGCTTCAACGGTCGGAAGTCCTACCTGGAGCTCGCGGGCGAAGACAAGGACAAGACGCGGCTGATGCTCGTGGAGGAACTGCTGCCCCGGGTCGAAGATCGCTACCCGATCGACAAGAGAGCCGAGCGACGGGCGCTCGTGGGTCTCGACGACGCGGGCTACGCGAGCCTCTACGCAGCGCTCAGGCATCCCGATCTCTTCAACGGACTGGGGCTGCTCTCGCCCAGTTGGGAGCCGGGCTACCGGCCGCAGAACACCGCCCTGCTGAAGACGGCTTCCGAGCAGCCGCTTCGCATCTACATGGAGTGGGGCAAGTACGATTCCCGGAGCCCCCGCGAGGGGTGGGACGCCGTCGACAACGGCCGCGCGTTGTCGGCGACACTGCGGTCGAAGGGGTACTCCATCGCCGGTGGCGAAACCCACGAGGGCGCCGGCTGGCTCGCCCGGCGCAACCGGCTGGACAAGCTGCTGGAGACCCTCTTCCCCCTGAAGTGAACCCCGAAGGCCCCGCAATGCTCGTCAGCATCTTCAACGACGTGATCGGACCCGTGATGCGCGGCCCGTCGAGCTCGCACTGCGCCGCCGCCCTGCGCATCGGGCGGCTGGCGCGCGATCTGGCGAACGGGGAGTTCGATCAGGTCCTGGTCGAGTTCGACCGCGCGGGCTCGCTGCCGACGACGCACGACTCGCAGGGCTCGGACATGGGCCTGTTCGGCGGGCTGCTGGGGTGGGAGGCCGACGACGAGCGACTGCCGGACTCGATGTCGGTCCTGCGCGAGGCCGGCGTCGGCATCCGGATCGAGACGGTGGACGCGGGCGATCCCCATCCCAACACCTACCGGCTCACGCTGAGCCACGGCGACGCGAGAACCTTCCTGCGCGCCATCTCGACCGGCGGCGGCATGATGGAAGTCCTGAACGTGGACGGCTTCGAGGTCTCCATGTCCGGCGACTGCCACGAGACCCTGTTGTGGTTGCCGGACCGCGGCCCGGAGCTGGCACGGCGGCTGGAGGCGATCGTCGACGCCGACGCCGTGCTGGTTCACGAGGCGGAAGGGCTGCACCTCGTGGAGGTCAAGGCCGGCGCGTTCGTCAGCGACTCGGTCCTCGCCGACCTCGGCGGCGAGTTCCGGATCCAGGCCGTGCGTCGCCTCGCGCCCGTGCTGCCGGTGGTGTCCCGCCGTGACACGCGGGTGCCGTTCACGAGCTGCGCGGAGATGCTGCGCCATGACGCCGGGCGCGACACCCCGCTGTGGAAGCTGGCGGCCGAGTACGAGATGGCCCGCGGCCACCTGAGCGAGACGGAGGTGCTCGCCCGGATGGTGGACATCGTCCGCATCCTGCGCCGGTCGATCGCACAGGGCATCGCGGGCACGCACTACGAGGACCGCGTGCTGGGCCACCAGAGCGGCCGGTTCGACGAGATGATGCGGGCGGGCCGCCTGCTCGACGGCGGCGCGCAGAACCGCATCGTGCTCTACGTGACGGCGCTGATGGAAGTGAAGAGCTCGATGGGGGTGATCGTGGCCGCGCCCACGGCGGGGGCCTGCGCGGCCCTGCCCGGGGCGGTCATCGCGATGGCCGAGGAGCGGGGCCTGTCGGAGGAGCGGATGGCCCGGGCGCTGCTGGCCAGCGGCGTGATCGGCGCGTTCATCGCCACCCGCTGGACGTTCGCGGCGGAGGTGGGTGGCTGCCAGGCCGAGGGTGGCTCGGCCGCATGCATGGCCGCCGCCGCGCTGGTCGACCTGGCCGACGGCACGCTGACGCAGTCCGTGGCGGCCGCCTCGATGGCGTTCCAGAGCATGCTGGGCCTGATCTGCGACCCGATCGCCAACCGCGTCGAAGCGCCCTGCCTGGGCAAGAACGTGATGGCGGCCAGCAACGCGCTCGCCTGCGCGAACATGGCGCTGGCCGGCTACGACCCGCTGATCCCGCTCGACGAGGTGATCGAGACGGCCCGCCGCGTCGCCGGGCAGATGCCGCGCGAGCTGCGCTGCACGGCGCTGGGCGGCCTCTCGATCACGCCGACCTCGAAGGCGATCGAGCTGCGGCTGGCGGACCGCGCGCGCGCTCCGGGTCGAGGTGGCGCCCCTCGCTGACCGTCCGCTCGGGCACGGACGGGGCCTGCCACGACCGCCGCGCCGTTCTCTGTTAACGTCCCGCCGTCGACTGGAGCCCAGGAATGATCGGCGAGCAGGTTTCCCACTACCGGGTCAAGGCCCGGCTGGGAAGCGGCGGCATGGGTGTCGTGTACGAGGCGGAGGACACCCGGCTCGGGCGCAGCGTCGCGCTCAAGTTCCTGCCCCCGGAGATGGCCCAGGACAAGGGTTCGCTCGAGCGCTTCCAGCGCGAGGCGCGCGCCGCCTCGGCCCTCAACCACCCCGGCATCTGCACGGTCTACGAGATCGACCAGCACGACGGGCAGCACTTCATCGCGATGGAGCTGCTCGAGGGCGAGACGCTCGCCGACCGCATGCGCCGCGGCCCGTTCGACCTGGCCGCGGTGCTCGACACCGGCATCCAGATGGCGGACGCGCTGGAGTCGGCCCACGCCAAGGGCATCGTGCATCGCGATCTGAAGCCCGCCAACGTCTTCGTCAACGCGCGGGGCCAGGTCAAGATCCTCGACTTCGGACTGGCCAAGATCGAGCGCGCGCGCCCCACCGGCGGCGAGCAGTCGGAGGCGCCCACCGCGGTGCAGCCGCACGAGCTGACCACGGCCGGCACCATGCTCGGCACCGTCTCCTACATGTCGCCGGAGCAGGCCCGCGGCCAGGTGACCGACGCCCGCACCGACCTGTTCTCGCTGGGCACGGTGCTCTACCAGCTCGCCACCGGCACGTTGCCGTTCACGGGCGAGACCTCCGCGGTCGTGTTCGACGCGATCCTCAACCGCGAGCCGCTCCCGGTCAGCCAGGTCAACCCGTCGCTGCCGGGTGAGCTGGGTCGCATCATCGGCCGCGCGCTGGAGAAGGACCGCAACCTCCGCCACCAGACCGCCACGGATCTCAAGACGGAGCTGCTGCGGCTGCGCCGCGAGCTCGACTCGGGCGGCCGCCGCGCCGTCGAGCCCGGCGCCGCGAGCGGCGTGCAGAAGGCCGCGGAGAAGTCGGTGGCGGTGCTCTACTTCGAGAACCTCTCGGGCGTGAAGGAGGACGAGTACCTGCGCGACGGCGTCACCGAGGACATCATCTCGGAGCTGTCCAAGATCAGGGGCCTGAAGATCTTCGCGCGCTCGACCGTGCTCGCCTTCCGCGACAAGGAAGTGGCGCCGGCGCAGGTGGGCAAGCAGCTCGGCGCGGCGTACCTGCTGACCGGCAGCCTGCGCCGCGCGGGCCAGCGGCTGCGCATCAACGCGGAGCTGGTCGACACCCAGACCGACTTCCCGATGTGGTCGGAGCGCTTCGACCGCGAGATGGCCGACGTGTTCGAGGTCCAGGACGAGATCGCCCGCAAGATCGCCGAGGCACTGCGGATCAAGCTCTCGGCCCAGGAGCAGGAGGCGCTCGCCGCGCGCCCGACCGACAACCTGCAGGCCTACGACCAGTACCTGCGCGGCAAGGCCTACGCGCGGCGGCTGACCCGCCAGGACCTCGAGTTCGCGCTGCAGTGCTTCCAGGGCGCGGTCGCGCTCGATCCCCGTTTCGCCCTGGCCCACGCGGCCATCGCCAACTCCTGCGCCCAGTACTACCAGCACTTCGACCGCGGGCCGCAGTGGCTGGAGCGGGCCCGGGCAGCCAGCGGCGAGGCCAGCGCGCTCGATGGCCAGGCGCCCGACATCCTGATTGCCGAGGGCTGGATCCTGTACACCGAGGGGCAGAACGACGCCGCGATCCGGTGCGTGCGCCAGGCGATCGAGCGCAAGCCGGACGTCGAGGGCGCCTACTACCTGCTCGGTCTCACCCTGTTCTCGGCCGGCCGCTACCAGGAAGTGGCGGACATGGCCGAGGCCGCGGTCGCCGCGGCCGGCGAGGACTACAACATCTACGTGCCGATCCACAACGCGCTCGGCGCGCTCGGCAAGAAGGACGCGCTACGGAACGTCGTGCAGCAGCGGATCCAGGTTCTCGAGGGCCACCTCAAGAAGTTCCCGGAGGATGCCCGCGGGCGCACGCTGCTGGCGACCGACTACGCGCACGTCGGCCGCGAGGAGGACGCCTTCCGGCACGCCAACCTCGCGATGGCGCTGCGGGCGGACGATGGAATCGTGATGTACAACGTGGCCTGCGTGTTCGGCCAGCTCGGCAGGGGCCCCGAGGCGCTCGACGCGCTGCGCAAGGCCAAGGAGGCGGGCTGGAAGGACGCCACCTGGGCGCGTCGCGACCCGGACCTCGCGATCCTCCACGGCCTGCCCGAGTTCGACAAGCTCTACCCGCCGACCGAGTGACTCGCCGGGCGTTCGCGCCGCCGGCGGCCCTGCGGCCGTTCAGACGTGGTACGGGTCTTCGTAGCCGTCGAACATGAGCTGCACGGCGTCGGCGAGGGCGCTCTGCCACTGGGTCGCGAGGGACTCGTCCCAGTCGGCGCCGTGGAACTCGCGCAGGCACTCGAGGAGCGTTTCCAGGAAGCCCGCGTAGAGCTCGCGCGGGACGCCGACGCGCTTGTGGCGGGTGCCCAGCACCCGCAGGTAGGACGAGCAGGCGCCCTTCATCTCGGGGTGCTCGCGGATCGCCCCCAGCGCCATCGTCAGCATCACCGACTGCACCTGCAGGTCGATCCCCGCGAAGTGCGCGCGCGCCTCGGGCACGCGCTCGAAGAAGCGCGGGTAGAAGCGATCGGTCAGCCGCGTCCGCTCGCTCAGGATCCGGTCGACGCTCTCGAGCAGGTTCATGGGCCCATCCGTCCGAAGGTGTTGCGGAGGGAAGTATCGCCGGGATTGGCCTGCGCTAACCTGTGGCCTCGATGGGTGACCTGGCCCCGGTCTTCTACGAGGTGTTCGAAGCGCTGCCCAGGCAGGGCCCGGGCTCGCGAGAGTGCACGGCGCGCGCGCTGGCGCTGTGTCGGGGGCTGCCCGCAGCTCCGCGGATCGTCGACTTCGGCTGCGGCGCGGGTGCGCAGACGCTCGACCTCGCGGCGCTCACGGACGGGACCATCGAGGCGATCGACGCCCTCGCGTCGCTCGTCGAGCGTCTCGCCCGCGTCGTGGCCGAGCGCGGCCTGACGGCCCGGGTGCGGCCCGTTGTGGGTGACATGGCGCAGCCGTCCTTCGCCCCGGAGAGCGTCGACCTCGTCTGGTCCGAGGGGGCCGCGTACACGATCGGCATCGCGACCGCGCTGGCCGCATGGCAGCCGCTGCTGCGCCCGGGAGGGCACCTCGCCTTCAGCCACGTCGCCTGGCTCCGCGACGACCCGCCGGCCGAATTGCGTGCGTACTGGCAGCGCGAGTACCCCGGGATCGCGGCGCCGGAGGCGACGCTCGCGCTCGCGCGGGAGGCCGGCTTCGAGGTCGTCGGCCACTTCCCGCTGCCGGCCGCGGCCTGGTGGGACGACTTCTACGCGCCGATGGAGGCGCGCGTGCGCGACCTGCGCGCGGTCCATGCGGCGGACGCGGAGGCGCTGGCGGTGCTCGACGCGATCGACGAGGAGATCGACATGCACCGCCGCTTCGGGGAGCACTACGGATACGTGTTCTTCGTGCTGCGCCGCCCCGCAGCGTGAATCAGCGCGCGAGCAGCGCCTCGCGCCACGCCGCGCGTTCTTCCGCGGGCCCGCGGTCGTAGACGCGCTCGAAGGCCGCCGCCTCGGAGCGCGTCTCGGCCATCGCCTCGAGCTGCGCGCGCGCCTCCGCGCCGTCGGCGGTCGAGAGGTGCTCCTCGAGCACCTGCACGGCTTCGGCCCCCGCGCCGCGCAGATAGAGCCCCACACGAACCCGGGGAAGCCGGGCAGGTCGGGGCCGTGGCGGCCGAGCAGGCGCTCGGCGACGTCGAGGTCCGCCTGGTCCGGGACGGTTTCGCCGAGCACGCGCAGCCGCCCCAGGTCGCGCCGCGCCTCGGCGTCGAGCGCCGGCTGCGCGCGGCCGGACCCCGGCAGCGTCAGCAGCAGGGCCGCCAGCAGCGCCGCTCGTGGTCCGCGGGTCACCCGCCGATCGTCTCGGAAAAGCGCCGGCCGTTCAGGCGCGGGTGTCGGCGCGGGAGACGTCGGAGTCGGGGGGCGGAAGCGCCGTGACGGGCGGGGCCTCCAGTAAGCCGGGTCCCCAGCCCGGGTGACCCTGCGAGCGCGAGAGCGCGTCGGCGAGTTCCGCGGCCCACGCCTCGGCATCGTCGGGGCGAGTCGCCGGGTCCTTGGCGAGGGCCCGCGCGAACGCGGGGTCGACCGCGGGGTCGAGACCCGGGAGCAGCGCGCACGGCAGGCGCGGCGCGCCGGCGACCACCGCCGAGAACAACTCGCCGCCGCGCGCCGCGAGCGGGACCAGCCGCTCGCCCGTCAGGCACTCGTAGCCGACCACGGCCAGCGCGTAGAGGTCGGTGCGAGGCGTCACCTCGCGGCCGAGCAACTGCTCCGGCGCCATGTAGGCCGGCGTGCCGATCACGACGCCGGTCGAGGTCAGGTCGCTCGGCGCAGCGAGGTCGCGGGCGAGGCCGAAGTCGACGAGCCGCAGGCCGAACTCGTGGGGCGTTGCGCCCGGCAGCAGGATCAGGTTCTGCGGCTTGACGTCGCGGTGCAGCAGGCCGGCGCGATGCACGGCGCCGAGCGCACCTGCGGCCTGGGTCAGCACGGCCGCGGCCTGGCGCGGGCTGGCCGGACCGCGGTGCAGCAGCACCGTGGCGAGGTCGCGGCCGGCCAGCACCTCGGTGATCAGGAACAGCGAGCCGTCGTCGAGGCTGCCGCAGTCGTACAGGTCGAGCACCGCGGGGTGGCGCACGCGGGCCAGCGCCTGCGCTTCGCGCTCGAAGCGGATCGCCGCCGCGGGGTCGTCGAAGCGCTCGGGGCGCACGACCTTGATCGCCACGTCGCGGCCGAGCTGCTCGTCGACGGCGAGGAACACCGTGCCCATGCCGCCTTCGCCGAGCACGCGGCAGAGCCGCCAGCGCCCGCGCAGCCGCCAGGGCAGCAGGCGCGGCGGCTCCAGCGCGGCACCGTCCTCGGGGCACGTGGTGGTGCCTTCGGGCTGGCAGCCGCGGCAGCGCGGGCACACGGCGACGGCGGGCACGCCCTCGTCGGCCATGCGCCGGCGCACCGCGGCGCGCGCGGCCTCGATCGCGGCCAGGCTGCGCCGCGTCTCGCGCAGCTCGAGGGCGCCGCCGAGCTGGTGGGCGAAGCTGCGGAAGAGCTGGCGCTCGGCCTCGCCCCACTCGGCCGGCCGGCCGCACACGGCCAGCACGCCCAGCGCGTGGCTCGCGGCGCCCGCGATCGGCAGCAGCCAGCGGCCGGGTTCGGCGACCAGCCCCTCGCGCGCCGCGCGCTCGACCAGTTCCACGCCGGGCGCGGCGCCCGCGGGCGTCCCGAGCGCGGTGACCCGACCGCCGTCGAGGAGGAACGCGCCGACCGCCGAGGCGCCGGCCGCGGTCGCGATGTCGGCCCCCACGGCGCGCGCCCAGGCCGAGAGATCTTCCTGCGCGCGGCCCGAGGTCTCCTGCATGTGGGCGATCTGCCCCTGCGCTTCCTGCAGCCGGCGGTGCGCCTCGGCGATCTGCGCGGTGCGGGCGGCGACCTGCGCTTCGAGTTCCGCGTTGCGGCGCCGCAGCACGACGACCCGGCGGTGGTGCACGCCCGCCGCCAGCGCGACGAGCGCGAGCAGTGCCGTGGCGCGGAACCAGGCCGTCATCCAGAACGGCGGCCGCACGCGGACCGGCAGCCGCACGACCTCGCCCCAGGTGCCGCCGTCGTCGACGGCCTGCAGCTCGAGCACGTGCTCGCCGGCGGGCAGGCTGCCGTAACGCAGCTCGCGGGTGGGGCGCACCGGCAGCCAGTCCGCGTCGAGGCCGCCCAGCCGTGCGCGCCAGCCGGCACGGCGCGGCGCACGATAATCGAGGACGGCGACCTCGATCGTGATCGCCCGCTCGCTCCAGGCGAGGTCGAGGGCCGTGGGGAAGTCGAGCCGTCGGCGCGGCAGCTCGACGCCGGTGACCACCAGCCGCGGCGGCACCCGCGGCGGCTCGGCCGCGCTGGCGTGGATCCGCGTCAGGCCGCCGACGGTGCCGAGCCACACGTCGCCGTCGGCGTCGCGCAGGAAACCGCCGCGGTTGGCCTCGAGGTTGGGCAGTCCGTCTTCGGTGCCGAGCGGCCGCACGCGGAATCCGCCGCCGCCGTCGACGATGCGGTAGAAGCCGCGCGCCGTGCCCGCCCACACGGTCCCCGTCGCGTCTTCGCCGAGCGCGTAGAAGCGCCGGTCGAGCAGCCCGGGCTGGTCGTGAAGGCCGCGCCAGCGCCCGGACTCGTGGATCGCGAGGCCCGCGTCGCTGCCGACCCACAGCCGGCCGCGCGAGTCCTCGAGGATCGTGCTCAGGTAGGACCCGCCGGAGATCGGCACCGGGCCCGGCAGCGCCTCGACCCGCTCACCGTCGCTCCACAGCACCTGCTGCTCGTCGGTCAGCCACACGCCGCCCTTCCGCCGCGGGAGCAGTCGCCGTGCGGAGAGCAGCGGCGCGCCGTCCGCCCGGCGGTCGAGCGCGCGCCAGCGCCCGTCCGCCCCGCGCACCACGAGGCCGCCCCGCGGATCACGGCGGGCGATCCACAGCCGCCCCGCGGAGTCGAGCTCGAGGTCCTCGATCACGGTGGCCGCGGTGGCGATCACGTCCGGCGCCGGTGCCAGCGCCCGCGATCCGGCGGCGCGCGAGACGAGTCCGCCGTCCGTGTGGATCCACAGCTCGGGGCCGCGCGGACCCGGCACGGGCAGCACCGACCACACCCACGGGTTGGGAAGTTCCGCCGCCAGCGTCTCCAGCGCCCTCGGTCCGACGGGTTCCGGTGCCGGGCTGAGCCCGTCACCGGTCCCATGGGGGCTCCGTCGGACGACTCCGGCCTCCTCCGCCCCCAAGCCCCCGACGGCCGCCAGCAGCGCCGCGCCCTTCATCGTCGCCACCCAGAGTCCGGCGCCCCCGAGGTCGGGCCGGATGCCGAACACGCAGCGGCTCGGCAGCCCGTCCGCTTCGGCGAAGTTGGCGACGCCGCGGCCGGCCAGCAGGCCGAGACCGCCGATGTCGGTGGCGACCCAGAGGTTGCCCTGGTGGTCCTCGTGGACCTGGTTGACGACGTCTGCGGGCAACCCCCGCCGCGTCGTCCACGCCTCGAAGCCGGCCTGGCCGGGCGCGCGCACGAACAGCCCGGCGTCGCTCGTGGAGACGTAGAGCGCCCCGCTCGGCACGCGGTCGATGCGGTAGATCGCGCGGGCCGTGACCGAGGCCACGCGCCGCACGCCGTCCACGGTCCAGCGCCAGAGGCCGGTCGTGGTGGTCCCGAGCAGCGGCCCGCCGGCGTCGGCGGCGACCGTCGACACGGGGCCGCCGACCGCGTCCGCCGCGGCCAGCGCGCGCAGCGTGTCGCCCTCCACGCGGAACAGGCCCGCCTCGCCGCCGACCAGCAGCGCGTCGCCGTCGGCGGCGACGTCGTGGACCATCTGCGCGGCTCCCACGCGCACGAAGCGGTCTCCGTCGCGCCGCAGCAGGCCGCGGTCGGTGCCGACCCACAGCGCGCCGCGCGCGTCGAGGGCGAGCGCGCGGCAGCGCACGCCGGCGAGCAGGGGGTCGTCGACGCGCGAGAGGGCGTGGTCCTTCCACCGCGCGAGGCCGCTGCCGGTGGCGATCCACAAGGTCGCGCTCGCCGGCTCGAACAGCAGTTCCTGGACGCGGTTGCCGGGCAGCCCGTCCTCGACGAAGTACGACGCGAAGCGCAGCCCGTCGAAGCGCGCGAGGCCGCCCTGGGTGCCGACCCACACGAACCCTTCGCCGTCCTGGGTGACGGCGTTCACCTGCGACTGCGGCAGGCCGTCGTCGAGGCCGTAGACCCGGAACGGCAGCACCTGGGCGCCGGCGGCGGCGGCGCACAAGGCGACCCACAGACCGCAAGCGGCGCGCGCGACCTGTCGGACGGCCCGCGATCGGTGCACGTGTCGGCCCCGCGCCGAACGATACGCCCATCGGTTCGTGCTTTCCTGCGGCCCGCGGCCGCGTGACAATGCGCCACCACTTCCCCTGGAGGAACGGATGTTCGAGCGACTGGCGAGGAGCTGGGAGCTGACCAAGGCCTCGCTGGCCGTGCTGTCGGCCGACAAGGAACTGCTGGTCTACCCGCTGCTGTCGGGGCTGGCCTCGATGCTGGTGCTGGCGACCTTCGCGATCCCCGCGCTGCTCGCGGGCATCGGCGACCGGCTGGCGAGCGGGGAAGACGGCGCGCGGGTGCTTGGCACCATCGTCGCCTTCGCCTTCTACGTGACCCAGTACTTCGTCATCCTCTTCTGCAACACCGCGCTGGTCGGGGCCGCGATGATCCGGCTGCGCGGCGGGGACCCCACCGTCGGCGACGGTTTCAAGGTCGCGTTCGCGCGCCTCGGCACCATCCTCGGATACGCGGTCGTGTCGGCGACCGTCGGCATGCTGCTGCGGGCGCTGGCCCGGCGTGGCGGCGCGCTGGGGCGGATCGCGTCCTCGATGTTCGGTCTCGCCTGGGGCCTCGCCACGTTCCTGGTCGTGCCGGTGCTCGTGGTCGAGGACGTGGGGCCGGTCGAGGCCGTCAGGCGCAGCGCGGCCTACCTGAAGCGCACCTGGGGCGAGCAGCTCGCCGGCAACCTCGGCATGGGCGCCGTGTTCGGCGTGGCCGCGCTGGTCGTCGGCCTGGCGGGCGTCGCCGGATTGGTCGCGGCCGCCGCGATGGGCTCCGGCGTGCTGGCGGCAGTCGTGGCCGTGGCGATGGTCGTCGCGTTCGTCGCGCTGTCGCTGGTCAGCAGCGCGCTCGCCGGCATCTACTCGGCGGCCGTCTACCGCTACGCGGCCGACGGCAACGCCGGCGGCTTCTTCCCGGAGCGCCTGGTCAAGGACGCTTTCGCGAGCCGCTGAGCCGGACCACGCCGCCTGCTAGCATCCGCGATCCTCGGAGGGGTGCTGATGCGATCGCGCGCGTGGACGGTCGTGGTCTTGACGATGCTCTGGGCCGGGACGGCCGTGGCCCAGTCGGCGAGCGGGTCGCTCGCCGACACCACCCGCAAGAAGCGCCACGCGCGCGGCTTCGGCTCCGCGATGACGCGGACGCCCGAGGCGGGCGGCATCACCACGCCGGCAGCGCCGTCCGCACCCGCGCCCGCCGCCGCGGCGTCCTGGGAGCCGTTCGTCGGCATGGACGCCCAGATCTTCCCGTCCTTCGTCGTCTCCACCGCGACGCTGCGCCTGCCACAGGAAGACGAGGAGGAAGAGGACCCGCGCGAGAAGGGCGAGGGCATGGGCTTCATCGGCGCCGCCTTCGAGGGCGTGCGCGCCGGCGCCCGCCTGAAGGTCGAGATCAAGCCCAACGCGGCGATGGAGGCGAGCGCCGAGGAGGCGGTCGCCGACGACGGCCCCGGCGCCTACCAGGTGTTTCCGCGCGTCAACTACCGCTTCGACGCGCTGCTCGACTGGCGCCAGTCGATGCCGATCAACCTGGCGATGGAGGCCTTCGTCGACGGCCGCTCGCTCGGCGTGCGCACGACGACCGTGACCGTCCGCTCGATCAACGACTGCCCGATGGCGGTGCTGGCGGAAGAGGACGCGGACGAGGAGGACCTCGACCTGTCGTGGATGTTCGCGGCCTACGTGAACGAGGACCACCCGTGGGTCGACACCCTGACCCGCGAGGCGCTGCGCTCCGGCAAGCTCGACGCGTTCACGGGATACCAGGAGCAGGACGAGGCCGAGGTGCTGCGCCAGGTGTACGCGATCTGGCACGTGCTGCAGCAGCGCGGGGTGCGCTACAGCGACATCAGCTCCTCGTCGGCGCCGTCCGGCGTCGTCCCGAGCCAGCACGTGCGGCTGTTCGAGGAGACCGTGACCGCGCAGCAGGCCAACTGCGTCGACGGCACCGTCGCGCTCGCCGCGATCCTGCGCAAGATCGGGCTCTCGCCCTACCTGGTCACGATGCCCGGCCACATGCTGCTGGCGTTCGACCTCGACGCGGAGGGCGGGACCACGGTCGGCCTGGAGACGACGATGATCGGCGGCGGCGACGCGCCGGTGCCGCCCCGCAACGGCCCGGTGCCGCGCGCCCTGGTCGACCGCTTCCGCAACGAACCGTCGTTCCGCAGCTTCGCCGCCGCGATCGCCCAGGGCACGGCCGCGCTCGAGGAGCACTTCGAGGACTTCGAGGGCGACGACCCGGAGTACCAGATGATCTCGCTCGACGCCGCGCGCGAGATCGGCATCCAGCCGCTGGCTTTCCGGAAGCGGTAGCCGCGCTCAGCCGCGGCCGAACAGCGCACGGCCCAGCGGTCGCGAGACGAGCGCCAGCAGGCCCAGCGGCAGCAGCGCGAACAGGTACGCGCCGCCGGGCCCGCGCACGACGACGGTGTGGGCGGGGTCCTCGGGGTCGTACCAGCAGGGAACGGCGGCGCCCGGCTCGAACGAGGCGAGCTCGCCCGGCGGCCAGTTGCCGCCGCGTCGCAGGTGCGAGCCCGAGTCGAAGCCCGTGCCGTGCGCGGGCCGGCCGTCGACCTCGAAGCGCAGCGCGACGAACGGCTCGGAGAAGGTGGTCGCGTGGCGCCCCTTGCCGCTGGTGCGCGTGTGCGCGCCGGTGTCGGTCACCACGCAGGCGGCCTCGCGGTACTCGTTCAGCACGCGCAGGTCGTGGCGGGCCAGGGCGCCGAACATCAGCAGGAAGCCGGCCGCGACCCACGCCGCGAAGGCGAGGCCCAGCACAGAGGGCCGCGCGCCGCCGAGCAGCGCGCAGGCGCCGAGGAACAGCGGGCCGGTCGCGAGGAAGCCCAGCACCCACGCGCCGGCACGGGTGAGGTTGACGCCGCCCACCGAGACGAGTTCCCCGGGCCGGCGGCGCGCCTCCACCTCGGTCGTGGCCGAGACGTGGACGGGCTCGTCGCCCGAGATCGAGGCTCCGATCGTGAGCCGGGTCCCGTCGCTCTCCGGGCCCGCGAGCAGGGCAATCGGCACGACGGCTTCGCCACCGGGGGCGACGGACGTCTGCCCGACGACGTGGCGCCACTCGGGGTCGAACGTCGCCCCTGAGGCCTCCACGAACAGCGCCTTGCCGGGCAGAGTCAGCCGCCAGTCGGCCCCGGCCGGTTCGTCGAAGCGGTCCTTCGCGCCCCGGCGCAGCGTCAGCGTGCAGCGCAGCAGGTCGCGCTCGCGCACCGTCGCCGGGCACTCCAGGGTGGACCGCGACCAGTCGGGCAGGCCGAGGTCCTCCTCGGCGGAGGTCGTCACGGCGAGCGCGCAGAAGCTCAGGGCCAGCCAGGGATGGCGCATGGTCGGGAATGGTCCTCGACCCGGGGCGGGTCCGGCAAGCGTTGCGTCGGCACCGGGTTTGCTCGGGTGAGGGGGCATGGCCACCGTGCCCTCGTCCGCCACCCCGGAACTGCCACCCGACCTGCTCCAGGTCCTGGAAAGCGGGGACCCGCCCGCGTTCGTCACCGATGCCCGGGGCCGGATCGTGCTGTGGAACGAGGGGGCCTCGCGGCTGATCCCGGTCACGCCCGCCGAGGCGCTCGGCCGTGCCTGCCACGAGGTCGTGCACGGCTACGACATCTTCGGCAACCGCTACTGCCAGGGCGCCTGCCCGGTCAACGAGATGGCACGTGGGGGAGCCAGTCCGCGCCCGTTCGAGCTCCGCGTGCCGTGCCCGACCTGCGGTGCGGGCCCCGTGCGAGTGACCCCGCTGCGGGTGCCCGGACCGCGCCCGGACCTCTACCTGCTCGTGCACCTGCTCGAGGACGTCCGCCTCGACGCGGCCCTCGCCGGCCTGCGTCCGTTCCTGCCCCCCTGCAGCGGCCAGAAGGCCGGGCTGCCGTCGGCTTCGCCCACGCCGCTCACCGCGCGCGAGACCGACGTGCTGCGCCTGGCCGCTCGCGGTCGTCAGAACAAGGACATCGCCCGCGAACTGGGCCTCAGCCCGGCGACCGTGCGCAACCACCTGCACGCGGTGCTCGAGAAGCTCGGCGTCCACACCCGCTCCGAGGCGGTGTTCCTCGCGCAGCAGCGCGGCTGGCTGGAGCTGCCCTCCGCCTGATCGCCGGCCGGAAAAAGGGCCGGGGCCCGCGACCTTGCTTCGCGGGCCCCGGGGCACGACTTCCGGTTCTCTCTCTAGAACGAGTAGCCGACCGCGAACATCACGACGTGGACCCGGCCGCTCGTGTCCTCGAGATACGGCGCGTCGTCGACGTAGTCGACCAGGCGGTACTCCCCGCGCAGCGAGGCGCGGTCGGAGAGGCGGTAGCGGGCCGCGAGCGACGCGTCGAGACGCGACACGTCGAGGTCGGAGTCGCTCCACGTCTGCGTGTAGTCGTAGGGCATCAGCGGCACCAGCGCCTTGAAGACGTCGGAGGCCGGCATCGTGAACGGGTCGAGCGCCTGCGCCGCCTGCATCCAGGAGAGCGCGAGGGTCGCGTCGAACTTCGGGCTGGGCCGCAGGTTGAGGCCCGCGGACACGGCGTCGGTGGTGGTTTCCATGCGGAGGTCGTCGGACGTGAACAGGCCGGACCGGCCCGTCAGGACGCCGGCCGCTCAACCATCGAAGACCGGCGTGCAGACGTGACTGGTCAGTTCGCCGCCCTCGTGGCTCCAGGCGACCCACGCGTCCCAGCGGTCCTCCGGGGCGAACCACGCGGTGGCGGTCAGCGCCGTCCGCGTGCGCGCCCAGTCGGTCAGGTCGCCGCCGTCGTTCTCGCCGTCCCAGTAGCGGACCGAGGCGGTGGCGCCGAAGCGGGCCTTCGTCACCGAGACCGAAGCCCGCAGGTCGTTCCACGTCTCGGGCGAGGCGGTGGTGTCGCCGATCCGCGCGTCGTGGACCTGGAAGTACTGGGTGGAACCCGGCGCCAGCGGGCTGGGCAGGGTGCCGACGTCGGCGAGTGGAGCGCAGGCGCCGTCGACGTAGCCGTACGGGGCGTCGACGGTGCCGTAACGCCACTCCGCCGACAGCTTCAGGTGCGAGGCCGGTCGCGCCCGCCACGCGAGGCCGAGCTCGTGGGTCCGGGTGCGGCCCCCGTCCACTTCGACGATCACCTCGTCGCGGTCGAGGTCCTCGAAGTCCCAGCGCGCCTTCAGCGTGCCGCCCTTGCCGGGCAGCTTCCACTGCACCAGGGCTCCGGCCTCGTAGGCGTCGCGGTCGAGGGCCGAGCTGCGCACGTAGTCGGGGTCGAAGCCGTAGACCTGGCGGTAGGTGCGCCCGGCCTGCGGCCCGGCGACGGCCGTGCGCTCCGCGTAGTCGATGGCGTACGAGTCGCTGCTCGTGGAATAGGCGCGCGCGCGCAGCACCAGCGAGAGGCGGTCGCGGATCGGCCGGCTGACCAGCAGCGATCCGCCGCGGTAGTCCGCCTCGATCTCCGTCTGCCGGTTCTTCGTCTTCGCGAAGGCGCCGCTGGCGCTGACGTCGAAGCCGGCCAGTTCCGCCACGCTCAGCTCGACGCGGCCCTGGGTGCGGTCCGTCTCGGGCTGGGCGTCGACCGGCAGCGGCCCGTCGAGGGCGTCGAACAGGACGCGGTTGTCGAAGATCGGCGTGCGCAGCTCGGGGTGAAGCGCGCGGTCGTAGAGCAGCGTCGACTGGGCGCCCTCGTTGCGCAGCTCGCGGCGCGAGACCTCGGCCTCGAGGGAGCCCGTCTTCCACTCCCAGCGGCCGTCCACGCCGAACTCGGTCTGGCGCTGGTCGACCTCGCGGGTCTGGCTGGTGACGTGGCAGGTGTCGCAGTGGCTGATGGTCAGCGACTGGTGGTGCCCGCTGCGGCGCTGGTCGCGCAGGAAGAAGCCGAGCGCGAGGCGGCCGGCGGGCCGCACCTCGGTGCGGTGCTCGAGCAGCGCGAGCACGTGCTCGTAGCGTCGATCCGGGTCCTTGTCCGTGTGCCACACGATGCGGCCGTTGCGCGAGGCCGCCTCGAGGTTCGACAGCGGGTCGTGACCGAGGCGGACCGGGAAGCGGTCGTAGGTCGTGACCGAGCGGACGGCCTTGCCGAGGTCGAACGACAGCCGGTGCCGCATGTCGTCCGCGTCGATCACCTCGGAGCGCAGCCACAGCCCGTTGCGGCCGTTCTTCAGGTCCAGTTCGAGAGCGCCGAACGGCCGGGTCTCGTCGGCCGTGTCGAACTCGGCGGCCAGGTCGGGCAGTCCGCTCAGGCTGGAGTTCCAGATGCCGAGCCCCTGGCGACGGGGGTGGGGTATGATCAAGCCGTTCGAGGCGGCCCTTCTCCGCCGGCTTCTCCGCGGGCGGAGCCTGGCCGAACGCGGGGACGCCGGCGAGCACGACGGCGGTGGCGAGGGACAGCGCGCGATGCAGTCTCATGATGTCCCTCCTACCGGGTCAGGCTGCGGCCGCGGCTGGACGCGCCCTGGCTGGGCAGGTCCGAGCCGTGGACCCGGGTGTGGCACTGCGTGCACCTGGTGTTGAACGCGCGGTTCAGGCCCAGCACCCCGTTCGAGCTCTCGCGGTGGATGCCGCCGATCTCGATCTCGCCGTCGGCGGCCGTGTAGCCGCCGTGGAAGTGCAGCTCGTGGCACTGTGCGCACAGCATCGGCTCGGCGGCGACGAGCAGCTTGTTCGCCACCGAACCGTGGGGCGCGTGGCACAGGCGGCAGTCCTCCTGGACCGGGTCGTGCTCGAAGACGAACGGCCCCTCCTTGTCCTGGTGGCAGCGGTAGCAGGTGTCGTTGGCGCGCTGCTTCGTCTTGAGCTGGGCCTCGCTCGCCGCGTGCGGGTCGTGGCAGGAGACGCAGGTCATCCGGCCCTCCTGCAGCGGGTGTCGCGAGGGCAGCCGGAAGGCCGCGTTCTCGGCCGCGTGGCAGCTCGCGCACTGGGCCTCGGGTCGGCCCGCGGCGTGCGTCTTGTGGCAGTCGTTGCACGACACGCCCGCGTTCGCGTGGGCCGAGGCGTGCCACTGGCCCTGGCCCATCGAGCGGTGGCACTGCAGGCAGGCGGCCGAGCCCGCGCCCGCCTGGAAGCGGACCATGTCCTTCGCTTCGCCGCTCTCCAGGTGCTTCGCCGGGTCGCCGTGGCAGCCGGCGCAGCCGACCGCGCGGCCCTGCACCTCGGACGGGGTCAGCGAGAGGTGACGGTTCTCGAAGCGCGACTGCGCTTCGTGACAGGCCGCGCAATCGGCGTCCTGCGCCCGCGCGGGACCGGCCAGGGCCAGGCCCAGTGCCGCCGCCGCGAGCAGGGGGGGAAGTCTCATGATGATGGCCCTCCACGCGCGGCGCGCTCCTCCGGAGCGACCCGTCGCGAGGGTCAGCCCGAGGGAGGGAGGAGGGCGACGCACTTCATGCCGTCGCCAATCTCGGCGGGGGTCGGGCGCCCCGACAGGTGTCGGAGCATCCAGGGGAGTGGATCGTTCGTCCCGTACCGCGGGCCGGGGCTATCCTGCGCGCGCACCATGACGGACGACCGCGATCTGCCCGCCCCGGTCGCGCTCGCGCGACGCCTCGTCCAGGACGCCGAGCTGCACGCGCTGTGTGGCGCGATCGCCTTCTTCTCGCTGCTCTCGTTCTACCCGGGCGCGTTCCTGCTGCTCTCGCTGCTCGGCCGGCTGCCGTGGGACGCCCCGCGCCTCGCGCTGCTCGAGGCGTTGCGGATGTACTACCCGGCGGCCCAGGAGTTCCTGCTGCGCAACCTGGGCGTCAGCGTCGTCCAGTACGGCCGCGACCTGCCCTGGTCCGCGGCGCTGTGGATCCTGGTCGGCGCGGCGGGCGTCTTCATCCCGCTCGAGACGGTGCTCAACCGCGCCTTCGGCTTCCGCCGGCACCGGCCGTACCTCTGGAACCAGGCGGTGGGCACCGCGCTGAGCCTCGCCACCGCGGCGATCGCCGTCCTCGCGCTGCTCGCCGCGGGGGCGGTCCGTGCCGCCGTCGAGGCGGCGACCGCGCCCGGCTTCGCCCGCAGCGCGCTGTCGCTCTTCGCGCTGCGCGGGTTCGCGGTGCTCGGCACCGCGGCGGTCGTGGTGCTGTGGTTCCGCTTCCTGCCCAACGGGCGCGTGCCGCTCCGCGCCGTGCTGGTGCCGGCCTTCTGGACGACGCTCGCCGTGCACCTCGTGCACCTCGGCTATCTGCTGGTGCTGCCGCGGCTGGCGCTGCCGCGCGTCCACGGTCCCTTCTACGTGTCGGCGGGCTTCGCGCTGCTGGCCTACGCCCTCGCCTTCGTGCTGGTCGGCGGGGCGCTGCTCGCCGGACGGCATTCGCCGGGTGCACAATTGGCCTCGGAGATCCCCCCGGAGGAGGAAGCGGATGGAGCAGCTCGAGCTGGCTGACGGCACCCCGGTCTTCCGGCCCGGGGAGCGCTCGTCGCACGCGTACCGCGTGGAGTCGGGCGCCGTCGAGATCCTGATCGGCGACCCGCCGGTCCCGCTCACGACCTACGGGCCCGGCGAGGTGTTCGGCGAGATCGGGCTGCTGGAGGGGCGGCTGCGCCGCTACGGCGCGCGCGCGGCGGGCGCGACCCGGCTGCAGAAGCTCTCGCTCGAGGAGTGGTCGGCGAGTTCGCTCGCCACCCCCGACGCGGTGCTCGGCTACCTGCGCAGCCTGTTCCGGCGGGTGCGCGAGATCGACGAGCGGCTGATCCAGCTCCCGCCCGACGCCGAGCACGTGCGGGCCGGCACGCCGAGGCTGCGGCTGGTCCCGGCCAGCCCCGAGGCGGAGAAGACGCTGCCTGCCGGCGAGTTGCGGATCCGCACGTTTCCGTTCCGGATCGGCCGCGCGTCGCACGGGTCCGAGTCCGAGCAGTCGACGCCTGCCGACCTCGTGATCCACGACCGGGCGCCGCACAACGTCTCGCGCCGCCACCTGTCGATCGAGGTGGTGGCCGGCCAGGTGATCGCCGCCGACCTCGGCAGCTCGCTCGGCACCCAGGTCAACGGCGTCAAGGTGGGCGGCCACCACAAGGAGTCCGAGATCGCGCTGCAGCCGGGCCGCAACGAGATCGTGCTCGGCGGCTCGCGCTCGCCGCACCGCTTCCTGCTCTTCGTGGAGAGCGATTGACGGACGACGACGTCCGCTTCATGCGCCTGGCACTCGACCAGGCGGCGCGGGCGGAAGCGGCGGGCGAGGTGCCGGTCGGCGCGGTCGCCGTGCGCGACGGCGAACTCGTGGCGGCGGCCTGCAACGCCCCGGTCGGCAGCGGCGACCCCACGGCCCACGCCGAGGTGCTGCTGCTGCGCGCGGCGGCCCGTGCCCTCGGCAACTACCGGTTGCCGGGGCTCACCGTGTACGTGACGCTGGAGCCGTGCCTGATGTGCGTGGGGGCGCTGGTGCTGGCCCGGGTCGAGCGGGTCGTGTTCGGGGCCCCGGAGCCCAAGTTCGGGGCGCTGGGCTCGCGGGTCGACGCCCTCTCTCTCGGGCTCAACCACTCGTTCTCCGTCGAGCCCGGGGTCCTGGCCGAGGAGTGTGCCGCCCGGGTGGTGGCCTTCTTCCGCTCGCGCCGCGGGCTCGACTTGAAGTAAACTCCCTCTTCCGACCGTTTGCCCCATGGAGAGGTGCGAGAGCGGTTGAATCGGGCGGTCTCGAAAACCGTTGAGCCTTCACGGGTTCCGTGGGTTCGAATCCCACCCTCTCCGCCATCCCTCCCGCGC
>WYBL01000101.1 GCA_011526565.1 Acidobacteriota bacterium | reverse complement strand
TGCTCGGCGTAGTCGAGGTGCTGGAGCGGGCAGCCGCCGCAGGTGTCGGCGTGGCGGCAGCGGCTCATCCTCATCCGTAGACGCGCTTCGCGTTGCCCGAGAGCATCTTCGCGAGCGCGTCGGGCGGGTAGCCGAGCGCGCGGAAGGCGTCGAGGTTCTTCTTCATCGAGCGCACGCCCGGCGACGGCCAGTCGCTGCCGTAGAGCGCCTTGTCGGCGACCTCGGCGAGGCGCGGGAAGTACTCGGGCAGCTTCTGCGGCGGAATGCCGGACAGGTCCATGAAGACGTTGGGGAAGCGGCGCACCAGGAAGAACGCCTGCTCCATCCACAGCGGGCGGCCGCCGTGGGCGAGCACGATCTTCAGGTGGGGGAAGTCAACCGCGACGTCGTCGACCAGGATCGGCTCGCCCAGCCGCGAGCGGGCGCCGGGGAACACCGAGGTGCCGGTGTGGATCAGCACCGGCAGCCCCAGCCGCTGCGCCTCCTCGTACACCGCGCGCAGGCCGAGGTCGCCGTCCAGGTACGCGTTGGGCGCGATCCCCATGTGCGGCGGGTGCAGCTTCAGCGCGCGCACGCCGCGCTCGGCCGCGCGGCGCACCTCGGCCGCGGGGTCGTCGCACTGGCCGGGGTCGACGCCGCCCATCGCGATCAGCCGCTGCGGGGCGTGGGCGCAGTAGTCCGCGACGTAGTCGTTGACGCGGTGGGTGAAGCCCATCGCCGCGCTGGGGTAGTTGACGAGCACGGCGCGCTCGACGCCCTCCGCGTCCATCAGCCGCAGCAGGTGCTCGGGGCTGCGCATCATCTTCTCGAGCGCGTCGACGTCGTCGCGCCCGCGGGTCATCGCCGCGTAGACGTCCGGCCGCAGCTCCCACCAGGGCTGGACGTGGACGTGGGCGTCGGTCGCCATCGCGGCCAAGCCTGACACGGCCGAGGGCGCCCTGGAAAGGCCGTGATAAGTTAGGCCAGCCCGATGGCCGAGTACTCCCCCAGGCGGCGGACCGCGGTCCTCTTCGTCGGCAGCGGCGCCTCGGGCGCCTATCACGCCGGCGTGCTGAAGGCGCTCGACGAGACCGGCATCCGGGTCGACCTGCTGGTCGGCTCCGGCGTCGGCACCGTGGCCGCGGCCTTCGGCGCGGTCGCCGGCGGCGGGCGGCTGCACGAGGCCGGCGGCTTCTGGGAGGGCGCCCAGCGCTCGCGCTTCTGGCGGCTGCGGCCTTCGCTGCGCGCGGCGCTGCTGCTGCTCGGCGCGGCCTTCGCCGTGTTCCTGCTGCCGGTGCTGCTCGGTTTCGTGCTGGGCGCGCTGGCGCCGGTCGCGCTGATCGTCGACCTGGTCGTGCCCGGCTGGCCCGCGCGGGCGCTGGGCCGCTTCGGCGCCGTGCCCGAGGCGCTGGGCGGACCGTACCTCGCGACGCTGGCAGCGCCCGTGTTCGTGCTCTCGATCCTGTCGCTGCTCGGCGTGCTGCGGATCTACTGGAAGGACCGCCGCCGCTTCGCCGAGGCGTTCGAGCACGCGTTCGACGCGGAACCGGCGCGCGCGCGGCTCGCGCAGGGACTCTGGGAGGTCGCCCGCGGGGCCGCCGTCGGCCAGGCGCTGCCGGGCGACGCCGAGGTCGCGCGCCGCTTCGTCGCGGGGCTCGCAGAGAACCTCGGCCAGCCCGGCTTCCGGGAACTGGTGCTGCGGGTGGCCGATCTCGACACCGGCACCGCTTTGCCGTTCGTGCTGCTGGGCGACGAGCACCGCAGCGCGTTCGCGGCGGCCCGCGCGCGCGGCCCGCGCTCGAAGCTCGATGGGCTGCCGGGCGCGATCGACCTGCGCTCGCCCGCCCACGAACCGCTGCTGTTCGACGCCGTTTTCGCCGGCCTGCTGCCGCCGGGCGCCGCGCCGGTGCGGCGCGTCGCGTTCCCCAAGGGCGGCCTCTACGGCGGCGAGACCCACCGCCTCGCCGACGCGACGCTGGTCGGCGGCTGCGGCATCGCCGAGGCGCTGGCGGCGGGCGCCGAGCAGTTGATCGTCGTCACGGCCGTGCCCGAGGCCGCCCACGCGCCCGCGCGGCGGCGCGGGCCGGGCGCGATCGTCGACGGCCTGATCGGCACCCTGGAGCGGCGCGCGGTGGAGCAGGACCTCGCGGGGGCCGAGCGCATGTCGCGCGTCGTGCGCACGCTCGCCCTGGCGGACGATGCGGCTTCGGCCTGGGAGGATCCGGCGACGGGCCGCCAGTACCGCGACGTCGCGCTGTGGACGATCCGGCCCGAGCGCAACGGCCTCGGCCCGCTCGGACTCGACGGCGCCACCGACCCTGCGACCGAAGCCTACGAGACCGTCGAGGACCTGCTCGAGCAGGGCTACCGCGACGCCTACCGGCTGTTCCTCGAGCCCGTGGTGGGCGCGGCGCCGGAGGCGCGCAGCGCCCGCGACGAGTCGCTCGAGCGCGAGCGCGTCGGCCTGTAGCCGAAGATGGCGGCCCGGCGCGGCGACGGCACCCGGGCCGTGCACGGCGCCGGCGCGCCGCGCCCCGGGCCGCTGGTGCCGCCGATCGCCCAGACCTCGACCTTCGCGTTCGCGTCGTCGGCCGAGCTGCACCGCTACCTCGAGGGCGACGAGGAGCTCCACCTCTACACCCGCTACGGCAACCCGACGCTGCGCGAGCTGGAGGAGCGGCTGGCCGCCCTGGAGGGCGCCGAAGACGCGCTGGTGCTCGCCTCCGGCATGGCCGCGGCGACGACCGGCCTGCTCTCGCTGCTCGCCCCCGGCGACGAGGTTCTGTGCTCGGCGAGCGTGTACGGCGGCACCGCGCGTCTCGTGCGCGAGCTGCTCCCGCGCTTCGGTTTCGCCTCCCGCTTCGTGCCCTTCGAGGAACTCGCGGAGGTCGGCCGCCACGCCGGCCCGCGGTCGCGGGCGCTGGTGTTCGAGAGCCCGACCAACCCCACGCTGCGCGTCGTCGACGTCGCCCGCGTCTGCGCGGAGGCGCGCCGGGCCGGGCTCGCCGTCTTCTTCGACAACACCTTCGCGTCGCCGCTGGTGCAGAGCCCGCTGGCGCTGGGCGCCGACCTGGTGATGCACAGCCTGACCAAGGCGCTGGCGGGGCACAGCGACCTGATCGGCGGCGCGTTGTGCGGTTCGAGGGAACGGATCGCGGCCGCGCGGGATCTGATGAAGGTGATGGGCGGCTGCCTCGACCCGCACGCGGCGTTCCTGGTCCTGCGCGGCCTGCGCACGCTGCACCTGCGTGTGGCGCGCCAGGGGGAGAACGCGCTGGCGGTCGCCCGCTTCCTGGAATCGCACCCGAAGGTCGCCGCGGTCGCCTATCCCGGCCTGCCGAACCACCCGGGGCACGCACTCGCTGCGGCCCAGATGCGGGGCTTCGGCGGCGTGCTGGCGTTCGTGCCGCGCGGGGGCCTCGCCGCCGCCGAGCGCGTCTACGACGCACTGGAGCTGGTCGCCCGGGCGGCATCGCTGGGCGGCGTCGAGACGCTGGCCAGCCTGCCGGTCCACACCTCGCACCACGGCTGGAGCGCGGAGCAGCTGGCGGCGGCGGGCATCGACCCGGCGACGATCCGGCTCGCCCTCGGGGTGGAGGACGCGGCCGACCTGATCGCCGATCTCGGCCAGGCGCTGGAGCGGGCGTGACCGAGCTGCACTTCAACGAGACGGTGATGACGCTGGGGCTCTCGATGGTGGCCGCCTACTTCACGGTGCAGACCGTGCGCGCCGGCGACCGCTTCCGGCGCTTCTTCGCGCTGCGGGCCAGCGCGCTGCTCACCTGGCCTTCGCCGCCCAACGTCTGGGCGCCCTATCTCGTCGGCCTCGGCTTCCTGGCCGCGGCGCTGGCCGTGATCCTGTGGGAGAAGCCGTTCCTCCACTTCTACTCTCAGGCGGCGATGGCGTTCTACTTCGTGGTCGTGGTGCCGCTGCTCGCGCGCCTCCCCGTCGGCCTGTACCGGGACGGGGTGTGGTCCGAGGGCGGCTTCGTGCGCTGGGGCGAGATCGGGCGGCTCGGCCTGTTCGAGCAACCCGAGATCGTGCTGGTGCTGGTGCGGCGCCGCGACGGCATCGGCCTGCGCCTGCGCGTTCCGCCCGGCGAGTACGGCGCCGTGCGGCGCCTGCTGCGCGACCAGGCGCAGGCGGGCGAACTTCGACTGGACCCGGGGCTCGCATCATGAAGCGCAGGAAGATCACGGCGGTGGTCGTCGTCAACGAGGGCCCGGGCCACGAGGGCGTCGAGGTCGAGCGCCCGGTGCGCAGTCTCGAGGAGCTCTACGCGGCCTGCCGCGACGCGCCGACGTCGGCCCTGGTCCGCGTCGGCCTGATGGGCCCCGACGGCGAGGTGCGCCTCCACTTCGGCAGCCTGCTCCCGCCGCGCGACTGAGCCGCAGCGCGGACCAGGGGGTCGGAGCGGCCGGGCTGTAGACTGCGGGAATGCACCTGCTTCTCACGTACCTGCGCGGCTACCGCGGGCTGCTGGGGCTCGCCCTGCTGCTGGCGGCGATCAACCAGGTCTTCTCGCTGCTCGACCCGCTGATCTTCCGCTACGTGATCGACGAGTACGCGACCCGCCATGCCGAGTACACGACGTCCCAGTTCCTGCGCGGGGTCAGCGTGCTGCTCGCGGCCGCGGTCGGCGTCGCCTTCGTCTCGCGGGTCGCCAAGAACTTCCAGGACTACTTCATCAACGTCATCACCCAGCGGCTCGGCGCGCAGATCTACCAGGACGGGCTGCGCCACTCGCTCGAGCTGCCCTACGCCGCGTTCGAGGACCAGCGCAGCGGCGAGACGCTGGGCAAGTTGCAGAAGGTGCGCCAGGACGTCGAGAAGCTGATCCAGGTCTCGATCAACCTGCTGTTCACGACGCTCGTCGGCATCGTGTTCGTGACGATCTATGCCTTCAGCGTGCACTGGATCGTGGCCCCGGTGTACTTCTCGACGATCCCGATCCTGGGCTGGCTCAGTTCGACGCTCTCCAAGCGGATCAAGAAGGTCCAGGGCGAGATCGTCAAGGAGACGACCGCCCTGGCCGGCGCCACCACCGAGTCGCTGCGCAACATCGAGCTGGTCAAGAGCCTGGGCCTCGCGGGGCAGGAGATCGCCCGGCTCAACGCCACGACCGGCAAGATCCTCAAGCTGGAGCTGAAGAAGGTCCGCTACCTGCGCACGCTCTCCTTCGTCCAGGGCACCTCCGTGAACGCGCTGCGCACCGGCATCCTGTTCATGATGCTGTACCTGATCTTCACCCGGGAGATCACGGTCGGACAGTTCTTCTCGCTGTGGATCTACTCGTTCTTCATCTTCGGGCCGCTGCAGGAGCTGGGCACGGTGATCAACACCTACCGCGAGGCCGAGGTCTCGCTCAAGAACTTCGCCGACATCCTGGCGATGCCGAAGGAGCCGCGGCCGAAGGACGCGGTCGTGCTCGACGCGCTGCCGACGCTGGCCTTCGAGGACGTCGCCTTCCAGCACGCCTCCGCCCAGCGCCACGCCATCTCGGGGATCTCGTTCGCGGCGCAGCGCGGCGAGACGATCGCCTTCGTCGGGCCCTCGGGCGCCGGCAAGACCACGCTCGTCAAGCTGCTGGTCGGGCTCTACCCGCCGCAGTCGGGCCGCATCCTCTACGCGGGCCACGCCCAGGACCGCGTCGATCTCGAGCGGCTGCGCGAGCGGATCGGCTTCGTCACCCAGGACACCCAGCTCTTCTCCGGCACCATCCGTGAGAACCTCCTCTTCGTGCGCCCCGACGCGACCGACGCCGAGTGTCTCGAGGTGCTGAAGAAGGCCGCCTGCGACTCGCTGCTCGCCCGCGCCGACAAGGGCCTCGACACCGTGATCGGCGAAGGCGGCGTCAAGGTCTCGGGCGGCGAGAAGCAGCGGCTGTCGATCGCCCGCGCGCTGCTGCGCCGCCCGCACCTGCTGGTCTTCGACGAGGCCACCTCGTCGCTCGACTCGCTGACCGAGGAGGAGATCACCCGCACGATCCGCGAGGTGGCCGCGGCCCGCGAGGCGCTGACCATCCTGATCGCCCACCGCCTGTCGACGGTGATGCACGCCGACCGCATCCACGTCCTGGAGGCCGGCCGCATCGTGGAGCAGGGCAGCCACGACGAGCTGGTGGCGGCGAAGGGCCTCTACTACGCGATGTGGCGCCAGCAGGTGGGCGAACGCCGCGCGGCGGCGTAACCCGGGGAGCCCCATGCGCCGTTTCGCGTCGGCCTTCCTGCTCGTCGCGCTCGCGACGGTCACTGCGGCGGCTGGAGAGCCGCCCGCGCCGCTCGACCTCGGGGCCCTCGGCTCGCCGACCTTCACGACCTTCTCGGTCCGCGACGGGGTGCCGGAGTCGGCGGTCACGAGTGTCGCCGTCGACGCCGTCGGCTTTGCCTGGGCCAGTTCGGCGCAGGGGCTCAGCCGCTACGACGGGCACCGCTGGGCGCCCCAGGCGCTGCCGGGCGACGTGCCGGGGCGGGCCAACTTCTTCCACCTCGACGCCTCGGGAACGCTGTGGGTCGCGCTGCAGGCGGGTGGCCTGGCGCGGCTCGAGCACGGGCGCTGGACCGTCGAGTCGACCGCGACGGGGCTGCCCACCGACCTGTTCTTCCGCGTGCTCGAGCTCGCGGGCCGCGACGGCCCCGAGCTGTGGGCGCTGTCGGCCGATGCCGGGCTCTTCCGGCGCTCCGGGAACCGCTGGCAGGCCGATCCCGGCAACACTCAGCTTCCGCCCGGCCGGTCCCACGGTCTCGCGCGCACCCGCGAGCTCCTGGGTGGCGAGCGCCTTTGGGCCGCGACCTTCAACGACGGCCTCTGGACGCGGCCGGCCGGTGGCCGGTGGGAGCGCTTCTCCGCGCCCGGTTTCGACGCCGCGCAGATCGACGACGTCGTGGTCACCCGCCACCGCGGGGCGGAAGAGCTGTGGATCGCGACCTACGGGCGAGGCCTCTATCGCCTCGACGCGACGGGGCTCGAGCGGGTCGTGCCTGTCGCCGACGGGCCCGACACCCGGATCGTCTACAACCTGCAGGCGAGCCAATCGACCTCCGGAGTGCGCACGGTGTGGGCGTCCACCCGCGGCGGCGTGCTGCGGGTCCGCGGCGACGAGGTCGTCGTCTTCGATCGCCGTCACGGCCTGCCCTCGAGCGCCGTGCGCAACCTGCTGCTCTGGAAGAGCCCCGATGCTGTGGGTGGCGACCGAGGGTGGCATCGCCCGCACGGTCCTCGGCGGCAGCCCGTGGCGGACCGCGGCCCTGCTCGGGGCACGGTCGAACGGCGTGTTCGGCGTGCTCGTCGAGCCCGACGGCCGTGGCGGCGAGCGGCTGTGGGTGACGTCCTCGGGCGAAGGACTCAGCCTCTTCGAGCGGGGGCGCTGGCGGACCTTCGGCCGGGCCGACGGCTGGCCTTCGGAGTCCAACGCCCGACTCGTGGTCCGGGCCCCGGAGGCGAGCGGCGTGTCGCCGACGCTGTTCGTCTCGGTGACCCCGGGCGAGTTGCTGCGCGTCCACGAGGGCCCTCGCTTCGAGCGCGTGCCGACTCCCTGGCCGAAGGACGACGGGCAGCACGTGATGGACCTGATCGCGCGCACCGCGGGAGGGCGCCACGAGCTGTGGGTGGCGACCCGGCAGAGCGGGATCTACCGCCTGGCCGGCGGCACCTGGACGGCCTTCCGCGCGCCGACGGCGGTCGGGCAGTGGCGGGTCACGAGGCTGCTGGAACACGTCGACGGCGGCGGCCGGAGCTGGCTGTGGGCCACGACCAATCAGGGCCTCGCCCGCTTCGACGGGACCGAGTGGACCCTGTTCGGCCGCGAGCAGGGCCTCGCCGACGTCGACCTGCTCGGGCTCTCGCTGATCCCCGACCGCAACGGGCGCGCCGTGCTGTGGGTGGGCAGCTACGCCAGCGGACTGCAGCGCATCGACGTCGCCGAGCCGCTGCGACCCCGCGTGCTGCCGGCCAGCGAGCTGCCGTCCCCGCCCGTCGCCACCGTCTACAGCGCCCTGGCCGACTCGCGCGGGCGGATCTACGTCTGCACGGAGGCCGGCGTGCAACTGCTGACTCCCGCCCCGGGCGGCGGCTACGCGGAGCGCGTGTTCCGCCGCAGCGACGGCCTCGTGCACGAGGAGTGCAACACCAACGCGCAGTTCGTCGACGCCCACGACCGCTACTGGGCGGGCACCCTGGCCGGCCTCTCGGTCTACGAGCCGGATCTGGCCGTCGCCGACAGGCAGCCCAAGCCGCTGCGACTGATGCGGGCCAGTGCCGACGGCCGGGAGCTCGACGGGTCCGCGGTGGCGCTGCCTTCGCACACGCGCGAGCTGAAGTTCGAGGTGGCGCTGCTGTCGTGGCAGCGCGAGAACGAGAGCCGCTTCCGCTGGCAGCTCGTCGGCTACGACCCCGAGCCCGGGCCGTGGCGGCCGGAGAACGTCCACGTCTACGGCGCGCTGCCGCCGGGGCAGTACCGGCTGCGGGTGGAAGCCCGCGACTACGCGGGGCGCCCCAGCGTCCCGCTCGAGGTGCCCGTCGAGATCGTCGCCGCGTGGTGGGAGCGGGCCTCGGTCCGCTTCGGCGCACTGACCGCGGTGGCGCTGGCCCTCGTGGAGCTCCTCCGCAGGCGCCAGCGCCGGCTGCTGGCGGAGAAGTCGATGCTCGAGCGCGCGGTGGCGGAGCGCACGACCGACCTGGCGCAGGCGAACGAGCGGCTGGCCCAGCTCTCCCGCGAGGACCCGCTCACCGGCGTCGGGAACCGCCGCCGCTTCGACGAGGCGCTCGACGAAGAGTGGCGGCGGGCGACCCGCCAGCGCACGCCGCTCGGCCTGCTGCTGCTCGACGTCGACTGCTTCAAGGCCTACAACGACGCGCTGGGCCACCTGGCGGGCGACGAGTGCCTGCGGCGGGTGGCCGCCGAGTTCGCGGCCGCCCACACCCGGGCGGGCGAACTGGTGGCGCGGTACGGAGGCGAGGAGTTCGTGGTCCTGCTGCCGGGCGCGAGCCGGGAGGCAGCGCTGGCCGCGGCCGAGCACGTGCGCCAGCGCATCGCCGGACTCGCCCTGCCGCACCCGGGCTCGACGGCGGCGGCGCACGTGACGGTCAGCGTCGGCGTCGGTTGGGCGCAGCCCGAGCGTGGCGGCTATCCGGCCGACGTGGTGGCCCGCGCCGACGACGGTCTCTATCGTGCGAAGCAGGCGGGCCGCGACCGCGTGCGCGAGGGCTCGCCGGCCAGCGGGGCGGCGGCGCCGGTCGGCGCGCTGAGCGACGAGGAGTTCCTGGAACAGTTCGAGGCGGGCACGCTGCCGGCCTTCAGCCACCGCGACCACGTGCGGATGGCGTGGCTGATGCTGCGCCGCCACGGAGCGGGCGCGGCGGACGCGATCCGCGACGGCATCCGCCACTTCGCGCAGGTGAAGGGCGCGACGGGGCTCTACCACGAGACGCTGACGCAGTTCTGGATCGAGGCCTGCCGCGCCGCCGGGCCGCAGGCCGGCGAGAGCTTCGACGCTTTCGTCGCCCGCGCCCCGCACCTGCTCGACAAGGACCTGTGGGCGCGCCACTGGACCCGCGAGCGCCTGTTCGCCGACGACGCCCGCGCGACCTGGGTCGATCCCGACCTCGCGCCGCTGCCGCTCGTCCCACGAGGCTGACGAAGCCGCTCAGCGCAGGCGGACGCCGCAGGAGCGGCAGGCCTCAGGCGCCACGCCCTGCCACAGCGTCTCGTAGCCGCAGGCCGGGCAGCGCAGCAGGCGCGGCAGCAACAGCGGTGGGACCAGCATCAGGAACAGGCCCACCACCGCGCCCGCGATCGCGAGGTTCGTCGCGTCGGTCGTCGACGCGACCGCGCAGGAGCCGAGCCCCAGGACCCAGGCCACGACCGCGCCCAGCGCGAGGAACTGGCCGCGCCGGAACCGGCGCTGGACGGCGTCCGGAGCCGCTGAAGTCCCGGGGGCGGGCGCCTCGGACCGCGCGGGCTCGAGTCGAACGGTCAAGGCCACCATCGCCGTCAGCGCCGCCATCACGACGACCGACCACGCGCGCGTCACGGGCCCGGCACCTGTCTCCGTGCACGCTTTCAGCCCCACGACGCAGACGACCGGCAGGCCGATCAGCGCGATCCGGCGCAGCCGGGAGCGCTCGCGGCCGATGGCCCCGGCCACCACGAGGCCGCCGACGAGGCCGCCGGCAGCCGGCAACTCCTCGTCGGAAACCGAGGCGGCCAGCGCCGCGAGCAACGCCACCGCCAGCAGAGCCGCGACGAGCGAGCCGAGCGGCCCGAGAACGATCCGCAGAGCGCCGAGGCGTCGCATCAGAACAGGAAGTCGGTGGAGAGGAAGCTGGAGCGGCGGTGGCGCAGCACGTCTTCCAGGATCGCGGTGTTGGCCGGCGTCTGCTTGGCGGCGACCAGGGTGCGGATCGAGAACACGCGCAGCGCGTCGGAGACCGACAGCGTGCCCTCCGCGGAGTCCTTGCGGCCGGTGAAGGGGAAGCTGTCGGGTCCGCGCTGGCACTGCGAGTTGAGGTTGACGCGGCAGACCTGGTTGACGAGCGGGTCGATCAAGGCCGAGAGCGCCGCGGGGTCGCGGCCGAACAGCGCCACCTGCTGGCCGTAGTCGGACTCGGTGATGGCCTGCACCGGCTCCTCGAGCGACGCGAAACGCACCACCGGCACCAGCGGGCCGAACTGCTCCTCGCGGTAGAGCCGCATCGCGGGCGTGACGCCGTCGACGACGGCGGGGAAGTACAGGCTGCCGGCGCTCTCGCCGCCGCGCGCGTTGGCCACGCGGGCGCCTCGCGCCACGGCGTCCTCGACGAACGCGGCCATCGCCGCCGCCTTGCCCGGCTCGGGCAGCGGCGTGACCTGGGCGCCCGGGTCCCACGGCATGCCGGGCACGAGCGCGTCGACGGCCGCCGCGAGCCGCGCGACGAAGGCGTCGGCGACGCGCTCGTGGACGAACACCAGCTTGATCGCCGTGCAGCGCTGGCCGTTGAACGACAGCGCGCCCTGCACGCACTCGGCGACGGCGAGGTCGAGGTCGGCGTCCTCCAGCACGATCGCCGGGTTCTTCGCCTCGAGGCCGAGCACGCAGCGCAGGCGGTGCGGCTTCGGGTGCTGGGCGCGGATCAGCGACGCCACCCGGCTGGTGCCGATGAAGGCGAGCACGTCGACCCGGCCGGAGCCGATCAGCGGCCCGACGATCACCCGGCCGTCGCCGTGGATCGAGCCGACGACGCCCGGCGGGAACGACTCCGCGAACGCGGCCAGCAGCGGCGCGAACAGCAGCACGCCGAAGCGCGGCGGCTTGAAGATCACGGGGTTGCCCATCACGAGTGCCGGGATCAGCGTCGTGAAGGTCTCGTTGAGGGGATAGTTGAAGGGCCCCATGCACAGCGTCACGCCGAGCGGGGCGCGGCGGATCTGGCCGGCGATGCCCTGCTCCAGCGCGAAGCGCGACGACGCGCGGTCGAGATCCTTGACCGCCTCCACGGTGTCGCGTAGGTAGTCGACCGTGCGGTCGAACTCCTTCTCGGAGTCGGCGCGGTTCTTGCCGATCTCCCACATCAGCAGGCGGACGACCTCCTCGCGCGCGGACCGCAATCGCCGCACGAACTCCTCGAGGCAGCGCAGGCGCGCGGCGACCGGCATCGTCGGCCACTCGCCGCGGCCGCGATCCCAGGCGCTCGCGGCCGCGTCGAGCACCTCCAGCGCCTGCGCTTCACCCAGCGCCGGCGCCCGCCCGATCACCCGCGGCTGCAGTGGCGCGGGCTCCCACACCGGCGAGATGACGTCCTCGTGGGGGCCGCCCCAGGGGCGCAGCGTTCCACCGCAGAGGTAGCGGTCCTGGACGACGGGGGCCGCCAGGCCTGCATCCGCGGGCACGGCCCCGGGGAAGAGGGCCGCGAGTGGCGGTCGGTCGGTCATCGACGCCTCCTGTGCGGGGATTCTGCCGCGAACGCTACTCCGCGCGCAGGCGCTCCAGCGCGCGGCGGGCGCTGAGGCCGGGCTCGGCTTCGGCCGGCTGCCACGGCAGCGCGCTGCCCGAGCGCTCGATCAGCGTGCTCATCTCGTCGTCCACGCCCGAGAGCATCAGCGTCGCGCCGTCGTGGCGCGCCTCCTCCGCGAGCTGCTCGAGTGCCGTGAGCGCCGTGAAGCGGATCTCGTGGGCGTGCGAGAGGTCGATCACCACGTGGCGGCAGCGGTCGGGGATCAGCCGCTCCGCCTCGGTCAGGAACGGCGGCACGGCGGCGTAGTGCAGGTCGCCGCTGACCTCGAGCACGACCGCGTCCGGCTGCTCGCCCGGCAGCGTCGGCACCAGGCGCTCGCCGGCGGGCTTGAGCAGCCGCAGCCGCGGGGCTGCCGTGCGGGCGAGGTGGATCACGAGCCCGGTGCCCGAGCCCAGCAGCACGGCCCACTCGAGCGGCAGCAGCAGCGTCGCGGCGAGGGTGACGACCAGTAGCAGCCGCGTCTCCGGCGTCGCGTTCCACAACCGGCGGATCGCGGTCCAGTCGGGCATCCGCCAGGCCGTGTACACGAGCACCCCCGCCAGGCTGGCCTGGGGCACGAACCCGACGAGCGGCCCGGCGAACAGCAGGATCGGCAGCGTGAGCAGCGCCGCGATCGCGGGCGCCATCCGCGTCCGGGCCCCGCCGATCCGCAGCAGCGCCGACCTCGTGAGGCTGGCCGAGGCCGGCATCGCCGAGGCCAGGGCGCCGATCGCGTTGGCCCAGCCCTGGGCCTGCATCTCGCGCCGCAGGTCGGGCCGGGCGCCGCCCGCGCGGGCGGAGACGGCCAGCTCGAGCGTGCCGAGCAGCACGATCGCGGAAGCCGGGACCATCATCCGCTGCACGAGCCCGAGGTCGAGGTCCGGCCAGGCGCCGGGCGGCCACGCGCCGGGCACCGCGGCCCGCTCGGCCACCAGCGGCAGGCCCTCCGCCGTGCCGAGCTCGAAGAAGGCGGCCAGCGAGGCGGCCACGATCACCGCGAGCAGCGCCAGCGGGCGATCCGGCGCGAAGCGGCTGCCGTAGGAAAGTGCCGCGACGGTTCCCACGGTGACTAGCAACGCCAGGACGCGGATGCCGCCGAGCGAGGCCGCGACGGCCGCCAGCTCGCCCGCCAGGTTGCTCGCCGTGACGGTCGTGAGGCCGAGCGCCTCGTCGACCTGCATGGCGGCGATCAGCAGGCCCGCGCCGGCCGTGAAGCCGACCAGCACGGACTCCGGCAGGAAGCGGATCAGGTGGGCGCCGCCCCCGGCTGCAGCGACCAGACGGATCAGCCCCGCGAGCAGGGTGAGCGTGGCCAGCACCGGCAGGCCCTCGGGACCGAGCACGCCGTTGGGGCCGAGGTGGGGGGCCAGCGCCCCGAGCACCAGCAGGCCCGTCGTGTTCGTGGGGCCGGTGACGATCTGAGCCGAGCGGCCGGCGAGCGCTGCGACCAGGCCCGCGACCACAGCGGTCGACAGGCCGTATGCCGGGGGAAGCCCGGACATCATCGCGTACGCGAGGCACTGGGGCAGGCCGACCAGCGCCACGGTCAGCCCGGCCAGCGCATCGGCGCGCAGCGCGCTGCGGTCGATCACCGCCCGGTGGTGATCGCGTCGTGGGCGTCGCCGCCCTGCTGGAGCTTGCCGTAGTCGAGCTGGCTGCCGCGCAGGCTGTGGGGGACCACGTAGACGGCGAGCATGACGAGCGCCGCGACGACGACCGCGGCGCGGGCCACGCGATCGTCGGCCGCCGGGCGCCAGCGCGCGGCCACGACCGCGGCCACCCAGGCCAGCCACATCGCGAGCGTCTTGTTGTCGGTCAGGTCGGAACCGAATGGCCAGCCCGTCCAGTAGGCGCCGAACGCGTACTTCTGCACGATCGGCCCGAGCACGAGGCCGCCGAGCGCGATGCCGAGCACCGCGGCCCAGGCGAGCCGTCCGGCCTCCGGGCGGCCGAGTGTTGCGGCGAGCGCCGCGCGCACGCCGATCATCATCGAGACGAACATCGCGACCACGTGCGGGATGAGCACCCCGGCCGGCACGAAGCCCTTGAAGCGCATCACCACCGGGTCGCCCTCGGGGATGCGCAGCGGGCCCGCGGCACTCTCCAGCACCACGTAGTACTCGAGCTTTCCGGCAGGCGCCTGGTGCGGCAGCAGGGCGGCGAGCGCGCCGTCGTCGCGCGCCATCGGCACGGCCGCGAAAGGCTCGTCGAGCGGGTAGCGCCGCCAGTGCACGGTGCCGGTGACCCCCGCGGGCGCGGGGACCGACACGAGGAACGGGGCGTCCGAGACCGCCGAGCGCAGCAGCCGCCAGCGCACTTCTTCGCCGACGACGACGCTGTGACCGCGGAGCGGGTAGGTGGGACCGGTGAGCCGCTGCCAGACGGCGGCGGACACCATCAGCGCGAAAGCCGCGCACCAGAGCAGGGCGGAGTGGAGTCGAGGAGTCGTCACGCGCGCGATTCTCGCACCGCCGCGGGCGAGTCGCTGCGGCGGGCGGGTTCAGCGCTTGCCGAGCACCGACAGCGCCGCGGGGCCGAAGTACTTGGCGACCAGCCGGCTCCACGCGCCCGACTTGCGGGCGTTGTCGAGGTACTCGTCGATCGCCTTCTGCAGGGCGGCGTCGCCCTTGCGCACCGCCCAGGCCGCCTTGGCCTCGGCGCCGACGACGACGCCCGCCTGCAGCGCCGCGTCCTTCTGGATCTGCAGCACCGCGTCGGAGGCCGACATCACGGTCGCCTCGATGGCTCCCGACTGCAGCGCCTGGATCATCTTGTCGCGGTCGTCGAAGGAGATCGCCGCGGCCGCCGGCAGCCCGGCGTCCATCGCGGCCTGGGCCCAGGTCGTGCCCTTGAGCAGGCCGACCTTGCCGAGCGCCCTGAAGGCGTCGACGGTGGCGACGGGTGCCGCCGGCTTGCGGGTGACGACCACGTGGCGGGCGGGCAGCACCTCGGCGGTGAAGTCGACCCGCTTGCGCCGCTCCTCGGTTTCGATGATGCCGATGATCACGTCGCCGTCGCCGCGCTGGACCGCGGGGATGCGGTCGTCGTAGGTCTTCGCGGCGTAGGGCTCGAGCTGGAGCTTGTGCAGCGCGGCGAAGCCCTCGGCCAGCTCGCGCTCGAAGCCGGGATTGGCGCCGCCCTGGTGGGCGAACATCCGCGGGTCCTCGTCCGCGGCGGCGACGAAGCGGATCGTGCCGCGCTTCTTGATCTCGTCGAGGTCGGCGGCGTGCAGGGCGGGGGCCAGGGCCAGCAGGACGGGGACGGCCAGGCGGTCGAGGCGCATGGGCACTCCCTCTCTCGGTGGATCCGGGGGCGATCCGCGGCTGAGTCTAGCCCGGTCGTCCTTGGATAGACTCCCGAAATCGCGCAAGAAGCCGAAGAACGAGGAGGAGCCCCGATGCTCGCCGCCGCCAGCCTGTCGACGCTGCTGCTGTTCGCCCCCCAGGCCGCCCCCGCGCCCGCCCCGACGCCCGTCGCCGAGAAGCCCGACCGCGCCTGGCGCGGGCCTGCGGAACCGGTGGTGACCCGCCACGAGCTGAAGTCGGCGAGCGGCGTGCTGCGCTACAGCGTCACCACCGGCTTCATGCCCCTGCGCAACGAGCAGGGCGAACTGGAAGCCGAGATCTTCTTCATGGCCTACGTCGCCGACCGCCCGGGCGGGCCTGCGCAGCGGCCGCTGATGTTCTCGTTCAACGGCGGCCCCGGCTCGTCGTCGGTGTGGCTGCACCTCGGCGCGCTGGGCCCGAAGCGGGTGAAGATGCAGCCGGACGGCGCGATGCCGGCGCCGCCCTACGCCCTCGTCGACAACCCGCACACGTGGCTCGAGTTCACCGACCTCGTCTTCATCGACCCCGTCGGCACCGGCTACTCGCGGCCCGCGAAGCCCGAGCTCGGCAAGAAGTTCTGGGGCCTGCAGGGGGACCTCGACTCGGTCGGCGAGTTCATCCGCCTCTACCTCGGCCGCCACGAGCGCTGGAGCTCGCCCTTGTTCCTGGTCGGCGAGAGCTACGGGACGACCCGCGCGGCCGGACTCGCGGGCCAGCTCGTCGACCGCGGCATCGCCTTCAACGGCGTGCTGCTCGTCTCCTCGATCCTCAACTTCCAGACCGCGCGCTTCACCAAGGGCAACGACCTGCCCTACGTGCTGTTCCTGCCGACCTACACGGCGACCGCGTGGTACCACAAGCAGCTCCCGGCGGACCTGCAGGCGAAGCCGGTGCAGGAGGTGCTGAAGGAGGTACGGGGCTTCGCGGAGGGCGACTACCAGGCGGCGCTCGCGAAAGGCGACCGCCTTGCCGAGCGCGAAGCGATCCGCGACCGCCTCGCGCGCTTCACGGGCCTCTCGACCGAGTACCTCGAGGAGACGGACCTGCGCATCCAGATCCAGCGCTTCTGCAAGGAGCTGCTGCGCGGCCAGAAGCGCACGGTCGGCCGGCTCGACTCACGCTTCCAGGGCATCGACGCGCTGGCCGCCACGGACACCCCCGACTTCGACCCGTCGATGGCGGCGATCCGTCCGCCCTACACGGCCGCGCTCAACGACTACGTGCGGCGCGAGCTGGGCTTCCGCAGCGACCTGCACTACTGGATCCTCGGCGGCGGCATCGGCCAGCCGTGGGACTTCGGCAACGCCTCGGCGGGCTTCCCGGACACCAGCGAAGCGCTGCGCAGCGCGTTCTCGAAGAACCCGTCGATGCGGGTGTTCGTCGCCTCGGGCTACTACGACCTGGCGACGCCGTTCTTCGCCACCGAGTACACGCTGGCCCACATGGGCCTCGACCCGAGCCAGCGCGAGCGGATCGACACCGCCGAGTACGAGGCGGGTCACATGATGTACATCCACGAGCAGGAACTGGTCGACCTGCGGCGCGACGCCGAGGCCTTCGTGAAGAAGGCGCTCGCGAAGTGAACGACGCCCCGCTCGACGTCCGCCCGGCGGCCGCGGGCGACCGCGAGTGGGCCGCCCGCGAGATGGCGTCCTCGGAGCCGTGGCTGACGCTGCGCCGCGGCTTCGAGGACTGCCTGCGCGCGCTCTCCGACCCGGCGAAGGAGCTGTGGGTCGGCTGGCGCGGGGACGAGCGCGAGGGCTTCCTGCTGGTCAACGTCCAGGGCGCCTTCGCGCCCTATCTGCAGACGATCTGCGTCGCGGCCGCCGCCCGCGGGCGCGGCACCGGGAGCGCGCTGCTCGACTGGCTGGAGGCGCGCAGCTTCGCCCGCGGGAAGAACCTGTTCCTCTGCGTGTCGTCGTTCAACCAAAGCGCGCGGCGGCTCTACGAGCGGCGCGGGTTCGAGGTGGTGGGGCCGCTGCACGACTACGTGGTCGCCGGCCACGACGAGATCCTGATGCGCAAGACGACCGGCCCGCTGGCCGGCTGAGGCTCGGCGGCTGGGCATGGCCGCGGGGCGCTAGAATCGGCCTCCCGGGCGCGCCGCGCCCGCATCTATCGCAGGAGCCGAAGAAACATGAAGACGTTCCGCGTCGTCGCCGCCCTCTTCCTCGCCGCCAGCCTGCCCGCCGCCGCCGCCACCAAGCACGGCAAGGGCGTGTCCGACGCGGCCGTCGTCAAGATCTCCGAGCTGATGGCGAAGCCCGACCAGTACGTCGGCAAGACCGTCAAGGTCGAGGGCCTGATCACCGAGGTCTGCCCGATGCGCGGCTGCTGGATCGAGGTCGCCGGCGACCAGGAGTTCCAGACCCTGCGCGTCAAGGTCGAAGACGGCGTGATCGTGTTCCCGATGACCGACAAGGGCAAGAAGGTGGTCGCCGAGGGCACCTTCAAGAAGATGGAACTGACGAAGGAGCAGGCGATCCAGCGCGCCCAGCACGAGGCCGAGGAGAAGGGCCAGAAGTTCGACCCGGCGTCGATCAAGGGCCCGGTCACGGTCTACCAGCTCCAGGGTGTCGGCGCCGTCGTCGAGTAGGCGCGCCGCCCGTTGAACTGGCGCAAGCTCAACAACGTCCTCCACCGCGACCTCGGCTACCTCGCCGCCGGGCTGACGCTCGTCTACGCGATCTCCGGGGTCGCGGTGAACCACCGCCACCAGTGGAACCCGAGCTGGAAGGTGGACGTGGAGGAGCGCTCGTTCCCGCCGATCCCCGTCTCCGACAAGGAGACGATGACCGCACAACTCGTCGCCGCGCTGGCGCTGCCGGGGCCGCCGAAGGCCTCGTTCCGGCCGGCGCCCGAGAAGGTCGAGCTCTTCTACGAGGGCTGGAACGTGCAGGCGGACGCGGTCGCTGGCACGGCCCGCATCGAGCGCCCGCGCGGGCGCTTCGGCTTGCGCGAGATGAACTTCCTGCACCTCAACGAGCCCAAGGGCTGGTGGACCTGGGCGGCCGACGCCTACGCGGTGGTGCTCGGCTTCCTCGCGATCAGCGGACTGTTCGTGCTGAAGGGGAGGAACGGCCTGACGGGCCGCGGCAAGTGGCTGGCCGGCGCCGGCGTGCTGCTGCCGGTGCTGGCCCTGCTCGCCCTGCTGTGGTTGCCCGGCGACGCGGGCCCGCGCGAGGACGGCGGTGGCGGTCGCGGTGGTGGCGGCCGCGGGCGTTCCGCGCCGGCGGACCGCTAGCCCCGCGTGCCCGACCGGCTCCCGCTCCGGGAGGGCGCCTTCGCCGCGCTCCTGCTGGCGGCACCGCGGCTGCTGCGCATGGCGCTCGACCTCGTGCGCGTCGAGGACGAGGGCTACCTCAACGCGGCGCTGATGCTGCGGCTCGGGTTCGCGCCCTACGCGGAGGTGCCGCTGCTCAACTTTCCGCTGCTCGACGGGCTGCTGGCGGGCGTGGTCGCGCTCGCGGGGCCGTCGCTGCGGGCGATCGAGGCGCTCACGGCGCTGGCCGCGTTCGCCGTCTCCTGGCAGGTGTTCGTCCTCGGCCGGCGGCTGGGCGGACCCCGCGCCGGCTGGGTCGCCGGCCTGCTCGTCGCCTGGTCGCCGCTCGTCGCGCGCTACCACCTGTTCGAGCGCGAGCCGTTCCTGCTCGTGCCGCTGCTGGCCGCCGCCACCCTGGCGCTGGAGCCGCCGGGCCCACGGCGGGCGCTGGCGATCGGCGGCCTGCTGGCCGCGGCGCTGCTCGTCAAGCTGACGGCGCTCGGCGCGTCTGCGGCGCTGCTCGGGTGGATCGCCGTCCGCCACGGGCGCGCGCCCGCGCTGCGTGCCGCGGCCGCCTGCGTCGCGGTGACGGCGGCGGCGACGCTCGCCTGCGTCGCGCTGTGGGGTGCGTCATTCGTCGGCTCGGTGTTCGTGTTCCGTCTCGTGCGGGCTCCCCAGGAACTGGTCGAGAAGCTCTCGGTGCTGCGGCAGTCCATCGACCTCGCGGTCGTGCTGGGCCTGGCGGCGGTGGCCTTCCTGATCGCGCGACGCCGGGCCGGCTGCGCGGCGCTGCCGCTCGCCCTGCTCGCCGGCACCACGACCTTCGTCGTGCTGCTGAACCCGGGGCTGTGGGTCCACAACCAGCTCGAGCTGCTGCCGTGGCTGGCGCTGGTGGCGGCGCTGGCGTTCGCGGCGCCCGGCGAGCCCGCGCCCGGAAGGCGAGGCCGGCTGGCCGCGGCCGCCGCGATCGTCACCGCGCTGGCAGTGACCGCCGGCGGGTTCGGCCTCGATCGCCGCGCGGCCTACCGCGCGCCGTTCGACGGCGCCGCCCGCGGCGACCTGGCCGCGGCGGCGGCGGCCGTGCAGGCGCATGCGGAGCCCGCGGCCCGGGTCGCCGGGCCCGGGGTCGTCGCCTTCGTCGCCGGGCGCGTGGAGGTGATCCCGTACCCGGAGATCGGGCCGCTGGTCGCACAGGCCAACGCGGCGACGGCGCGCGACGGCGCGCTCGGCGCCGTGCGCGCGCTGCGCGAACCCGGCCAGCGCTTCTGGCCGCAGGTGGCGCAGACGCTGGGGCCCGAGGTCGGGCGCCAGGTGCAGGCGATCGCCCGCGGGGACGTGCCGGTCGTCGTCACCAGCACCGTGCCGACCCTGGTCGTCTACCCGCCGCGGCTGCTGGAGCAGGCGGGATACGTGCCCGTCCACCAGAACGCCCGCTACGTCGTGTGGCGCGCGCCGCGCGGCGTGTCATAGCCGCCGCGGCGAATCGCGGGGCGGCGATAAACTGACGGCCGCATGTCCGAGAGCACTCCCGTGACGTCCTTCGCCGAGCGGCTGGCCCGCGGCGTCGTCGTGTTCGACGGCGCGATGGGCACGATGCTGTACCAGCGCGGCGTGTTCGTGAACCGCTGCTTCGACGAGCTCAACCTGTCGAACGCGGGCCTCGTCTCGGCGATCCACGCCGAGTACGTGGACGCCGGCGCCGACGTGATCGAGACCAACACCTTCGGCGCCCACCGCATGAAGCTGGCGCCGCACGGCTTCGACGCCCACGTCGCGAAGATCAACCGCCGCGGCGCCGAGATCGCCCGCGAGGCGGCCGGCGGCCGGGCGCTGGTCGCGGGCTCGGTGGGGCCGCTCGGGAAGCCGCTCGCGCCGGTGGGCAGCATCGCCCGCGCGGAGGCGGTCGCGGTCTACCGCGAGCAGGCCGAGGGCCTCTGCGAAGGCGGCGTCGACCTGTTCGTGCTGGAGACGATGCCCTCGCTGGCCAACGCGCTGGCCGCGCTCGAGGGCGTGCGCGCGGCGGCCGGGGACCGGCCGATCGCCGTCTCGCTGACCTTCAACGACGAAGGCACGACCTTCTACGGCGAGCGCCCCGAGGCGCTGGTGGCGGCGCTCGAGGAGGAAGGCGTGCCGGTGATCGGCGCCAACTGCTCGCAGGGCCCGGCGCCGATGCTGGAGACCGTGCGGCGGATGGCCGCCGCGGCGCATGCCGCGAAGATCGCGGCGATGCCCAACGCCGGCTCGCCGGCGATGGTCGACGGCCGCTACGTGTACCTGTGCACGCCGGAGTACATGGCGAGCTTCGCGCGCCGCTTCCTGGCGGCGGGCGTGACCGTCGTCGGCGGGTGCTGCGGCACGACGCCTGCGCACATCCGCAACCTCGTCCGTTCCGTGCGCATGGGGCAGCCCGCGCGCGAGGTGCGGGTCGAGGCGCCGCCGCCGCGGGCGAAGGAGCAGCAGCCGCTGGTCCCGCGCGAGCAGAAGAGCCCGCTCGGCCGCCATCTCGGCCGCAAGTTCGTGGTCTCGGTCGAGCTCGACCCGCCGCGCGGGGCCGACCCCTCGCGCATCCTCGACCGCGCGCAGTACTGCCGCGAGAACGAGATCGACGCCATCAACGTCGCCGACGGCCCGCGGGCCTCGGCGCGGATGAGCGCGCAGAGCCTGTGCCTGCTGTTCCAGACGAAGGTGGGGATCGACACCATCCTCCACTACACCTGTCGCGACCGGAACCTGCTCGGCATCCAGTCGGACGTGCTCGGCGCCCACGCGCTCGGCCTGCGCAACATCCTGGCGATCACCGGCGACCCGCCCAAGCTCGGCGACTACCCGGACGCCACGGCCGTCTACGACGTCGACTCGATCGGCCTGATCCGCATCCTGTCGAACCTCAACCGCGGCTGCGACCTGGCCGGCAACCCGATCGGCCCGCCGCTCGGCATCCACATCGGCTGCGGGGCGGACCCCAGCAAGCCCGACATGGAGAAGGAGGTCCGGCGGCTGGAGCAGAAGGTGGCGGCGGGCGCGGAATACGTGATGACGCAGCCCGTCTACGACCCGAAGACCGTCGAGCGCTTCCTCGGCATGATCAAGCACCTCGACATCCCGGTGCTGATCGGCATCCTGCCGCTCTACTCGCACAAGAATGCCGAGTTCCTGCACAACGAGGTGCCCGGCATGATCATCCCGGAGGACATCCGCGAGCGGATGCGGATCGCGGGCTCGGGCGAGGACGCCCAGCTCACCGGCGTGCGCATCGCCCAGGAGGCGCTGCTCGCGGCTCGCGAGCAGGCCGCCGGCGCCTACATCATGCCGCCCTTCAACAAGGTCGAGCTGGCGGTGCGGGTGGTCGAAGCGCTGCGCTGAGCAACGAGGTTGGAGCTGAAGGTCTGCCGGGATCCAGCTCTGCTAGTCCGGCTTCAGGGAGAACACGTTCCCCACGAAGAGGGCCGCTGAGAACTTCTTACCCTGGGCCCAGACGACGTTCATGCCCCCGGTGAGACCGTCCTTCGACGAGAGGAAGTAGACGGGTAGGCTGATTCCGGACTTCTTGTCGTTGAAATCGTAGTGGAGGATCGGTCCGATCGCGAGCTTCTGGGCGAGGTGCTTCCGATACTCGACCCGGCCAAGCGTCCGCTTGCGCTCGGCGGGGGCGCCGATAGTGACGTTCGCGCAGGTCAGAGCGTCGCCCTGCTCATACGGCCGGCAGATGTCGACGGGGCTCCCAGCCCGCTTGTACGAGATCTCGCGCTTCACGCTGGCCGCGAAGAAGTGGTTCGATTCAGTCAACAGCGCGACGCTCCCGGCAATCGCGGCGCCGGTGTGAGACTCGCTCTTCGCTGCAAGCGTTTCGGGATCGGCGAAATCGAACGTCGCCCGACCCAGCTTGATGCGGGCTCCGATCCAGAAGGCCTGGCCGAACCTGGACAGCTCGACGAGCTTGTCCCGGTACGGCTTCGCGAGCGCGTTGGCCCTGCAGGGCGGGCCGACAGGCGAGATAGACCGCACCGGATCCCCCGACTTCTTGAGTGAGGCCAACTCCAGCAGTTGGCGATTCAGCAGCCGCCGCTCGTAGCGGGTGAGCACTGGCCGGCGGACGCGGGCCGCGACCGCTGGCGGAAGTTCGATATTGATCAAAGTCAGCAGGATCGGAGTCGCTTCGGCCGTTCCCAGGGACTCGTTGAGCGCGTCCCGGGTACGGCCGTCCTGCGTCCGGCTCCTCGTCGATGGTGCGCTCTGCGAGCCATTGCAGCCCCTGCTTGACGACGTTGCTCCGCGAGAATCGGGCAACGAGCTGTCTTCGTGCCTCATCCGTGCTTCCATGCGTTCGTGCCCCCTGGAGGTCGCGGAGAAACCGCAGGGCCTCCGTCACCTCGGAAGGGCCAAGGGCCACCAGCCCGTTCCCATCCCTGACCGAAGGGAGCTGCTCCGCTTCCCGGTGGAGCATCAGCAGGAGTCGCCAGTTGAACTCCAGGCGATCACCCTCGGCGAGAGCCCGTGCTTGGTCTCTCACCTCCGTCGGGGTCTCCGAGTTCGCCGAGAGGAGCTCGTCAGTCACGGTTCTTTCGGCGAGTGCCTCCTCGAGCGCCGTTCGGAAGGTGTGGGCGTCCGCCTTGCTCATCGGCTCCAGGATCGCCATCGCCTGTTCGCGGAGCTCGTCGGGTAGCAGTCCTGGCCGTCTGCTAGTGAGATCGAGAACCTCCTTCCACTGCCCGCTGACAATGTCCTTGGGGCCGATCTTCGAGAGCTCCTCCAGCTCCGCATACGAGAGCGGTCTCCCCCCCGCCTCGACGAGCTGCTCGAAGCTCAGCGAGTAGTTGTTCTCCGCACAGATCGCGAACATCTCACTCGGAAGCTTCGGGTGCCAGAACACGTAGGAGAGGCCGAAGTCAGCGGATGCACCATTCGACAGGCCGTCGAGTTGGAGGAGGCTGGCGTCGGGGTCGGTCTCACCGATCGGCCCCGCCAACTTGACGTCGAAGCCAACATTCGCCAGCTGGACTCCGAACTTCGCGGTGACTGCCTTGGCCTCCCGCGAAGCCTCCAGGGTAACGAGCCAACCGCCGGCATCGCTGAGAGTTGAACCGGCCGTGGGGTCCTGTGCCGCGGGTTGTGCGGCCAGGAGATCGGCAACCTCCTGACGGCACGGCTCCAGGACGGGGTTGCACTTCGCCTTGGCTTCCTCGGCGCCCTGGCCAGCACCCGCGGGCGCGAACGCCGTCGCGAGGATGGCCAGAGCTGCCCGGGATGTGCCGCTACTCCGCAACATTGAACCACCAGCCGCCCATATCGGTCTCACTCTTGTCGAAGACGGCGCTGTGCAGCGATTTCACTCCAGGCGGCTTGGTGATCGCTATGGAGAAAGGCGTACCTTCGGCGCCCTCCACGGCGTACTGAATCGCGTAGTACGCGCCCTTCTTGACCTTCTTCTCTCCCTTGCCCTCGTCGTCGAGCTTGACATTGGAGCCGCCGATCCACACTCGCCGCCGCTTGTCAGCGCCCGTCAGCCGCACCTCTACGCTCGCTTTCGCCAAGGCTCACCTCCGCAACACGGACCTTCCCAGGGCTCAGTGCACGTCCACGACCTCGAGATCGGCAATCGGCTCCTGTTCGCAGACGACGCGCACGCGCGCGTAGGCCCCAGCCGTCAGGACTTCGGAGTACCGCACCTCCTTCCAGGTCATCACCATTGGCCAGATCCCGGGCTTCTGACAGAGCCAGAGATCGAGTTCGAGGGCCGGCGACCCAGGTGCAGAACCAGAGCGAACGGTGAGCAGAGGGTCGACGCCGGGGTTGCCAACGTAGACCTGTCCCACCACATTCAGCTCGTCTGGTGGGGGCGGCATGCGGTTGTTCCACGCGTACCAGTTGCGAGTCTGGACGCCTTGGCAGGGCCGGCATGCCGCATCCTGGGGCTCGTCGCTCATGATCTCCCTCCTTGTGCTTGGAAACGTCGCCCTCCGGGGGAGGGCTCACTGCCCTCTCCGGGAGAGGCGGTTACAGGCGCGGATCGACTTCGTGGTGCCCGCCGAGGGGCGCTCGCGAGGTCGCTGCAGTGAGTCAGCGCCGAAGCGATCCGACGAGACAGCCGACGTTTCAGCGCCAGCAGAACGACATCAGCTCGCCTTCGCTGTTACGGGTGGTCGAGACGACTCTTCGGATGTCCTCGCCGACGAGGAGGACCAGAGCTGGGTGGGGGCGAAGGCCCTGATGCAGGATCACCCGCTCGACTGGTTTGCCAGTCGCGTCGAACGCCGCCCACTCGTTCTCTGCCGAAGCCACCTCGACCGAGGCGGAGAAGGCGCCCGCCGCCGTGGGGAGGTCGATGACCAGGCGGCGATTGACGGCCAGACGGCCCGCAGAGTCGATCCGATGAGCGGCGACAGGCGCGAGCTTGTGGTCGAACGCCTCGACCCTGGCTCCGCCCACTGAGAGCGGGTTTCGGGGTGTGGTGTCCGCAAGCGTGAGGAAGCTGACACACCCGGAGGACGCCGTCGCCGGGCTCGCCGTCGGCGTGGGGCTGGGGGTGGGCGTGGGCGTGGGGCTGGGGGCCGGCGACGCTGCGCAGCAGTCCGCGACGGCCTCCTCCAGCTTGCTGAGCGCCACCTGGGTCCCCTGCATGCAGAATCCCATCGTGGCCTTGCCCTCGGCCGAGTAGCAACGATCGGCCACCACCGAATTGCTCGTGAAGCTGAAAGTGCGACCGCCCGACTCCAGCACCCAACAGTTGGCGGTGACTCCCTTCCTGGCACAACCCGTGACCTTGATTAGATCCTCGCCCGCCGACGGCGTGGCCAGTAGCACGCACACTCCGACCGCGGCGCTTCGCAAGCCCATTCCGTTCTCCTTGGTTTCGTCGTAATATGGATGTATTAGTTCCGACATGTGATAAGTCAAGCGCTTTTGCGACTGTCGACATCCTGGCGATCACCGGGCGACCCGCCTCGGCGACTAACAAGGTCGAACTCGCGGTGCGAGTGGTCGAAGCGTTGCGCTAGAGGGGGTTCGGGCCACCCAGGGCAGGGGCGACGGACACGTCATCGGAGACGACGGGGGGCAGGCGCGGCCGTGGCTGCCGCGTGGCGGCGAAGGCGATCGCCACCAGCAGGGCGCCCACCGCGAAGGTCGTGCGGGTGCCCGCGGCGACCGCTGCAGCATCGGCCAGGGCGATTTCGGGGGCGCCGGTGGCGGCGAGGAAGACGGCGCCCATGGCCGAGGCGCCGGTGACCAGGCCCAGGTTCCGGGACAGGGTCAGCAGGGCCGAGATCACGCCGCGCTGGGTGGCGGCGGCCGTGGTCACGACGGCGGTGTTGTTGGCGGCCTGGAAGATGGCGAATCCCGCCGTCGTCGTGACCAGCGGCAGCACGTAGCCCGGCACTCCTGCAGCCACCGGCAGGACCGCGAATCCCGCGCAACCCGAACCCATCAGCAACAGGCCGAAGCGCGTGACGCGCCGGGTTCCGAAGCGGTCGACGGCCCGGCCGGCCGGGACGCCCGCCATGGCCGCGACCAGCGGGCCGATCGTCATCACCATGCCGACGGCGGCCGGCGCCAGCCCCAGCGCGCGCGAGAGATGGAAGGGCCCGACGACGAGGGTGGTCATGGCCACGGTGTTGACCAGGGCACTCGTTGCGAAGGCCGAGCCGATGCCGGCCTGGCGGAAGAGACCCAACTGCAGCAGCGGGGTCCGCGAGCGCGACTCGACGACCAGGAAGGCGCCGGCGAGCCCCAGGGCGGCCGCCAGCAGGGCGATGCGGCGGCTCGCGGACGAACCGGCCGGCAGGGTCAAGGCCAGGGCGTAGGTCGCCAGGGCGGCCGCCAGCAGGGCCGCGCCCGGCAGATCGAAGGCGCCGCGGCGTCGCGCCCGCGGCGCGTCGTGCGGCAGGTGCCGGGCCCCCACCACCGCGCCGATCACGCCCAGCACGGTCGTCGCCTGGAAGATCGCGGGCCACCCCTGCCACCCGACGAGGGCGCCGCCCAGCGACGGGCCGAGCGCGGTGCCGAGAGCGGACGTCGTCCCCAGCAGCCCCATCGCGCGGCCGGCCCGAGCCTCGGGCACGGCATCGCCGACGAGGGCCATCGACAGGGCCATCATCACGGCGGCTCCCAGGCCCTGCACTGCACGCGCTGCGACCAGCACCCCGAGGCCGCCCGCGCCGGCGGACGCCGCCGAGCCGATCACGAAGACGACGAAGCCGGCGAGCATCAGGCGGCGACGACCCAGCAGGTCTCCGAGGTGGCCGACGATCACGAGGGCGGTCGTGACCGCGAGCAGGTAAGCCAGGACGACCCACTGCACGGCCTGGAACGACGCTCCGAACTCCCGGGCCAGGGTCGGCAGGGCGACGTTGGCGATGCTGGTTCCCAGCGACGAGAGGAGCACGGCCAGCGCCAGGCTGGCGAGGCCCCAGGCAGAGGCGCGAGCGGGCGAGGGCACGGCGAAGGCGGGGGACGGCGACTGCGGCACGGGGACTCCCTGGTCGGGGGCGTCGCGGCAATCGCAACGCCGACCCGGTCATGGTGGGTCCTGCCGGACAGGGCGGTAGACGCATGATTCGCAATGTGTTCGTGCAGCAAACGCCATGTCTCGCAGGGTTTCGTGGTACACCTCGCGCATGTCGACGCCCGACCTCAACCTGCTGGTGACCCTGGACGTGCTGCTGAGCGAAGGCAGCGTCGTGCGCGCAGCCGGGCGGCTGCAACTGAGCGCGTCGGCCATGAGCCGCGCGCTGGCGCGCCTGCGCAAGGCGACCGGCGACCCACTGCTGGTCCGGGCCGGTCGCGGGCTGGTTCCCACGCCACGGGCCGAGGCGCTGCGGGATCGAGTCCGCCAGGTGGTCGGCGACGCGGAAGCGGTGCTGCGCCCGGCCCTCGCGCTCGACCTCGGGTCGCTGTCGAGGACGTTCCGGATCCGCAGCAGCGAAGGCTTCGCCGAGACCTTCGGCCCGCGGTTGATCGCCCGTGCCGCGAACGAGGCCCCTGGCGCTCGACTGTGGTTCGTGCCCAAGCAGGACAAGGACAGCGCCTCGCTGCGCGAAGGGGCCGTGGACCTGGAGACGGGTGTCACCAGCCCGAGCATGGGGCCCGAGATCCACACGGCGGGGCTGTTCCAGGACCGCTTCGTCGGCGTCGTCGCCAGGAAGCACCCGCTCGCGAAGGGCCGCATCACGCCGGAGGCTTACGCATCGGCGCGACACGTCCTCGTTTCGCGGCGCGGCCTGGAGATGGGGCCGGTGGACCAGGCGCTCGAGCGGCGCGGGTTGTCCCGCAACGGCGTCGCGACCGTCGGTGGCTTCGCCGCGGCCATCGCGCTGGCCCGCGACTGCGGCCTGGTGGCCACCGTGCCCGACGCTCACACCCGCTCCCTGCGGGTCGACCTGCACGGCTTCCCGCTGCCGGTCCCCGTCCCGGGTTTCCGGATCTCGCTGTTCTGGCACCCGCGGATGGATGCCGACCCTGCACACCGATGGCTGCGCGGGCTCGTCCAGGAGGTGTGTCGCGAGGGCAAGTGCCCGCCGCGCGGCTGAGGGCGCCGAGCCCCGGCCCACTCAGGGCAGCGCGCGAAACCCCATCTGGCGGAAGTGGCGATCCGTCGTGAGCGCCTCCTTGAGGCGAAGCTCCTTCATCACCACGAAGCTGGTGCAGTCGGTGAAGGAGTACCGCTTGTCGCGATGGCGGAACATCACCGCCCGTGCCTTCTCGGCACGAAGGGCGTCGATCGCCTCGTGACGCACGCGGGAACTGCCCTCGACTTGCGCCCACCAGGCTTCGGTGGCGGCGATGCCCATCCTCATCCGGATCAGGGTCAGCGTCTCGTCGATCACGTAGTCGGTCGTGAGCAGCAGGCGCCCGGCGACCAGCGCGGCATCACGCGCGCCGCGAGCCGCCTCGTGAGCGGGGTCGGCGGCATCCGCGCACGCCATCCAGCCCGCCGTGTCGACGAAGAGGGGCTTCAAGCTCGGTAGAGCAGGTCGTCGTGCTCGGCGGCGGACCGGCCGTCGCTGGAGCGGCCGACGGCCCCCGCGCGGAAGAGGGTGTCGGCGTCGAGCGCGCCGTCGCCGCGGTCGCTGTCCTCGACCGGCACGATCCGGAACGCGGGGCGGCTCCGATACAGCACCGTGATCCGCTCGCCGCCCCGGACCCGGCGCACGACTGCGGGCAGCGACGCCCGCAGCTCTTTGACGTTGATCGCGTCCCGCATCCTGTCACCTCAGGTTCACCTTGAGTTGAACATTAGTGCGCCCCCTCGTCAAGGCTCGAGCTGCGGCCCTGGTCGATTCACGCCCGCCGGCCCGTCCGTTCCATGATGGTCCACCCTCACGCCCCGGAGGCTGCCCCTTGCAGATGAAGGCGTACCCGAGCTTCGATGCGTACCTGAAGGACCAGCTCACGCGCCACCAGCCGCTGCTGCGCGCGCTGCGCCGGCTTGTGAGACGCGCGGCGCCCGGCCTGGTCGAAGCGGTGAAGTGGGGCAACGGCTGCTGGATCGGCGCGAACCAGCCGGTCGCGTACCTCCACTCCAGGCCCGACTACGTGCAGTTCGGCTTCTTCCGCGGCTCCCGGCTCGCCGACCCGGACGGGCTCCTGCACGGGAGCGGGCAGTGGGTGCGTCACGTCAAGGTGCGCTCCGCGCGCGACATCGACGAAGTGCGCTTGGCGGCGCTGCTCGCGCAGGCCGTCGCCTTCGACGCCGGGCTCGCCGCCGGAAGGTCGAAGCCGGCGCCGGCACGGCGCAAGGCCGTCCGGCGGCGCGCGAAGACGGCTTCGAAGCGCCCGCCGCGCGGCTGAGGCCTACTCCTCGCCCGTTTCCGGGCCGAGGTGGAGGCGGCGCTGCATCGCGTCGAAGCGCTCGGCGGCCTCGGGCTCGGGGAACAGCAGGGACACCGCGATGCCGACCAGGAACGCCAGCGGGATGGTGACGAGGCCCGGGTTCTTCAGCGGGAAGGGCGCCGAGGCGTGGCCCAGTACCGCGACCTGGATCGTCGGCGAGAGGAAGATCAGCAGCAGCGAGGACAGCGTGCCGACCAGCATGCTGGCCTGGGCGCCACGGGTCGAGAACGGGCGCCAGAAGATCGACAGCACGAGGGCGGGGAAGTTGGCGCTGGCGGCGATCGCGAACGCGAGGCCGACCATGTAGGCGACGTTCTCGCCCTTGAACACGATGCCGAGCGCGACCGCCGAGAGCGAGCCGAGCACGGTCGCCACCCGCGCGACGAGGAACTGCTCGCGCTCCGGGGCCTCTCCGCCGCGCACCACGTTGACCCACACGTCGTGCGACAGCGCCGCCGCGCCCGACAGGGTCAGGCCGGCGACGACCGCCAGGATCGTCGCGAAGGCGACGGCGGCGATGAAGCCGAGAAAGCCGGTGCCGCCGACGGCCTCGGCCAGCAGCGGCGCGGCCATGTTGCCGCCCTTGTCCACGGCCCGGATCGCCTCGGGGCCGACGATCACCATCGCGCCGAAGCCGAGCACGAAGGTCAGCAGGTAGAAGACGCCGATGAAGCCCGTCGCCCACGCGACCGAGGTGCGCGCCGTGCGCGCGTCGGGCACGGTGTAGAAGCGCATCAGGATGTGGGGCAGGCCGGCGGTGCCGAGCATCAGGGCGAGGCCGAGCGAGAGCGCGTCGAGCGGGTCGGCGACGAGCTGGCCCGGCCCCAGCACGTGATCGCCGTGTTCGGCGGCGGCGCGGGCGAAGAGCGAGATCGGCCCGCCGCCGACCTCCCACAGCACCAGGCCGGCGAGCGCGAAGGCGCCGCCGATCAGCAGCACCGCCTTGACGATCTGCACCCAGGTGGTGGCCAGCATGCCGCCGAACAGCACGTAGGCGGTCATCACCAGACCGACGATCACGATCGCCCACTCGTAGGGGATGCCGAACAACAGCTTGATCAGGTTGCCGGCGCCGACCATCTGCGCGATCAGGTAGAACGTGACGACGGCCAGCGTGCCGAAGGCGGCGGCCAGCCGCACCGGCACCGGGCGCAGGCGGGCGGCGACCACGTCGGCGAAGGTGAAGCGGCCGAGGTTGCGCAGGGGCTCGGCGATCAGGAAGGTGACCACGGGCCAGCCGACCAGGAAGCCGATCGAGTAGATGAGGCCGTCGAACCCGGAGAGCGCCACCAGCCCGGCGATGCCGAGGAAGCTGGCCGCGCTCATGTAGTCGCCCGCCAGCGCCAGGCCGTTCTGCAGCCCGGTGACGCTGCGGCCGGCGGCGTAGAAGTGTTCGGTGCTGCGGGTGCGGCGCGCGGCCCAGAAGGTGATGCCGAGGGTGGCGGCGACGAACAGGAAGAACCAGGCGATCGCCGCCGCGTGGGTCTGGCCGAGGCTCGTGTCCAAGGAGTCGGCTCAGCGCTCGCGCAGGGACGCGACCGTGCGGTCGTAGTGGTCGTTGGCCCAGCGCACGTAGATCCAGATCAGCACCCACGCCGCCACGATCAGCAGCCCGCCGAGCAGGATGCCGAGGCTGAGGCCCGGGACCAGCGGCGTGGCGAGCAGCGGCTTGGCCCAGGCGACCAGCAGGGTGAAGCCGGCGTAGAGCGCCAGCATCGTCAGCGTCAGCCGCAGCGCCAGCCGCCACTGGGCGGCGGCCAGCGCCTCGAGCGCGCGGTGGCGGTCGTCGTCGGTCGGCGCAGGCAAGGTCCGCAAGGCTAGCACTAGAATTCCCCATGCTCGCCTGCCGCCCCCGCATCGCCGCCGTCGCTCTCGGCTTGCTGGCCCCGACGCTGGCTGCCGGACAGCAGGCCGGCCCGCCGGTGCCCACGTTCTCGGCGGAGTCGGGCACGGTCAACGTCAGCGTCGTCGTGCTCGACAAGAAGGGCAAGCTGGTCACCGGCCTGACCCGGAACGACTTCGTCGTGTACGAGGACGACCGGCGGGTCGACCTGTCGCTGTTCGGCCGCGCCTTCACCGACCAGGCGGCGGCCGGCACCGACGACGACGTCGCGCTCGACCTGGGCCTGATGATGGACACCAGCGAGAGCATGATCCGCCCGCTCAAGCTGTCGCAGGAGGCGGCCAGCCGCTTCCTCGAGTCGATCCCGCGCGCCCGCGAGCTGTACACGATCTTCTTCGGCGAGGAGATCCGCGTCTCCCGCTACGACTCCGAGAGCCAGCAGGGGTTGTACGAGCGCATCCACGGCCTGCGCGGCGGCGGCAACACCGCGCTCTACGACGCGGTGGCCGTCTACCTGTCGCGGGTCCAGGGCCAGAGCGGGCGCAAGGTGCTGGTCATCTTCAGCGACGGCGAAGACTCGACGAGCGAGCTCTCGTTCGGCGAACTGCTGCGGCTCGTGCGCGCCAGCCCGGTGACGATCTACCCGATCGCGTTCATGGAAGGGCTGCGGCCCGGGAGCGGGCGGGCGATGCGGGGGATGTCGGTGCTGCGCGAGCTGGCGGAGCTGACCGGCGGCCAGGTCTTCGCCCCCAACGCCTCGCGCGACCTGGCCGACATCTACAAGAAGCTGCTCGAGGAACTGGGCGCGCAGTACGTGCTCGGCTACGTCTCGCCCGACCCGACCCCCGACGGGCGCTTCCGCCGGCTGCGGGTCGAGCTGAAGGGCGGGCGCAAGGACCTGCGCCTGCGCTATCGGCCGGGTTACCTGGTGCCGCAGGAAGCCGCGGCAGCGAACGCCCGATGAGCCGGCGCGCGCTGCGCTTCGTCTACCGCTTCGCCTTCGAGGACGGAACGCGTCGCGAGTTCGTCGTCGAGCTCGACCCCGTGACGCTCGCGCTCGCGGGCCCGGCGCCCGAGCCGTTCCCCGCGTGGGCCCGCCTCGGCCATCACCAGTGCCCGAACTGCCCGCTGCGCGAGGATCTCGTGCCGCGCTGCCCGATCGCCGAGCGCCTCCACCCGCTGGTGGCAGCCTTCGCCGATCGACAGTCGTTCGAGCGGGTCCGCGTCGAGGTCGAGGCAGCGGGGCGCACCTACTCGAAGGAAGCCGCGCTCCAGGAGTGCCTCGGCTCGCTGTTCGGCATCTACACGGTGGCCTCGGGCTGCCCGGTCCTGAGCCGGCTGCGGCCGATGCTGGCCACCCACCTGCCGTTCATGAGCCCGGAGGAGTCGACCTACCGCACGGTGTCTTCGTTCCTGCTCGCGCAGTACTTCCTGGCCGAGGCCGGCCGGCCGGCCGACTTCTCGCTGGAGGCGCTCGGCCGCTTCCTCGAGGAACTGCGCGTCGCCAACGGCGGCTTCGGCAAGCGGCTGGCCTCGACCGGCGTGCGCGACGCGCCGCTCAACGCGCTGTTCACCCTCAACGCGCTCGGCGAGATCACCAGCCTCGAGGTGCAGACCGACGCGCTGCGCACGTGGCGCGACCGCTTCCTCCCCCACTGGGCCTCGTAGCGGCGTAGCGCGCGGCTTCAGCCGCCGAGCTTCTTCTCGACCGCCTTCAAGCGCGCGAACAGCTCGGGCAGCCGCGCGAACAGCAGCGACGAGCGCCGCCACTCGCGGCTCTTCTGGACCGGGGTCCCCGAGACCACGGCCCCGGCCTCGACGGACGAGGACACCCCGGTCTGGCCGGTCGCGATGGCTCCGTCGCCGATCGTCAAGTGGCCCGCGACCCCGACCTGGCCGGCCAGCGTCACCTGGCGGCCGACCTTCGTCGAGCCGGCGATGCCGACCTGGGCGGCCATCACGGTGTCTTCACCGACCGTCACCGAGTGGCCGATCTGGACCAGGTTGTCGAGCTTGGTGCCGCGGCCGATCCGGGTCTCGGCCAGCGCCGCGCGGTCGATCGCGGTCAGCGCGCCGACCTCGACGTCGTCCTCGAGCACGACGATGCCGACCTGCGGGATCTTGTTGTAGCGGCCCTGCGCGTCGCGCGCGAAGCCGAAGCCGTCGGCGCCGATCACCGCGTTGTTCTGCAGCACGACGCGGTCGCCGAGCCGGCAGCCCTCGCGCACCTGCGCCCCGGAGTGCAGCATGCAGTCGGCTCCCACGGTGACGCCGGGGTAGAGCACCACGTGGGGGTGGATCACGCTGCACGGGCCGACGCTGCAGCCGGCCCCGATCACGGCGTACGCACCGACGTGGACGCCCTCGCCGAGCGTGGCGGACGGGTCGACGCAGGCCGCGGGGTGCACACCCGGCGCCGGCTTCGGCTGCGGGTGCAGCACCTCGAGCGCGCGGGCGAAAGCGAGGTAGGGGTTGTCGGTCAGCAGCGCGGGCTGCGCCGTCTCGACCTCGGGCCGCACGATCACCGCCGAGGCGCGGGTCGCGCCCAGCTTCTCGGCGTAGCGCGGGTTGGCGAGGAACGTGATCTCGCCAGGGCCCGCCTGCTCGAGACCCGCCACCCGCGTCACCTCGACGGCGCCGTCGCCGCGCAGCGCGCAGCCGAGCCGCGCCGCCAGCGCGTCGAGCCTCACTTCGCGGGCGGCGTGGCCGTCTCGATGGCGGCGTTGACCACGGCGCCGTCGCGGATCGCGAGGACCTCGGCGACGACGGTACCCGAGACCTTCGCCTTCTCGAGCAGGGTGGCCCTGCGCGCGCGCAGCTCGCCCTGGAACTCGCCGGCGACCTCGGCGGACTCGCAGCGCACCTTGGCGTCGACCTTCGCTCCTTCGCCGAGCGTGAGCCGGCCCTTGAGCTCGATGTCGCCCTTGAAGCGGCCGTGGATGCGGGCGTCCTGGCCCTGGATGCGGCCTTCCACGTCGGCCGCGGCGTCGATGACGGTGGCGTCGTCCATTGCGAGGGCGATTGTAGCCGTGTGCCCCGACTCCGGCGGAACCGGCAGGGCAGGGCGCCGAATATGATGCTCGGATGGCGAAAACCCGCGAGGAGGCCCCGCGGCTGGCGCCGGCGCTGGCCGACACCCGGCTCACGGTCGAGAGCGAGTACGAGCCCAAGGGCGACCAGCCGCGTGCGATCGCCGAGCTGGTGGCCGGGCTCGAGCGGGGCGACAAGGAGCAGGTGCTGCTCGGCGTCACCGGCAGCGGCAAAACCTACACGATCGCCAGGGTGCTGGAGGCGGTCAACCGCCCGGCGCTGGTGCTGGCCCACAACAAGACGCTGGCTGCCCAGCTCTACCAGGAGTTCAAGTCGTTCTTTCCGCGCAACGCGGTCGAGTACTTCGTCTCCTACTACGACTACTACCAGCCCGAGGCCTACGTCCCGCAGTCCGACACCTACATCGACAAGGAGTCGACGATCAACGAGGAGATCGACCGCCTGCGGCTGTCGGCGACGCGCTCGCTGTTCGAGCGCCGCGACGTGGTGATCGTCGCCTCGGTCTCCTGCATCTACGGCCTCGGCTCGCCGGAGGCCTACTACGGGATGCTGCTGTTCCTGCGCGTCGGCGACACCCTCGACCGCTCGGAGCTGCTCTCCAAGCTGGTCGAGGCCCGCTACGACCGCAACAACATGGACTTGAAGCGCGGCACGTTCCGGGTCCGCGGCGACACCGTCGAGATCATCCCCGCCTACGAGGAGTTCGGCATCCGGGTCGAGCTGTTCGGCGACGAGATCGAGTCGCTGCAGTCGTTCGACCCGCTGACCGGCAAGCCGCTCGCGAAGCTGGCCCAGGTCGCGATCTACCCGTCCTCCCACTACGTGACGCCGCGGCCGCGGCTGGAGGACGCGATCCGCACCATCGAGGAGGAGCTGCTGCCGCGCCAGCGCGAGCTGGAGCTGCAGGGCAAGCTGCTGGAGGCGCAGCGCCTGCACCAGCGCACGATGTTCGACCTCGAGATGCTGCGCGAGGTCGGCCACTGCCACGGCATCGAGAACTACTCGCGCCACCTGTCGGGCCGCGCGCCCGGCGAGCCGCCGCCGACCCTGCTCGACTACCTGCCGAAGGACGCGGTGATGGTGATCGACGAGAGCCACCAGAGCGTGCCGCAGGTGCGCGGCATGTTCCACGGCGACCGCCAGCGCAAGACCACGCTCGTCGAGTACGGCTTCCGGCTGCCGTCGGCGCTCGACAACCGCCCGCTGAACTTCGAGGAGTTCGAACAGCGGCTGGGGCAGGTGATCTACGTCTCGGCGACGCCGGGGCCGTACGAGCTGGCGAAGAGCCGCGGCGTCGTGGTCGAGCAGGTGATCCGGCCGACGGGCCTCGTCGACCCGGTGATCCACGTGCGGCCGGTCGCGGGCCAGGTCGACGACCTGCTGGCCGAGATCCGCGTCCGCGCCGCCCGCAACGAGCGGGTGCTGGTCACCACGCTGACCAAGCGCATGGCCGAGGACCTCACCGAGTACTACACCGACCTCGGCGTCCGCGTGCGCTACCTGCACTCCGACATCGAGACGCTGGAGCGGGTCAAGCTGCTGCGCGACCTGCGGCTGGGCGAGTTCGACGTGCTAGTCGGCATCAACCTGCTGCGCGAGGGGCTCGACCTGCCGGAGGTCTCGCTGGTCGCCATCCTCGACGCCGACAAGGAGGGCTTCCTGCGCTCCGCGGGCTCGCTGATCCAGACCATCGGCCGCGCCGCCCGCAACGTCGACGGCACGGTCATCCTGTACGCCGACCAGGAGACCGACTCGATGAAGGCGGCGATGGGCGAGACCGATCGCCGCCGCGCGCGCCAGCAGGAGTACAACCGCGAGCACGGCATCACGCCCGAGAGCGTGCGCAAGCAGCTCGGAGAACTGCTGACCACGGTCTACGAGTCGGACTACCCGGAGATCCCGCAGCGCGACAAGAAGCTGGACCTCGACCGCTTCCGCACGACCGACGACCTCGAGCGCGAGATCAAGGCGCTCGAGAAGCAGATGCGCGAGGCCGCGAAGAACCTGGAGTTCGAGAAGGCGGCGGAACTGCGCGACCACATCAAGGCGCTGCGCGAGCGCTCCTTCTCGCTGTGAAGGACGCGCGCCCTGGCAGAGCGCAACCCGCCGCGCTCGACCGACTTCGAGGGGTCAGGTCGAGGCCACGCCGTCGACGGCGTACAGGCGCGCGGTCGCTGCCCGCAGCCGGATGGCGCGCGCCTGCGTGTACTCGGGGGAGCCGAACCACTCCTTCGCCCGCGCCAGCGTCGGGAACTCGAGGATGGCGATGCGCCGCGGCGGCGCCTCGCACTCGAGGGCCGCGACCTCACCGCCGCGGGCGAGGTAGCGCCCGCCGTAGAGGGCGATCGATGCCGCAGCCTTGGCCTTGTACTCCTCGTACTCGACAGCGTCCTTCACCTCCACCTCGGCGACGACGTAGGCCGGCATCGGCCACCTCCTTGCAACGGACACGATAACCCTGTCGTGGACGGCGGTGCCGCCTCCGCCGCGGCGCCGCAGCGCCGGCGCTTGGCGCCCGGTCGCGACCTGTGTTCAAGTTACGCCCGTGAGCGGCGACGAAGAAGGCTCCGAACTTCCGACGGGCACCGCGCCGCGGCCGCGGGAGACGCCGCCGGTGCCGACGCCGGGACCGCGCACGCCCGCCTCCGGTTCGGCCACGCCGCGCCACCTCTCGCGGGCCGGCGACATGCCCTCCGATCGCTTCCACCCGGGGCAGCTCCTCACCGACCGCTACCGGATCGTCGGGCCGCTCGGGCGCGGCGGGATGGGCGAGGTGTGGCGGGCCGACGACCTGCGGCTCGGCCAGCCGGTCGCCCTCAAGTTCCTGCCCGAGACGCTCGTCCACGACCCCGAGCGGCTGGCCCGCTTCTACGGAGAGGTGCGGGTCGCGCGCGAGATCGCCCACCCGGCGGTGTGCCGGGTCCACGACATCGGCGACTTCGAGGGGCAGCCGTTCCTGTCGATGGAGTACGTCGACGGCGAGAACCTGGCGGCGCTGTCGCGGCGGATCGGGAGGCTGCCGGGGGAGAAGGCGCTGGAGATCGCGCGCCAGGTGTGCGCGGGGCTGGCCGCGGCGCACGACAAGGGCATCCTCCACCGCGATCTGAAGCCCGACAACATCATGCTCGACGGCCGCGGCAAGGCCCGGCTGACCGACTTCGGCCTGGCCGCCTTCGCCGGCGGCGTCGACGGTCACGAGGTGCGCTCGGGCACGCCGGCCTACATGGCGCCCGAGCAGCTCGCCGGGCGCGAGGTGACGATTCGCAGCGACCTCTACGCGCTCGGTCTCGTGCTCTACGAGCTGTTCACGGGCCGCCGCGCGTTCGACGGGCGCAGCTACACCGAGCTGGCGCGCCAGCACCAGGAGGAGGTGCCGCCGCTGCCCTCGACGCTGACGCCGGACATCGACCCGGCCGTCGAGCGGGTGATCCTGCGCTGCCTCGAGAAGGACCCGGCGCGGCGGCCGGCCTCGGCGCTGTGGGTCTCGGCGGCTTTGCCGGGCGGCGACCCGCTGGCCGACGCGCTGGCGGCGGGCCAGACCCCGTCGCCGGAGATGGTGGCCGCGGCCGGCGGCACCGAGGCGCTGGCGCCGGCGCGGGCGTGGGCGCTGTTCGCGGTCACGGTGCTGTGCGGGTTCGCGGCGCTCGCGCTGGGACTGCCCCGCCACCTGCAGAACCAGGTGCCGTTCGCGCTCGCCCCGGCGGTGCTCGAGGACCGCGCCGTCTCGGCCCTGCGCGAGCTGGGCCACTCGGCCCCGGCCGTGGACAGCGCGACCGGGCTCGGCATCGACCTGGACCAGGCGCGATGGATCGAACAGCGGAGCGAGCCGGACCGCTGGGAGCGGATTCGCGGCGGCCGCCCGCCGTTCGTCACGTACTGGTACCGCCAGAGTCCGCGCCCGCTGGTGTCGACGGCGCCCAGCGGCCGCGTCTTCTGGTCGACTCCGCCGATCGTGGTCGCCGGCATGGCCGGCGTCGAGCTGGACATGGCGGGCCGGCCCGTCGAGTTCTACTCGGTGACCCCGCAGTTCGAGGCCGAGGCGGCCGGCGAGCCGGCCGCGGAACCCGACTGGGGCCTGGTCTTCCGCCTCGCGGACCTCGACCCCGCGCAGTTCCAGCCCGCGTCGCCGCGCTGGCGGCCACCGTTCGACGTCGACCGGCGGGTGGCCTTCGTGGGCCGGCTGGCCGAGCGGCCCGAGCTCGAGTTGCGGGTCGAGGCGGCCGGCCACGGCGGACGGGTCGTGTGGTTCCAGGTGATCGCGCCGTGGACGCGGGCGGAACGACAGCAGGTCTTCGAGCGTTCCCAGGCCCAGCGCCAGTCCAACGCGCTGGGCATCGGCCTGTTCGTCGGCGTGCTCGGCGCTGCGGGCCTGCTGGCCTTCCGCCACCTGCGCAGCGGCCGCGGCGACCGCCGCGGCGCGGCGCGCCTGGGCTGGGCCGCGCTGCTGGCGATGCTGCTCGACTGGGCCCTGGTCGCCGACCACGTGCCCGACCTCAACCAGGAGTTGTGGCTGCTCTTCATCGGGACGGCCTGGAGCCTGCTGGCGGCCGCGGCGCTGTGGGTGATGTACGTGGCGGTGGAGCCCTCGCTGCGGCGGCGCTGGCCGCACGTGCTGATCTCGTGGACCCGGCTGCTGGCGGGCGGCTGGCGCGACCCGCTGGTCGGCCGCCACGTGCTCTACGGGCTCGCCACCGGCGCAGCCTTCTCGCTGGCGTTCGTCGCCATCCTGCGGCTGCGCGAGGTGCTGGGCCTGGCCCCGCTGGGCCCGCAGTACTTCGGGCTCGACGCGCTGACGGGCCCCGGCCTGCTGATCGACGCGTTGCTCGACCGCGCCCTCGACTCGGTGGCGATGGCGCTGGGCCTGATCCTGCTGCTGTTCCTGCTGCGGGTCGTGCTGCGCGGCGACCTGCGAGCGGCGGTGGTGGCGTCCGTCCTGTTCGGCCTCCAGCCCGCGCTCCAGATCGGATCCAACCTGCCGCTGATGCTGCTGCTGATGGCCGCGGTGATGGCGGTGCCGATCTTCGTCCTGATGCGCTTCGGGCTGGTCGCGCTGGCCGCCAACATGATCGGCTTCGGCGTGCTGCTCGAGTTCCCGCTGGTCCTGTCGCCCGGGCACTGGGCGTTCCCGGGCTCCGCCTTCGTCGTGGCGCTGCTGCTGGCCGTGGCCGCCTGGGCCCTGCGCACCGCCGTCGGTGGCCACTCCCTGTTCGGCGGCGAGCTGTTCGGCGACTGACGACGCCGCGCTGCTCGCCGCGAGTTCGGCTTTTCGAAGAGGCTCTTCCATGAACGACGATCGCCCCCGCTCGCTGCCCCGCCGCGTCTTCTCGGCCCTCGGCCGCGCGCTCGACCAGTCGCGCCGCCTGTTCGTCAACCTGCTGTTCCTGGCACTCGTGATCGGCGCCGTCGTCGCCGCCGTGGCCGGCGGGCCGAAGGTCGAGAAGGGGGCCGCGCTGGTGGTCGCGCCGAAAGGCGAGATCGTCGAGCAGCTCACCGCGCGTTCGCCGCAGGACCTGGTGGCCGGCCTCGCGGGCGGCGGCGGGCCGCAGACGCTGCTGCGTGACGTGCTCGACGTGCTGGCCGCGGCGAAGGACGACGAGCGCATCTCCGCGGTCTACCTGGACCTCGACGAGATGGGCGGCGCCGGGATGACCGTCCTGCAGGACGTCGCGGCCGCGCTCCAGGACTTCCGCAAGTCCGGCAAGAAGGTGATCGCCGCCGGCGACACGTTCGACATGCGTCGCTACCACGTCGCCGCCCACGCCGACGAGATCCTGCTCGACCCCGAGGGCATGGTGCTGATCGAGGGCTTCGGCCGCTACCGCACCTACTACCGCGACGCGATCGACCGCCTCGGCGTCACCTGGAACGTGTTCCGGGTCGGCGAGTACAAGTCCGCCGTGGAGCCCTACCTGCGCAACGACATGTCGCCCGAGGCGAAGGAGGCCGACCTGGAGTGGATGGGCGACCTGTGGCGGGCCTACCTCACGGGCGTCGCCCGCGCCCGCAAGACGACACCCGAGGCGCTCGCGGCCTTCGTCGAGCAGCTCCCCGCGCGACTGAAGGCGGCGGGCGGCGATCCCGGGAAGATGGCGCTGGACGCGAAGCTGGTGGACCGTCTGGCCTCGCGCGACGAGGTGCGGGCGCGGATGATCCAGCTCGCCGGCAAGGACGAGAAGGCGAAGTCGTTCAGGCAGGTGTCGATGGCGACCTACCTCGAGGCGCTGGGCGACGACCGCCCCAGCACGAAGGGCGAAGGCGACGCGGTCGCCGTTGTGGTCGCGAAGGGCTCGATCGTCGACGGCAAGGCCGCGCCCGGGCGCATCGGCGGCGACTCGACGGCGGAGCTGATCCGCACGGCGCGCGAGGACGAGAAGGTGAAGGCGATCGTGCTGCGCGTCGACAGCGGCGGCGGCAGCGCGTTCGCGTCCGAGGTGATCCGACGCGAGTTGCAGCTCGCGCGCGACGCGAAGAAGCCCGTGGTCGTGTCGATGGGCTCGGTCGCCGCCTCGGGCGGCTACTGGATCGCGACCTCGTCCGACGAGATCTGGGCCAGCGCCGAGACGATCACCGGCTCGATCGGCATCTTCGGCATGTTCCCAACGTTCGAGAAGCCGCTCTCGAAGCACCTCGGCATGCGCGTCGACGGCGTCGGCACGGCGCCGTGGGCCGGCGTCCGCCTCGACCGCGCGCTGCCGCCCGAGGCCGGGGGGGCCATCCAGGCGATGATCGACCGCGGCTACGAGGACTTCCTCGAGCGGGTGGGCAAGGCCCGCAAGATGACCCGCGACGAGGTCGACAAGGTCGCCCGCGGCCGGGTCTGGAGCGGGGCCGACGCGAAGGACCGCGGCCTGGTCGACAAGCTGGGCGGGCTCTCCGACGCGATCGCCTCGGCGGCGCAGAAGGCGAAGCTGGGCGACAAGTACCGGGTGACGTACGTGGAGAAGGAGCGCTCGCTGCGCGAGAAGCTGATGGCGGGCTTCTCGGCCCGCGCCTCGCGCCTCGCCGCCCGCTTCGGGTACACGCTGGTCCCGGCGGAAGACGCGCCCGGCGGCCCGGCCGAGGCCGTGCTGCGCGCGGTCGCCCTCGAGGCGGACGAGTTGGCGGCCTGGAACGACCCGCGCGGGGTCTACGCCCACTGCCTCTGCGAGCTGCGGTAGGGCGCCCGGCCCGGCTCAGAGCAGCGAGTCGGGGCGCTTGCGGATCAGGGCCAGGAACTCGTTGCGGGTGCCGCGGTCCTCGCGAAACACCCCGCGCATGCACGACGTCACCGCGACCGAGTTCTGCTTCTCGACGCCGCGCATCAGCATGCAGAAGTGCATCGCCTCGATCACGACGGCGACGCCGCGCGGCTTGACGACTTCTTCGATCGCCTCGGCGATCTGCACGGTCAGCCGCTCCTGCACCTGCAGCCGCCGCGCGAACATGTCGACCAGCCGCGGCACCTTGGACAGCCCCATCACCTTGCCGTCGGGGATGTAGGCGACGTGGGCCTTGCCGAAGAAAGGCAGCATGTGGTGCTCGCACATGCTGTACATGTCGACGTCCTTGACCACGACCATCTCGTCGTAGGAGACGGTGAACAGCGCCTCGTTGAGCAGCGCCACCGGGTCCTCGGCGTAGCCCTTGGTCAGGAAGCGCAGCGACTTCTCGACGCGCTCCGGCGTCTTCAGCAGCCCCTCGCGCTCCGGGTCCTCGCCGAGCCCGGCGAGGATCGCCTTGACGTGGTCGTGGATCGGCTTCATCGCACCTCCGTCAGTCGCGCACCGGCAGCGCCCGCTTGCCGGCGAACGGGACCGGCGTCGGCAGCTTGGTCACGGCGCAGTGCTGGCAGATCGGTTCGCCGGAGGCCGGGTCGTCCCAGCTCCGGTTGCGCTGCGCCGCGCGCAGGCGCTCGAAGTTGGCGCTGCCCCACACTTCGCGGATCGAGCGCAGCGGCGCCCGCGCGCCGCCCACCACCGGGCCGCCGTCGATCTCCATCGTGAAGCCCTGGCAGCACGGCATCGTGTGGCGGCCGTCCCAGGTCACGACCATGCGCCGAAACGGGTCCGGGCACTGGAACTCGGCCGCGCTCATCTGCCGCCAGTGCGCGGCCTGCCACGAGTGCTGGGTGCCGGCGGGGAAGTAGCACTCCGAGATCGACATCCAGTCGACCCCCATCTTGCCCTTCCAGAACTCCTCCATGCGGCCGCTGTCGACCGCCTCGGCGTTCAGGTGCGTGCGCACGACCGAGGCCCGGATCTTCAGGTCCGGCGCGCCCTTGCCGTCGTCGCGCGCGCGCACGGCCTGGCGCACCGAGGTGAGCAGCACCTCCCACTTGCCGCCCACGCGCTGGCGGTGGTAGCTCTCCGGCTCGCAGGCGTCGACCGAGAACATCAGGTCCGTGACGCCGGCCTCCACCACCTTGTAGAACAGGTCGGGCTGCTTGCGGGCGAGGCCGTTGCCGTTCGTGTTGATCATGATGTCGGGGAAGCCCAGCGCCGCCGCCTCGCGCACGAAGCTGACGATCCGCGGGTGCAGCGACGGCTCGCCGCGGTAGTTGAGCTTGATCGAGCTGACCCCGATGTCCGCGCACTGCTGGATCAGCCGGCCGTACAGCACCGGGTCCATGTAGCCGCGCTGGTAGGTGTGCTCGTCGAAGCCCTGGGTGCGGATGTGCTCGTGGGTCCAGATCTGGCAGAAGCCCTGCGGGTCGTCCTCGGAGCTGCCGCAGCGCAGGTCGCAGACCGCCACCGACTCGAGGTCGACGTGGACGGGGTGGGTCGCGGGGTCCATGTCCGCCTCGCGGCGGTCCCACTCGCGGCGGTAGGCCTCGTAGCGCGCGGAGCGCTGCGGCGCCTCGACCAGCACGCGGAACGTCGGATCCTTGCTCATCGTGAAGGCAGTCTAGCCCACGCCTCCGGCGCGCCCGAAAATCGCGCGCGCCGCGCGGAGCCCGGCCCGCCCTGCGCGATACTCCCGGTGCGATGGACTTCCCCGAGACGCTCGCGACGCCCGACGGGGTCGAGCTTCACGCGTGGCGGCGGCTGCCGGCCGGCGAGCCCGCGGCGGCCGTCCTGCTCGTGCACGGCCTCAACGACCATTCGCGCGCGCTGCCGTACGAGCGGCTGGCGACCCGGCTCGTCGACCACGGTCTCGCGGTCTACGGCTTCGACCTGCGCGGCCACGGCCGCTCCGGCGGGCCGCGGATGTACGCGCCCTCCTGGCCCGCGTTCCGCGGGGACCTGCTGCAGCTCGCGCGCGCGGTGGCCGAGGACCACGGGGCGCGCCCCGCGTTGTGCGGGCTCAGCCTCGGCGGCCTGCTGTGCCTGAGCGCGGCCCTCGCGGAGCCGATGGCCGTGCCCGCCGTGGTGGCGATGGCGCCTGCGCTCGACGCCTCCGCCACGTCGCCGCTGCTGCGCGCCCTGCTGCCGCTGGTCGTGCGCATCGCCCCGCGCCTGCGGCTCGACCCCGGCCTCGACATGACCGGCGTGACGCGGGACGAGGCCGCGCGGGCCGAGTACCTCGCCGACGCGCTGTGGCAGTCGAAGCTGACGCCGGCGCTGGGAGCCGCGGCGATCGCGGGACTCGACGAGCTGCTCGCGCACGCGGGCGACCTGCAGGCGCCGCTGCTCGCGTTCCACGGCACCGCCGACCGCATTGTGCCGATCGCCGGCACCCGCGCGGCGTTCCCCCGCTTCGGCAGTCCCGTGAAGCGCCTGGTCGAGCTGGAGGGCGCGTGGCACGCGCTGCCCCTCGAGCCCGAGGCCGCCGCGATGGCCGGCGAGATCGCGGCCTTCGTGCGGGCCCACGCCGGCCGCGGCTGAGCTCGCGCTCGGTCGCGGCGCGGCTCCCGGGCGTAGACCGGCAGCAGCAGCGCGGCCGCGAACCCCGGCCGGCCTTCCGCCTCCACCCGCAGCTCCCAGTACAGCGGCTCGCCCGTGCCGGTGGCGTTCGCGCGCGACGTGGCGCAGCGCGCTCTCGTCTGCGCCGAGGTGGAGCGGGAAGCGGGACCACGTCACGCGCACGGCGCCGTGCCGCACGAAGCGCCAGAACACGAAACCCGTGGCGACTCTACCGCGGGTATGCTCGGCCGATCCGGAGGTTCCGACAAATGACGCGACCGCTCGCCGTCGTCGTCTCGCTGCTGCTGGCGCTGCCCGCGCTCGCCGCGAAGCCGGAGGAGGAGGCGCTCAAGCGCGCCTTCGAGGGTCGCTGGGTGCGCGTCAAGGTCGACCTGCCGGCCAGCCACAAGGGCCTCGACCTGCGCTTCGATCGCGAGCGGCCGATGGACATGGCCCAGCACGCCGACCGCCTCCGCGAGTACGACGTCGCGATCGCGGCCGACAGCCGCCAGCAGGTGACGCGGGTCAAGCTCAAGGACGACATGATCGAGTTCCACCTCGGCGGCGGCGGCTTCAACTGGGGCAGCGACACCACCACCCGTTCGTTCACGGCGCGGTCGAAGACGAGGCGCGAGCAGGACCTCGACAAGGAGATCAAGGCCGAGACCGACCGCGAGCGCCGGCGCCGGCTCGAGCGCGAGCGCGACGACCTGCGCGACGAGCGCGAGCGCCGCGACGCCCGCGAGCGCCGCGAGGTGGAAGACTGGAACCAGCAGGCCCGGCTTCGCGATGCGGAGCGCTCGCTGCGGTCGGGCTCGCGGATCAATCTGCGGTTCAAGAAGCGGGTCCCCGCCGAGGTGCTGACGTCCGAGGGACTGGAGCGCACGCTGCAGCCGTGGGTCGAGATGGGCGGCGCCGCCGAGCCGGGCGAGGCGTCGACCGATCCCGACGCGGACACCACCGGCGGGATGCCCGACGCTCCGGAGGAGTTGCGCAAGGGCCTGCTGTACGACGAGGTCGAGGCCCTGCTCGGGCGCGCCCTGCGCCGCGAACGCTGCACGCTGGCCGAGGATCTCGTCTGCCTGCGCGCGACGTTCGCCGACCCGGAATCGGACGGCGAGATCGAGGCGCTGTTCGTCCAGGACGTGCTGGTCCGCTTCGGGCCGCGCCAACCCTAGCGTACCCGCAGGTTCTGCGGGTACGGGACTTGCTCGAGCGCCTCCCGGAGCTCACCTCCGGGAGGCGTCGCCATGTTCGGAACCGCCGGCTACGACCGGGCCGCCCGCGCTCAGCGGGGGCCGGTGCTCGAGGACTCCACGAGCCCGCTCGATCGGCGCGAGCTGGTGCGGCTGGCGATCCTCGCGCCGTCCTCCCACAACACCCAGCCCTGGTTCTTCGAGCACGAGGCGATGGGGATGCGGGTGCGGCCCGACTTCAGCCGCCGCTGCCCGGTCGTGGACCCCGACGACGCCCACCTCTGGAAGAGCCTCGGCTGCGCCGCCGAGACCCTGGTGCACGCGGCCGCCGCTCAGGGCCATCGGACCCGGGTGGCGTTCGATCCGCGTCGGCAGGACGTCTCCGTCGCGTACGAGCGCTCGCGCGGTGTGCGCGCAACCGAACTGTCGCGGGCGATCCCGCGCCGCCAGTGCGTGCGAGCGCCCTACGACCCCGAGCCGCTGGAGGCCACCGAGCTGCGGCTGCTGGAGCGGGCAGGGCGCGGCGAAGGCGTGCGTCCGGTGATGCTGGCCGGCGTCGTCGAGCGCGAGCAGGTGCTCGAGTACCTCGTCGAGGCCAACCGCGCGCAGCTCGGCGACGCCGCGTTCCGCGAGGAACTGCTCGACTGGATCCGCTTCAACCCGTCCTCCGCGCGGGCGACGGGCGACGGCCTGGCCGGCCGCGTCGCGGGCCGGCCGCCGCTGCCGGCGGGCCTCGGCCGCCGCCTGGCGCGCCGGCTGCTCACGCCCGACGCCCAGAACCTCGCCGACGTGGAGGCCGTGCGCCACTGCGCGGGCCTCGTCGTGTTCCTCGCCACCCGCGATGCGATCCCGGCCTGGGTCGAGATCGGGCGCGCCGCCGTGAGGTTCGCGCTGCACGCGACGGCGCTCGGCGTTCGCACCGCGTTCCTCAACCCGGTGATCGAGGTCCGTCCGCTGCGGGCGCAGCTCGAGTCGTGGCTCGGTGCCCGTGGCGAGCACGCGCTGCTGATGATGCGCTTCGGCTACGGCCGCCCGGCGCCGTTCAGCCTGCGCCGGCCGCTCGAGAGCGTCGTCGAGCACCCCGGTCCGCAGGTCCGGGCGGCCTGAGATGCTCGCCACGGCGGCCGGGCTCGCCGGTACCGCGGCCCTGGTCGCCGGTGGCCTGCACCTCGCGCGGAGGCGCTGGGAAGGGGAGGGCGCGCGGCTGCGCTCGCGTCTTCGCTCGACGGCCGCTCGCGTGCCGCTCGCGCCGATCGGGGCGGCCGACTTCGAGCAGGTGCCCGCCCCCGTCGCCGGGTTCCTGCGCCAGGTCGTGCCGGAAGGCTCGGCGCTGCCGGCGAGCGTACGGGTCCGTTGGCAGGGCGAGTTCAACCTCGGGCGGCCCGGCGCGCTCGAGTGGGCGCCGTTCACCGCGGACCAGTGGTTCGTGCCCGCCGCGCCCGGCTTCGTCTGGGACGCCCGCATCCGCATGGGCCGGGGCGTGGAGGTGTTCGTGCGCGACGGCCTCGTGGAGGGCGTCGGCTCGATGCGGGCGAAGGTCGCCGCGGCGTTCACGGTTGCGAGCGCAGAGGGCACGCCGGAGATCGCGCGCGGCGCGCTGCTGCGCTACCTGGGCGAAGCCGCCTGGTTCCCGGCAGCGCTGTTGCCGCGGATGGGCGTGAGCTGGGAAGCGATCGACGGCCGGCGCGCGCGCGCCCACGCGGGAGCGGGCGGGGCGGCGGTCGCGCTCGAGTTCCGCTTCGGCGGGGATGGCCGCCTCACTTCGGTGTTCGCTCCCGACCGGCCCTGCGACGACGGGCGGGGGCGCGCCTGTCCGCGGCCCTGGCAGGCCCGGCTGCTCGCGTGGGGCGAAGTCGGCGGCCGCACGGTGCCGACCGACGCCGTCGTGGAGTGGTGGCTCGACTCCGGCCCGTGGCCCTACTGGCGCGGCCGTCCGGTCGCGATCGAGGTCGAGCCCGCGGGCGCCTGAAACGGCCGGCCGGCTCAGCTCGCGACGGGCACGCGTCTGCCGCGGCGCAGCGCCGGCACGGCCTCGCGCAGCACGGCCATCGCCAGCACCACGAGCACGATGCCGAGGCCCGCCAGGAACAGGTTCGGCTTCGCCTGGGTCAAGGCACCCCACACCTGCCAGCCGAGGGCGGCCACCGTCGTCGCCAGCATCAGGATCGCCGGGATCAGCGTGGGCCACCGCGGACGCCCGTTCTGCAGGAGCCAGGCGGAGACGACCAGCAGTGCGAGGGCGCCGACGAGCTGGTTCGAGGCGCCGAACGCCGGCCACAGCACCCGCCACTGGCCGCTGAGCGCCAGCGCCGCCGCCAGCGCCACCACCACGAACGTGGCGGCGTAGCGGTTGCGCCAGCCGAGCAGTTCTTCGAGCAGGTAGCGGCCGAGGCGGGTCGCCGTGTCGAGCGTGGTCAGGATGAAGAAGTTGAGCGCCATCACGGCGAAGGTCATGCCGTAGTCGCCGAACAGCCAGCGGGTGAGCGTGCCGTAGCCCTCGCCGAAGGCGGCGATGGCGCCGCCCGGGCCGCGCAGCAGCTCCGCGTGGCGGCTGACGGTGATCCCGGCGCCGACGGCGACCACGACCAGGGTCGCGACCAGCGACTCCGTGAGCATCGCGCCGTAACCCACGCGGCAGGCGTGGGCTTCGTTGTCGAGCTGCTTGCAGGTGGTGCCCGACGAGACGACCGAGTGGAACCCCGACAGCGCGCCGCAGGCGATGGTCACGAACATCATCGGCCACAGCGGCCCCGCCACCGGCCACTCCGCGGGCACGAACGACGTGAAGGCTGCGCCCTGGAACTGCGGGGCCACGACGAAGATGCCGAGCAGGCCGAGGCCGATCGTGACGAACAGCACGTAGGACGACAGGTAGTCGCGCGGCTGCAACAGGTACTGAACCGGAACGACGGAGGCCACGAAGCAGTAGGCGAGCAGGGCGAGAATCCAGGTGGTCTGGGCCGACAGGCCCAGCAGCTCCGGCAGCGCGACCGGAACCTCGTGCCCCAGCACGAGCAGGCCGACGATCGCGGCGAGCCCCAGCACGGTGACCGAAGCCAGGCGCCCGCGGCCATCGCCCTCACGGTTCAGGACCACGCCGGCCAGGACGGCCACCGGCAGGATGCCCCAGCTCGGGATCACGATCTCGGGCGCCTCGATGAAGGTCCCGGCGGTGAGCACGGAGAAAACGGCCAGCACCAGGATCAGCGCGATGAAGATGAAGACGGAGAACAGCATGCGCGCGCGATGGCTGACGACCTGCCCCGTGACCTCGGAGATCGAGACCCCTCCGTGGCGCACGGCGACGACCAGCGCGGTGAAGTCGGCGACGGCCCCCATCAGCACGCCGCCGAGCAGGATCCACAGCAGCGACGGCGCCCAGCCCCAGTACGCGACGGCCAGCGCGGGACCCACGATCGGCCCGGCCGCGCAGATCGACGAGAAGTGGTGGCCGAACAGCACCAGCCAGTGGTTGGCCGGCACGTAGTCGACGCCGTCGCGCTTCGTGTGCGCGGGCGTGGGCCGGGTCGGGTCGACGCCGACCACTCCCGCGATGAAGCGGCCGTAGACGACGTAGCCGGCGACCAGCGCGCCGAGCATG
>WYBL01000100.1 GCA_011526565.1 Acidobacteriota bacterium | reverse complement strand
CCGACGCCGGGATGAACCCGGCGCCGGTCCCATGGGGGCTACGTCGGACGACTCCGGCCTCCTCCGCCCCCAAACCCCAGACGCGTTCCGACGCCGGGATGAACCCGGCGCCGGTCCCATGGGGGCTCCGTCGGACGGCCGCGCCTACCGCGGCTGGGCCGACCGCCTCGCGGAGCGCGTGGCCTGCGTCCAGGGCGGACTGCTCTACGCGAACCTCGCGGTGCGCGGGCGCACGGCGCGCCAGGTGCACGACGAGCAGCTCCCCGCCGCGCTGGCGCTGCGGCCCGACCTGGTGACGCTCGCCTGCGGGACCAACGACCTGTTGCGGCGGCGCTTCGATCCCGCCCGCTACGCGGCCGACGTGGAGGCGATCCAGCGCCCCCTCGTCGACGGCGGCGCCACGCTGCTCACCTTCACGTTGCCCGACCTCGGCCCGGTGCTGCCGCTGGCCCGGCCGCTGGGCGCCCGGCTCCGAGCGATGAACGACGCGCTGCGCGAGGCCACGGCGCGCTGCGGCGGCGTGCTCGTGGACGTCGCGGCCTACCCGGTGGCCTCGGACCCGCGGTTGTGGAGCGACGACCGGCTGCACGCGAACGCGGCCGGGCACGCGCGCATCGCGGAAGCGCTCGCCCACGCGCTGCGCCTGCCCGACGCCGACGCCTTGTGGCAGCAGCCGCTGGCCGCGGGCCCGCCGGCCGGCTCCGCTGCGCGGCTCGCGGCGGAGGTGCGCTGGTGGCGCGTTCACCTGCTGCCCTGGTTGTGGCGCCACTCCCGCGGCCGCTCCTCGGGGGACGGCCGCGGACCCAAGCGCCCGCACCTGGCGCCGGTCGCGGTCCGTGCGGGTGCCGACGGAACCTGCGACGGCGCTTCCGCGTAGGGAGCGGCATGGACCTCGGCCGCTACTTCTCGCGGATCGGCTTCGACGGCGCCGCGACGCCGGACGAGAAGACGCTGCGCGCCTTGCACCGGCTCCACGTCGAGGCGATCCCGTTCGAGAACCTGGACGTGCTGATGGGACGGCCGATCGACATCGAGCTGGAGGCCGTGTTCCGCAAGCTGGTCGCGGCCCGGCGTGGCGGCTACTGCTTCGAGCACAACACGCTGTTCGCCGCCGTGCTGCGCGCGATTGGCTTCGAGGTCGAGCCGCTGCTGGCCCGCGTCCGCTACAACGTGGCGCCCGACGTGCGCACGCCGCTGACCCACATGATCCTGCGCGTCCGGCACGGCGGCCGGCCGTGGCTCGCCGACGTCGGCTTCGGCGGCACGGGCTCGACGGCGCCGCTGCGGCTCGACACCGAGGACGAGCAGGAGACGCCGCACGAGCCGCGGCGCGTGCTGCGGCGCGACGGCCGCGCGGTCGCCCAGGCGAAGCTGGGCGGCGAGTGGAAGGACCTGTACGAGTCGACGCTCGAGACGCCGGCGCCCGCCGACTTCGAGCTCGGCAACTGGTTCAGTTGCACCCACCCGCGCGCCCACTTCGTCAACAACCTGGTGGTGACGCGGGTCGACGGGCCGCGGCGGCTGATCGTCACCAACCGCGAGTTCCTGGTCCGCGAGGCGGACGGCAGCGCGGCGCGCCGCGAGCTCGGTTCGCGGGGCGAGCTGCTCGCGCTGCTCGCCGAGCGCTTCGGCCTCGAGCTGCCCGGGGACGCGCGGCTGCGCGCCCCCGGGTTCGGGGAGTAGCTACCCGAGGTCCTCGCCGACGACGAGCTGGTTGACGACGGCGCGCACGCCCGGCACGCCTTCCGCGAGGCGCGCCGCCAGCAGCCGCTCGGCCTCGGATCGCACCTCGCCCTCGAGACCCCAGGCATCGGGCGGGGCATGGCGCAACGCCCGCGCGCGCCCTTCGATGCGGGCGCCGCCGTCCAGCTCGACCGCCGTGCGCGCCTGCATCCGCTGCGGCACGTCGAGCAGCCGGCCCAACCCGCTCCGCCCACGAGTCGTCGGGCGGCAGCCGCAGGATGGCGCTGGCGCCGGCCTCGAGCAGCTGGTCGTCCGGATTGTGACCCCGTTCGCGGGGCGGAGTGTCGACCGGGATCACGCCCGTTGACCCGGCCGCCGGTTTCGGGGCAGCCTCTCGTCACGATGCCGATCAGCCCTGCCGACCGCGAGCGCATCGCCGCCTCGCGCCTCTTCCGCGGCGTGGACGTCGACGCCGTCCCCGGCCTGTGGGACCCCGCCCGCCTGCGCACCGCCGCCGAAGGCGCACTGCTGCTGTCCCCCGAGCGCGAGAACCACGAGGTGTGCGTGCTGCTCGCCGGCCGCGTCGAGGTGCGGGTCGGGGTCGAGGGCCAGGCGCCGCCGCGGGTGCTGGCGCCCGGCGACTGCTTCGGCGAGGTCTCGCTGATCGACGGCCGGCCGCCCTCGGCCACCGTGACGGCGTCGACCCCGGTCCGCGTCTTCGCGCTGGACGAGGCCCTGGTGTGGGCGCTGGTCGAGACCCAGCCCGCCTTCTCGCGCAACCTCCTGTACGTCCTGTGCGGCCGCACCCGGACGGAGAACGCAGCGCTGACCGAGTCGCAGCGGGCCCGCGCGGACGCGGAGCAGAAGGCGAGCCTCGACGCGTTGACCGGGGTCCGCAACCGGCGCTGGATGGACGCCGCGTTCCGGCGCCAGCTCGAACGCTCCGCCTTCGGCGGCGAGCCGGTCTCGCTGCTGATGTTCGACCTCGACGACTTCAAGGGCTTCAACGACCACCACGGCCACGCGGCGGGCGACGCCGCGTTGCGCACGGCCGCCCGCGTGTTCGACGCCTGCCTGCGGCCCGGGGACCTGCTGGCCCGCTACGGCGGCGAGGAGTTCGTCGCGCTGCTGCCGGGGGCGAACCTGAAGTCCGCGGTCGAGGCGGCCGAGCGGCTGCGCCAGGCGGTCGAGCGCGAGCCGCTGGTCGACGTCGACGGGCGCGCGCTGCCCTCGATCACCGTCTCGATCGGCGCCGCGCCGGTCTCGCCGCGCGAGTCGCTCGAGGTCGCGCTGGAGCGGGCCGACCGCGCGCTGTACCGCGCCAAGGACGCCGGCCGCAACCGGGTCTGCACGTAGATGCCGCACGCGCTGGAGGCCGCCCCCACCGCCCGCTCCAAGTGCCGCGGCTGCGAGCAGCGCATCGCCGCCGGCGCGCTGCGCCTGGGCGAGAGCCTGCCCAACCCGTTCGCGGAAGGCGAGACGCTGCACTGGTTCCACCCGGACTGCGCGGCCTGGAAGCGCCCCGAGGTGTTCCTCGAGGTGCTGGCGACGCGGCGCGCGGAGATTCCGGAGGCGGACCGGCTGGAGGCCGAAGCGCAGCAGGGCGTCGCCCACCCGCGGCTGCCGCGGGCGAGCGGCGTGGAGCGCGCCGCCTCGGGTCGCGCCGCCTGCCGCCACTGCAAGTCGGCGATCGGGAAGGACGCGTGGCGGATCGCCCTCGTCTTCCACGAGGAGGGCCGCTTCTCCCCGGCGGGCTACCTCCACCTGGCCTGCGCCCGCGCCTACTTCGAGGCGCCCGGCGTCGACCTGATGCCGCGGCTGCGCCGCTTCTCGGCGGAGCTGTCGGACGCGGACGCGGAGGAGGTCGCGGCGGCCCTCGAGGCCTGACCTTCGGTCGCTTGGCGACCGCCGCCGGAGCTGCGACCATCGCCCCATCCCCTGGAGGTGGCGATGGCGCTCTACGTCGACGGCTTCGTGCTGCCCTGCCCGAAGAACAAGGTGGACGCGTACCGGAAGATCGCCCGCAAGGCCGGCAGGATCTGGCGCGAGCACGGCGCGCTCGACTACAAGGAGTGCGTCGGCGACGACCTGACGCACGAGGGCGTCGTCAACTTCCCGAAGCTGGCCGGGGCGAAGTCCGGGGAGACCGTGATCTTCGCGTACATCGTCTACAAGTCCCGCGCCCATCGCGATCGCGTCAACCGCAAGGTGATGAAGGACCCGCGGATGAACATGCCGATGTCCGAGATGCCCTTCGACCCGAAGCGGATGGCCTTCGGCGGCTTCCGCGTGATCGTCTCGGCCTGAGGCTCCGGCCCGCCCGCGTCAGCCTTCGAGGAACCCGCTCGCGAAGCGGAGCAGGGCCCAGGCGTCGTCGAGGTTGCTGGCCAGGCCGAGCGAGGCGCGGACCGCGCCCGCGGCCTTGGGGTCGACGCAGAGCTGCAGGTCCTCGCGGGTCATGTGCGGGCTGCCGGCGAAACAGCGGAGCAGTTCGTCGCGCGAGAGCCCCAGCGCCAGCTCGCCTGCACCCGGGTTGCAGAAGCAGCCGGTGCGCAGCGAGAGGCGCGCCTCGGCCGCCCGGCGCTCGACCAGGCGATGGTCGATCAGCCGCCCGGCCGCGTCGTAGAGGTTGAAGGCGAGGGTGCCGCCCCGGGCTTCGGTCGAAGGCGGGCCGTAGAGACGGACCAGGCCGCTGCCGTTGCCGTGGCGCAGCGCGAGCAGGCCGTCGATCAGGAAGCCGGTCAGCAGCCGCACCCGCTCGTGGACGGTCTCGACGCCGACCTCGTCGAGCAGGTCGAGGCCCAGCTCGACCGCGGGGATGTTGGCGAAATCGAGGGTGCCGTCCTCGAACTGGGCGGCGCCAGCGGTGAACACGTAGCGGTCGGCCTGGACCGACGCGGCGTCGATGGTGCCGCCCGCGAACCACGGCCGGTGCAGGCGGGCCAGCGCCGCGCGCCGGGCGATCAGCGCGCCGACCCCGGTCGGGTAGCCGAACATCTTGTAGAAGGACAGGGCGACGAAGTCGGGCCGCACCTGCGACAGGTCGAGGCGGTTGGTCGGCACGAACGCGGCGGCGTCGAGCAGCACGTCCCAGCCCCGCGCCTGGGCGCGGGCGACCCACTCCAGCGGGTGCTGCACGCCCGAGAAGTTGGACTGCGCGGGGAAGGCGAACAGGTTGTGCCCGCCCGGGTGCGCCTCGCCCAGCTTCTGGTCCAGCACCGCCTCGTCGACCCGCAGCTCCGGCGGCAGCATCGGCACGTACACGGTCCGCGCGCCGCGCAGCCGGTCGAACTCGCGGATGCCGTTGACCGAGTTGTGGTTGTCGAAGGTCAGCAGGAAGACGTCGTCGGCGCCGAACGGGTACGACTCGCCGACCAGCTTCAAGGCGTGGCTGGCGTTGGCGGTGAAGACGACGACGTATTCCTCCGGGTCGGCCCGGAAGTAGCGCAGCACCCGCTCCCGGCAGCGCTCGACGCGGACGGTGCTCTCCGTCGAGCTGGGGCTGGTCGAGTGCGGGTTGCCGAGCACCGCGTGCAGCAGCGAGTCGGCGTGGCGGCGCACCTGCGAGGCGGCGTAGAGGCCGCTGCCGGTGTAGTCGAGGTAGCGCTGCCCCTCGGCGTCGAGGCGGGCGAACTCCCGCTCGCGCAGCGCGTCGAGGGAGGCCGTCGCGGCGTATCCCGGGTGGGCGGCGAGGAACGCGGCGCAGGTCGCGTCCGGGGCAGTGCTCGGCAGGGCTTGCGTCACGGCCCGAGGATTTGCAATTTCCGTGCCGGCGCCCGGCGTTGCGACCCCGGTGTGACCGTGGCAGGATCGCCGGGGTTCCTCCCCGAGCAGCGTCCGCGAGGTGGCGATGAGCGGTTCCCCGGGCGTCCCGTGGGCGATCCTCGTTGCGTTCTGCGTCGCGGGGCCGGCCTGCACGCCGGCGCCAGTTCCTCCGCCGCCCGAACCACCGCTGCGGGTGCTGGTGCGGTCTCCGCTCTCGACGCTCGACCCCCAGCTCACCAACGACTTCACGACCTCGGGCGTGCTGGAGGCGATCTACGAGCCGCTGGTCGCCGTCGACGACCGCTTGCGGCCGCTGCCCGCATTGGCGCAGAGCTGGCGCACGCCGAGCAACGAGTGGTGGCGCTTCGAGCTGCGCGAGGGGGTCCGCTTCCACGACGGCCGCCCGCTGCGCGCCGGCGACGTGGCCGCCGCGCTCAACGCCGGGCTGACCCGCGAGGGCTCGCGCGAGGGCTGGAAGCTGGCCCGCGTCCAGCGCGTGGAGGCCAGCGACCAGCGCCACGTCGAGATCGTGACCCGGGGCCCCGCGCCGCTGCTGCTGGCGGGGCTCAGCCAGGCGCTGGTGGCGGCCGGCGCGCCGAGCGACGCCGCCACGGCGATCGGCACCGGGCCGTACCGCGTCTCCGCCTGGTCGGGGTCGTCGCTGACGCTGCGCGCCTTCGAGGGCCACCGCGGGCCGCGGCCGGACTTCGAGACCGTGGAGGTGCGGGCCGTGCCCGACGCCCGGGCCCGAGTCGACGAGGTGCTGGCGGGACGCGCGGACGTCGCGGAGTTCCCGCTGGCCGACGACCTCGCGCGGGCCGCGGCCAGCCCGGTCGCGCGGGTCGTGGCGCAGCCCGGGCTGACGCTCGCGATGCTCGGGCTGCGGGCGACCCGGGGCCCGCTCGCCGATCCCGCGGTGCGCGCGGCGCTGGCCGCCCTGATCGACCGCGAGGCGCTGGTGCGCGAGGCCGTGCCCGGCCTCGGGCGCCCGGCGTTCCACCTGGCGCCGCGCGCGGCCGTCGGGTACTTCGAGCCGCAGCGGGTCCCGGCGCCGTCCCCCGCAACCACCGCCGCGACGCTGCGCGCGCGCTGGCCGCGCGGTCACCGCGAGCGGCTGCTGCACGTCGACCGCGACCGCCGCGTGGCCGAGCACCTGCGGCGCGTGTTCGCGGCGGCGGGGGCGGACGTCGAGACCGTCGAGCTGCCGTGGCCTGAGCTGGACCAGAGGCTCGATCGGCTCGAGGCACCGCTGTGGCTGATGCAGTTCACCTACACCTCGGGAGACGTCGCCGACGTGCTCGGCGACGCGATCCACACGCGGACGGGAGACGGGCGCTACGGGCTCGTCAACTTCTCGGGCTTCTCCGACCCGGCGCTCGACCGGGTGATCGAGGCGGCGGCCGCGGAGATGGAGCACGGGCTGCGGCTGGAGCGGCTGCGCGAGGCGGTCGACCGGACGCTCGAGGCCAACGTGCTGCTGCCGCTGTTCGAGGCCGACACCTTTTACGTGACCAGCCGCCGCGTGGAGCTGCCGGCCGACCCCGGCGGCCGGCTCCGCCCCCACCGCATCCGCCGCCTCCCGCCCGCGAGCTGAGACGCCGGCACCGGCGCCACCGAAGAACGGCGCCACCGAGACACGGAGACACAGAGAGACGACAGAGAGAGACGGACGGGATCACGTTCTCCTTTGCCCAGGTGCCTCTGTGTCTCTGTGGCGCCGTCTCGTCCCCGCGAGCTCGGAGCCGCGGTGCGTCAGGCGATCGCGCCGCCGCAGGACGAGCCGGCTCCGGCGGTGCAGCCGAAGCAGTGGTCGCCGACCAGGATCTCGCGGCCCGCCAGCATCCGCACGTCCAGGCCGTGGACGCGCTGGGGCAGGCCGTGGGCGAGGCCCATCTCCAGCATCTGGTTGAAGTCGCAGTCGTGGAGCCGGCCGTTCCACTCGACCGAGACCAGCGAACGGCACATCAGGCCCTCGACCGTCGCCGGGTTGTAGGCCGCCTGGAGCCGCTCCATGTATTCGTCGTGGCGGCCCGCGCGACGCAGCCAGTCGCCGAAGCGGGCGATCGGCATGTTGGTGATGGTGATCAGGCGGTCGAAGGCGATGCCGTGGCGCGCGGCCAGGTACTCCCGCGTGTCGCGCTCGAGGTCCTCCTGCTTCGGCGGCAGGAAGGCGCCGACCGGGTTGGCGACGAGCGTCAGCACCAGGCCGTCGCCGCGGCCGTAGCCGGCGGCGTTGAGGCGGCGCAGGCCCTCCACGCTCTTCTCGTACACGCCGCGCCCGCGCTGGCGGTCGGTCGCGTCCTCGGTGTAGTGCGGCAGCGAGCAGACGACCTCGCAGGCGTGGCCGGCGAAGAAGGCTGGCAGGTCGGCCTGGCCCGCCTCGAACTGCACGGTCAGGTTGTGGCGCACGATCACCGAGCGGCCGAGTTCGCGGGCGCGCACGACCATCTCGCGAAAGCGCGGGTGCAGCTCCGGCGCGCCGCCGGTGACGTCGAGCGTGGCCAGCTCGGGGTGGCGCGCGAGGACGTCGAGGCAGGCGTCGACCACGTCGTCGGGCATCACCTCGGTGCGGGTCGGCGAGGCGTCGACGTGGCAGTGCCGGCAGGCCTGGTTGCAGCGCTTGCCGACGTTGACCTGCAGCGTGCGCACGCTCCCCGCGCGCAGCTCCCCCGCCGCGCCTCCGCTGCCGAGCCGGCGGGCGAAGCGGGACGGCGCCGGCTCCTCGCGCAGGATGCGGAGCGGTGCGGCGCCCGTCACATCGACACCTTCTTGTCCACGTTGTGGGCGACCAGGCCGTGGGCCAGCGTGATGCCCGCCTTGAGCGAGGCGGCCGCGTGCATCGCCTCCGCGAGGTGCTTCATGGTCATGCCCTGCTCCAGCGCCTGCTGCGTGTAGCTGTCGATGCAGTAGGGGCACTGCGACGACTGCGCGACCGCGAAGCCGATCAGCACCTTCTCCCGCCTGCTCAGCAGCCCGGGCTCGAAGGCGGCCGCGTAGTACTTCTCGAACATCGCCCACAGCTCGGGGTTGTGGTGCTTCAGGTCGCCGAAGTGGGCCAGGTCCTTGTCGTCGAAGTAGGCGGTCATCGCGTGGGTCCTTCCCCCAAGAAAGTCCGGAACATTCCGACCAGTGTAAACGTGCGGGGCCGGCCGGAACTTTCCGCCGCTTCGCGAGAACCCGGGGCCCCGGTCGTTCGTAACGAAGGTTGACAGCCGATCACAAGGCCTTTCGGGAGGATCTGACCATGAAGCGAATCGTGACCCTGGCCGCCGCGGCCCTCGTGCTGGCGGGCGCCCCCACCGCGCTGGCCCAGGCCGCGAGCCCCTGGCTCCACATCCGCGTCGAGGAGTCGCGCGGCAAGGCCCAGAAGGTGAGCGTCAACCTGCCGATGTCGATCGTGCACGCGGCGCTCGAGGCGGCGCCCGAGAAGGTGGTCCGCAAGGGCCGCATCCACCTGCGTGGACATCACGACGACGGCGACCTGGACGTGGCCGACTTCCGCCGCATCTGGGCCGAGATCAAGAAGAGCGGCGACACCGACTTCGTGACCGTCGAAGAAGAGGACGAGACCGTCAGCGTCGCCAAGAAGGGCGACCGCGTCCAGGTCCGCGTCGACAAGCGCGACGGCAGCGAGCAGGTGCGGATCGACCTGCCGACGACCGTGGTCGACGCCTTCTTCTCGGCCGAAGGCCAGGAGGTCGACCTCAAGGCCGCGGTGACCGAGATCGCCAAGCTGCGCGGCGACGTCGTCAAGGTCACCGACAAGGACACCTCGATCCGGATCTGGATCGACGAGCAGGGCAGCCAGCGCTAGCCCGATCCCGGAGAAGAGGAGCAGACCATGGCCAAGCTCGCCGCTCTCGCCGCCCTGCCGGTCGTCGCCACGCTGGCGGTCGCCAACACCTCGATGCTGGTGGTCGACGTCAAGGAGGGCGGCCCCTCCGGCCACCGCATCGTGGTGCCGGTGCCCCTCTTCCTGGCACAGGCCGCGCTCAACCTGGCGCCCGCCCAGGCCACCCGCACCGAGCTGCCCGAGGAGGCGCTGGAGACGCTGACCCGCTCCGCCGGCCTGCTCGACGCGCTGGCGGACTGCCCCGACGCGGAGCTGATCCGGGTCGAGGACGGCGAGCAGACGGTCGTGATCGAGAAGGCCGGCGACCTGATCAAGGTCAGCGTCGACGGCCGCCGCGAGCAGGTGCGGGTCAACGTCCCGATCGGCGTGGTCCGCGACTTCGTCGCCTCGCGCGACTCGCGCGAGCTGCGCGCCGCCGACGTGGTGGCCGCGCTGAAGCAGGTGTCGAACACGGACCTGGTCGACGTGCGCGACGGCAACGACCACGTCCGGGTCTACGTGTGGTGAGGTCGGCGATGCGCGCTCGGACGATGGTGATGACGGCGGCGCTGGGCTTCGCCCTGGCGCCGGTGGCGGCGGCGGACGACGGCGGCGGCGTGATGTCGGCGCTGATCGACTTCTTCGTCGGCCCGCAGCAGAAGGCGGAGTTCCGCTGGACCGGCAAGCTCGCGGAAGGCCAGGCGCTCGAGGTCAAGGGCATCAACGGCGGGATCACCGTCGAGCCCGGCGACACGCCGGCCGTGGGCATCGAGGCGATGCGCAAGGGCCGCCGCAACGACCCGAACGAGGTCAGGATCGTCGTGCTCGAGCACGCCGGCGGCATCACCGTCTGCTCGGTCTACCCCGCGACCGACGGCAAGGCCAACGAATGCGCGCCAGGCAACGCCGGCCGGCTGTCGTCGAAGAACAACGACGTCTCGGTCGAGTACCGCATCCGCGTGCCGCGCTCCGCGCCGCTGAAGCTGTCGACCGTCAACGGCGGAGTCCGCGCCGAGGGCTTCCGCGGCGAGGTCACGGCCGAGACGGTCAACGGCGGCATCGACATCGCGACCGAAGGCGCCGCCCGCGCCGAGACCGTGAACGGCGGCATCGACGCGAAGATGGGCGCCCGCTTCGGCGACACCCGCTTCGAGACGGTCAACGGCGGCATCGAGCTGACGCTGCCCGCGGCGGCGGCGGCCGAGCTCGACGCCAGTTGCGTCAACGGCTCGATCTCCAGCGACTTCGAGGTCGCGGGCGCGAGCAAGACTCGTCGCTCGCTGCGCGGCACGATCGGCGCCGGCGGCCCGAAGCTGGGCCTCGAGACCGTCAACGGCAGCATCGCGATCGTCCGCCGCTAGGGCGATCCCCCGCTCACACGGGGGTCGCGGGCGGGGCGGGCTCCGCCGGGCGCAGCGGGAAGCGCAGGTGGAAGGCCGCCCACGCTCCGGGCTCCGACTCCGCCCAGGCGCGGCCGCCGTGCAGCTCGGCGATGCGGCGCACGGTGAACAGGCCGATGCCACTGCCCCGTCGGGAGTGGGTGTGGGCGTCGCGCACGCGGAAGAACTTCTCGAACAGCCGCTCCGCCGTCTCGGGCGGGAAGCCCGGGCCCTCGTTCCACAGGCACAGCGCCGCCTCGCCGCGCTCGGCGTGCACCGTCAGCCGCGCGTGGCCCTTCTCCCGCCCGTACTTGGCGGCGTTGGTCAGGAAGTTGTTGAGCGCGATCCGCAGCAGGCCCGGGTCCGCCACCGCCGGCAGCGCCTCGGGGCACTCGACCTCGAGCGCGATGTCGCGCGAGCGGAAGAAGACCGCGGTGTTCTCCACGGCCGGCCGCACGACGTCGCGGACGAGGTCGACCTCGGCGCGACTGGCGACGAGCTCGCCGTGCTCGAGCCGCGACAGGTCCAGGTAGTCGCGGACCATGTCCTGCAGCTCCTCGCAGTTGCGCTGGATGCGCAGCAGCAGCCGCGAGGCCGGATCGGGCAGCGCCCCGGCGTGGCCGTCCATCAGGGTGCCGATCAGCATCTGCATCGCCCCCAGCGGCGCCTTCAGCTCGTGGGTGACGAAGCCGAGGGTCTGCATGTAGTTGCGGTTCGACTGCGCGAGCTGCTCGTTGGCCGCGCTCAGCTCGCGGTTGCGCTCGCGCAGCTCGAGGTCGCGGCGGCGGATCGCCTCGCGCATGCCGGCGTAGACCTCCGCGAGGTGCTCCAGCTCGACGTAGGACGCGGGCACCTCCAGCTCGTGGTCCCAGTCGCCGTCGGCGAGCCGCGCCGCCGACTCGCCCAGCACCCGCAGCGGCCGCGTGATGCGGTTCACGATGTAGAGCGCGCCCCACACGGCCAGCAGCGCGACCACGGCGACCGGGGCCAGGAAGCGCACGATCAAGTCGCGGCTCATCGCGTCGTAGGGGGCGCGGGCGAGGCCGACGTAGAGCATGCCGACGATGCGGCCGTCGGGCTCCGCGAGCGGCCGGTAAGCGCTCAGGTACCACGCGTCGACGACAAGCGCCTCGCCGGCGTAGCTGCCGCCGCGCGCGAGCACCGCCTCGCGCACCGGCTCCGAGACGCGGGTGCCGACGGCGCGGGCCCCGTCGGCGCCGCGCACGTTGGTCGCCACCCGCACGTCGCCGAGGAACAGCGTGACCGCGCCGCGCGCCGGGCCGTCCGTGGCGGCGCCGAAGACGAGGTCGCGCAGGGCGTCGACCAGCTCGGGGTCGTGGTTGAGCAGGCGCCCGCCGTAGAGCAGCGCCTCGACCCGCCCGCCCGGGCCCGTCAGGGGAACGGCGATCCACCAGGCGAGCCCGGCGCCGGTCGCCTCGGCACCCTCCGCGTCGGTGACCCGCGCGGCCTGGCGCAGCGCCGGCCCCCCCTCCTGCTCCAGCCTTCCAGCGTCGAGGGCAACGGCGCCCCACGCCGCGCGCCCTTGAAGCGCCTGGCGCAACACCGGGTCGCGGTCGACCGGGACGCGCCCGGCGCCCGGCGCGTGGGCGCCCGCCAGCGGCCGGCCCTCCGCGTCGCACAGGTTAAGCACGCTCAGGGCCAGTTCGCGGCGCAGGGCGGCCAGCGCCTCGTCGCGCGACTCCGCGCGCTGGACGCGGCTGGCGGCGACCTCGAGCGAGGAGGCGAGCCGGCCGAGGCGCTGGCCGAAGCTGGTGGCGACGATCTCCAGGTCGCGGTCGACCCGCTGCTGCGCCTCGTGGCTGACGCTGGCCGTCAGGCCGCGCACGCCGATCGCCCCGATCACGAGGGCGGGCACCAGGGCGAACGCCAGCACGGCGACGACGAGCACCGTGCGGATCGAGTTGTGGTGTGCGATCGGAGGCGGGGCGTTCACGTCACCCGGTTTCGAAGCACGTCCGGTGCCAGCAGGTTTCGCGCGCCGAGCCGGCCCGGCCGGGCACGCGAGTTGCTGCTGGGCCTTCGACATGCTGCCCGTCCGCGCAGTCGCTTCGGCCGCCCCTGCCGGAGGCGAGTCGGACCTCGCCCGCGCCGACCACAGCCAGCTCATCGGCCACAGCTTCTACGTCTACACGCGGGTCCGGACCTGGGTGGCCCTGGGCCTCGCCGCCTCGGCGCTGTTCGCCCGCTTCGGCCTCGGGCTCGTCGCCATCGACGCGGCGCGCCTGTGCCAGCTCGCGCTGGCCGTCGCCGTGTACAACCTGGCGGCCTGGACCTTCTTCCGCGCCTACCGGCAGCCCGACGCGCCGGCCGCGCCGCTGCCGTGGCTGCTGGCCGTCACCTACGGCGCGGTCGTGCTCGACTTCCTGGCGCTGACGGCGGCGATCTGGCTGGTCGGCGGCGGGCGCTCGCCGTTCACGGCCCTCTACGTGCTCCACGTCGTCGTGTGCTGCATCCTGCTCTCGCGGCGTGCGGCGCTGGCTCTGACCGGGGTCGCCTTCTCGCTGCTGTGCGGCATGGTCGGCCTCGAATGGACGGGGCTGGCGGTGCCGCCGCTGCCGATCGGCCCGGTGTCCGGGGCCGACCCGCTGGCCGGCCTGCACGCCTTCACGCTGGTCCTGGTCCACGGGCTGCTGCTGTGGCTGACCGCGCTGCTGCTGCTCGCGCTGATGCGCTCGCTGCGCAGCGTGGAGCAGCGGATCCGGCTCGCCAACGGCGAGTTGCAGCGGCTCTCCCAGCAGCGCAAGGACTTCCTGCAGGTGGCCGCCCACAACCTGCGCGCGCCACTCGGCGCCGTCACCATGCTGCTCGAGAACATGCAGGCCGGCCTCGCGGGCGACACCAGCCCGCGCCAGCGCGACTGGCTGGATCGCTGCCTGCGCCGGCTGGGCGACCTCGACGAGTTCATGACCGGGATCTCGCTGCTCTCCTCCCTGGAGAGCGACATCGCCCGCACCCAGTTCACCCGCGTCGACCTCGCCGCGGTGGCCGAGAGGCTGGTCGCCGACTACGCGGACGTCGCCGCGGCCCACCGGCACACGCTGCGGCTCGATGTTCCCGACCGGCTGCCGAGCGTCGTCGGCCACGAGCGCCTGCTGCAGGAGGCGGTCGTCAACTACCTGACCAACGCGCTCAAGTACACGCCGGACGGCGGCCACGTGAGGCTGCGCCTGCAGGACCGCTCGCCCGTCGTGCGGGTCGAGGTCGAAGACGACGGGCCCGGGATCGCAGCCGAGGATCAGGCGCGGCTGTTCCAGGACTTCGTGCGGCTGGCGTCGGGCCCGGCCGCGCCGAACGTGAAGGGCAGCGGCCTGGGCCTCGCGATCGTCAAGCGGATCGCGCTGGCGCACGGCGGCCGGGTCGGCGTCGACAGCGAGCCCGGCCGCGGCAGCACGTTCTGGCTCGAGCTGCCCGCCCACCTCGAGTAGCGGGCGGGCGCCGGCGCTACTTCAGGTGCTTCGCCAGGAACGCGTAGAGATCTTCGCGGGCCTTGCGCGCGAAGGTGGTGTCGATGCGCTCGAAGCTGTGGCCCCCCGGGGCGTCCTTGTAGATCTTGTGCTCGAAGCTCTTGCCGGCCGCCTTCAGGTGGACGATCAACTGCTCCACCTCGACGACGTTGACGTCGCGGTCGTTGGTCGACGTGGTGACCATCAACGGCAGCTTCAGCTTGTGCACGTTCCAGATCGGGCTGCGGCGGCGGTACTCGTCGACCGCGTCGACCGGCTCCTTGCCGATGTGGTACGGGGCCGAGAACAGCTCCCGGTAGCTCTGCGCGGTGTAGCCGAGCCGGGTCAGCAGGTCGGACACCGGGACGCCTGCGAAGATGCAGGCGAACTTCTCGGGATGGTCGAAGCCCACCATCAGCGAGATCATGCCGCCGTGGCTCCAGCCGACGAGCGCGATCCGCCCCGGATCGACCGGCAGGTTCTCGACGGCCCAGTCGCGGCCGGCGACGACATCGTCGTTCTCGAGGCCGCCGTAGTCGATCGCCTCGTACATCCCCTTGCCGTAGCCCGTCGAGCCGCGGTACTCGGTGGCCAGCACGACGTAGCCGCGCTCGACCATCTCGCGGACCATGTGCACGTGGTAGGTGCCGAAGTCGCCGTGCACGCCGCCGTGGGTCAGCATGATCGCGGGGTGCTTCTTCGAGCGGTCGAGCTTCTTCGGCAGGAACACGTACTGGTAGATGCGGACGGGGTGGCGCTCGTTGGCGATCCCGTAGCGCGGCTTCTCCTTGGGGTTGGGCGGCCCGGTCAGGATCACCTTGTCGATCTCCGCAACGTCGGAGAGCCGCAGCCAGAACAGCGCGTCGTCGGCACTCTTGCGGACCTGGTCGAGCTCCCAGCGCAGGGACTCCACCTTCGACGACAGCGCCTTCACCTGCTCGTCGAGCGGCTTCGGCTCCTGGGCCTGGACGGAGAATGCGAGCAGCGCGGCGCAGCTCGTGACCAGTCGGGCGTGACGCATGGCGAACCTCGTCGGACGCAGGGACGGCGCGTCGGGTGAGCGGATGCTACTGCCGATCGCTCAGCGGCCGAGCTTGGCCTTCAGCACGCCGAGCAGCGTGGCGCGGTCGATCGGCTTCTGGAAGATGCCGGACAGGCCGAGCGCCATGTGGTCGGCCGACAGGCTCATGCTCTCGCCCACCGAGCTCAGCATGTAGATCGGCGCCTTGTTGCCCAGCAGCCGCAGCTCCTTGACGAAGCTGGTGCCGGAGTCGACCTCCTCCATCATCAGGTCGACGATCACGAGGTCGGGCGTGCGCTGCTTGTAGACGAGGACGCCTTCCTCGGCAGAGGCGGCCTCGGCCATCTCGTAGCCGGCCGACTCGATCAGGATGCGCACCACCTCGCGGTAGTCCGGGTCGTCGTCGATGTAGAGGATCAGCGGCCTGGGCTCGGACATCGGAGCTCTCCTGTTCCGTCGCGCAGCGCCTGCCGCAGGAAGTCCGCGGCGGCGTCGAGGTGGCGCCTCGCCACCGGCGAGAGGCCTTCGCCGTAGTCGTCGAAGCGATCGCCGCGGATACCGAGCACGAAGCCGGCGGCGCGGCTGCCGTAGAGGTCGCGCGCCAGCGCGAGCACGGCCTCGGGAGCGAGCGAGTGGGTCGTGAAATCGGCGGCGTGCAGCGGCTCGAGGCGGCGCAGCTCGAACGGCGGCGCGCAGCTCGCGTGGGCGTCGGCGAAGACCACGAGATCGAACGGGGCCACCAGCGCGGCATCCTCGACCTGGAGCTGGTACCCCGTTTCCAGGGTCACGTCCCCCGGGCACCCGTGCGCCGCCAGCGCGTCGATCAGCGCGGGCCCCAGGCCGTCGTCCAGGCGACCGGGGTTGCCGTAGCCGTAGACGAGCACGCGGGCCATGCTCAGCCCCGCGAGTCCTTGACCCGCCGCGCGACGAGCCGCCCCGCCGCGTCGCGCAGCTCGACGTCGAGCGGCATCTGGCCCAGCGCGTGGGTCGCGCACGACAGGCACGGGTCGTAGGCGCGGATCGCCACCTCGACGTGGTTGAGCAGGCCTTCCGTGATCTCCTGCCCGTCCAGGAACTGCTTCGCCACGCTGGTGACGGCGCGGTTCATCGGCTCGTTGTTGCTGGTCGTCGACACGATCAGGTTGGCCATCGTGACCTGGTCGTTCTCGTCCACCTTGTAGTGGTGGAACAGCGTCCCGCGCGGGGCCTCGACGATGGCGACGGCCTCGCCGCGGCGTTCCCCCCTGACGACCAGGTCGGTGCCCTGCAGGTCGGGGTCGTGCAGCAGCGCGTCGATCTTCTCGATCGCGTGCAGCAGCTCGATCATCCGCGCCCAGTGGTACGCCATCGTCAGCGTGCTGGGCCGGCCGCCGGCGACCTCCACGAACATCTTGCGCTCGGCCTCGGCCAGCGGCGTGTCGATGAACGTGCAGGCGTTGATCCGGGCCAGCGGGCCCACCCGGTACCAGCCGTGCTCGGGCCCCAGCGACCTGATGAAGGGGAACTTCATGTACGACCAGGGCTTCACTTCTTCGGCGATGAACTCCAGGTACCGCTGCGGGTCGACGTGGTCGAAGATCGTGCGGCCCTGGGCGTCGATCGCGCGCAGCCCGCCGTCGTAGAGGTCGAGCGCTCCGTCCTCGCGGACCAGCGACACGTGGTTGGACGGGAACGAGCCGAACCCGCCCAGGCTGTCCACGTGAGCGAGCGTGTACTCGCGGGCGAGCTTGACCGTCGCCTGCGCCCACTCGCGCATCTGCTGCAGCTCCGCGAGCAGCGGGTCGCGCTCGGCGACCTTCAGGTTCTTGTTGACGCCGCCGGGGATCGCGCCGGTGCCGTGGACCTTCTTGCCGGCGGTGACGCGGATGATCTCCTGCCCGTAGCGGCGCATCAGGATGCCCTGCCGCGCCAGGTCGGGGTGCTTCGCGGCCACGCCCAGCACGTGCCGGGCGTTCACGTCGGAGCCGAAGCCGAACAGCAGGTCGGGCGAGGCCAGGTGGAAGAAGTGCAGCGCGTGGCTCTGGAAGGTCTGGCCGTAGTGCATCAGCCGCCGCATCTTCTCGGCGGTCGGGGTCAGCTTCTCGCCGCCGACGATGCGGTCCATCGCCTTGGCCGCGGCCAGGTGATGGCTGACCGGGCAGATCCCGCACAGCCGCTGGACCGCGACCGGCACCTCCCAGTAGGGCCGGCCCTGGATGAAGCGCTCGAAGCCGCGGAACTCCACGACGTGGAAGCGCGCGCGCTCCACGTGGCCTTCCGCGTCGAGCAGGATGGTGACCTTGCCGTGGCCCTCGACCCGGGTCACCGGCTCGATGACGACGCGACGTCCGCTGGTGGCTTCCATGGTCCCTCAGTCGTACTTGAGCAGCGCGTAGGGCAGCGCGAGCGGCTTGCCGGAGAGGAGCGCGTTCAGCGCCTCCCACAACGTGTCGGCGGACGGCGGGCAGCCCGGCAGGTGGTAGTCGATCTTCACCACCTCGTGGGCCGGGTAGACCTTGTCGAGCAGCAGCGGGATCTCCGGGTCGTCCGGGATGCGTGCGGACGGGTTGTGAACGGACGGGCCCTTCAGGTAGGCCTCCTGCAGGCACTCCTCGAGCGGCACCAGGTTGCGCAGCGCCGGGATGCCGCCGGTCGTCGCGCAGTCGCCGACCGAGACCAGCACGTCGCACATCTCGCGGAAGCGGCGCAGCACGTGCACGTTCTCCGCGTTGGCACAGCCGCCCTCGATCAGGCCGACCGTGCAGCGCTGCGTGAAGTCCTTGTGGTCGTTGATCGGAGACTTGTCGAACTCGACGATCTCGGCGAGCTGCAGGATCCGCTCGTCGATGTCGAGCAGCGACATGTGGCAGCCGAAGCAGCCGCACAGCGAAGTGGTCGCGACCCGGGGCTTGCTCATCGCGCGACCTCCTGGCTCCCGATCGGCACGGCATCGTAGGGGCGGAGCCCGACCGGCACGGAGAAGCCGACCCGCTTGCGCAGCAGCGCGCCGACGGGGCAGGCGTCGACCGCGCGGTCGCTGACGTCGGCGCCCGAGTCGCGCAGTCGAGTGCCGGCACTGGCCGCGATCCTGCGGTGTGGTCCGCGCCCGACCACGGCGAACACGTCCTTGCCGTCGAGGTCGCGAGAGGTGCGCACGCAGCGCGTGCACAGGATGCAGCGGTTGTGGTCGATCAGGACGTCGGGATGCGAAGCGTCGACCTGGCGCCGCGGGAACTGGTACTCGAGCTGCGGGGCCGTGATGCCGAGCCGGTAGCCGAGCGCCTGCAGCTCGCAGTGGCCGCTCTTCTCGCACGACATGCAGAAGTGGTTGCCCTCGACGAACAGCATCTCGACGATCAGCTTGCGCATCGCCAGCAGGTCGGGGGTGTCGCACTCGACGACCATGCCGAGGCTGGCCGGGAACGTGCACGAGGACACGGTGCGGCCGTTGGCCCGCACCACGCAGACCCGGCAACTCCCGTAGGGCTCGAGTCCGGGCTTGTGACACAGTCGCGGGATCCAGGCGCCGGCGTCTTCGGCCGCCTGCAGGATCGTCTGGCCCGGCACGAACGGGATCTCGCGGCCGTCGAAGATGATGCAGGGCTCGCTCACGATCGCACTCCTTCGGCGGCGCGCAGGCGGGTCGCTTCGGCGGTCGCGTCGTCCAGGTCGAACCCGCGGCGGCGGCCGCCCGGCGCCTCCTTCACGAGGGTCTCGTACTGGTACCGGAAGCTCTGCAGCGAGGTGAGCACCGGGTTGAAGGACGTCTGCCCCAGCCCGCAGCGGCTGGACGCCTTCATCGTCTTCGCGATCTGCTCGAACTGCTCGAGGTCGGCGGGCTCGCCGCGTCCCGCAAGCACCTTCTCCAGGCCCCTGCGCAGCAGCACGTTGCCGACCCGGCACGGCGTGCAGTAGCCGCAGCTCTCGTCCTCGAAGAACTCCATGTAGGCGTGGGCGATCTGGAGCGGGTTGCGCGAGGAGTCGAACACCACGAGGGCGCCGCCGGTGGCGACGTCGTCGTAGCAGATCGTGCGCTCGAAGTCGGCGGGGCCCACCATGCGGCCGCTGGGGCCGCCGACCTGCAGCGCGGTCGCGTCGCGGCCCCCGCACAGCGCGAGTACGTCCTGGATCGGGGTGCCGAACGGCACCTCGTAGACGCCGGGGCGGCTCACGTCTCCGGAGATGCTGAGCAACTTGGTGCCCGCGCTCTGCCGTGAACCGAGTTCGGAGAACGCGGCGGAGCCGGACTCCAGGATGCGGGTCACGCAGCAGAGCGTCTCGACGTTGTTGACCACGGTCGGGCAGCCGAGGTAGCCGCGCTGGGCCGGGAACGGCGGCCGGTTGCGCGGGTCGCCGCGGCGGCCTTCGCACGACTCGATCAGCGCCGACTCCTCGCCGCAGACGTAGGCGCCCGCGCCCATCTGGATGCGGATGTCGAACTCGAACCCGCGCCGCGGCACGTCGCGGCCGAGCAGGCCGTCGGACCGGCGTCGCGCCAGCACGTCCTCGAGGAAGGCGCGCAGGTAGGCGTACTCGGCGCGCAGGTAGAGCACGCCCTCGCGGGCGCCGATCGCGTAGCCCGCGATCGTCATGCCGGCGAACACGCGGTCCGGCCACTCGGTCAGCAGCACTCGGTCCTTGAAAGTGCCGGGCTCGCCTTCGTCGGCGTTGCACAGGACGAACTTGCGGGCACCCGGGGCCGCCCGTGCCATCTCCCACTTGATGCCCGTCGGGAAGCCGGCACCACCGCGCCCGCGCAGGCGAGCGGTCTTGACGGCGCGAATCACCTCCACGGGGCTCAGTGCGGCGGCCTTGCGGACGGCTTCGCCGCGTTTCTGCTCCGACATCACGATCGGCCCGGCCTGGCGGATGTTGTTGCGGACCATCGCGCGTACCAGCGGGTGGGCGTTGTTGCCGTCTCCCAGGCGCTTGACCAGCCGTTGCGGGTCGCCGTGGGCGCGCAGCTCGGCGACCACCTGGCGGGCGCGCTCGGCCGAGAGGTCGGTCACCACGACGTCGCCCACCAGGGCCGCCGGCGCCTGGTCGCTCATTCCGATGCAGGCCGTGCGCTGGAGCGAGAAGGTTCCGTCCGCCGTGGTCCCGCCCAGCGGGATGCCCAGCTCGTCGCTGAACGCGCGGGCGACGCGGTCGTAGCCGGCGAGGCGGTCGACGACGTCGTCGCAGACCCGGATCACGTGGCGCGCCCCGGGCTGCTCGTCGAGGAACGCGTAGAACGAGACCAGGCTGCGGACCTGGCCTCGCGACACGTGGAGTTGGTCGTGGATCGCGTCGATCGCGGTCGCGGGCACGCCGCCGAGCCGTGCCTGCACCGCGCGCGCCACGTCCATCAGCCGGGTCGGGTCGTGCCCGACGCTGTGACAGGCTTCGCGAACCACGCCGTCGACGGAAGGGGTCATGGGCGACCTCGCAACGTTTGCATCCGCATCCCGCGCGCGGCGCGCAACGGCGCCGGGCGAGCCGCACGACGATCGCCGCGTTTTCCGACGTTGCGGAGGCGACCGTGCGAGCTCGAGAGGAGGATCATGGCGATCAGCGCCTTCGGTGCGCTGCGGGCGGGGGCGACCTGGCGCCGCCACCCGGCGGCGCTGTCGGACTCTCCCCCACCCGGGGGTTTCTGCCCCAGAAGCCTGCAAGCAGCGCGCCAACAGCGGTGTTTCGCCTGTCAGGCGCCGGGCCGGCCCTGGGCCTCCCAGATGCGACGCAGGGCGCCGTCGCGGGCGACCAGTTCGTCGAAGCGACCGCACTCCACGATGCGCCCGCCCTCGAGCACCGCGACCCGATCGGCGAGGCGCGCGGTGGAGAGTCGATGGGTCACGAGCAGCAGGGTCCGCCCCTCCGACGCACGCCGGATCGCGTCGAGCGCGCGCCGTTCGCTCAGCGAGTCGAGGCTCGCGGTCACCTCGTCGAGCACCAGCACCGCGGGCGCGCCGAGCAGGGCGCGGGCGAGCGCGAGTTCCAGGCGTTCGCCCCCGGAGAGCTGCTTGCCCGCCGCGCCGATCTCGGTGGCGAGGCCCGCGGGCAGCCGCGCCAGCAGTCTGCCCAGCCCGGCCGCCTCCGCGGCGGCCTCGACCTCCGAAGGCGCAGCCGCATCGCGGCCGAGCCGCAGGTTGGCTTCGATCGAGCGCGACAGCAGTTGCGCGTCCTGTGGCACGAAACCGAACAACGCGCGCCATGCGCCGATCGGCACGGCGGCCGCATCGGCGCCGTCGAGCGTCAGGCGACCGGCCGTGGGCGACTCGAGCCGCAGCAGCAGCCGGAGCAGGGTCGTCTTGCCACCGCCTGTCTCGCCGACGAGCGCCAGCCGCTCGCCCCGGTGCAGGACGAGGTCGACCTGCGACAGCGCGAGGGAGCGGCCGGGGTACTCGAAGGTGACCGCCTCGAACGCGATCGTGCGCGCGAAAACCGGCGCCTCTTCGCTCCCCGCGTCGCCAGCGGGCTCGAGCTCGGCGGCCATCAGGTCGGCGACCCGGCCGGCGGCGACCCGGCCCTGCTGGGCGTGGGAATGCAGCCCGACGAGACCGCGCAGCGACAGCAGCGCGGCGGCTCCCGCGGCGAGTGCGGCCGCCAGCGCGCCGAGCGTCTGTTCCCCGGCCGCGACGACCGCGTGGCCGCGGGCGATCAACCCCAGCAGCAGCAGGGTGCCGACCACGGCGGCCGCCGGCTCGGACGCCGAAGCCATCCGCGCCGCGCGGCCTTCGAGCTCGGCCACGCCCTGCGCGAGCCGGTCGAACCGGCGCTGCTCCGCGCCTGCCGCCCGGAACGCGCGCAGGGCCTCGGGCGCGGCGAGCGCGTCTTCGGCTGCCGCGAACAGCGCGCCGTGGCGCTGGGCGAGGTCGCCGTGCAGCCAGGCCGTGCGGCGACCCAGCCCCCGTGCCAGCAGCAGTAGCGGGAGTGCGGCGAGCAGGACGAATCCCGCGGTGGCGGGGTCGAAGCAGGCAGCGGCCGCGAGCAGCACGCCTGCGCGGCACACCTGGAGGACCGCCTGCGGCACGACGTGCAGCGCGAAGCCGGCGGCCAGCGGCACGTCGTGGAACACGCGCGCCAGCAGGTCGCCCGACCCGTTGGCGCGCAGGTGCGCGAGCGGCACGCGGAGCAGCCGCTGGTGCAGCGCCGACGTCAGCGCCGCGCGCACCCGGGCCGTCGCGTCGCCCAGCCACGTCGCCTGGGCGTGGGACAGCAACGCGCGCAGCACCACGAGGGCCACGGCCGCCGCGTACTCCGCCGGACCGCGGCCACCGGCCCCCTCGAGGAATCGCGCGAGCAGGACGACGAGCGCCGCGTCCACCAGCGCCGCAGAGAGCCCCGCTGCCTCGCCGCCGAACACGCGGAACGCCTGCGGGCGCAGGAACGGCCACAGTGGAACGAGTGCGCGGAGGGCGGGTGCTATGATCGCGGGATTCATTTTCAGAAGAGGCGGGATGGAGCTCACGAAGCTCGGCAAGTACGAGATCGTCGCACGCCTCGGGGCCGGCGCGATGGGCGAGGTCTGGAAGGCCCGCGACCCGATCCTCAACCGCTTCGTCGCCGTCAAGGTGATGTCGGCGAGCCTGGAATCCGACCCCGAGCTGATCCAGCGCTTCCAGCGCGAGGCCCAGTCGGCGGCCCGCCTCAACCACGCCAGCATCATCACCGTCTTCGACTTCGGACAGGACCAGGGCAAGTTCTACATGGCGATGGAGCTGCTCGAGGGCAGCGACCTGAAGGAGGTCATCGCCCAGCGCGCGCTGCCCGAGCTGTGGGACCGGGTGCTGGTGATGGAGCAGGTCGCCGACGGGCTGGCCTTCGCCCACGCCCAGGGCATCGTGCACCGCGACGTCAAGCCGGCCAACGTCCACGTCCTCCCCAACGGCCGCGTCAAGATCATGGACTTCGGGCTCGCCCGCATCGAGACCTCGGAGATGACCCACCAGGGCATGGTGATGGGCACGCCCAACTACATGGCCCCGGAGCAGGTGCAGGGGCGGAAGGCCGACGCCCGCTCCGACGTGTTCTCGTGCGGCGCCCTCTTCTACGAGCTGCTGGCGGGCCGCAAGGCGTTCTCGGGCGACAGCATGACCGTCATCCTCAACAAGGTGCTGGACGCCCGGCCCGAGCCGCTGGCCCGCGTGGTGCCCGGGCTGCCCGCGGAACTGACCGCGATCGTCGAGCGGGCGCTCGCGAAGGACCCTGCCGCGCGCTACCCCGACGCGAGGGAGATGCTCGAGGCCGTGCGCGGGGTACGCGAGCGGATGGAGAGCGGCGAGCTGGCCTCGGGGGCGCTGGGCGCCGAGGCGACCCTCTCCGGGCTCGACGCGCCGACGGTCGCCTCGCTGGATCACGCGCCGGCCTCGCTGCGCGCGAGCCGCACCGTCGCCGGCAACACGGCGCTCGACGTCTCGCGGCGCCCGCGGCCGGCCGCCGGTCGCCCCGCCGCGACCCTCTCGGGGCAGGACCGCACCCAGGCGGGGGCGGGACGATCCGCGCTGCCGCTGGTCGCCGCCGGCGCTCTGGTGGTCGGCGGCGGCGCCGCGGCCTGGCTGCTGAGCCGGCCCGCGGCGACCCCGTCGGCGACGATGGCCCCGGCCGAGCTCGCGCGCGAGCAGGTCGGCATCCTCAAGGAGAGCCTGGTCGCGAGCCAGCTCGACCTGGCGCGCCTGAGCCTCGCCGACAAGGACTACGAGGCGGCGCAGCGGGCCGCCGATGCGGCGCTGAAGGTGGACGCCGGGAACGCGGAGGCGCAGCAGCTCCGCGACCAGGCGCGGCAGCAGCTCGCGGCGCTCGACGCCGCCGCGAGCGAGGCCCGGTCCGCGTTCGGCCGCGGCGACACGGCGGCGGCCTCGGCCGCGCTCGGGCGCGTGCTCGCGCTCGACCCGCGCCATCCCGTGGCCGCAGAGCTGACCTCGAAGCTCAACGAGTACTTCCGCGACCAGGCGGCGGACGCCCGCGAGGCGATGGGCGAGTCGCGGACCGCGGCCCGCGGCGCCTCCTCGCAGGACGCACACACGCGCGCGGCGGCGCTCGTCAAGGAAGCCGAGGCGCTGTTCGCGTCGCGCGAGTACGCGGTGGCCGCGCAGAAGTTCCTCGAGGCCCGCGACGGCTTCGACCGCGCCCGCCGCGCCGCGGACGCGGCGGCGGAGAAGGAGCGGCAGGCCCAGGCGGCGGCGGCAGCAGCAGCAGCCAACCAGCGTCAGGCCCAGGCCGCGGCCACCACGCGCCCCGTCGCGCCGCCGACCACGGTCACGGTCGCGCGCCCCGCGGCCCCGCCTCCGAGCGCGCCCCCGGCGACGGCCGCCAGCGCTCCGGCGAGCGTCGCCGCGGCCCCGGTCGCGGTCAACCCCGTCAATCCCCACGAGGGCGCGGTGCGCGCGCTGCTGGCCGACTACACCGCGGCGCTGGAGGGCAAGAGCCTCGACGGCTTCCGCGCCGTGAAGCCGAACCTCACCGCCGACGAGGAGAAACGGCTCGCCGCCTCGTTCAAGGCGATCAAGAGCTGGAAGGTCGGGATGCAGGTGGAATCGATGGTGATGGACGGCGGGCGGATCGTGGTCCGCGTCCAGCGCCAGGACAGCGTCAACGGGCGCGAGACCCCGAAGGTGACCCAGAACTTCACGCTGGCCCAGCAGGGCGGAGCCTGGAAGATCGAGTCGATCGGCCAGTAGCCCGCACGCGCCCGGCGGCGCCGGGCGCGTGCGGCACGAGTCGCGGCCTAGAAGGTGTAGTCGAGCCCGAAGACCGGGGTCACCTTGTCCTGCAGGCCGTCGTCGCCGAGGCCGAACAGCACGTTGCCGACCAGCAGCAGGCGGCCGAAGGGGTTGATCTTGACGCCGGCGGAACCCAGCAGCAGGTTGGCGTTCGAGGGGTCGGTGCGCAGCACGTAGGTGAAGGTCTCGTCCTCCAGCACCAGCCGCTCGGCGTCGAACTGCAGTCGGCCCAGCATGTCCGCCGTGATCGTCACCCGCGAGTGCGGCGCCAGGTCGAAGCCCACCGTGTAGTTGAACTCGTTGGGCAACTCGCCGATCACCGGGCCGCTGCCGCTGGAGAAGGTGTAGCCGACGCTGGCCCGCGGCGAGAAGCGCCCCGTGCCGCCGGCGAGGATCGCGTAGACCTTGGCCTGGGTCACGCCGGAGCCGAGCAGGTCCTGCTCGTCACCCGTCGGCAGCCGCAGGTCGGCGGCCAGCGCCATGCTCGAGGACGCCTTCGCGAACAGGTTGTACTTCGCGCGCACGACCACGTCGCCCAGACCCTCGGCGCTGCCGCGCTCGGTGTAGGTGCGGCGGATCCCGCCATCCTCGAACTGGTGGATCACGAACGGGTCGACGCTGGTCGACAGCCGCTCGATCTCGGTGTCGATCGAGGCGTTCAGCCGCACCCGCACGAAGGGCAGCGCCACGCCGATGTCGAAGCGATCGGTGACGCCGTAGTTCGCGTACAGCACCGAGGTCTGGTTCTCGAGGTCGAGTCGCAGGTCCGCGCGGATGATGTCGCCCTCGAACCAGGGCGTCAGGTTGCTTCCCCCGCTGTCGGTGTCCTGGTGGGTCAGGAACAACTGGATGCCACTGCCGTCGCGCAGGTCGCGGCCCTCGACCTCGTCGTAGGTGGCGTTCAGGTAGTTCACGCCGAAGCTGAACTTGCCCTTGCCCGCGGTCAGCGGGCGCTCGGCGAAGACGGGGCCGAACGTCTCCGTGTTGCGCTGGAAGACGCCGACGCCGGCGTCGAACGTGTAGGTGAAGCCGGCGGAAGACGAGCCCAGCGGGAAGGTCGAGAGCTGCTGGGCGATCCCGCGGTTCAACTGGTTCAGCGTCGCCTGCGCCGCGGGCTGCGACACGAAGTGGGCGGCATGGCTGAACGCCGGGTTGGGATTGCCGGCCAGCACCACGGGGTTGCTGGGCGAGAAGAACCGCAGCAGCAGGCCCGACAGTCCGCTGGAAGCTTCCTGGGACTGCGCTGGCAGCGCCGCCAGCAGGCACGACAGCACGAACGCACGCGATCTCATGGCGCAGCAACCTCCGCAACCGGTGGAACGTCGAACGACCGGGAAAAGGGGCGGGGCGGGACTCAGCGCCGGCGGGCGCGCGCGAACAGGTCGCGGGCCTCGTAGAACCCGCGCACCGCACTCGCCTTGCGCCCTGCCCGCGACGCGGTCTCCGCGTCCTTGAAACGCCGCCCGCCGTCCGCGAAGGACGGGGCGCGCTCGGCGCCCGCCGCCTCCGCCGCCTGGCGCGCGTCCGCCGCCGCCTTGCGCCCGGTCTCGACGTGGGCGCCGGTGACGGCGGCCTCGAATCTCCCCGCAAGGGACTCCGCTTCGGGATGGCGCGGGTCGAGCCCGACCATCTCCACGTAGGACGCGGCGCCGGCCGCGACGTCGGTCGCGGCGGCGGCGACCGCGGCCGCCTTGTCGGAGGCCTCGACCACGTTGCGCGCCTGCTCCAGCAGGCGCTTCGCGTCGGCGTTGCCGGGGTCCATCTTGAGCGCGCGGTCCGCGCGGCGCTGGGCCTCGCGATAGTCGCCCGCGGCCATCTGGCGGGAGGCGACTTCCACCTCGGTGCCCGCCACCGCCTGGGCGAGCGAGTCGACTTGCGCGGGCCGGGTCGCGGCCGGCGCCGCAGGCGCGGGCCGCAGGGCGAAGCCGAGCCCCGCGAGCAGCAGGGCGGCCGCGAGGCCGCCTCCCACCACGAGCGGCGCGCGCGACGGCGTGGCGTCGGGCATCGGGGGGCGCGCTCCCGACCGGCTCACTCCATGGTTGGCCGGACCGCCGGGACCGGAGCCGGGCCGCGAGCCCGGGCGCGAGCCCGGCCGCGAGCCGTAGCGGCTGGGCTCGGCGCCGGCCGCACCCGGCGTGGTCGGCCGCAGCGTCGGCTGTCCCGAGCGCTGGCGCGCGGGCGGCTCGGCCAGCGGCTCGTCGCCCTGGCCGTCGGCGATCGCCTGCCGCGCCTGCGACAGCGCGGCGCGCAACTGGCCCGCGTCCTGGAAGCGCTCGGCGGGGTCCTTGGCCAGCGTCCAGACCAGGATCTCCGACAGCACGAGCGGAACGTCGGGGGCCACGTCCTTGACCGCGGCCGGCTCCTCCTGCATCACCTTGAACAGCACGGCGTGCATCGAGTCCGCCTCGAACGGCTTCTTCCCCGTCAGCAGCTCGTAGAACACGGCCCCGGCGGCGAAGACGTCGGAGCGGGTGTCCGCGCGCTCGCCCCGCACCTGCTCGGGCGACATGTAGTGCGGCGTGCCCATCACGGTGCCGGTGCGCGTCATCTCCGAGCCGCCGACGCGGGCCAGGCCGAAGTCCACGATGCGCACCTCGCCGCCGGGCTGCACGTGGATGTTGGCGGGCTTGACGTCGCGGTGGACGATGTCCTGGGCGTGAGCGAAGGCGAGGCCGTCGCACACCTGCTCCATGATGCGCAGCCGCTCGTCGAGGCCGCCGAGCGCGCGCTTCAGGATCAGCGTGCGCAGGTCCTGCCCCGTGAGCAGCTCCATGGCCATGTACAGCGTCCCGGATTCCTCGCCGAAGTCGTAGACCGTGATGATGTTCGGGTGGTTGAGGCGAGCCGCGGACTGGGCCTCGCGCAGGAAGCGCTGGCGCTGCGAATCGTCGCCGCCGGCCTCGGCCACGATCGTCTTGATCGCGACCTCGCGGCCGAGCACGTCGTCCCAGGCCTTCCAGACCTCGCCCATGGCGCCCTGGCCGATCTTGCTGTCGATTCGATACTTGCCGATGCGTTCCGGGGGCACGAGTCTCCTGCTGTCGACCTGTCGAGGATGGAAGCGAGGCTAAGGGGCGAGAACTGCGCTGTCAACCGCCCGCGTGGCCCCGCTCACACTCGCGCGGGACCTCGCGCCGCGACCACCAGCCCGCCGACCTCGTGCAACTCGTGCGACACGGGCTGCAGGCCGGCAGCCGTCACCTCGTCGACCACGTCGGCGGGTCGGAAGAAGTGCTGATAGGAGGCGAGTCCCGCGCCGCGGGCCAGCAACTCGTCGCCGCGCTCGGGCTGCCAGCCGCTGCCCAGGAGCCGCGCGACGAGCCCCGCGGCGCGGGCCGAGCGCCCGGGCGTCGGCCGGCGCTCGGGCATGTAGCTGAGCACCACCCGCCCGTCCGGAACGAGCACCTGCGCCGCCACCTCGAGGGCACGGCAGCGGAAACGGGCGTCGGGGATGTAGCCGTAGCAGTACCAGGAGAAGAGGACGAGGTCGTAGGGTCCTGGCAGCGCGGGCCGGTCTTCGAGGGCGGCAACCGCGAGGTGCGAGTCGTGCCCCGCCGCCTTCACGCGCTCGCGAGCGCGCTCGACCGCGCGCGGCGCGATGTCGATGCCATCGGCCCGATGCCCGCGGGCGAGCAGCGCCAGCACCTCGCGACCCGCTCCACAGCCGACCACCAGCACCCGCTTCCGGCCCGCGAGCAGGGGATCGAGCAGGCCGCGCTCCCAGTCGAAGAGCTCGCTGCCCAGCGCGATCGGCAGCCGATTGAAGTGCTCCCAGTGGCGCCCGGCCGAGGCGATCAACTGCTCGCGCGTCAGCGTCGCGACGGCCACGTGTTCGGCGAGCCGCGTCAGGCGCTGGAGGCCCCGGGCAGGCCACGCCGCGGCGCGGAACGCCAGCCAGCGCCAGTTCACGACGCGGGACCGCGGGCGCCCGGCACCAGCAGCCAGGCGAACGCCGCGGCGTAGGGATGGACCTGGCCACGCGCCCCGAGCCGGCCCGCGAGCGCGCGACCTTCGTTGGCCCACGCGAAGGCGCTGCCCTCCAGGTTGCGCACGTCACGGAACCCCGCCGCCATCAGGCGCCGCGCGAGACCCGCGCTGCGCCAGCCGACCGAGCAGTAGACGACGACGGGGGCGTCGCGCGGCAGTTCGCCCGCAAGGCCCGGCTCGCGGTGGGGCGGGACGTGGAGCGCGCCGGGCAGGTGCGAGACCGCGAACTCCTCCGCGTCGCGCGCGTCGAGGAGGAGGGGCGGGCGCGGGCCCGCGAGCTCCGCCGCCAGCGTCGTGGTGTCGACGGCGGGCACGTCGCCGAACGAGATCGCGATCAGCGCCCGCAGCGCTGCCATGCCCAGCGGCCGCGCGTTCCACGCAAGCGCGCCGAGGCCGAGGGCCACGGCGAGCACGAGCGCCGTCCATCGCGCTGGATGCAAGCGGTGTGGTCGAGCCATCGCGCGCTCTTATACTCCGGCCTTCGACGTGATGCGACTTCCTGCACTCCTCCTGACGCTGGCCGCCCTCGGGACCGGGGCAGGCCCGGGGGCGGCCGGCGCGGAGCCGCCCATCGCCCCGCTCCCCTCTCCTGCAGCCTCGATCGCCGAGGCGATCGGGCTGCCGACGAGCGCCTGGGCTGCTTCCGACCTGCCGCTGCTCGTCTCGCGGCGGCTGCACGTGCCGTGGGGCGAGCGCGGCCGCGGGATCGCCGGCCAGCAGCGGCTGGCCGCGCTGTGCACCGCCTCCGGCAGCGGCGGCGAACCAGTGCCGACGCTGCTCGACGCGCAGCAGTGGTCGGCCGTGCTGGGGCTGCGCCTGCGCCCCGCGACGCTCGCCTGCGCGCTGCTCACCGAGCCGCGCGCCGCGTGGCTGCTGCACGGCCTCGCCGGGCTCTCGCCCGCGGCCCGCGACGCGCTCGCCGCCGACCCCGACTCGCTGCGCGATCTCGCGCGCGAGTCGGGCCCGGCGTTCGCCGCGTTCGCCGCGGCGCTCGTCGTCGACAACGGCGAGGTGGTCGTCCCCGGCGGGCCCGCCGCCCGCGCCCTGTGGGAGGCGCGGCTGGAGGCGAGCGCCGCCCGCCCGGCCCGCTTCGCGCGGGCGCTCTTCGCCCGCGCGGGCGGTCGCGAGGCCTACCTGTACGCGACGCTCGCGGCGATGGGGCCGGAAGCGCGAGGCTGGGCGCTGGGCCTCGACGAGGCCGACCTCGAGCGCCGGCGGGAGCGCTTCCTGTCGCTGCTCGGCGCGTTCGCCGCCGAGCCGGCCTGGTGGGACCCGGCGCGGCCGCCACTGTCCCGGCGCCGAGTCGACGGCGCGCGCGTGCTGCTCGCCGTGCGGGTGGATGGCGCGGGACGCGTGGCAGCGCCGGCCGCGCGCGACTTCTGGAGCGCCGCCTTCGCCGACCGCGACGCCCCCGGCCCCGACGCGACGCCCGTCGACGCCGCGTGGCTCGTGCGCGAGATCGGGCAGGCGGGAATCGACGCGGTCGCGGAGCAGCGCCTCGGCCAGTTCCAGTTCGGCCAGCGCCTGCTGGCCGCGGGTGGCGCGGCGAACGCCGACGCGCTCGCCGCCGTGCGCAGCGCGGGCGACCGCCCTGCCCTCGCCCTCGCGCTGGAGGTGCTGTCCGCGCCGGCGACGCTGCACGCCTCGGCCCGGCGCCGCGCCGACGTCCTGGTCGCCCTGCCGCGCGAGCGGGCGGCTGCCGCCGTCGCCCAGTTCCAGGGCGCGCTCGCGTTGCTGCTCGACGCGCACCGCCATGGCCTGCTCGACGAGACAGCGACGCAGCCGCTGCTCCGCGGCCTGCTGGCCCTCGACACGAGTGGCGACCAGGGTTACGACGGACGCCTGGCCGAGTGGCTCGAGTCGCAACTGCTGCCGCGGCTCGCGCGCGCGACCTGGGGCGAGGTGGTCCCGCCGGACGCGGACGCGGTCGTCGCCCGCGCGCTGGCCGGCGTGCCGGCCCGCGCGCGTGACGAGGCGAGCTTCCGCTTCGAGGGCCTCGAGTACCGCGCGGACGTCGCGGGCGCCCGCGCGCGGCGCCTGCGCGAGTTCGCCGACGGCCAGTCGATCCCGCTGCTCGCCAGTGCCCTCGACTTCGCGCGCGCGGCCCGGGAGTACCGCGCCGCGGCCGGCCCCGCCAAGCTGGCGGCGCTGCGCGGGCCGCTCGCCGCGCTCGCGCCGTTCGTGCCGCCCGGGGCCACCCGCGAGGTGAACCCGGAACAGCAGGTGACCGAGGTGGCCGCCGGCCTGCGGCGCGGTGGCGGCCTGCGCGACGTCAGCGCAGAGCGGCTGACGGCCGCGGCGGACGCCGCGGTCGCCGACGCCCTGGTGGGCCTGCTCTACGCCGCCCACGCGGGCCCGCTGCAGGACCGCGCGCCCGAGGCGCTGGCCCGGCGCCACGAGTTCGGCCTCGGCGCGCGCGACGCCGGCGAACGGGCCCGGCTCGCGTTCGCGCTGCCGCGCGCGGCCTCCGGGGCCGGCCGGCCGTGGCGGATCGAAGGCGCGCTGCTGGGGCTGGAGGCGGGTTTCGCCCGGGTGGCGCTGCGGCGCGCTTCGCCCGACCCGCCTTCACACGCGCCCGAGCTCGGCGACGCCGAGCGACAGGCGCTGGGCCGCTGGGCGGGCCAGCTCGCCGCCCTCGACCCGGCCGCGCTGCCCGATCCCGCCCGGGTGCGGGAGGCGGTCGAACACGGCCGCGCGCAGGCCGGTGGCGCGGCGCCGGGGCTCGGGCTCGCGGAACTGGCGGCGCGGGGCGGAATCGAGTGGCCCGCGGGCTTCGGCGCGCCGCGGTTGCTGACGGATCACCAGATGGGGCTCGCGCCCCCGCGGCGGGCGGCGGCGTGGGACCTGTTCGGCCGCGAGCGCGACGGCTTCCTGGTCGAGCGTTCGCTCGACCTGCCGGTGCGGCTGCTGCTCTCGCTCGATCGGCGCGGCATGCCCGGCGCGTTGCTGCCCGCGCTCTTCCCCTACGCCGCGCAGGACGCGTTCGAGAACCTGCGCCTGCTCCACGCGGGCGACGAGACGGCCTTCGCCCGCTTCTCCCGCGAGCTGCCCGAGCACCGCGTCGACGACTACCTCGCGGCACTCGCGGGCGACGGCGCGATCGTCGCGGCGGAGGTGCCATGAGAGCCTGGGTCCTGTGCGCGGCCCTCGCCGCCGCTGCCGGCGCCGACGAGCTGGGGATCGTCGCCCCGGCCGCCACCGACTTCGTGAGCGGCCCCGTGCGGCTGGCCGCCGCGCTCGAGCCTGCCCTCGCGGAACAGGTCACCCGCGTCACGCTGTTCGCCGACGGCCACGCGGTGTGCACCCGCGAGCGCGCGCCGTGGGAGTGCCAGTGGGATGCCGGCGCCGAGGTGAAGCCGCGGGTGATCCGCGCGGTGGCCGTGCTGCGCGACGGCCGCCGGGTGGCGGCGTCGCTGCGCACCCGCGGCGACGCGCTGATGATCGGCAGCGAGGCCAACCTCGTGCTGGTCACGGCGACCGTCACCGACGGCGACGGGCGCTTCGTGAAGGGGCTCGCGCAGAAGGACTTCCGCGTCGCCGAAGACGGCCGGCCGCAGCCGATCGCCCACTTCATCGGCCCCGGCTCGGCGCGCGAGGTGGTCGCGGCGGTCGACATGAGTGGCAGCATGGCCGAGGCGATGGGCGGCCTGAAGGACGCGGTCAAGAGCTTCCTGCGCACGCTGCGGCCCGAGGACGCGTCGACGCTGATCGCGTTCAACGACTCGCTGTTCACGCTGGCGCGGCGCGAGACCGACCCGGCGGCCCGCGAGCGAGCGGTCGATCGGCTCGCGCCGTGGGGCGGCACCGCGCTCTACGACGCGCTGCTGCAGGGCATGGAGCTGCTCGCGAAGCAGAAGGGGCGCAAGGCGCTGGTGGTGTTCACCGACGGCGAGGACCAGTCGAGCCTCGCCAGCGTGACCCAGGTCGAACGCCGGCTGGAGACCTCCGACGCGCCCGTCTACGTGATCGGCCAGGGCCGCGGCACCAACACGCCCGAGCTGCAGCGGATCATCAGGCACATCTCGGAGCTGTCCGGCGGGCGCTCGTTCCACACCAACCGCCAGGACGAGCTGGAGCGGGCCTTCGCCGAGATCGCGGAGGAGCTCTCCAACCAGTACCTGCTGGCCTACGACCCGACCAACGCGGAGCGGGACGGGAGCTGGCGCACGATCACGGTGACGGTGCCGGGCTACCAGGTGCGGGCGCGGGCGGGATACCGCGCGGTCGCGCCGCGGGCCGGTCGCGGGGGCGACTAGCGAAGGTGAAGCCGATGAGCAGGACGCTGCTTCTGGGCGCCGCGCTGCTGGCGCTGGGCGCCGCGGGCGCGGGACACGTCCGCGCGATGCAACAGACGCCGACCTTCTCGACCGAGGTCGACGTGGCGGCGATGGACGTCAACGTCGTCGACAAGGACGGGCGCCCGATCCGCGACCTGCGGCCCGAGGAGTTCTCGGTCACCGTCGACGGCAAGCCGCGCAACGTGGTCTCCGCGCAGTTCGTGGAGCTGGGCGCGCGGCCCGACCCCGAGGCCTCGCCCACGCCGGCGTCGCCCCACTACTCGAGCAACGAGAACGCCGCGATCGGCCGCATGGTGCTGTTCGTGGTCGACGAGTCGTCGATCCGGCCCGGCGCGACGCGGATGCTGGCGGACACCGCCGGGCGCCTGCTGGGCCAGCTCGGCCCGCAGGACCGCTCGGCGCTGCTGACGCTGCCCGGACGCGGCAGCCAGCAGGTCGACTTCACGCCCGACCACGACAAGGTGCTGGCGGCCCTCAAGAAGACCCAGGGCCGGGCCGCGCTGTCGGCGCGCCGCAGGGTCAGCCTGGGCGAGGCCCTGGCGATCGACGACAACGACTCGTTCGTCACCCAGGAGGTGATGGAGCGGGCGTGCCCGATCGAGATGGACGCGCTCCAGCGCGAGGTCTGCATGAACGACGTGCAGGGCGAAGCGCGCGGCATCGCCGGCCAGTACCGCGACGGCTCGCGCCAGGCGCTGAAGGCGCTTCGCGCGCTGTTCGAGTACCTGCGCGGCATCGAGGGCCCGAAGACGATGTTCTACGTCACCGAGGGCCTGGTCGCGGAGTCGAACCGCGAACTGCGCGAGCTGGCGATCCAGGCCTCGGCCGCGCGGGTCAGCTTCTCGGCGCTCTCGCTCGACGACCCCGGCTTCGCCGACGCCTCGCTGCGCAACACCCCGGAGGGGGTCACGGCCGACATCCAGTTGAAGGGGCTCGGCCTCGACACACTGGCCTCGCTGGCACGCGGCAGCGTCTATCGCGTCAGCGGAGCGGGCGAGCGGATCTGGGACCGTCTCGCGCGCGAGCTCGCCGGCTACTGGCTGCTCGGCTTCGAGCCGGAACCCTCCGACCGCGACGGCAAGGAGCACGACTTCCAGGTCAAGGTTTCGCGTCCGGGCGCGCAGGTGCGGGCGCGGCGTGCGGTCTCGATCCCGGAGCCCGACCCCGAGGGCAAGCGGGACCGCGAGACGCTGCTCGCGATCCTGCGCGCGCCGTTCCCGGCGACCGAGCTGCCGATCCGGGTGGCGACCTACGCGCTGCGCGACGAAGCGACGGGCAAGCCGCGGGTCGTGGTCAGCGCCGAGGTCGGGCGGGCCGGCAGCCCGCCCGAGGCGCTGTCGGTCGGCTTCGTGCTGATCGACGGCCAGGGCCGGATCGCCGCCAACGTCGTGCAGCGCGCCGAGGCCGGCTCGCGCTCGCCCGTGCCCTACGTCGGCTCGGCCACCGTCGAGCCGGGCCTCTATTCGCTGAAGCTCGCCGCGCTCGATCGCCGCGGCCGCCGCGGCAGCGTCACCCACCCGGTGAAGGCCGCGATGCACTCGATCGGCGGGCTCGAGCTGTCCGACCTGATGCTGGCGCCACCGACCACTGCCGCCGAGCAGAAGCTGCGGCCGGGCGTGGACCTGACGCTGTTCGGGCCGCTGCTCGCCTACACGGAGTTCTTCGGCAAACCGGAGCGCGTCGAAATCCGCTTCGAAACGGCGGAGAGCGAGAACGGTCCGGCACTGCTCGCCGCGCCGGCGCGCACCGAGGCCGCGAAGAGCGGCCAGTACGTCGCGGCCCAGGCGGTGCTGCCGACCGCACTGCTGCCCCCGGGACCCTACTGGGCCCGCGCGGTGGTCAGCGTCGGGGGCAGGGCCCAGGGCCAGCTCGCGCGGCCATTCACGCTGCGGCCGCGGCAGCCCGGCGAAGCGCCAGCGGGCGGCGCGGGCGTCTCGCGGGCCGGGCTCTCGCCCAGCCTGCCCCGCTTCGAGCGCGGCGAGCTGCTGGCGCCGGAGGTGATCGCCCCGCTGCTCGAGCCGCTCGCGAAGCGCCCGGAGCTGCAGCGCAGCGCTGCGCTGCGCAAGGCACTCGACCAGGTGCGCTCGGGCGAGGCGGCGACCGCGCTCGACACGCTGTCGGAGGGCGCCGACGAGTCGCTCTCGCTCTCGGTGCTGCGCGGCGTCGGCTTCCTCGCCCGCGGCGACTCGCCTGCCGCGACCACGCAGTTGCGGGGCGCCGTGCGCCAGGCCTCGGACCTCGCGGTGCTGCCGGCGCTGATCGGCGCCTGCTACGCGCACCGCGGCGAAGACCTGCAGGCGGCGGGCGCGTTCCAGACGGCGCTCGCCCTCGGCCTCGATTCGCCGCTCGTGGCCGCGCTCGCCGCCGAGGCGCTGCTGCGCGGCGACCAGCCCGACCGCGCGCTCGAGCTGCTGGCCGACGCGACGGCGAGGCACGCCGCAGACATGCGGCTGCAGCGTTCGCTGGGCATCGCCCAGGCGCTCGAGGGCCAGGACGAGAAGGCGCTGCTGACGCTGTCCGCCTACCTCGACCAGAACCCCGCCGACCTCGGCGCGTCGTTCGTCGTGATGCGGCTGCTGTTCGAGCGCTACGCCGCGGGCCAGGCGACCGACCCGCTGGCCGGCGACCGCGAGCGGCTGACCCGGCTGGCGAAGGCGTACGTCGACGGCAAGGGCCCGCAGCGCGAGCTGGTGGCCCAGTGGCTGAAGTACCTCGACAGGCGACGCTAGGCGCGCCGAAAAACACCCTAGACTGTCTCCCGGGGCACCGGGAGGTCGGGATGGCGGCGCGCGAGCGGGTTCGACGGCGGGTCGCGGCAGGATTGGCGCTGGCAGCGGCCGGCGTGCTGGCGCTGGATCCGGCGTGGACGGCGCGCGCGCAGACCCCGACCTTCGCGACCGAGATCGACGTCGCCGCGCTCGACGTCAACGTCGTGGACAAGGACGGCCGGCCGCTGCGCGACCTGCGGCCGGAGGAGTTCCAGGTCACCGTCGACGGTCGCCCGCGCAAGGTGGTCTCGGCCCAGTTCGTCGACCTCGGAGGCGGCGCCGAGCCCGCCGCCTCTCCGACGCCGCCACCCGCCCACTACAGCACCAACGAAGGCGCCGTGGCCGGCCGCATGGTGCTGATCGTCGTCGACGAGGCGGCGATCCGCCCGGGCGGCACGCGCATGGTCGCGGACGCCGCCGGGCGGCTGCTGCGGCGCCTGGGGCCCCAGGACCGCTCGGCGCTGCTCACCTTGCCGGGCCGCGGCAGCCAGCAGGTCGACTTCACGAGTGACCACGAGAAGGTGCTCGACGCGCTCAAGAAGGCCCAGGGGCGGGCGCCGCTCTCCGCGCGGCGGCGGGTCAGCCTGAGCGAGGCGCTCTCGATCGAGGAGAACGATCGGATCGTCTACGAGGAGGTCGTGCTCCAACGCGAGTGCCCGGCGAGCCTGCCCGCGCTGGAGCGGGAGATCTGCGTCAACGACGTCGTGGGCGAGGCCCTGCGCACGGCCCACTCCTATCGTGACGGCGCGCGCAACTCGCTGAAGGCGCTGCGCGCGCTGTTCGAGTACCTGCGCGGGATCGAGGGTCCGAAGACGCTGATATTCGTCAGCGAAGGCCTGGTCAACGAGTCGACGCGGGAACTCCGCGAACTGGCGGTCGAAGCCTCCGCGGCGCGCGTGACGTTCTCCGTGCTGTCGCTCGAAGGCCCGAGCGGCATCGACGCCTCGCTCTCCGACGCGCCGCAGGGCCTCGCGCTCGACACCCAGGCCAAGGCCCTCGGCCTCGACCTCCTGGCTTCGCTGGCGCGCGGCACCGTGTACCGCGTGACGGCCGCCGGGGACCGCATCTGGGACCGGCTGGCGCGCGAGCTGACGGGCTACTGGCTGCTCGGCTTCGAGCCCGAGCCCGGCGATCGCGACGGCAAGGAGCACGACTTCCGCGTCAAGGTCACCCGCCCCGGCGCCGAGGTGCGCGCGCGACGCGCGGTCAGCATCCCGAAGGCGGACCCCGGGGGCGAAGGCGCGCGGGAGACGCTCCTCGCGGTGCTGCGCGCGCCCTACCCCGCGACCGAGCTGCCGATCCGCGTCGCGACCTACGCGCTGCACGACGCGGGGAGCGGAAAGGCGCGCGTGGTCGTCAGCGCCGAGGTCGGCCGCGCGGGCGACGTCGCGGAGTCGATGAACGTCGGGTTCGTGCTGATCGACGCCCAGGGCCGGATCGCCGCCAACGTGATCCAGCGGGCCGAGGCCGCGCCGCGGGCGCCGCTGCCCTACCTCGGCTCGGCGGTCGTCGAGCCGGGGCTCTACACGCTGAAGCTGGCGGCGCTCGACGCCCGGGGCCGGCGCGGCTCGGTCACCCACCCGGTCAAGGCCGCGCTCCACGAGATCGCGGGCGCGCGGCTGTCGGACCTGATGCTGAGCGTGCCGCAGGCCCGCGCGGAACAGAGGCTGCGCCCCGGAGTCGACCTCGCGGTGGCGGGCCCGTTGCTCGCCTACACCGAGCTGCAGGGCGGCGACGACACCGTGCGCGTGCGCTTCGAGGTCGCGGCCACCGAAGACGGCCCGGCCCTGCTGGCCGCGCCCGCGCGCGTGCAGGCGGCGGCAGCCGCCGGAACATCCACGGCCCAGGGCCTGCTGCCCGCCCACCTGTTGCCCCCGGGCGACTACGTGGCGAGGGCACGGGTGGCGGCAGGCGGCCGCGACCAGGGCCAGCTCGCCCGCCCGTTCGCGGTGCGCGCGCGCCAGGCCGGCGAACCGCCCGCGGGCGGCGCGGGCCTCGACGCCGCGGCCCTGGCGCCCAGCCTGCCCCACTTCGACCTGCGCGACCTGCGCGAGCCCGCGCTGCTGACGGTGCTGGCAGAAGCGGTGGCCGCGCGCGCCGAGGTGCGCGAGTCCGCGGCGCTGCAGGCCGGGCTGGAACGGGTTCGAGCGGGCGCGCCGGAGGCGGCGCTCGACGCACTCTCAGAGGGCGCGGCCGACTCGCCGGCCCTCGCGGTGCTGCGCGGCATCGGCTTCCTCGCTCGCGGCGACGCGCGCGCGGCGCGCATGCAGTGGTGCGAGACGCCGCACGCGGGCTTCACGGCGCCCGCGCTGCTCGCGGGGGCCTGTCACGCGACGCGCGGCGAGCACGCCGCCGCGGCGCGCGCGTTCGAAGCCGCGATCGCGCTGGCGCCCGCGTCGAGCGTGGCGGCCGCCCTCGCCGTCGAGGCCCACCTCCGCGCAGGCGACGCGGCGGCGGCCCTGGCGGTCGCGGATCGCGCCGCGCCGTCGCTCCGCCTGCAGCGCGGGCAGGGCGTCGCCCTCGCCCTGCGCGGACAGCGCGCCGAGTCGGCGGCGATGCTCGCCGGCTACCTGGACGAACGCCCCGGTGACGCGGGAGCCTCCTTCGCGCTGATGCGCGTGCTGTTCGAGCGCTACGCGCGGGGCGAGACGCTGCACCTGCTGGCCGGAGACGAACGCCTGGCGCGCCACGCCCGCGCCTACGTCGCGGCCGGCGGCCCCCAGCACGAGCTGGTCGCGCGCTGGCTCGCCGCGGCCTGAGGCGCCCTAGCGCGTCCCCCGCGGCCGGGTCATCGCCTCGGCGAAGGCCCCGGCGATGCGCTCGTGGCCGGCGTCGTTGGGATGCAGGAAGTCGAAGAACAGGTCGGGCCACTGCGACTCGGGCCCGAACGCGGTCCAGGCGTCGGCCAGCACCGCCCCCTCCTGCGCGACCATCGGGCGGATCAGCTCGTTCTGGATCCGGACCCAGTAGCTGCGGTCGGCGACCCGCGGCGCCGTGGCGGTCGGATCGACCGGCGGGATCGTGCCCACGACGGGCAGGCTGCCGGCGGCGCGCGCCATGCGGATCATCTCGCGCAGCCGCTCGACGGTGAAGCACTCCTCGGGCGCGCGGAACGCGCAGCGGCTCCAGTCGTTGGTGCCGTAGAGGATCAGCGCGTACGCGGGGCGCCGCTCGGCGAGCGCGTCGGGCAGCCGGCGCACGCCGTCTTCGCTGAGGCTGCTGGGCACGCCGTCCGCCACCACGGTCGCTTCGCCCCACGTGGCGCGCAGTTGCGCCTCGAGCATCACCGGCCAGCCGCGGCGCAGGGTCGCGCCCTGGCCCCAGGTGATGCTGTCGCCGAAGGCGAGGTAGGTGTTGGGGTGGTTGGTCCCCGTGGGCAGCACGACCGGCGTCGCCACGGTCGTCCCCGCGCCGAGCGGCAGCTCGAGCCGCGGCAGCCGGCCGGCCTCGAAGTACGGCGGCAGGCCCTCGGCGGGCAGCGACAGCGCCGGGGTCCCGGCGGGCACGCCGGTGATCGTGAACTCTCCACGCGCGTCCGTCGTCGCCGCCTGGCCCCCGGCGACGACGCGCACGCCGGGCAGCCGCACACGCTCCTCGGCGCCGAGCACGCCGTCGCCGTTCTGGTCGTAGAAGACGACGCCGGTGACGGAGTGGGATGTCCCGGCGCTGGGCGCGCCAGGCGACCCGCCCCCGCAGGCGCACAGCAGCAGCGCCGCGGCGGCGCCCGCCCGCAGCGGTGCGACGCTCACGGTCGCTCTTCGATCGCCCACAGCGCCCACGGCAGGCCGTGGCCCGTGGTCCAGCCGAAGAAGCGCAGGCCGTGGGCGGGGTCCCAGTTCGGGGGGCGCACGCGGTCGGCGGCCGGGAACTCGCGCCGGTAGAACGTCGGTGAACCCGGCACGTGCCCGGCCGAGCGCAGCGCGGCCGCCAGCGTGGCCTGCGTCCAGTCCGCCTCGAACCCGCCCGGCAGCGGGTCGGTCCGCAGCAGCGCGGCCCGCCGCGCGAGCTCCTCGCGCAGGCTCGGCTCGCGCGAGAGCTCGTAGCCGACGGCCAGCGCGTGCAGCGACGCGAGGTACGACTCCATCCAGTGGTTGAGCGAGGGCACGTCGCGCTCGCGCCGCGCGTGGCGCACCAGCGCGGCGGCGATCGCCTCGTCCTCCAGCACGTCGAAGGCGAGCCGCAGGCCGTGGGTCGAGTAGACCTGCGAGTAGCCGTAGCGCTCGAGCGCGAGCTCGCCGCCCTGCTCCTCCTGCAGCCGCAGCGAGCGCAGCACGCGCTCGCGCAGCTCCTCGAGGTAGCGCGGGTCGCGCGTCGCGTCGGCGACTTCGCCCAGGTTCCAGGTCGACAGCGAGAGCCGGCGCCCGGTCAGCTCGTGCTCGCCCCACAGCCGCCGCAGGTGCATGTCGGCGGTCTGCCGCGCGACCTCGAGCGCGCGGTGGTCGGCGGCGAGGTAGTAGTCGGCCATCCAGCCCGCCACCCACACGTGGGCCGAGAGGGCATGGGCCCAGTGTTGCGCGGCGTGGCGGCGGCCGAGCCCCAGCCACTTCGAGGCGGACGGCGCGTCCAGGCTGCGCCAGTAATCGACCGCGCGATTGCTCTCGCCGTGGTAGACGGGGCCCGCCGGCCAGTGGGTGTTGTCGACGTCCATCGTGTGGCGAGACATCGCCTGCGCCGCGTCGAAGAAGCGCGGGTCGCCGGTGCGGGCGAAGTGGACCCACAGCTCGAAGTCCTGGGCCGGCTCGTTGTGGCCCCAGAAGTCCCAGCGGCCGTTGTCGTAGCGCTGCTTGAGGTCGCCGAAGTCGAAGACGCCCCACCACGGCGCCCAGCGCTGGTTGAACAGCATCCACTCGAACTTCTGGTCGAGCGCGCGCTCCAGTTCCGGCCGGGCGTCGGCGCGCCCGGCGAAGCGGCCCCACACGCCGGAGCGCCCGTACCAGTCGCCCTGCGCGTGGGCGACGGGGGGCTCGAGCAGGAAGCGGAGCGTGCGCTCGAGCTCGGCGGAGGGCAGGTCGGCGCGGTGGAAGAACAGCACCGCCTCGCTGGTCTTCGCGAGCCCCTGCGCCCAGTTCTCGACCGCCCCTTCGGCGCCGGGCGCGGACGAGTCGCGGGCGAAGCTCATCGCGCCGGCGCGCGGCGACCAGAAGAAGGCCTCGAGGCGGCCGCTCCCGGCGTCGAACGTCAGCTCCTTCGGGTGCTCCTCGACGAAGCGCGGCAGCGCCACGGCGACGCCGCGTTTCGCGTCGCGCACGTCGAGCCAGCCCGGCGCCCGCTCCGCCGCTTCGCGCAGGTGATCGCCGTCCCGAAGCTCCGCCGCGAACCCGCCCTGGCGGGCGTCGGGCCCGGACTCGGGGGCGATCCCGGCCGCGCCCCGCGGGCCGACCTGGCTCAGCGAGACGGTTCCCGCCGGCGGAGCCAGCGCGACCGCGCGCGCCGCCCCCGGCGCGTGCCAGCTCCCGGCGTGCAGCGCCGTCGTCACGGTGGGCGAGGAGCCGAGCGCGAGCTGCAGGCCGAGGCCCAGCGCCTGCAACTGGTCCTCGGGCTGGGTCCAGCCGGGGTCCGCGGGGTCGCCCTCGTCGAGCTCGCGGGCCTGGGTCGCGAGGTGCGGGTACTCGCCCTTCAGGGGGCGATGGCGGTCGGGCGTGCCCGTGTAGACCCAGGTGTGCTGCACGCGCACGTACGCGCGGCCGGCGTAGAAGTGGAACCGCGTGACGAACGGCGCGGCGGGCTGGTCGGGGCGGCCGTAGCGGTACTCGCCCTCGAAGCGCACGACGGCGTGCAGCGGGCCCGAGCCGCGCTCCAGCGTCGAGCGCAGGAGCACGGCGCGCGAAGCATCGAGTCCCTGGGCGTCGAGCAGGTCGGCGAAGGCGCCGCGTGCGCCCGCCTGCTCGACGACGACGTCCCCGGCGTCGAAGCCGTCGCCGTCCGCGTCGAACAGCGCCTGCTGGACGAAGCCGCCTTCGCCCTGGCGCAACGTCACGTGCAGCGGACCGGCGGTGACGTCGACGGCGCCGCCCGGCCGCGGGTTGTTGACGACCTGCAGCGGCCCGCCGAGGCCTCCGGGGGGCAGCCGGCGCCGCACGCCCGGCCCGTACTCGACGGTGTAGCGCTCGGCGTCGGTCGCGAAGAAGAAGATCCACACCCACTTGAGGCTGCGGCCCGCGCCCCAGCGCGAGACCTCGGTGACCTGCGCCTCGACCTCGCGGCCGCCGGCGTCGAGCACCCGCAGGTGGTCGGGCGACTCGAGCGCGCCTTTCGGCAGCGGCAGCCCGAACAGCACGGGCGCGCCCGCGGCGTGACGCGCGACGTGGACCGGGACGCGGGTCGGCGCGGCGGGTGCGGCCAGGGCGGCCGCGCCGGGCGCGGCGCAGGCCAGGAGCGGGATCAGGGCGAAGAAGAGTGACCGGGCACGCATCGAGGGGCCTCCGGGGCGCACGTCCAGGCCGAAGTGTAGGACGAGGCGGGGAGCTACCATCAACGTGGCATGCAGTACTGGCACTGGCTGCTCCTCACCTCGGCCGCATTCGTGCTCCTCGAGCGGCTGCGGCCCTGGCGCCCGCAGCGGGCGCTGCGGCCCGGCCTGCTGCGCGACGCTTCGTTCCTGGCCCTGAACGGCCACCTCTTCGCGGTCCTCACCGGCGGCCTCGAGGCCGGCCTGGTCGCCGCGATCGTCGTGGCGGCGCGCGACGCGGGGCTCGTGCTCGGCCGCTCGCCGATCGGCGGCTGGCCGCTGCTCGGCCAGGTGCCGGTGCTGCTGGTCGTCTCCGACTTCCTGCAGTGGTGCATCCACCGCCTGCTGCACGGGGTGCCGTGGCTGTGGCAGGTCCACAAGGTCCACCACTCGATCCGCGAGATGGACTGGATCGGCAACTGGCACTTCCACTGGGCGGAGATCCTCGTCTACCGCTTCTTGCAGTGGGTGCCGCTGGCGTGGCTCGGCGCCTCGCCGCAGGCCGCGCTCGTCGTCGCGGTGATCGGCACGGTCTGGGGCAACCTGAACCACGCGAACGTCGACTTCGACGCGGGACCGCTGCGGCGGGTGCTGAACAGCCCGCGCATGCACCTGTGGCACCACGACGCCTCCGACGAAGGCGGCGTCGCCAAGAACTTCGGCGTCGTCTTCAGCGCCTGGGACTTCCTGTTCGGCACGGCGTACTGGCCGCGCGAGCGGGTGCCGGCACGGCTCGGCTACCCCGGCGACGGCGAGATGCCGGCAGGCCTCGCGGGCCAGCTCGCCTGGCCGCTCGCCCGCCGAGGCGCGGCCCGGGGCTGAACCCCGGGACACTCGCGAAAGCGTCCGCCGCGCGCTGGCGCGCGGGCCCGGGCAGGAGGATCTTGAAGGCATGAGCAGCGAACGCACGGTGCTGCGCCGGCACCTTCGGCACTGGCAGGAACGCGGCCTCGTCGGCGAGGAGCAGGCAGGCGCCCTGCTCGCCGCCAGCGAAGACCTGCTGCGGCGCAACGCGTCCCGCCTCGTGCTGGGCGCGCTCGCCGCGCTGGGCGCCGGGCTCGTGCTGGCCGGCGCGGGCCTGCTGGTCGCGCAGCACTGGCTCGAACTCCACCGCTTCGCGAAGCTCGGCGGCTGGGCGCTGCTGCAGCTCGCCTTCACGCTGGCGGCGGTCGACCTCGCGCGCCGCGTCCCCGACCGGCCCGCCCTCGCCGAAGCCGCGGCCCTGGTGGCCGGGGGCCTGCTGCTCGCGGGCATCTCCCTGGTCGCCGAGATCTACCACCTCGACGGCCGCACCGCGAACAGCCTCTGGCTGTGGGCCGCGCTGGTGCTGCCGGCGTGTTTCGTGCTGGAGCGCCGCGCGCCGGCCGGCGTGTTTGGCGCGGCGCTGCTCGCGGCGCTGCTGTTCGAAGTCTTCGAGCCGGGCTCGCCGGTCAAGGCCCGCGACGTGGACGGGCCCTGGCTGTGGCTGGGCCTGCCGCTGCTCGCGGCGGGCGTCGCCGCGCGGCTGCCTCTCGCCCCGCGAGCGCTCGCGGGCGTCGCGGGCGGCTGGGCCTTCGGCTTCACCCAGCTCGCGCTGCTGGTGTTCGGAGCGGCGCAGGACCTGGACAGCTCCGACCTCGGGCGCGCCTGGGCCGTGGCGCTCGCGGGCCTCGGCTGGGCGCTGTGGCGGCCGCACGACGTGCTCGGCACGACGCTCTCCGCCGCCGAGTGGCGCGTGCTGCTCGTGGGCTCGCTGGCGCCCTGGCTGCTGGTCGGGGCGGGCTACGAGCCGGGTTCGCCCGTCGACGCCGCGGCCGTCGCGGTCGCCTGGATCGCGCAGCTCGCCGCCGCGGTGCTGGTGGTGCGGGCCGGCGCGCGCGCCCAGGCCGCGGGCTGGATCAACGCAGGCTACGCGGGCGTGGCTCTCGGCATCCTGGTCCGCTACTTCGACTTCTTCCCGAACGCGCTGGAGGGAGGGCTCGCGCTGCTGGTCACGGGCCTGCTCCTGCTCGCGATGCTCTTCGCGCTCGAGCGCTCGCGGCGGCTGGCGCTGCGGCGCCTCGCGGAGGCACGGCCATGAAACGCGCGCTGCTGCTGGCCCTCGTGCAGGCGGGCGTGATCCTCGGCTGGGCCGCTACCGAGGAACTCGTGCGCCGCGCGGCACCCACGTTCCGGGTGCCGCTCGTGGCAAGGGCGACCAGCGACGAACATCGCGGCCGCCATACCCACTTCCAGCCGGCCGACCTGGAGCGACCGTCGGGCGCGGCGGGCGGCCCGCTGACGGACGCGGAGATCGAGCGTTTCCTCGCCGGCGCGACGGACTTCCACGGCCCGGCACTGGTCGGCTTCTGCCCGCAGGGTTCGCTCCAGCGCGTCTGCGCGCTGGAGCGCCTCGACGCAGCGCCGGCGAGCCGCCCCGCGTCGGCCGGGTCGTGGTCTCGCGCCCGCCTCCACGTGTGGCAGCACGAGGGTTGGCAGGTGCGCGCGGACTTCGTGGCCACGCGGCTGTTCCTGCCGGAGGGCCTGGCGCTCCCCGCGCCGACGACGGCCGCGGGCTGGACGCTGGAGCTGGCCCATCGCCCGGATCGTCCGCCGCTGCCGCTGCGCCTCTACTTCGGGGAGCAGCTCGTCTTCGAGGGCTGAGCGGGTCCTACGGTCGCAGCGGGTGGCGCCAGCGCAGGGCAGGGAAACGGTCGAAGTCGGAGTCGGTGGTGACCAGGGTGCAGCCGTGCTCGACGGCCACCGCCGCGTGCTGCGCGTCCGCGACCAGCTTCCCGGTGGCCCCGGCGCGGCGGCACAGGTCTTCGCAGATGGCGAGGTGCTCGGGCCCGGGCCCCACCACGCGGGCATTCGGGCGCGCGCGCAGCTCCTCGATGAACGCGAAGACCTCGTCGAGGTTCGACGGGCGCCGGAAGATCCTCGGGTTGGTGGTGATCCGCACGACTGCCGAAAGCGCGAGCACCGAGAGCGCGAACGGCTCCCGACGCGTCGCGAGATCCGTGAGCCAGGCGGCGTAGCGGGAGTGGTCGACCGTCGAGTCCTCGCGGTGCGCGTAGACGAGGACGTTGACGTCCGGCAGCAGCATCAGCGGCCGTCGCGCCCGTGGCGGGCCTCGTCCTCCGCGGCCAGCAGGGCCCCGTGGCGGTCGAGGTCGACGCCGGGTGCGACGCCGTCACCTTTCACCGTGACCAGCCGGAACGGCCGCTCGGGGGCGGCCGGGCTGCGCTTGAGCGCGTCGTCCAGGGTGCGGGCGATGAAGGCGCTGACCGAGAGCCCGAGCTGGGCGGCCCGCTGCCGGACCCGGCGTCCGAGGCGGTCGTCGATCGAGATCGTCGTCCTCATGTGAAGATCATACTCGACCGGTGCCGGCGCACACCCGTCGGTCAGTCGTGCGCTGCCGGCAGGCGCAACGCCGCCATCTCCTCGCCGTTGCGGACGAGCAGCACGTCGCCGACCAGGGCCGGCTGGTTCCAGGTGCGCCCCGCGATCGCCTCCGCGCGGGCGAGTTCCGCGAAGCCGTCGGCGCTCGCCCGGACCAGCGCGAGCCCGCCGTCTTCGGTCACCACCAGCAGCAGGTCCTGCTCGGGCAGCAGCAGGAGCTGGCCGCTGCCGTAGCGCCCGCCCTTCCAGCGCCGCTCGCCCGTCGCCACGTCGATGCACGCCAGGATGCGGTTGTCGAAGCCGTAGGCGTGGCCCTCGTGGACGACGACCTGGTTGAACGCCGGCTTCAGCGCGTTCGACGTCCAGCGCTCGGTGACCGACCACCCGTCGCCCCGACGCGCGACGTTCAGCCGCCGGGTGCCGATCGGGGAGGCGCCGCCGTCGACCATGCTGATCAGCACGTCGCCGTCGGCGGTCGGCACCGGCTGCATCACGCCGATGCCGCTCCAGCCCGGGCCCGCCCACGAGTGCTCCCACAGCCGGCGGCCGTTGGCGGGCGCGACGGCGATGGCGCCGGTGTGGGTGACCAGCACGATCTGCCGCTCGCCCGCCAGCGTCAGCAGGTGCGGCGAGCTGTAGCTGCCCGCGGGCGCGGGATCGCGCCAGCGCGGTTCGCCGCTCGCGACGTCGTACGCGGCGAGCCCGCCGGCGTGGACGACGACGGTGTCGTCGACGACGAGCGGCGAGGTCACGAATCCCCACAGCGGCCGCTTGCCCCCCGCGTCGGCCGCGAGGTCCCGCGACCACAGGCGGCGGCCGTCGGCAGGGTCGAGCGCGTTCAGGATGCCGGTCGCGCCCAGCGTGAAGAGGCGCCCGCCGTCGAGCGCGGGCGTGGCGCGCGGGCCGGCGCCCACGTGAGCGTCCCAGAAGCGCGCGGCGTCGCGATGCGTCCACGCCGGCTCGCCGCTGCGCAGGGCGTAGGCCGCGACGATCTCCTCGTCGCCGCGCTGCTCGTGGGTGAAGACCCGGTCGCCGCGCACGGCGAACGAGGAGACGCCAGGGCCGATCGGGCGCCGCCACAGCAGGGTCGGCGGCGACGCGGTCCAGTCGGTGCCGATCCGTACGCCGGGCACCACGCCGTCGCGGCCCGGGCCGCGGAAGCCGGGCCACTCGGCCGCTGGCTCGGGAGTCGCCGCCACGGCCACCGGACCCGCCGCGGTGGCGGCAGGCGCCGCGGTCGCGGGCAGCGCAACGACCGGTGCCGGCTCCGGAGTCGGTCCGGCCGGGGTCGGCGTGGGGGCGGCCGGCGGCGCAGGGAGCGGCAGCGGTGCGGCCTGCGCCAGGAGCCGCTCCTCGGCCGTCGGCGTCCAGCGCCAGACGAACTCCGGCATGCCGTTGCCGGTGACGCCTTCGCTCCGGACCAGCGTGAAGGCGCCGCAGGCGAGCAGGACCGCCGCCGCCGTCAGGGCCCGCCGGGCCGCGGCGCCGAGCCGGCGCCCGGCCACGGTCGCGCCGACGAAAGCGAGGCTGACCGCGGGGATGCCCCACAGGACGAACTGGAAGCCCATGTTGCCGCGGGCGACCGACTCGTGGAGGAAGCGCGGCGTCAGCGCCATCGCACCGATCGCGAGCGCGAGCCCGGCGAGCCGGTCGAGCCAGGGCGCACGGCTGAAGAGCAGCCACCAGAGCAGGACCAGGGGCCCGCAGGCCAACGCGCCCAGGATGCCGTACTGCGTGAAGTCGGGGGCGAACCGCGGGACGACGACCCACCCGATCCACTGCAGCGCGACCAGCGCGATCCCCGGCCACAGGCGGAGTTCCGGCGTCCTCGTGGCGTCGCTCATCGATCCTCCGATCTGGTCCGTGTTCAGCGATACGGACAACGGGCCTGTCGTGTTCAAACAGTTGCCGTATGCTCCCGGCGTACCCGCAAAGGAGGCCCCATGCGCCGCGCCGCGCTCGCCGCCGGTCTGATCACGCTGCTGCCGTCCGTCGCCGCCGGCCAGGACCGGAGCAGCCCCGTGGACCTGGTTCAGGCTCAATTGACAGTGCCCTCCAAGGTCACCGTCGGCAAGCGCTTCTTCGTGATCGACGTCGTCGAGAACGTCGGCGAGGCGGGGGCAACGCCCACCATCACGGGCTTCTGCCTGTCGAAGACGGAGACCTGCGGCCCGGACGGGCTGAAGTTCGCCGCGCGGCGGGTGCCGAGCCTGGAATCGGGCCAGACCCACCAGGGCGAGTCGCGGCTGGAGCTGCCGGCGTCGGTCGAGCCCGGCACCTACTTCCTGATCGTCACCGCGAACGCCAACTCCGACGTCACCGAGCGCTACCGCGACAACAACGTGCTCGCCCGCAAGCTCGAGGTGAAGGCGAAGAAGTAGCCGCGCCCCGCCGGCCTCACGGCCGCGGCAGCCGCAGGTCGACGTGGTGGAGCCAGTCGGCAGGCGAAGGCTCGGAAGCGGAGGCACCCGCGGGTGCCGGCTGGTACAGCCAGCGCTCGAGGCGAGCGCGCACGTCGGCTCCACTCCAGGCCTCGAACTCGTCGGCCAGGTCCCACGTCGTCATCGGGTCGAACTGCCGCCGCGCGTGGAGGTCGCGCAGGAACGCCACCATGCGCGCGCGGCCGCCGGCCTCCTGCGCGAGGGCGTGGATGATGCGGGCGCCCTGGTCGTACGCGCGTCGGTCGAAGCCGACGGCCACCGCGGAGCGGCCGCTGACGATGTCGGAGCGGTAGTCCTCGGCGATCGGCGCCCACGCCGGGTCGACCGACAGCTCGTACCACATCGTGATCGCCTCGTCCCACCACGAGTCCCGGTAGGTGCGGGCGATCGTGCTGCACGCGAAGTACATGTGGAACACCTCGTGGCGCAGCGCGCGCAGCGAGGTGGTCGTCGCGCCGTAGTACTCCATGCCGCCGCCGCCCTGGGTGAGCACGACGTCGAGGCCGCGCGGCATCGGGAACGGCCCCAGCTCCCGGTCGAGCTCCGCGAGCCACGGCTCGAGGATCGCGAACGCCTCGTCCGCCGTGACGCCGCCGCTCGGCGCCAGCACCCGCACGTCGACGTCACCGATCCGCCGGGCAGAGAGGGCGTGGGTGCGGGCCGGGGCGAGGTGGAACATCACCGTGTACGCCGCGACCGGCCGCCCGGTGTCGAGCACCCACTCCTGCACGTCGCCCGCGGTGCGCGCGCTCAGGCCACCACTGCCGACCGCCACGTAGGGCTCGGCGGCGTGGACGCGGTACGTCAGCACGTGGTGCGCGAGCTCGTGCGGCGTGTTGAGGGCCGGGAACAGCGTCTCGTTGCCGCGGCCTTCGATGTCGTTGACGTCCGCGTAGAAGCGCCCGTCGGCGTCGGCCATCGTCAGCGGATAGCTCGCCTCCAGGCGGTGCGACACAGCGCCGGCGAGGTCGCGCTGGAGCTCGACCGACACCTCGCCGGAGCCCGCGAAGGCGAGCAGGCGCACGTCGGCGGCGCGCGCGGGGTCCAGTTCTTCGCCGTTCAGCCGCAGGGCGAGCCGCGGCGCCTGCGCCGCCTCGAGGTGCAGGATCGGGCGCGTCTGCCCGGGCCGCATCCGGAACGTGATCGCCGCCTGGGCCTGGACCCGGCGCTCGGACGGGAAGATGTCGAAGACCACCTCGGCGCGCTCGACGTCGACGCGGAACACCGAGTCGAGCAGTTCGCTCTCGCTGGCCGCCGCGGGCAGCGGGACGGCTGCGACCGCCGGAATCGCCGGTGCTGTGACGGCGGCCGGCGGCGGCGCGCCCGCTCCCCCGCCGCCGCACGCGAGCCCCGTCAGGACGACCGCCGCCAGCCCCGGCGCGAACCACCGTGCTCCGCCCATGGCCGCCTCCCGGCCCCCTCCTCGCATCCTACGCCCGGCCGGGGCTTGACACGGGCCCGCCCTCGCTTTACTCTTCCATCCGGATACACGGATGAATCAGGAAACGCTGCTGACGCGGATCGAGAGCCTGGCCGACCCCACCCGGGTGCGCCTGCTGCGCTTGCTCGAGCGCCACGAGCTGGGCGTGCTGGAGCTGTCCGACGTGATGCAGCTCCCGCAGTCGACCGTCAGCCGCCACCTGAAGCACCTCGCCGACCGCGGCTGGGTGCGCCACCGCGCGCAGCGCACCGCCAACCTCTACCGCCTCGCCGCCGACGAGCTGCCCTCGGGCGCGCGCCGGCTGTGGCAGGTGACCCGTTCCGAGACCGAGGGCTGGGCGGCGCTGGCCCAGGACCAGCTCCGCCTCGAGCGCCGGCTCAAGGAGCGCGGCGCCGACGCCCAGGCCTTCTTCGCGAGCGCAGCGACGCGCTGGGACAAGCTGCGCGACGAGCTCTACGGTCGCGCCTTCCCCGCCGCCGCGATGGCGGCGCTGCTGCCCGCGGGCTGGACCGTCGCCGACCTCGGGTGCGGCACCGCGCAGATGGCGGCGACCCTCGCGCCCCACGTGAAGCGCGTGATCGGCGTCGACCAGTCGGCCGCGATGCTGAAGGCGGCCCGCAAGCGGGTCGCCGGCCTCGCCAACGTCGAGTTGCGCCAGGGCGAGCTGCTGGCGCTGCCGATCGAGGACGGCGCCTGCGACGGCGCGCTGATGACGCTGGTGCTCGGCTACCTGCCCGACCCGGCGCCGGCGCTGGCCGAGTCGTTCCGCGTGCTCGCGCCGGGCGGCCGCCTGGTGGCGATCGACGTGATGCGCCACGACCGCGAGGAGTTCGCCCGCCAGATGGGCCACGCCAACCTCGGCTTCGAGCCCGACGCGCTGGCCGGCCTGCTGACGAGCGCCGGCTTCGAAGAGATCGCGGTGCGCCCGCTGCCCCCGGAGGCGGGGGTCAAGGGCCCCGCCCTGCTGCTGGCCACGGGCACGCGCCCGCTGGCCCGTTCCCGTTCATAAGAAGGAGACAGAGACGAACATGGCCACGACCCCCGCGCACACCCCGCTCGTCCAGAAGAAGGGCGGCATGGAGTTCTACGTGAAGGATCTCTCGCTGGCCGAGTGGGGCCGCAAGGAGATCAAGCTCGCCGAGCAGGAGATGCCCGGCCTGATGGCCGTGCGCAAGGAGTACGCCGCACAGCAGCCGCTCAAGGGCCAGCGCATCACCGGCTCGCTGCACATGACGATCCAGACCGCGGTGCTGATCGAGACCCTGAAGGCGCTCGGCGCCGAGCTGCGCTGGGTGTCGTGCAACATCTTCTCGACCCAGGACCACGCGGCCGCAGCCGTCGTCGTCGGCCCCGAGGGCACGGTCGACGCGCCGAAGGGCGTGCCGGTCTTCGCCTTCAAGGGCGAGTCGCTCGAGGAGTACTGGGAGTTCACGTCGCAGGCGCTCGACTTCGGGGGCGGCCAGGGCCCGACCCAGATCGTCGACGACGGCGGCGACGCGACGCTGCTGATCCACAAGGGCGTCGAGTTCGAGAAGGCGGGCGCCGTGCCCGCGCCCGAAACCGCGGACTCCGAGGAGTTCGCCATCGTCCTGCGCCTGCTGGCGCGGATGATCGCGGAGGACGGCCAGCGCTTCACCAAGATGGCGAAGGCGCTGAAGGGCGTCTCCGAGGAGACGACGACCGGCGTCCACCGCCTGTACGAGATGCAGAAGGCCGGCCAGCTCCTGTTCCCGGCGATCAACGTCAACGACTCGGTCACCAAGTCGAAGTTCGACAACCTCTACGGCTGCCGCCACTCGCTGATCGACGGCATCTTCCGCGCCAGCGACGTGATGATCTCGGGCAAGGTCGCGGTCGTGCTCGGCTACGGTGACGTGGGCAAGGGCTGCGCCCAGTCGCTGCGCGGCCAGGGCGCGCGCGTGATCGTCACCGAGATCGACCCGATCTGCGCGCTGCAGGCGGCGATGGAGGGCTACCAGGTCCTGACGCTCGAGGACGTCGTCGAGACCGCCGACATCTTCATCACCGCCACCGGCAACCGCGACGTGATCACGGTCGAGCACATGGCGCGGATGAAGGACAAGGCGATCATCGGCAACATCGGCCACTTCGACAACGAGATCGACATGGACGGCCTCAAGAAGACGCCGGGCGTCGTGCGCACCAACATCAAGCCGCAGTACGACATGTTCACGTTCGCCGACGGCCACGCGGTGATGATCCTGGCCGAGGGCCGGCTCTTGAACCTGGGCTGCGCGACGGGCCACCCCAGCTTCGTGATGTCGAACAGCTTCACGAACCAGGTGATCGCCCAGATCGAGCTGGCGCAGAACGCGGGCCAGTACGAGAAGAAGGTCTACGTGCTGCCGAAGAAGCTGGACGAGAAGGTCGCCCGGCTCCACCTCGCGCAGATCGGCGTCAAGCTGACGACGCTGACCCCGAAGCAGGCCGAGTACATCGGCGTCAAGCCCGAGGGCCCGTACAAGCCCGACACCTACCGCTACTAGTCCGCACCGTCCGCGAGGACGACGAGGGCCGGGCCGCTCGCAGGAGCGCGCCCGGCCCTCCCGTGAACGGAACCGCCGGCGCTCGCGATCTCAGGCGCCGTCGCGGCTGACGATCGCGGCGGTCGCCATCAGCTCGTCGAGGAGCGCCAGCGTGGCCTTGCCGCTCATCCGGAACGGGTCGAGCTGCGGCGTCTCCGAGTACTTCAGCACCGTCCCGCGGTTGACCCGGTTGAGGTTGACGTTGCCCATCCGCCACGTCGCGAAGCGCCGCTCCTCGATCTCGGCGTAGTGGAGCAGGGTGACGTCCCGGTGGCGCGGGTCGCGCACGATGCGGCCGTACAGCTCGTTGACCGCGGCGCGCCCGCCCTCGAGCACCTGGAGGAAGACGTTGCCCTCGGAGCAGGTGCAGAGGATTCCCGTGAGGCCGTGGGCGGCGTTGTACTCGTGGGCTTTCTCGAGGATCGAGGCGACCAGGGCGTCGTCGACCGGGGCCAGCGCGCGGCTCGCGTAAAGCAGGCGGACGAGCATCTTCGGTCTCTCCTACTTCGTCCGGCCCGCCAGCAGCGAGAGGAACTCGCGCCTCAGGTCGGGGTTCTTCAGGAACGAGCCGCGCATGACGCTGTTCGTCATCTTCGACTCCGAGTCCTTCACGCCGCGCCAGTGCATGCAGTAGTGGTCGGCCTCCATCACGACGGCGAGGCCGTCGGGCTGCATCTTGTCCTGCAGCAGCTCGGCGAGCTCCGTGATCGCCTCCTCCTGGATCTGGGGCCGGGTCATCACCCACTCCACGAGGCGGGCGTACTTGGAGAGGCCGATCAGGGCGGAGTGCTCGTTCGGCATCACGCCGACCCAGACCCGGCCGATGATCGGGCACAGGTGGTGGGAGCACGCGCTCCGCACCTTGATCGGGCCGACGATCATCAGCTCGTTCAGGCGGCCGACGTTCGGGAACTCGGTCACCGGCGGCTGCGGCGCGTAGCGGCCCGCGAAGACCTCCATCAGGTACATCTTGGCCACGCGGCGGGCGGTGTCGCGCGTGTTGTGGTCGCTCGCGGTGTCGATCACGAGCGCCTGCAGCACGCCCTCGATCTTGTCCGCGACCTCCTGCCGCAACTGCTCGAGTTCGCCCGTCTCGATGTAGGCGGCGATGTTGTCGTTGGCGCGGAACCGGCCGCGCGCCTTGCGGATGCGATCCCGGATGCGATCGGCGACGGGCGTCCCTGCGTTCGCTACCGGGCTCGCGGGCCCTGGGGCCCCGGCCTGATTCGGCATGGGCGCGACCTCCTCGCGATCAGGCTAGCACGCGCCCTCCAGAACATCGCCGGCCGCACCTTCCGGTGCGGGACGAAGGTGCTACTTCAGCGAGCGGGCGTAGGCGAGGGCCGAAACTTCGTCCGGGAAGGCCTTCAGGAAACCGCCGACGTACTCCAGCGCGGCCGGCACCTCGGCGGCAGTGGCGGGCTGGGCCAGACCGGTGGGAAGGCGGAAGCGCAGAACGGTCGTGCAGAGCTCTCCCTCGGTCTGCTGCTTCACGGGGGCACCGACCTCGGTGCGCGTCACCATCAGCTTGCGGCGCGTTTCGAAGCTCAGTTCGACCGTGCCCTTCCCGTAGCCGACGTGGACGATACCCACGACCTCGCCACGCTTCAGGAGGGTGCCGACGGAGTGCTTCGCGAAGCTCTTCGCGTCGTAGCTGAGCTGGCCGTCGACGACGTCCACCCTGATCGTCTGGAAGCCCTGCATGTCCTCGGGCGAGCGCATGTGGCCGTATCTGGAAACCGTGGGGACGTCGTCCGCCACCAGCACCGCGAACGCCCCGAAGTCGTGACCCAGCCTGGGCGGCGTGAAGACCTTCTCGAAGGCCTTGCGGAACTCCTTGGTGGGCTTCTGCGGCTCGGCCGCGCTCCCGACGGCCGCCACGAACACGACGCTCGCCACGACTGCTGGCCGCAACATGGTCGCTCCTCCCAGGCGGCGGGACGCTACCAGAGCCGGGCCGGGAGTCAAGGGCAGAGACGCGGAGACGCGATCCGCGGCGCCACCCCCTTGCGAGTATCCTCCACAGCGTTTCGAGGCCGCGCGGCGCTCGCCCGCGCCGGCGGCCGGGAGGCTCAACGTGCTGGTGGTCGCCGCCCTGGGTGGAAACGCGTTGCTGCGGCGCGGCGAAGCGCCCACTGCCGAGAACCAGCGCCGCAACGTGCAGGCGGCGGCCCGCGCGCTGGCGCCGGTGGCCGCCGAGCACCAGCTCGTGGTCGGTCACGGCAACGGGCCCCAGGTCGGCCTGCTGGCGCTCCAGGGCGCCGCCTACGGGACGGGCGCCGAGTCCTATCCGCTCGACGTGCTCGACGCCGAGACCGAAGGAATGATCGGCTACATGATCGAGCAGGAGCTCGGCAACCTGCTTCCGTTCGGCCGGCCCTTCGCGACCCTGCTCACGATGGTCGAAGTGGATCCCGCCGACCCGGCCTTCGGCAACCCCACCAAGTTCATCGGGCCCGGCTATCCGCGCGAGGAGGCCGACCGCCTGGCCGCGCAGCGCGGCTGGATCTTCAAGCTCGACGGCGACCAGTGGCGGCGAGTGGTGGCCTCGCCCCAGCCGAAGCGCATCTTCGAGATGCGGCCGATCCGATGGTTGCTCGCCCAGAACACGATCGTGATCGCCGCCGGGGGCGGGGGCATCCCGACGATGTACGAGCCCGGCGCCGACCGCAAGCTGGTCGGCGTCGAGTGCGTGATCGACAAGGATCTCGCCTCGGAGCTGCTCGCCCGCGAGCTCGGCGCCGACTTCTTCGTGATGCTGACCGACGCCGAAGCCGTCTACGCCGACTGGGGGCTCCCGACCCAGCGCAGGATCCGGCGCGCCTCGCCACAGGCCCTCTCGGCGCTCGGCTTCGCCGCGGGGTCGATGGGGCCGAAGGTGGAGGCCGCCTGCCGCTTCGCCTCCGCCACCGGCAAGCCGGCCGGCATCGGCGCGCTGGAGGATGTGGGCAAGGTCCTCGCGGGCGAAGCCGGCACGATCGTCACCAACGACGCCCAGGGCCTCGAGTTCGCCTGACGTGATCCGCTCCCTGGCCGCGGCGGGCCTGATCGCCGCCTGCCGTGCCTCTCCGCTCGCCGCGGAACTCCCGGCCGGGCTTCATCGAGGTCACGCGCGAGGGCACGAGCACGCAGGGGCGGGGAGTCTTCCTGGTCCACGTCGCGCACGGTCTCGCCGATCGCGCCGGCGCAGGGCCCGAGCCCTGGCGCGTGCTGCTCTACGCGCAGCAGCACGGCAACGAGGTCTCGGGCGCTGGTCGCGGCCGGGCTCGCTCACGAGACGCTGGCCGCCGCCGCCCCCGTGGACGCGGACGCGATCCGCCCGCTCGACGCGGGCCCGAGGCGGTCTCGCGGGCTATCGGGCCGCGCCGGGCGACCACTCGTAGAAGTAGCGGACGCGCCCCACGCCGCCCGAGTTCGAGCAGTAGAACTCGAGCTTCAGCCCTGACCGCTGCGGCCCTCCGTCCGGGATGACCATCTCGCCGCGCAGGGGCGTGGACGCCTTGGTCGCGAACACCTCTCGCGCGAGGTAGGCGACGTGCACGCCCTCCGGGGTGTGGGCCGCGGCCGCGGCACTGGCGGACCCGTCGTGGTCGTGCGTCAGCCGGCCCTCCAGCACGAGCTTCCGGCCCGGCACCAGGTACTCGAGGTCCTCGGACGTCGTCCAGGTCAGGGCCGCGTAGTTCTTCGAGCGGTCCTCCAGCGGATGCTGCGAGTCGCCGCAGTGGTACTTCATGCGGATCGCGCCGGCGACGCCGCTGGCCTGGAAGTCCTGGAAGTAGCCGGCGATCGGCTGCTGGTTCCACTCCTTGACGAACGTCGGCCCGGAGACCCGCTTCCAGTGGCCGCCCGCCGGGGCCGGTCCCGCGGGCGCGGGCACCGGAGTCGCGGCTCGCACCGGCCAGGCAGCGGCCGCGAGCACCCTGCTCCGGGCCAGGATCTCCTCCTGGACGGAGTACGGGCTCTTGCCGGTCCAGTTCGACAGTCCTTCGGCGCTCTCCCAGACGAACTTCTCGTAGTCGTCGATGGCGACCGCCCACTTCGGGAACCCCATGCCGTTCCAGCGCGACGCCTGCATGCCGCTCCAGCCGCCGGTCGCGTTGGCGTGTTCCCAGGGATCGAACATCACGAGCTGGCCGCCGAGCACCAGGCCGACCGCCGCGTGATTGGTGTTCACCCAGAGCGGGTTGTAGGCGCCGACGCCCTCGGCCTGCCCGATCACGGTGAAGACCTGGTGCGACGCGAAGCCGGCGCCCTTGAACGCCGCGCGCATGAGGATCGCGATGTGGCCGCAGGTGCCGGTCGTCAGGTCCCCCGTCGTCACTCCGGAGATGGCGCGGCCCGCGACGCTCGTGTTGGGCCGGATGCCCTGGCGCAGCAACTCGCGCTCGACGACGCCCATCACCCAGCGCGCGCGCTGGAACTCGCTCGAGAAGCGCGGAGTCGAAGGGTCCGCGAGCGCGTCGCGCGTGAGGTTTTCCCAGTACCGGGGCGTCCCCGCCGCGACGTTTTCGGTCTGCGCGGCGACCGGTGAAGAAAGAAGGCCGGAGAGGAGGGCGAGCAGAATCGTCCGCGAAGGGCACATCGGCGACCTCCGGGCGTGTGTTTCCCACGCGGATTATCACCCGTCCGACCTCGCGGCCGTGGCCGGGCCGGCGCGCGTCGAGTCAAGGTCGAGGCGAACCCGCAGCCTGCGCGGCGAGCTTGACGTCCCACGCCAGCCCGACCCGCTCCAGCAGTCGAATCGCCGCGTACGCCGCATCGAACTCCCCCCGCTCGAGCCCATGGCGCGCCGAGCTCGGATGGGCGTGGTGGGTGTTGTGCCAGCCCTCGCCGAACGTGAGCCACGCCACCCACCAGCAGTTCGTGGAGCGGTCGGGCGTGTCGAACGGGCGGTAGCCGAAGGTGTGCGCGGCGCTGTTGACCAGCCAGGTGGCGTGGAAGACCACCGTCAGCCGCACGAACATCCCCCAGAACACCCACGGCCAGCCCCCCAGCGCGCCGAGCAACCACCCCAGGGCCAGGGCGTTGAAGACGAACGTGGCATCGAGCCACCGGTAGAAGCCGTGCTGCTCGAGGTCGTTCGCCATCCGGCGGCGGACGGCAGGGTCCAGCTTGTGCGGGGGCTGACGGAAGAGCCAGCCCATGTGAGCCCACCAGAAGCTGTCGCGCGCGTTGTGGGGATCGCCCGGGCGGTCGGCGTTGGCGTGGTGCATGCGGTGGACCGCCGTCCAGCCGACCGGGCCACCCTGGCAGGCCAGCGAGCCCGCCGCCACCAACAGGTACTCGAGCCAGAGCGGCGTCCTGAAGCTGCGGTGAGCGAGGAGGCGGTGGTAGCCCAGCGTGATTCCGAGCCCGGAGGCGAGGTACAGCACGACACCGATGGCCAGCGCCGACCAGTCGAAGAACCAGGGGGCGAACAGGGCCCCCACGTGGACCAGGATCAGCGCTAGTGCCGTGGACCAGTCCCACGGATGCGGAGCCGTCACCGCGGCGGACCGGCGAGCTCCTTCATCAGCGCCGCCACCGCGGCCTCGAGCTGCTCGTCGCGGCCCTGGAGGACGAGCTCGGGCGAGAGGGCCACATCGAGGTCCGGCGTCGTCTCGGCGTTCTCGAGGTAGCGGCCCTCGAGGCCCTTGACGCCCGTCGGCGGCGCGCCCCAGCGAATGCCCGAGTCGCCGAGCAGCTCCCAGCCGGCGAACGTGCAGGTGCCGGGCACCGGCCGGCCGACCAGCTTGCCGATGCCGAGCGCCTTGATCGTGTAGGCGTAGCAGTGCCCGTCGCTGTACGCCGCCTCGTTCACGATGCTGACGCTGGGCTTCGTCCAGCGGAAGTTGGGCTCGAAGCCGAGCGACCGGGTGTCGGTCGTGTAGTCGAAGAACCTGCGGCCGCTGAGGAACATCGCGAGGTCGGCCACCAGGTCGCCGCCGCCGTTGAAGCGGACGTCGACCACCAGCCCCTTGCGGTCGGCGTAGCGGCCCATCACCTCCTCGAACACCGAGCGGTAGGCGCCGTCGTTCATGCCCGGCACGTGCACGTAGCCGAGCGCGCCGCCGCTGAGGCGCTCGACCTCCTCCTGGTTGCGGCGCACCCAGCGCCGGTACAGCAGGCGGTCCTCCTCGCGGCCGTCGATCGGGCGCACCACCGCCTCCAGCTTGCGCGCCCCGTCGGCGAGCCCCACGAGCGTGGTCTTGCCCGCCCTGCGGTTGAGCAGCCGCGCCAGGTCGGCGTCCGCGGCCAGCGGCACGCCGTCGATCGACTCCAGCACCATGCCCGGCCGCACCGTCACCGTCGCCTTGTCCAGCGGGCCGCCCACCAGCACCTCGTCGATCTTCAGCCCCGGCCCGCGGTGGGCGGGGTCGAAGAGCAGGCCGAGCGAGGCGGTTGAGTCGTCGCCCGGCTCGGACGCGGAGTGGCGCGCGCCGCTGTGGCTGACGTTGAGCTCGCCCAGCATCTCGGACAGCAGCTCGGCCATCTCGAAGTCGTTGCCCACGTGCGGCACGAAGCGGGCGTAGGTCGCCTTCAGCGCGTTCCAGTCGGCGCCGTGGAAGCCGGCCGTGTAGAACGTCTTCGCGGTCTGCCGCCACACGTGCTCGAAAAGGGCCGCGCGCGCGGCCGCCACGTCGACGACGGCTTCGCCCTTGATCGCGATGCCTTCCTTCTTGGCGGTCGCCGGGTCGACCTTGGAGAGCCCGCCGTCCGCCAGCAGGAAGATCGTCTTCTGCTCGGCGTCCCACGCCATGCGCGCGTTGTTCGCGTCGAGCGCCAGCACCTGCTTGGTCTCCTTGCCGCGCAGGCTGGTCGACCACAGGTTGAAGCCCTTCTCGAACTGGGCGAGGTAGTAGAGCGTCTCGCCGTCCTTGCTCAGCAGCACGTCGCCCAGGATCGAGGAGTGGAGCGTGAGGCGCGCCTTGCGCTCGGCGAGGCCGTCCATGTCGAACGCGACGGGCTCGGGCTTCGCGTCCTTCTTGTCGGCCTTGTCGCCCTTCTTGTCCTTCGCGTCCTTGTCCTTGTCCGCGGCCTCCTTCTTCTCCTCCGCCTCCTTGACCAGGGCGTACTCCTCCTTGGTCAGCCGGAAGCGGTCCCAGGCGGCGCGGGTGAAGAACAGGCCGTAGGCGTCCTGCTGGGTGCGGCCCGTCTGCGCGACCGCCTTGAGGCCGTCGCGGTTGCTGCGCCAGATCATCGCGGTCCCGCCCAGCACCCACTGCCCGTCGCCGTCGCTGAAGCCGCTCCGCGTGAGATTGACCGCGGGGCTCGAGCCGTCTGCGGCCACCAGCCCGATCTCGCCCGGCGCGAAGCCGGGGACCGAGAGATCGAACAGGATGTGACGCCCGTCGGGGCTCCACTGGAAGTTCTGCCCGCCGGGCGCCAGCTCGCGCGCCGTGAGCAGGGTGCGGGTCTGGCCGGAGCCGAGGTCGAGCACCCGCAGCGTCGCGCGGTCCTCGACGTAGGCGACCTGCTTGCCGTCGGGCGACCACGCGGGCTGGGTGTTGTCGTGCTCGTTGGCGACCAGCGCCTTCTCGTCGAGCACGGTCGCGACGTAGAAGTAGGGGTCGGCGTCGCGGCGCCGCCGGGCCTCGAACAGCTTCCAGCTCCCGCCGCGCTGCGAGGCGTAGAGCAGCGCCTTGCCGTCCGGCGAGAAGGAGACGCTGCGTTCCTCGCCGGGGGTGTCGGTGATGCGGCGGGTGACGCCGCCTTCGACGCTCGTCACGAACACGTCGCCGCGGGCGACGAAGGCGACCTCCTTGCCGCTCGGCGCGACGGCCAGCTCGCGGGCGCCGCCGTTGACCGCGACCACCTTCTCGGCGTCGGCGGCGGCGTCCTGCGCGATCGTCACCGCCAGCTTGCGGGGGGAGCCGCCGGGCGCCAGCGTGTAGATCTCGCCGTCGTGGCCGAAGCACAGGGTGCCGTCGGCGGCGCGGGTCAGGAAGCGGACGGGGCCGCCCGTGAACGAGGTGACCGGCTGCGAGGCGCCGCCGGCGAGCGGCATCCGCCGCACGTTGAACGAGCCGCTCTCTTCGCTCAGGTAATAAACCGACTGCTCGTCGGGCGCGAACACCGGGTTGCGATCTTCGCCGGCGAAGGAGGTCAGCTTGCGGTGCTGGCCCGCGGTCGCGTCGTGGACCCACACGTCGCGCGCGATCGCCGAGGTGTGGTGCTTGCGCCAGGCGTTCTCGCCGCCCTTCTTGTCGTGGTAGAGCAGCAGGCGGCCGTCGCGGCTCGGCTGCACGTCCTCCGCCGGGGTGGCGAGCACCAGCTCCGGCCGGCCACCCGCGACCGGCACCCGGTACAGCTCGGGCATCGACCCGGTCGGGAACAGGCGGCTCTGCGCCGGATCCTGGCGCGTGGCCCCGAACAGCACCGCGCCACCGTCGGGCGTGAACGCGTAGGGCTGCTCGTCGGCCGAGTGGAACGTCAGCCGCCGGGCTTCGCCGCCGCTCGCGGGCATCACGTAGACGTCGAAGTTTCCGCGGCGGTCGCTGGCGAAGGCGAGCTGCCGCCCATCCGGGCTCCACACGGGCATGAAGTCGTGCGCCGCGTGGGTCGTCAGGGGCGTGGCGACGCCGCCCATCGCGGGCACCCGGTACAGGTCGCCGCGATAGGTGAACACGACGGTCGCCCCGTCGGGCGAGATCGCGGGGTAACGCAGCCACAGCGGCGCGCCCTCCGCAGCGGCGGGCGTGCCCGCCATCGTCACCAGCGCCACCGCCGCCGCGAACCGTCGAAGCCCGTGTCGATTCATCGCTGTCACTCCCCTGCTCCCGGCCGCGCGCCGCGGCCCCGGCGCATTCTAGGATTCGGGAGGAGACTTCGCCCATGCGCACGGTGTTCATCGGATTGAGCGTCGACGGCTTCATCGCCCGGCGCAACGGGGCTCTCGACTTCCTGCCGGAAGCCCCCGAGGACCACGGCTACGAGGCGCTGATGGCGAGCGTCGACGCGCTGGTGATGGGGCGCGCCACGTTCGAGACGGTGCTCGGCTTCGGCGGGCCGTGGCCCTACGGCGACAAGCGGATCGTCGTGCTCACCAGCCGCCCTCTCGACGTTTCTGCGATCGCCGGCCGGGTGGAGGTGATGGGCGGCGACCCGGCCGAGGTCGTCGCGCGGCTCGCGGCCTCCGGCGCGCAGAACCTCTACGTCGACGGCGGCGCCACCGTGCAGCGCTTTCTGGCCGCCGGGCTGATCGACCGCCTGATCCTGACCCGGGTCCCGGTCCTGATCGGCGAGGGGATTCCGCTCTTCGGTCCGCTGCCCGGCGACGTCCGCCTGCGCCACGTCGCCACCCGCAGCTTCCCCAGCGGCCTCGTGCAGTCCGAATACGCCGTGGAGCCTGCCTCCCGCTGAGTCACTCCTCGCGCAGCGAGACGCCGGGGTCGACGCGGGAGGCGCGGGTCGCCGGGACCCAGCTCGCCAGCAGGCCGATCGCGAGCATCAGCGTCGACATCGCCGCAAACGTCGCCGCGTCGAGCGCGGCGACGCCGAACAGCAGGCCCTCGAGGGCCCGCGTGGAGAGCGCCGCGGCCAGCAGCCCGAGGCCGATGCCCGCGCCAGCCACCCGCGCGCCGTGGGCGACGACCATGCGCCGCACCTCGACGGCGCTGGCGCCGAGCGCCATCCGCAGCCCGATCTCTCGGGTGCGTCCGGCCACGACGTAGGCCAGCACGCCGTAGAGGCCGACGGTGCCGAGGATCAGGGCCAGCGCGGCGACCAGCCCGAGCGTCAGCGCCGTGAAGGAGAGCTGGAGCATCGAGTCGGCCGCCAGTTGCTCCATCGTGAAGGCGCGGTACATCGGCGCCTCGGGCGCGACCGCTCGCACCAGCTCGCGGACTTCCGGCGCCAGCGCCTCCGCCCGCGTCGACTGGATCACGTAGGCGGGCGACGTGATACTCCAACTCGTCGGGGACGGACCCACCAGCGGCAGGTAGACGTTGGCCCGCGGCGTGTCGCGGAAGCCGGACTGCATCACGTCCTCGACGACGCCCACGACGGTGTGCCAGGTCTCGTCGCCCTGCGGCTGCAGGCGCTGGCCGACCGGGTCGCGGCCCGGCCACAGCAGGCGGGCCGCGCTGCGGCTGACCAGGACGTTGCCCGGCGCCACGTGGTCCGCGGTCTCGAAGGCGCGGCCGGCGAGCAGCTCGATGCCCATCGCCTCGAAGTAGTCGCCCGCAGTCCAGTTGACGTGGAGCAGGTTTCCGCCATCGTCCGGCGCCGTGCCTTCGGCCCGAACGCGCTGGCTGCGCGTCTCTTCGTTGAGCGGCAGGTTCTCGACGAGGCCGACCGAGCGCACGCCCGGCAGCGCTCGCAGCCGATCGAGGAAGTCGAGATGGAAGCGGGCCCACGCCGGGCCATCGGTCAGCGTCGGCTGGTCGGGGGCGAACTGGAAGGTGAACACGTCGCGGGTGTCGTAGCCGGGATCGACGCGGCCGAGCGCCTGGAAGCTGCGCACCAGCAGGCCGGAGCCGATCAGCAGCACCAGGGCGAGCGCGGTCTGCGCCACCACCAGCCCGTCGCGAGTCCAGCCGCGGCGGCCGGTCGCCCCGCGCCCGCCTTCGCGCAGGCGCTGGAAGTCGGGCGACGCACCGCGCAGGGCCGGCATCAGACCACACGCGAGCGCGGTGACCAGCACCGCGAGGAGCGCGAACCCTGCGGTGGCCAGGCCCACCTCGACGCTGTCGAGGCGCGGCAGCCGCTGCGGCGCAGCGGCGAGCAAGGCCGGCAGGCCGAGTCGGGCGATCACCAGGGCCAGCGCGCCGGCCAGGCCGGCCGCGACGACGGCCTCGGCGAGCTGCACGCGCACCAGCTCGCCGCGGGTGGCCCCGATCGCGCGCCGCAGCGCGAGGTCGCGCTGGCGCGTCTCGGCCCGCACCAGGAACAGGTTGGCGACGTTGGCGCAGGCGATCACCAGCACGACGCCCGCGGCCGCGAACAGCACCCACAGCAGGCGGCGCGCGGGACCCAGCAGCTCGTCGAGCAGAGGGCGCACGACCGCCCGGTGACGCTCGATCACCTTCGCGTAGGCCGGCGACCCGCCGAAGCGCTCGGGCAGCGCCCGCGCGAGATCGGTGAGCTCGCGCGCGGCCGATTGCGGCGTCGCCGCCGGCGCCAACCGCGCGACGAGAGCGGTACCGAAGCGCCCAGGGCGCAGGTTCTCGAGGCGCATCACCGTGTTGATCCACAACAGGGTGCCGTCCTCCGGAAACGCGAACTCGGGCGGCATCACCCCGATCACGGTTCGCTGCGCGTCGGCGATCTGGTAGCTGCGGCCGACCACGGCCGGGTCGCCGCCGAACCACGAGTGCCACACGGCATCGCCGAGCACGACGACGTCGGCCTCGTCCGCTGCGGGCAGGCGACCCAGCGCGGGGCGCGCGCCGAGAGTCGAGTAGAGGGAACTCGAGACCGCGCCCATCCGCACGCGCTCCACGCGGTCGCCGACCCGCAGCGTGGCCGTGAAGGTCGCGTAGGCCGCGACGTCCTCGAGCTGCCTCGAGCGTTCGCGGTAATGCACGAAGAACTCGTTGGAGACGCCGAACTCCTCGGGCAGGTCCGAGCCCGGGGCCGTGGCCCGGATCGCGACCAGGCGATCGGCGTGGGCGTACGGCAGGGGGTCGAGCAGCACGCCGTCGAGCACCGTGTAGATGGCGGCCAGGGCGCCGATCGCGAGCCCCAACGTGGCGACGGCGGTGGCGGTGAACACGGGCGTGCGGCGCAGCGTGCGCGCCGCCTGGCGCAGGTCCCCGGCCCAGGCTTCGACCATCCCCATCATGTCCTGCCTCCTCCGTCCTTCGATCACCGGCCGCCACGTCGGTCGCCGCCGCTCGGCCAGGGCCGACCAGGCCAGGTCGTTGGCGTGGCCGAAGGCACACGCGAGCGCCGAGGCCACTCCGTGCCTGCGGGCGCGGGCGACGTCCTCCGCCGCGTGGTCCACCATCGCCGCACCGAAGCGCTCGCGGAAGGCGGCGGGAAACAGGCGCACGAACCCGCGAAACAGGGGCCTCACGGGCGGCCGCCGTGCAGCCCGAGCCGCTTCTCGGCCAGCATTGCCGCGCGCTTCAGCCGGCTCGCCTCCTCGGCCAGCACTCGCCGGCCGGCCGGGGTCAGTGCGTAGTAGCGCCGCGCGAGTCCCGGGTGCGGCTCGTCCCCTGCGGCGTCAGGCTCGGTCAGCAGCCCTTCCGAGAGCAGCCGCGCGATCACGCGATAGAGCGAACCCGCGCGCGGCCGCTGCGCGCCGCCCGACTCGTCGGCAATGCGCTCGGCGACCGCGTAGCCGTGCAGCGCCCCTTCCGCCAGCGCCAGCAGGACGTGGTACTCCAGCAGGCTGATCGCCAAGGCACCCCCGCGCGTCCATTGCCCCGGACGCCCTCAAATGCACCGTTGGCGTATATGACGAGCGAAGCCCGCCCGAGGTTGCGCTCCAGTTCGTTGGACGCGCCTCGGGCCGAGGCTTCAGTCGGGGAGCAGTTCGGCGACCAGGTCGCGGGCGGCTTCGACTTCCTCGAGCAGCCACAGCAGGTAGCGGGCGTCGGCGTTGACGTTGCGCGCGATCTCCGGGTTGTAGCCGAAGTCGTTGGCGACGTTCTCCCACACGCGGTCGAAGTTGACGCCGACCAGGCGGCCGCGGCCGTCGATCGTCGGGCTGCCGGAGTTGCCGCCCGTGGTGTCGCAGTCGGCGAGGAAGGCCACCGGCACGTGGCCCAGCCGCGGGTCGGCCCAGCGGCCGAGGCGCCCGGCCGCGAACGCCTCCCGCACTCGCTCCGGCAGCTCGAACGGATCCTCGCCCGTGTGCTTGGCGACTGCGCCGAGCAGCGTCGTGTGGGGCGTGTAGACGACGGCCTCGCGCGGGGAGTAGCCGCGCACGCGACCGAACGTCACCCGCAGCGAGCCGTTGGCGTCGGGCGCCACCGGCCGCCCCGCCTCGGCGATCACCGCCCGCCGCCAGGCCGGACGCAGGCGCAGCGTCGCCCCCGCCGCGCGGTCGCGGCGCGCCTTCAGCTCGCGGCGCTCGGCGTCGAGGGCGAGGCCGAGGTCGAGCAGCGGGTCGCGCCGCGCGCGCTGCGCCTCCGGCGTCTCGTCGAACATCGCGGTGCGGACGGCCAGGTCGAAGACCTGCGAGCGGGAGTACAGCGCGTCGAGAGCCGCCTGCAGCGCTGCATCGGTCGTCGCCCCGCCGAAGGCCGCGTCCACGGCGGCGATCCGCTGCCCCGCCGGCAGCGCCAGTGCGCGGCGCACCCAGGACACGAGCAGGCGGCGGTCGGCGGATGCCGCGTAGCGCTTCTGGTCGCGCGCGAGCTGGTCGCGCAACTGCCGCACGTCGCGCTCCATGTAGCCCGGCTCGCGCTCCGCGTCGGGCTTGACCGCCTCGTGGGCCCGCCGCGCCAGGCTCGTCGGCCAGCGCAGGGCGCGCGGCCCGCGGGCGATCATGTCGAGCAGGAAGTCGCGCTCCCAGGTCGCGAGCCGGGCTGCGTTCAGCGCGCGCAGCCCTTCCAGGGCGGCGAGCGCATCCGCGCCGTCCGCGCGCTTCGCGGCCAAGGTCCGGACCCGCTCCTCCTCGGCGCGCTGCCGCTCGACGATGCGGCCGCGGGCCAGGCCCGCGATCTGGCCCTGCGCGTTCTTGTGGGTGTTCTCGAGGCTGCGCAGGTCGTCGGCGACCGCGATCGCGACCTCGGGCGCGAGGGCGCCGGCCTCCTTCAGGAGCGCGATCCACTCGCCCGTCAGGTCGCGGATCGAGGGGAACCAGCGCGCCTCGCGCTCGGCCATCTCGTCCGCGACCCACGCGCGGTAGGTGCGGCCCGGGTAGCCGAGCACGGCCACCGCGTCGCCCTCGCGCACGCCGTCCTTCGAGAGCGGGAAGAAGTGGCGCGGGCGGTACGGCGCGCCGTCGGCGGCGTAGGCGCGCAGCAGCGCGAAGTCGCCCGTGTGGCGGGGCCAGCTCCAGTTGTCGACCTCGCCCCCGTAATTGCCGACCCCGAGCGGCGGCGCGTAGACGAGGCGCACGTCGGGGACGTCCTCGTACTCGGTGAGCGTGAAGAAGAGCCCGCCGTCGAACTCGGCGAACTGGCAGCGCGTGCCCGCGCGCTGCTCGCACTCCGCGACCAGCGCCTTCTGCTTCGCCTCGACGGCCGCGAAGCGCGCGAGGTCGTCCGCTCCCGCGGGCACCGCGCCCAGCACCTCGGCGGTCACGTCGCGGAAGCCGCGCGGGACCTGGATGCGGTACGCGCCGGCGCGCTTCTCGTCGGCCCGGGTCCGCGCCAGGTAGCCGTCGCGGGTCAGGTTCGCCTGCGGAGTCGAGTGCTCCTGCAGGATGCCCGCGACGCAGTGGTGGTTGGTGATCAGCAGGCCCTCGGCGGAGACGAAGCTGCCGGAACAGCCCGGCAGCTTCACCGCGTTGGCGAGCAGCCCGTCGCCGGCGGTCGCGTCCCACAGCCGCTGCAGCGGCAGCTCGAAGCCCTGGGCCTTGACCCACTCCGGGCCCTGGGCCAGCACTTGTTGCGGGGTCCACTTGCCGTCGCCGGCAAGCACCTCGGGAGCCAGGGACAGGAGGAAGAAGCCGAACGCGATCGCAGGTTTCATGGTGTCGCCTCGAGTCGGAGGCGCCGGGCGGCGCCGAAGCGCGGCCCTGGAGGCCGCGACGGCGAACCTACGCCCGCCGGACCGGTCCGGTCAAGGCGCGAGCCGCGCCACGGCGTCCGCCATCCGCGAGGCCGGCGTCGTCGGGTCGAGCTCGGCGTAGAAGGCGCAGCGGTCGATCGCCTGGCTTCCGAGTGCGAGCAGCAGCGCGGGCGCCCAGCCCGCCGTCGCGCTCGCCACCAGCGCGAACAGCAACAGGGTCAGTCTCGCCGCGGCCCATCCTGCGGGCAGGCCGAAGGCGCCGCGGCGGACCCGGGCCGCGAGCAGCGCCAGGGTGACGGCTCCGGCCGTCCACGCGAGCACCGTCGCGCCGAGCGCGAGCGCCAGTTGCAGCACCGTCGCCAGGAGCGCGTCGGCACTGTGCAGCGGGAAGCGGTCGCGGCGCGGGATCGCCGCGTACACGCCGTCGATCGCGATCGCGAGGCCGAGGCCCACGGCGGCGGCGAGCGGGCCGGCCAACGCGGACGCCCGGGCGATCGCGGGCACGACGCCCTCGAACAGCGGCGTGGCGAGCGCCATGCTGCCGAGGCCGACGAAGGCGCCGGCCAGCAGCGCCTCGCGGCTCAGCCACGACGTGCGCCAGTTGAGGACCGCGCGCCAGGCCCGCAGCGGGCGCCCGAGGTGCGACGTCGACAGCCCGAGCGCAAGCCCGCCGATGCCGGCGAACACGGCCAGTGCCGGGGCCCGCTCCGGGAACGCGAGGCCCGCGCCCAGCCACGCGACGAGCGCGGGCAGCGCGACCGTGAACAGCACCAGCGACCACTCGGAGCGCAGCTCGATCTTCGGTCGCGGTCGCGGCTGCGGCGGCACGCGCTCGTCGGCGTCGAGCCAGGCGTCGATCGCCAGCGCGGGCGGCAGTTCCGTCGGGCGCTGGCGCGGGTCGACGACCCGCAGCGCGGGGCCGAGGCCGCGGGCGTCGAGCCCCAGCAGTGGGAGGTTCGGCTCGTGCTCGCCGTCGCGCTCGCCGAGCGACAGCGCGCCGGTCGGACAGACCTGCGTGCAGGCGGGCTGAAGTCCGGCAGCGAGGCGCGGCGAGCAGAACGTGCACTTCGTCATCACGCCGGCGGCGGCGTCGAACTTCGGCGCGTCCCACGGGCACAACCACGAGCAGTAGCGGCAGCCGATGCACTTGTCGGGCTCGAGCAGCACCGCGCCGGTGGCGGCGTCGCGCCGGTAGGCGTTCGCGGGGCAGCCGAGCGCGCACACCGGCGTATCGCAGTGGTTGCAGGCCAGGCTCAGGTGGCGCGTCGGCAGCGCCGGGTGGCGCGAGGGGTTGAGCGTCGTGATCGCGCGCCAGCCCGTGTCGATGCCGCCCGCGTTCTCGTTGCCACAGGCGACGCGGCAGGCCTCGCAGCCGGTGCAGCGGTCCGGCGCGAACACGAACGCCGGCCGCTGCTGCGACGCAGGGGCGAACGCCGAGGTCACGCGCGCTCGACCTGCACGGCGTTGTCGTGGAACGCCGCGCCGTGGCCCATGTCGGTCTCGCGCCCCTCGGAGAGCAGGTTGACGGCCGCGCCCTCCGTCAGCCAGAAGCCGTTGGTGATCGCCACGCAGCCGGGCTTCAGGCCGCGGTCGAACCGGGCGGGGAGACGCAACTCGCCGCGGTCGTTGAAGACGCGCACGCGGTCGCCCTCGGCCACGCCGCGGGCGCGCGCGTCCGCCGGGTGGAGGGCGACGAACGGCGCCGGGGCCATGCGGCGGATCGTGTCCAGGTATCCGAACTGGGAGTGGATGCGGTTCTTGGTGTTGGGCGTCAGCAGGTGCAGCGGGAAACGCCCGCCCGGGTCGGGCCGCTCGCCCGCCTCGTGCCACGACGGCAGCTCGGGCACGCCCCAGCGGGCGCGGGCCTCGTCGCTCCACAGCTCGATCTTTCCGGACGGCGTCGGGAAGCGCAGGTCGGCGAACGCCACTTCTTCGAACTCCGGCGACAGCACCGGCCCGGCGCGCAACTGGTCGAGCGTGATCCCGGTCGCCGCCAGCTTCGCGGCGAGCCAGGCCTCGATCGACGCGTTCGCGGGACCGGGCAGCGCCGCAGCCAGCGCGGCTTCGTCGATCCCCAGCCGGCGGCCGAGCGCGCGGTAGATCTCGGTCTCCGGCTTCACGCCGGGAGGCGGCTCCAGCACCTTCGGCCGCAGTTGCAGGTAGGGGTGCCAGTAGGCGCCGATCACGTCGGTCTGCTCGAAGAAGTTCTTGGCGGGCAGCACGACGTCGGCCTCGCGCGCGGTGTCGGTCAGGAACTCCTCGACCACGACCCGGAACTCGAGCCGGCGAAACGCCTCGATCACGCGCGACGTCTCCGGGTTCTGCGGGATCGGGTTGCCGCGCTCGACCCAGGCGAAGCTCAGCGGCGGGTCGGCGGCGGCCAGCATGTCCCGCCCCAGCCGCGCCGTCGACAGCGAGACCCTGACGACGCCGTCAGGGGTCCCCGGATAGCAGTCGATCGGGTCCTTGACCTGCGAGAAGACCTGCGTCTGCAGGTTCGCGTACATCCAGCCGGCGCCAGGTTTGCCGAGGTTGCCGGTGAGCGCGCACAGGGCGAGCATCGCCCGCATCGCCTGGCCGGAGTTCGTGAATCGCTGCATGCCGAATCCGGGCACCAGCGTCATCGGCTTCACCGTCCCGACCAGCTTCGCGAAGGCCTCGATCGCCTCCACGCGCAGCTCGGTGATCGCCGCCGCCCGCGCGGGTTCCCACTCGGCCACGGCACGGGCGTACTCGTCGAAGCCCTTCACGTGGGCGTCGACGAACGCCCGGTCGACGAGGCCGTCGCGAAGCAACACGTGGCCGACGGCCAGTGCCAGCGCGCCGTCTGTGCCCGGCCGGAGTTGCAGCAGCAGGTCGGCGCGCTCCGCGGTCTCGGTGCGCCGCGGGTCGATCACCACGACCTGCGCCCCGCGGTCCTGCGCGCGCTGGACGTGCGGCATCTGGTGGACGTTGGTCTCGGCCGCGTTCTTGCCCCACAGCACGATCAGCCGCGCGTTCTCGAGGTCCCACGGCGCGTTGTGGGAGTTGGCGCCGAGCGTCAGCCGGGTCGCCTCCAGCCCCGCCGGCCAGCACAGGTCGCCGTAGGTCGTCGTGCAGCCGCCGAACAGCCGCCAGAACGCGAGGCCGCAGCCGTTGAGCAGCCCCTTGGTGCCGCTGGCGCTGTAGTAGAGGACCGTCTGCGGTCCGTGGGCGGCGCGCAGCCGCTCGAGCTGCGACGCGATCGTGTCGATCGCCGCGTCCCAGCCGATCGCGCGGAACGAGCCGTCGGCCTGGCGCCGCAGCGGCTCGACGATCCGCTGCGGCGAGTGCGCCCGCTCGACGTACGACAGCCCCTTGAGGCACGGCCCCTCGGCCGTCGCCCGGTTCTCCGCGGCGCCCTCGACCCGCACCAGCCGCCCGCCTTCGACGGTGACCCGCAGCGAGCACGTCGAGTAGCAGTTGCGCGGACACGCGGTCAGGTGGACGGACGGCTCGTTCCCCGTGCCCAACCCCGAAACCTCCCTAGGCACTACTTTGACACCGGGCGCCCTCCCCCGTCTAAACTCCCCCACGACATTCCGCAGCAATCAAGGGAGGACGCATGGCCAAGGGTGGGAAGAAGACCGCCAAGGGAAAGCCGGAGGACTGCGCCGAAGCCGCACTCGACATCCTGTGCCAGTGCTTCTTCGCATTGGGCGCCGGCGCGGCAAGCGCAGTCGGATCGCAGGACACGGCGATCACGCGTGGCGCTGCACACGCCTTTCGCAACAGCCTCGTGGTGCGGCCGATCGGCAACGAAACCTGGCCTGACCTGGAGAGGCGCTGGGCCAAGGACGGCGAGAAGATCCTCAAGCTTGTCGAGCGCGTCGGAAACGAAGCCGCCATCAAGGGCGGGCGCAAGGTCGGGCACGCCAAGCTGAAGGCCGCCTTCGAGGAGTACCAACTGCTCTTCTGCGAGGATCAGTACAGAAAGAAGGCGGCGGTGAAAGGCAAATACTGCAAGGGCTTCGAAGACGCCCAGCACGACTGAGCGAATCCGTGGAACGCGGGTTCACCCGCGCGGTCCTCTTCGTCGCCGGCCTGCGTCTCGTCTACGGCATGGCGGGGCTGGCCCTTTCTGCACTCGACGCCGGAGTCGGCGAATTCGGCCGAGCGCTGCCCCTGCTGCTGATCTTGGCGTACGCCGGCGCCGCCGTTGCACTCCTCACCGACCGCCGATCCGAGTCGCGGACCCGCGCGTTGGGCGTCGCCTACCTGGTCACGGCTTCCCAGTTCGCGCTCCCGCTGGCGGAGTTGTACCCCGCCTTCAGGGCGTCTCCTCTGACGCGGTGGCTGGAGACGGTCGCCGTCGGCCACTTCGTCCCCTACTTCCTGTGGCGATTCTTCCTCGACTTCCCGGACTCCGCCCACGGCCCCGACCGCTGGGCACGATGGGCGCGGGCAGCGACGGTCACATCGCTCGCCCTGGGGGTGATCGTGACGCTGCTGGCTGTGTCCCGGCTGGCCGCGCCCTCCCCGTGGGTCGAGGCGCCACTGACCTGGGGCTGGGCACTGCTGGCGCTGACGCTGCTCCCCGCGCTGCCGCTCGCCTGGTGGCGTTCGTCGGCTGCCACCCGGCAAGACCAGCGACGCCTCAAGCTGTTCATCTCAGGCCTCGGGCTCGGCTTCGGGCCGCTGTTCGTCCAGTTGTTGCTCGAGGGCCTGTTCCCGGCCTACGACGCCTGGACCAGTCGCTCGGACGTGCTCCCGTGGGCCCGCGGCGTGCTCCAGTTCCTGCTGCTGAGCGTTCCCTTCACGACCGGCTATGCGGTGCTCGTGCAGCGTGTGCTGCCGGTTCAGGTCGCGATGCGGCGCGCAGCGCAGTACGCGCTGGCTCGGTCGACCCTGCTGGCGGTGGGCTCGGTACCGCTGCTGTTGCTTGTCGCCGAGGTCCTCCTGCGGCGAGAGGATCGGGTGGCGGACCTGGCAACCAGCCCGATCGTCGTCGGCTCGGCGCTGGCCACGGCGGCGTCGGCGCTGCTGCTCGCCTCGCGCGGAGGAGCGCTCGCGGCTCTCGATGCACGCTTCTTCCGCTCGCAGGTCGAGGCAGAGAGGGTTCTCACCAGAGTCGTGCAGTCCGCCGCGCGCGCGACCGACCCGAACTCGCTCGGGCAGGTACTCGCGGGTGGACTCGACGGCGCGCTCCACCCGGAGTCGTTCGCACTCCTCGTCGAACCGCGGCCGGGCGACTCGCTGCGAGCGGTCTGCGGGGAGGCGCCGGACCTCCGGACTGCCTCGACGCTCGCGGGGCTGCTCTCGGGGGAGTCCGAGCCGCTCGACGTGGACCTCGAACGAACCGGGTCGCCGCTGCGGCGCCTGCCTGAGGACGAACGGTCGTGGCTGATCAGCAGCGGCTTCAGTCTGCTTGTGCCGCTGCTCTCGACGGGTGGCGGCCTGCTCGGCGCCATCGGGCTGGGACCGAAGAAGAGCGATCTGCCCTACGACCGCAACGACCGCGAGCTGCTGCGGGCGGTCGCAGCGTCGACCGCGCTCGTGCTCGAGAACCAGGCGATCCGCAACACGCCACAGCATGCGCGCGGCACGAGCCCGGCGGTCAGTGAAATCGAGGCGCCCGCCGACGAGTGCGTGGCCTGCGGCGAGGTGCAGACGGTGTCCACGCCCGAGTGCCTGGCCTGCGGTGCCGCGACGAGGGCGGCGCTGCTGCCCCGCGACCTGCGCGGCAAGTTCGAGCTCGAACGGCGCCTGGGTGCCGGCGGCATGGGCGTCGTCTACCTCGCCCGCGACCGCGACCTCGGCCGCGCGGTCGCCCTCAAGACCCTGCCCCGCACGTCGGAGGAGGCCGTGCGCCGGTTGCGCCGCGAGGCCCGCGCCGCGGCGGCGGTCTCGCACCCGCATCTCGCCACCGTGTTCGGGCTCGAGAGCTGGTCGGGGATTCCGTTCGTCGTGATCGAGTACCTTCCGGGCGGCAGTCTCGCGGACCGGCTGGCGCGGACCGGGCCGCTGCCGGTCGGCGAATGGCTGGCGCTGGCGCGGGCGCTGGCCTCGGCGCTCGCGACCGCGCACGCCGCGGGCATCCTGCACCGCGACATCAAGCCGTCGAACGTCGCCTTCACCGCGGCGGGTCAGGCCAAGCTGCTGGACTTCGGCCTTGCGCGGATCCTGGGATTGCCGGACTCCGGGGCAGTCCCGGGTCCGCTCGGCGCCGCGACGGCCGACACCCGGTCACTGGCTCACGGTCCGCTGACCGAGAGCGGCGTCGTGCTCGGCACGCCGGCCTACATGAGCCCGGAGGCCGCGCGCGGCGCGCCGCCGTCGCCCGCCCTGGATCTCTGGAGCCTCGCGGTCCTGCTCTACGAGGCCGCCTCGGGTGCGAACCCGTTCGCGCGGCCGACGCTGCGCGAGACGCTGGAGGCGATCGGCTGGGAGCGGGTGCCGCCGCTCGCGCTCGTTCGGCCGGGGTTCCCGCACGAGTTGTCCTGTCTCCTGGCCGAGGCCCTCGACCCGAGCGCCGCGGCACGTCCCGGGTCGGCATCCTCCTTCCTCGTCCGGCTCGACACCCCGGGACTTGCCGGCCCCGTCCCGCCTGCGTAATCGTCTGTGTAGGAGGCGCCGTGCCGACCAACCTGGCGATCGACGACGCGCTGCTCGAGGAGGCGCTGGGCCCTCCGCAGTGCTGCGGCGCCGGGAGGGCGGCCTCAGTCGGCGAGGCGGTGGATCAGCAGCGCCGCGCGCTTGACGATGTTCGGGAACTCGCGGAGGTCGATCCACTCGCCGGGCGCGTGCTCCTTGTCCCCCAGCGCGCCGAGGCCGTCCATGCGGGCGATGGTGTCGGGCAGGAACGAGACGTCGGCGGCGCCGCGCTTCGACGGGTCGTGGGGGGCGATCGGGCCCGTGCCGAGATCGCGCGACACCTGGTCGAGCCGCGCCAGCAGCGCGTTGCCCTCCGGGGTCGGCGCCATGCCCGGCATGCCGTCCTCGAAGGTGATCTCCGCGGACGTGCCCGGCAGGTTCTGCTCGACGATCTCCCGCATGCGGGCCCGCGCCCGCGCGAGCTGGTCCGCCGACAGGTAGCGCAGGTCGCCGTGGGCGAAAGCCATGTCGGCGACGACGTTCGTCTTCCCCTCGGCCGTGCCCGCGCTGGTCGCCGCGTCGAGCTGCGCCTCCGAGCCGCCGACGGCGAGGCTCGGGTTGAAGGTCAGGTACGGCTCGCGGAGCGTCTCGTGGAACGCGTTCAGGATGCGCGCGAGCTCGAACACGGCGCCGCTGCCGGTCTCCGCGTTGAAGATGCCCGAGGAGTGCGCCTGCTTCCCGCGCACCTCGAGCCGCCAGCTCGAGAAACCGCGACGCCCGGTCACGGCCGTTCCGGGCACGTAGCCCTCGAACGCGAGCGCGTACTTCACGCCCTGCGCCGCGTCGAGCAGGGGCTTGCGGGCGACGTCGTAGGGCCGGCCCGTGCTCTCCTCGTCGCCGGTCAGGATCACGCTGATCGCGCGGCCCTCGAGCGCGCCCGCGGCGTGCAGTGCGCGGAGCGCGGCGACGATCACGACGTTGCCGCCCTTCATGTCCGAGGTGCCGCTGCCGTACGCGCGGTCCCCCTCGCGCCGGAAGCGCTCGCCCTCCAGCACGGTGTCGAGGTGGCCGATCAGCAGCACGCCCGGGCCGCGGCCGGCGCGGGTGGCGACCAGGTGCCCCGCCCGCCCCATCTCCGCGGGCATCTCGACCCAGCGGGTCTCGAAGCCGAGCGGCTGCAGCGCGGCGGCGAAGATCTCGCCGTTGGCCCGCACCCCGGCCAGGTTCTCCGTGGCGCTGGGCACGTCGACCGCGCGCTGGAGCAGCGCGAGCGCCTCCTCGAGCTGGGCGTCGGCGCGGCGCACGACCTCGCGCTCGACGGCGGACAGCGAGGCGGCGGTGGCGGGCAGGGCGAGGGACATGGAGGCGAGGAGGGCGGTGGCAGCGCGGGTCGTCATGGGCCCGAACCCTACCACCGCCCGGCGAGTCTAGACGATCGCCCCCTCGAGCCGGCGCGGGCCCGACTGCGCGACTTCTTTCGGGCAGCCCGCCGCCATCAGCTTGAAGTTCTCGATGAAGCGGGCGGCCAGCGCGTCGTACTTGCGGAAGTACTCCTCGCGGTTGCCCCAGGTGTTGGCCGGGTCGAGGATCTCCGACGGCACGCCCTCGCACGCCGTCGGCACGTCGAAGCCGAAGATCGCGTCCTTGCGGTACGGCACGCCCGCGAGCGAGCCCGAGAGCGCCGCGTTCAGCAGCTTGCGGGTGTGGTGGATCGAGATCCGCTTGCCGATCCCGAAGGGACCACCCGTCCAGCCGGTGTTGACGAGCCAGCACTGGGCGCCGTGCTGGACGATCTTGCGCGCCAGCAGCCGCGCGTACTCGTAGGGGTGGTGGACCATGAACGGCCCGCCGAAGCAGGCGCTGAACGTGATCTCGGGCTCGACGCCGAGGCCGATCTCGGTGCCCGCGATCTTCGACGTGTAGCCCGACACGAAGTGGTAGATCGCCTGCTCCGGGGTCAGCCGCGAGATCGGCGGCATCACGCCCGAGGCGTCGCAGGTCAGGAAGATGACGTTCTTCGGGTGGCCCGCGTGCTTCTCCGGCAGCGCGTTGTCGATGAAGTCGAGCGGGTAGGCGCCGCGGGTGTTCTCGGTGCGGGCGTCGTCGTCGAGGTCGAGGTGGCGGCTGACGGGGTCGAACACAACGTTCTCGAGGATGGTGCCGAAGCGGCGGGTGCAGGAGTAGATCTGCGGCTCGGCCTCTGGCGACAGGCGGATCACCTTGGCGTAGCAGCCGTCCTCGATGTTGAAGACGCCGTTCTCGCTCCAGCCGTGCTCGTCGTCGCCGATCAGCCGCCGGCCCGGGTCGGCCGACAGCGTCGTCTTGCCGGTGCCGGAGAGGCCGAAGAAGATCGCGGTGTCCCCCGCCGGCCCCACGTTGGCCGAGCAGTGCATCGACAGCACGCCGTCCAGCGGCAGCAGGTAGTTGAGCACCGTGAAGATCGTCTTCTTGATCTCGCCCGCGTAGGCGGACCCGCCGATCAGCGCCAGCTTCTCGCGGAAGTTGGCGACGATGAAGGTCTCGGTGCGGGTGGTGTCGACCAGCGGCGAGGCCTGGAAGCCGGGCGCCGCGATGATCGTGAACTCCGGCACGTGGCGCCGATAGTCGTCGAGGTGGGCGGGCTTCTGGAACATCGTGCGCGCGAACAGGCTGTGCCACGCCTTCTGGGTGATCACCCGGATCGGCAGCCGGTGCTCGGGGTCGGCGCCGGCGAAGCAGTCCTGCACGAACACGTCGCGGCCCTGGAGGTAGCCTGCGAGCCGCGCGTGCAGCATCGAGAACGCCTCGGGAGCGAAGGGCCGGTTGTACTGGCCCCACCACACCTTGTCCTCGGTGCTGTCCTCGCGGACGACGAACTTGTCCGCGGCGGCGCGCGCGGTGTGCTTGCCGGTGTCGACGAGCAGCGGGCCCATGTGGCCGAAGCGGGCCTCGGAGCGGAACACCGCCTCCTCGTAGAGGGCGGGCGTCGACAGGTTCCAGTACGCGCGGCGCAGGCCGGAGAGGCCGTGGTGCTGGAGGCCGAACTGGGAGGCGGCGACGGCCGCCTCGCCGGAGGCGGGCGAGTGGACGTCCAGGTAGATGTTCACAGCCAGTCCCTCACCAGCTTGCGGTCGCCGATGAAGATCTCGTTGGGCGCGTCCGGGTCGAGCGCCCACTTGATGCGCTCCAGGCCCTCGGTGATCTCCTTGACCGTGCCGCAGTAGGAGAGCCGCAGGAAGCCCTCCATGCCGAACTCCTTGCCCGGCATCACCAGGACCCGCACCCGCTGCAGCAGCAGCTCGGCGAGCTTCGCCGAGTCCGGGCCGTAGGCGCGCATGTCGGGGAAGCAGTAGAAGGTGCCGGCGGGCTTCTGGACCTTGACGCCGGAGAAGGCCGCCAGCCGGTCGAGCATCACGTTGCGGTTGTTCTCGAGCGTCAGCCGCAGCGCCTCGATCGGCGTCTGCACGCCGGAGAGCGCCCCGATCGCCGCCCACTGCGAGGGCGTCGAGGGCCCCGAGGTCTGGTGGCCCTGGATGTTGGCCATCGCCGCCGCCACCTCGCGGTTGGCGACGCCCCAGCCGATCCGGAAGCCGGTCATCGCGTACATCTTGGACACGCCCTGGACGACGACCAGGCGCGAGGTGTCGAGCGCCTGCTTCGCGTAGTCGTAGGGGTTGGCCGGCTGGCGGCCGTCGAAGACGAGCCGGTTGTACAGGTCGTCCATGATCAGCCACAGGTGCTTCTTCTCGCAGAACTCGACGACCTGCGCGACGAAGTCGGCGGAGTACATGGCACCCGACGGGTTGTTCGGGCTGTTGAGGATCACGGCCTTCGTGTACGAGCCGCAGGCCTCGGCGATCTCCTCGATGCGCGGCTGGAACGAGCCGTCTTCCGGAGTGACCACGACCGGCACGCCTCCGGCCAGCTTCACCATCTCGGGGTAGCTGACCCAGTACGGCGCCGGGAACACGACCTCGTCCTTGGGGTCGAGGATGGCGTGGAGCAGGACCATGATCGCCTGCTTGGCGCCGCTCGAGACCACGACGTTCTCGGGCGCCACGGCGCGGCCGTAGTGCTCCTCGTGGTAGCGGATCACCGCCTTCTTCATGTCGGCCATGCCGTCGACCGGCGCGTAGCGCACCTCGCCGGCGTTCAGCTGGTTGGCGCAGTGGATCACCGCGTCGAGCGGGGCGCGGCTCTTGGGCTCGCCGCCGCCGAGGTGGATGACGGGCTCGCCCTTGGCGCGCAGCTTCGCCGCCATCTCGTTGAGCTTGAGGGTCGGCGACTCCTTGATCGATCGAGCGAGCTGACTGAGGCTCATGAAGTGGACTCCTGACGGTTACCTGGGGGTGCGGGTGTGGCCCCCAGAAAATGCAAGGCCGGGCGCTCGTCGGCGACGAGGTAGGCGAACTCGTCGCGGAACTGCTGCAGCGACATGTGGGCGGTGGCCGCGAAGCGGGCCAGCTCGTGGGCGTCCTCGAAGTCGTCGCGCCGCAGGCGGATCATGTAGCGGCGGGCGATGGCGTAGCGGGTGGAGCCGACGTCGACCATGCGCACCTTCGAGCGCCCGGTCTTCGGGTCGAGCAGCTCCGCGAACGGCACCGGCTCGAAGTGGCCGCCCTGCATCGAGATCATCACCCCGCTGCCTCCCTCGAGCAGGTACTTGACCGCACAGTAGCCGAGGTCGCGGGTGTACTCCATGTCGAGCGGGATCGGGTCGGCGCAGCGCAGTTCGTAGCCGATGTTCTTGGCCACGATCGTGGCCTTCAGTCCCAGTGCCTTCAGCCGCTTCTGGGCCTCGGCCTTCAGCAGCTCCCCGATGTTCACCTCGTCGATGCGCAGGTGGCCATGGGCGTCGCGTTCCGCGAGATCGAGAGTGGCCAGGTCGTCAGGCTCGAGCCCGAGCACCAGTCCTTCGGCGATGATCGCCACCCCGTCCCGGCGGCCGTAGGCGAGGCGCTTGACGATGGCGCCGACCAGGGTGTCGACGATCGTCTTCATCCGAAGCGGGCGCCCGGCGAACTCCTCGGGGATCAGCGTCAGCGTTGCCCCGGCGGCCTTGCCGATGCCGAGCGCGAGGTGCCCCGCCTTGCGACCCATCGCGATGATGAAGTACCAGCGCGAGGTGGTGTGGGCGTCGACCATCAGGTTCTTGACGATGTCGACCCCGACGTGGCGGGCGGTCTGGAAGCCGAAGGTGTCGACCCAGGGCGGCAGGTTGAGGTCGTTGTCGATCGTCTTCGGCACGTGCACGACCGCGATCCGGCCCGCCGACTGCTCGCACAACCGCATCGCCGAGTAGGCGGTGTCGTCGCCGCCGATCGTCACCAGCCGCGACACGTTCAGCCGCAGCAGCGACAGCACCGCGTTCTCGAGCAGGCGCGGGTCGGTGGTGGGATTGGCGCGCGAGATGCCGATGAACGAGCCGCCGCGGAAGTGGATGCGGCTGACGCCCTCGATGGTCAGCGGCATCACGTGGTCGACGTTGCCCTGGGCGATCCACTCGAAGCCGTCCTCGATGCCCACGACCTCGACGCCCTCGAGCGCGGCGCGGATGGTGGCCGCCCCGATCACGCTGTTGATGCCGGGGGCCGGGCCGCCGCCGACGAGGATCGCCAGCCGCTTGCGATGGCTTTCTTCCATGATGTCCTCCCCCACCTGCCGCAGGTGGAGGTGCAGCATTCGCGCGCCGCCGCAGGTTCCGCCGCCGGGTGCCAGGGCGACGGGCCGCGAGCGGGGTCTGCGACGCCCATCGGCGCACCGGTGCAAGAAGAATGCCCGGGCTGCCTCGCGAACGGATCACGCCGGGCTACTCCTGACGCAGCACGCGCTGGGGGTCGATCCGGGCCGAGCGGGCGGCCGGCAGCGCCGAGGCGGCGAAGCCGACCGCGAGCAGGACCACCGCCACGAGGATGAAGGTCGACGGGTCCCGCGGCCCGACGCCGTAGAGGGCCACTCGCAGCAGCGGCGTGACCAGCGCCGCGCCGACGGCGCCCAGCGCCACGCCCGCGGCAGCCAGGCGCAGGCCGTGCAACGCGACGAGGCGGAACACGCTGCTCGCGTCCGCACCGAGGGCCATCCGGATGCCCACCTCGCGGGTGCGCTGTGCGGCGAGCTGGGCGACGATGCCGTAGACGCCGGTCGCCGCCAGGGCCAGGCCCAGGGCGCCGAACAGGCCGAACAGCGTGGCGCCCGCCCGCGGCAACAGGAGCGAAGCCGAGGTGGCGTCCTCCAGCGTCCGCACGCCGCGCACGGGCACGCGGTCGTCCACCTCGCGCAGCGCGGCGCGCAACGAGGGCAGCGTGCCGGCGGGGTCCGGCGTGCGGGCGAGCAGGGTCCAGGCGTCGTCGCCGGACTGCGCGAGGGGAAGGTAGAGGAACGGCCGCCGCTCTTCGCCGAGCGTCCGGTAGCGCGCGTCGCGCACGACGCCGACGACCGTGACGGGGTCCCCCGCGCGGCCCACGCTCAAGGACGAGCCCAGCGCCTCGCCGGAAGGGGTCAGAAGCCGCGCGAAAGCCTCGTTCACGATGGCCACCCGCGGTGCCCCCTCGCGATCCGCAGGCACGAAGTCGCGACCGCGGAGGACGGCGATGCGCAGCACGTCGAAGTAGCCGGGGCTGACGTTGGTGGTGTCGATCTCCGGCCACGCGGCGAGGTCCGCGGGCTCCCGGCCGGCCACCGCCCACGACGTCGTGCGCAGCTCGAAGCTCAGCGGGACGTGCGCCGAGTAGGCCACGGCTTCGACTCCGGGGATGGCCTGCACGCGCTCGGCGAGGCGCGCGTAGAGACTTTCGACGGCCGCCCGCCCGTCGCCGCGCAGCGACGGGTCGGTCTCCAGCAGCGCGACGTGCGCCCGGTCGAAGCCGGGATCGATCGCCTGGGCCCCGAGCAGGCTGCGCAAGAGCAGCGCGGCGACGGTGAGCAGGACGAGCGACGACGCGACCTGGGCCACGACCAGCCCGGCGGCGAGCCGGTTGCGGGTCGCGAGCGAAGCGGCTCCCTCCTTGAGCGCCGGCAGCGGGTCCTCGCGCGTCGCGCGCAAGGCGGGGAGCAGCGCGAAGCCGAGGGTCGCCAGGATCGACAGGCCGCCGGCCCAGGCGATCACGGCCCAGTCGAGGCTCAGGCCCAGGTCGAGGTTGACGGGCAGCGGCAGCCGCAGCGCGGTCAGCGCCGTGTTGGACAGCCCCGCCAGGGCCACCCCCACGCCGGCGCCGGCCACGGCGAGCACCAGACCTTCGACCAGCAGCAGCCGCAGCACGCGCCAGCGCGGCGCCCCGAGCGAGAGGCGCACCGCGATCTCGCGGCGGCGCGCCACGCTCCGCGCCAGCAGCAGGCCGGTGGCGTTGGCGCAGGCGATCAGCACGACGAGCCCGGAGACGGCGAGCAGACCGCCCGAGGCGGCGAACAGGACTTCGTCGACGCCCGGCAGCACCCGCACGTCGGCGGTGGGCAGCACGTCGATCACGCGGGTGCGGTTGGTGTCGGGGTGCTCGCGCGCCAACTGTTCGCCGACGCGCGCCGCTTCCTGGCGCGCCTGCTCGAGGCTCGCGCCCGGCGCCAGGCGGCCGATCGCCCACGTCCAGCGGCTGCCGCGGTTCAGCAGCCGGTCGCGCCGGATCAGCCCGCCTTCGCCGAACAGGCCGAGCGCCCCGGTCGGCACCCAGACCTCGGGCGTCAGGCCGCGGACCAGGCCCCGCAGGTTCTCCGGCGCGACGCCGATCACCGTGAAGCGCTGGCCGTTGAGCCGCAGCTCGCGCCCGAGCGCGTCGGCGGCACCAGCGAAACGCCGGCGCCACGCCCCGTGCGAGAGCACGACGACGGCCGATCGGCCCGGGTCTTCGCCTTCGTCGGCCGCGAAGCCCCGTCCCAGCGCTGGGGCGACCCCGAGCACCTCGAAGTAGTTGCGGCTGACCAGCTCGCCGACGACGATCTGGCTCTCGCCTTCGGCCTCGAGCGCGAAGGGGCGCGCAGCGTAGGACGCGAGGTCCGCGAACGCCCGGCGCCTCTCGCGCAGGTCGACGAAGTCGGGGTACGCGATCGGCGTGTGGGAGACGAAGCCCTTCTCCACGTTGTAGACGCCGACCAGGCGGTCGAGGTCCGGCAGCGGCAGCGGCCGCAGCAGGATCGAGTGCACGACGCTGAACAGCGCCGTGTTGACGCCCATGCCGAGCCCCAGGGTGAGAGCGACCGCCAGCGCGAAGCCGGGCGAACGCCGCAGCGACCGCAACGCCAGCCGCAGGTCGGCGTGCACTCCCCCGAACCAGCGGGCGCGGACGCCACCGGGCGCAGGTTCGGAGAGCAGTGCGTCGAGTGCCGGGACGGCGGCGGCGACAGGCGCCTCCGCCGCTCGCAGCTCCCGCCGCAGCCCCTCCCAGGACGTGACCTGGCCGAGCGCCCGGCGCCGCGCCTCGCCGGCCGAGAGGCCCTCGGCGAGCGCCTCGGCCTCTGCGGCCTCGAGCTGCCGGCTGAGCTCCTCCTCGATCTCCATCCGGCGTTCCGGGGGCAGCTCCAGCCCCCGCAACTCGTCGCGAACCAGCGCGCGCAGCTCTCGCTCACGCACGGCCGAGCTCCGCGACCCGCGCCACGGCGTCGAGGAAGCGCCGCCAGTCGCTGCGCAGGCGGGTCAGCTCCCGCCGGCCGGCGGGAGTGAGCCGATAGAAACGCCGGCGCCGCTGGCCCGCCTTCTCCACCCAGCGCCCGTCGATCAGCCCCCGCCGCTCGAGCCGGTAGAGCAGCGGGTAGAGCGAGGCCGCGCCGTACCTGAGCGCGCCCTCCGAGCGCTCGCCGATGCGGCGGGCGATCTCGTAGCCGTGGCGGTCGCCGCCTTCGAGCAGGGCCAGCACCAGCATCTCGGAAGCGCCCTTCTTGCGCTCCCGGTCGTCGTGTCGCATCGGCATATGTCGTAATGCAACATGTCTGACGGCGAGTGGTCAAGCCCGGGGTCCAGCGACCTGGACGCGCGCGGCGCGTCACCTTTCTTCACTAGACAAACTCAAGCAGCGGCCCCATCTTCCCTCAGACAGACTGAAGGAGCGGAGACGAATGGCCGAAACGCCGCTGGACCTGCTGCCGGGCACCCTCGACCTGATGATCTTGCGCACGCTGCAGGCGGGCCCGCAGCACGGCTACGGCATCGGCCAGCGCATCGAGCAGGTCTCGGGGGTCTTCCGCGTGAAGATCGGCTCGCTCTACCCTGCGCTGCAGCGGCTGGAGCAGGCGGGCCTCGTCGCCGCGTCGTGGCAGGCGAGCGAGCACAACCGCCGGGCCCGCTACTACCGTCTCACCCGTCGGGGCGAGGCGCGGCTCGCCCGCGAGGAGCAGGACTGGCAGCGGGCGGCGGATGGCATCGCGCGCGTGCTGGGGCTGCGCTGATGGGCGCCTGGCGCTCGTTGAGTGGACTGTTCCGTCGCCGTCGGGCGTTCGAAGAAGCGCGTGAGGAGCTGCGCTTCCACGTCGAGATGCTGGTGGCCGAGAAGCGGCGCGCCGGCCTGCCCGAGCCCGAGGCCCGCCGCCAGGCCCGGCTGGAACTCGGCGACGTCGAGCCCTGCGCCGAGGCCCTCGCCGAGCGACAGCCCGGCGCCGGCCGCGAGGCCTGGGCCCGCGACCTGCGGCACGCGGCCCGGCGTCTGCGACGGGCGCCGGGCTTCTCGCTGGCTGCGGCCGGCCTGCTGGCCCTCGGCATCGGGGCCTCGACCGCGATGTTCACGCTCGTCGATCAGGCGCTGCTGCGGCCCCTGCCCTACCCGCGGCCCGAGTCGATCGTCCGCCTGTTCGAGACGAGCGAGGTCCGCGGCGTGGCCCGGACCGGAGTGTCGCGCGGCAACCTGGCGGCGTGGCGCCGCGAGGCCCGCTCGTTCGAGTCGCTGGCGCTCGGCTACGTGACGGGCCGCACGCTGTCCGGCGGGGGCGGCGACGCGGAGGTGCTCGCGACGGCGCAGGTGAGCTGCGACTTCTTCCCGCTGCTGGGCGTCGCCGCCCGCCACGGGCGCACCTTCCACCCGGACGAGTGCCACGCCGCGACCTACAGCAGCGCCGCGGCGCCGACGGCTGCCGACCCGGTGGTCGTGCTCTCCCACGGCCTCTGGCAGCGCCGCTTCGGCGGCGACCCGGGCGTCGTCGGGCGCACCGTCGTCCTCGAGCGCCGGCCGTTCCGCGTGATCGGCGTGCTGGGGGCGCCGCTCGACCTGCCCGAGCCCGGCGTGGAGGCCTTTCTGCCCTGGGAGCTGGAGCGCTCGCTGCCCCGCGACCAGCGCTACACGGTGGCCCTCGGCCGGCTGCGTCACGGCACGGAGCTCGCCGCCGCGCGACACGAGCTCCAGGCCCTCGCCGCCGCCGCGGCGGCGCAGTACCCGGAGACCAACGCCGGCTGGAGCGTCGAGCTCGTGCCCCTGCACGAGGCGGTGAGCGCGACCGCGCGGCCAGCGCTGCTCGCACTGCTGGCCGCGGCCTTCGTGCTGCTGCTGGTGGCGTGCGGCAACGCGGCCCTGCTCTTCCTGGCCCGCGGCGCGGCCCGCGCCCGCGAGGCCGCGCTGCGGCTGGCGCTCGGCGCCCCACGCGGGCGCGTGTTGCGCGAGGGCCTGCTCGAGGGGCTGCTGGTGGCCACCGCCGGCGGCGTGGCGGGGCTGGCGCTGGCCGCGGCCCTGGTCCACGGGGCCGGCCAGGCCTGGCCGGAGCTGCCGCGCGCCGCCGAGATTCAGCTCGATGGGTCTTCGTTCGTCTTCGCCCTGCTGGCCGCCTCCGGCGCCGCGGCGCTGGCGGCGGCCGGGCCGGCCTGGCGGGTCGCCTGCGGCGATCCGCGCGCCGCCTTCGAGGCCGGTGCACGCACCACCCACGGGCCCGAGCGATCGCTGCGGTCGGCGCTGGTCGTGGCCGAGGTCGCGCTCAGCGTCGTGCTGCTGACCGGCGGCAGCCTGCTCTGGCGCACGGTCCACGAGCTGCGCGAGACACCGATCGGCTTCGAGGCGCGCGGCGTGTGGGTCGCCCCGGTCTTCCTCGACAGCACCGGCTACCCGACGGGTGCGCAGACGCGCGACTACTACGCCCGGCTCCTGGCGCGCCTGCGCGCGCTGCCCGGCGTCGTCGCCGCGGGGGCCGCGACCACGCTGCCGACCAGCGGCGTCGGACCCGACTTCGCGCGGCCCGTCTGGCCGGCGGGGCTGGCCGGTTCGCCGACCGAGCGAGCCGAGGCCTGGGTGCGGATGCTGACGCCGGGCTACCTCGAGACGCTGGGCGTCCCGGTCGTCGCGGGTCGCGGGTTCGGGCCGGAAGACGGGCCGGACGGACCGCGCGTCGTGGCGGTCAGCGCCAGCCTCGCGCGGCGCCTGTGGCCGGGCGGCGACGCGGTCGGGCGATCGCTGGTCGTCGACTACGCGAGCGCGGGCACCTACGCCTACCAGGTGGTGGGCGTGTTCAGCGACGTGCGCTTCCGCGGCCCGCGCAGCGAGCCGCTGGCCGAGGTCTTCTTCCCCCACGCCCAGCGTTCGTACCTGATCATGAACGTGGCCGTGCGCGCCGCCGACGGCGCCGCTCCCGCCGCTGCCATCCGCCAGGTGTTTCGGGAACTGGACCCCCACAAGCCTCCGCAGTCGGTGCACGCACTGGAGGACCTGCTGGGCGCAAGCTATCGGCGCGAGCGGCGCGCGATGGAGCTGGTGGTCGCGTTCGGCGCCTGTGCCGCGGGGTTGTGCGGGCTCGGCCTCCACGGCCTGCTGGCGCTCGGTGTGGTGACGCGCCAGCGCGAGCTCGCCGTCCGCATCGCGCTCGGCGCGGGGCACCTGCGGCTGGTCCGCGGCGTCGCTGGCGAGGCCGTCGCGCTGGTCGTGGCCGGGGCGGGGCTCGGCGTGCTGCTGGCGATCGGCGCTGCGCCGCTGCTCGGCGGGTTGTTGTACGGCGTGAGCCCGGCCGACCCCGCCGCGATCGCCGCCAGCGGAGCGGCGCTGGCCGCGGTCGCCGTCGCATCGGCCGCCGGTCCGGCCTGGCGAGCCGCCGGCCTCGAGCCGGCGCGCCTGCTGCGCCGCGACTGATCGCGCGCTTGGCAGCTCCCGGACGAGCGCTTAGCCTTGGCGACATGAGCCAGGTCCGAGCGATGGTGATGCCGGGGCCGCGTCAGCCCCTCGAGGAACGCCGCTACCCCGAGCCGCGGCCGCAGCCGGGCGGGGCGGTGCTGGAGACGCTCGCCTCCGAGGTGTGCGGCACCGACGTCCACCTCCACCACGGCCACCTCGGCACCGTGCCCTGGCCGCTGATCCCCGGCCACGTCAGCGTCGGCCGCGTGCTGGAGACGAACGGCCCGCTGCTCGACGTCGAGGGTCGCGCGATCGAAACTGGCGCGGTCGTCACCTTCTACGACGTGTTCGGCATCTGCGGCGCCTGCTGGCACTGCACCGTGGCCAAGGCCGGCACCCGCTGCCCGAGCCGTCGCGTGTACGGCATCACGACCAGCGCCGACGAGGGCCTGCTGGGCGGCTGGGCCGAGCGGATCGAGATCCTCCCCGGCGTGCGGCTGGTGCCGCTGCCCGAGGGGCTCTCGCTCGAGGCGTTCATGGGCGGCGGCTGCGGCGCGCCGACCGGGTTCCACGCCGTCGAGCGCGCGGGCATCGCGCTGGGCGACACGGTCGTGGTCCAGGGCAGCGGGCCGGTCGGCCTCTCCGCGGCGGCGTTCGCGCAACTCGCCGGCGCGCTGCGGGTGCTGGTCGTCGGTGCGCCGGCCGACCGCCTCGAGGCGGCCCGCGCGCTCGGCGCCGAAGACGTGCTCGACATCGACGCGGAGCGGGACCCCGCGCGGCGCGTGGCGTGGGTGCGCGAGCGCACCCACGGCCGCGGCGCCGACGTCGTGATCGAGGCCACCGGCAACCCGAAGGCGGTGCCCGAGGGCCTCGAGATGACGCGCGACGCGGGCCGCTACGTCGTCGTCGGCCAGTACACGGACGTCGGCGACGTCGCGATCAACCCGCACCGCCACCTCAACCGCCGCCACGTCGAGCTGCGCGGCTGCTGGGGCTACGAGTACACCCACCTGCACCGGGCACTGCTGCTGATGGCGCGCCACGCCGCGCGCTTCCGCTTCGAGCGGTTGATCAGCCGCGAGTACCCGCTCGCGGGCGCGGCCGAAGGTCTGGCGGCGATGGAGCGCGCCGAGGTGGTGAAGGCGCTGATCCGCCCCTAGCCGCGGGGCTCAGTGCGCGGGGCGCGCGGTGGCGAGCTCCAGCGCGTTGCCGAGCGGCGGCTGCCAGGCGATCCGGGCCGAGAACGCGACGCCTTCGGGCTGGACCACCAGCGGGATCACGGGGCGCAGCGCGGCGACCCGGCGCATGGCCTGCATCAGCGTGGCCGTGCGGACCTCGATCGAGGCCGCGCGCGACGCCTCGTCGATCAGGCGGTCGAGCTCCGGGTCCGAGGTACCGGTCGTGTTCTCGGTGCCGAGCACGCCGCCGTCGGGCGTGCGGAACAGGTACTCGAGGGCGTCGCCGGCCTCGCCGGTCTCCACTGCCCAGCCAAGCAGGTGGAACGGCGAATCGCGGCGGTCGAGCCGCGCGAAGAAGTCCGCCTTGTCCGCCGCGTTCACCTTCACCCGCACCCCGACCAGGCCGAGCTGGCGCGCGACCTCGTGGAGGATCGCCCGGTCGCCGACGTAGCGGTTGTGCGACCCGTCGAGGGCCAGGTCGAGGCCGTTCGCGAAGCCCGCGGCCACCAGCAGCTCGCGGGCGCGCGCGGGATCGTGCACCGGCGCCGGCAACGCGGGGTCGAAGCCGACGATGCCGCGGCCGACGATCTGGGTGGCGAGCTCGACGGGCTCGCCTCCGTACACGCGGCGCGCCAGCTCCTCGCGGTCGATCGCCAGCTCCAGCGCCTCGCGCACGCGGGCGTCCGAATACGGCGCGCGCTGCAGCGCCATGCCGAGGAACAGCACCCGGGTACCGCTCCCTGTCGCCACCCGGAACGCCGGGTCGGCGCGCAGCCGGCGAGCGGTCTCCGGCTCGACGTCGTTGATCAGGTCGACCTCCCCGGCGCGCAGCCGCCGCTCGCGCTCCGCCGCCTCCGGAACCACCTGGAACTCGATCCGCGCGAAGCCCGGCGCCGCGCCGCGATAATGGGGGTTGCGCTCGAAGACGAAGCCGCGCCCCGGCTCGCGGGAGGCCAGTACGTAGGGCCCGGTGCCCGGCGGCGGCACGGCGCCCTGCTCGATGGCGGCGGCCGGCAACACGAAGCCGCGCGGGAGGCGGGACAGCAGCACGAGGTACGGCAGAGGGCTGCGGAGCTCGACCTGCTGCTCGTCGAGCGCCTCGACCGAGGTCACGGCCTGGAACGCCTCGCGGTTGGCCCACCGCCGCTCGGTGGCCGCCCGCAGCGAGGCGACCACGTCGTGCGCCGTCACCGGCGTGCCGTCGGAGAAGCGCAGGCCAGGCCGCAGGGTGAAGACGAAGCTGCGGTCGTCCGGGGTCTCCCAGCGCTCGGCGAGCGCGGGATGGATGCGGAGCTGGTGGTCGAAGCTGACCAGCCCCTCGAAGAGGTTGAAGTTGACGCCGAAGCTGAAGCCCTCGTTGGCCATCGACGGGCTGGGGAAGAAGCCGGTGACGTCGGCGCGCAGCGCCACCCGCAGCGTGTCCGGCCGCCGGCCTGCAGCGCCGGCCCCTTCGGGCGGCGTCGACGTACAGGCGACCGTTGCCGGCAGCAGCGTGGCGAGCGCCGCGGCCCGGAACCGGCGCGGGACGCTTCTCATGCCCGTCGCAGCTTGCCGCGGTCCACCTTGCCGAGGTGGGTGCGCGGCAGGTCGTCGACCAGGACCACCTCGCGCGGGTACTTGTACGCGTCGAGGCGCTCGCGCACGAAGGCCTTCAGCTCCTCGTCGAGCCCCACGCGGCGGGTCGGCGACACGACGTAGGCGCGCGGCTTGACGAGGCCGGCGGCGTCCGTCACGCCGACCACGGCGCACTCGCGCACCTCGGGGTGCTGCAGCAGGCAGCTCTCCACCTCCTGCGGCGCCACCCAGCGCCCCGACACCTTCAGCATCTCGTCCGCGCGGCCGCAGTACGTGAAGTAACCCTCGGCATCGCGCGTCACCAGGTCGCCGGTGACGTACCACTCGCCGCGGAAACCGTGGGCGGTGCGCTCGAGGTTCTGCCAGTAGCCCGGCGCGCGCGAGTGGCCGCGCACCCACAGCGCGCCTGGCTCGCCGTCCGCCACGTCGCGGCCGTCGTCGTCGCACACCCGCACGTCGAAGCCGGGCACGGCGCGGCCGAGCGTGCCGGGCTTCACTTCGCCGGGGCGGTTGGTGATGAAGATGTGCCACATCTCGGCGGTGCCGAGGCCGTCGAGCAGGTCGACGCCGGGGAACGCGGCGCGCCAGCGGTGGTACAGCTCTGCGGGCAGCGCCTCGCCGGCCGAGGTCGCGAAGCGCAGCGACGAGAGGTCCTGCCGCGCGGCCTCCGGGTGCGACACCATCTGGTTCACGACGGTCGGCACGTTCACGAGGATCGTCGGCCGGTGGGCGCGGATGCGATCGAAGACCACCTCGGCGGTCGGGTGCTCGGGGAAGAGCACGCTGGTGGCCCCGGCCGCGAACGGGAAGAACAGGTTGGCGCCGGTGGCGTAGCCGAAGAACAGCTTGGGCACCGACAGCGTCACGTCGCTCTCGCGGTAGCCGAGGCAGCGCAGCGCGTAGAGCTCGGTCGTGTTGGCGTACGAGCGGTGGGTCTGCGGCACGGCCTTGGGACGCCCGGTGGTGCCGCCCGAGAACAGCCACAGCGCCGGGTCGTCGCGGTGGGTCGGCACGTTGTCGAAGTGCTCCGGCACCCCGCGCGAGAGCGACTCCCACGAGGCGTGGGGGCCGGCCTCGCCGCCGACCACCAGCAGCTTCTTCAGCCAGCGCGAGGTGCGGGCAGCGGCCTCGAAACCCGGCAGCGCGGCCGCGTGGACCACGGCGCAGCGGGCGCGGGAGAGTTCGAGGAACCAGGCCAGGTCTTCGGCCTTGTGCTGCGGGTTGAGCATCACTGCCACGGCGCCCAGCTTGAACGTGCCGAACAGCGCGCCGACGTACTCGGGCGAGTCGGGCAGCGCGACGATGACCCGCTGCTCGCTCTCGACGCCGATCCCGGACAGCACGTGGGCGAAGCGGTTGGCGAGGACCTGCACGTCGCGGTAGCTCAGGCGGCGCTCTCCGCAGGCGAGGGCCAGCTTGTCGCCGCGCCCCTCGCGGACGCGGGCGTCGAGGAAGTGGTCGGCGACGTTGAACGCCTCGGGGACCTCGAACGCCGCGCTCACCGCAGCGCGCTCACCAGGCGCCGCCGCCCGGCTTCCAGCCGAGGTCACCCGTCGAAGCGGCCGTCACGCCGCGTCCGGCGATGCCGGCGAAGAAAGCCTCGGCGATCACCTTGTACCCGGCATCGTTGAAGTGGACGTGATCGATGAAGAAGCGGGAGAGCTCCCCGCCCTTGCCGTTGAAGGCCGCATAGGTGTCCGCGATCGCGGCCCCCTCCTCCTCGCCCATCGCGCGGATGTAGCGGTTGATGTCCTGGACCCAGGAGTTGCGGCCGGCGTTGATCGCGGGGTTGGCGGGCGGGATCAGGCCCAGCACCGGCAGGCTGTTCGCCTCCTTGACCAGGTTGACCACTTCGCGCAGGTTGTCGACCGTGAAACAGGGAGCCTTGTCCTGGCACTCAGGCACGTTCCAGTCGTTGGTGCCGTACAGGATCAGCACGTAGGCCGGCTGCTGGCCGCGGAAGTTGCGGCGGAAGCGCTCCAGCGCCTCGTAGGTGTTGGTGGCATCGGCGCCGCGGTTGGTGACCACGGCTCCGGCGAAGTAGCCGCCGAGCAGAACCTGGAGCTGCGCCGGGTAGTCGCCGCCCGCGGTGGAACCGAGGCCGCGGGTCAGGCTGTCGCCGAAGGCCATGTAGACGTTCGGCGTGTTGGTGCCGATCGGCAGCGTCAGTGGCACGTCCACGGAGGCGCCACCTGCGGGCACGGCAACGCTCGGCAGCCGGCCCGCCTGGTAGAAGGGCGGCAGTGTGCCGCCGCGGATCTCGACGGTGTGGGTGCCCTCGGGCACGCCCTGGACGCGGGCCAGCCCGGTGTTGCGCTCGCTCTTCGCCGAGCGGCCGGCGATCACGATCTCGACGTCGGGCACGCGGATCGGCTCTCGCGCCCCTCGTTGACCGTCCCCGTCCTCGTCGTAGAAGACCACAGCCTGCACGGTCGGGCCCTGGACCGGGGTCGGCGTGGCCACGGGCGACGGGCCAGCCGATCCGCCGCCCCCGCCGCAGGCGGCCAGGCCGAGGGCTGCCGCAAGACACACGCCGAACCCGGGAACACGCATCTGCACGAACGTACCACACCCGACTGGGGGCCGCCTCCGGAGCGCGACCCGTCGCTTTTTCCGCTAGTCTCCCGCGTGAGATGCGTCACAGGGCCGGCCCTCCCACCGTCCGGGACCTGTTCGGGGAATCCCCGGCGCCGGCGGCGACCGCCGAGCGCGACGACCGCGCCGCGCCGCTCGCCGAGCGGATGCGACCGCGCGAGGTGGCCGAGATCTGCGGCCAGGACGAGGTGCTCGGGCCCGGGCGCCCGCTGCGCCGCGCGATCGAGCGCGACGAGTTGCGCTCGCTGATCCTGTGGGGGCCGCCGGGCTCGGGCAAGACCACCCTCGCTCACGTGATCCGCAACCGCACGAGCGCCTGGTTCGAGGCGCTTTCGGCGCTGCACTCCGGGGTCAAGGAAGTGCGCGAGGTGCTGAAGGCCGCCGAGGAGCGGCGGCGCAAGCTCGGCCAGCGCACGGTGCTGTTCATCGACGAGATCCACCGCTTCAACAAGGCGCAGCAGGACGCGCTGCTCGCCCACGTCGAGTCCGGCGACGTCGTGCTGGTCGGCGCCACGACCGAGAACCCGAGCTTCGAGGTCAACCAGGCCCTGCTCTCGCGCTCGCGGCTGGTGGTGCTGCAGCCGCTGTCGACGGAGGCCATCGGCGCGGTGCTGCGGCGCGCGCTCGAGCGCGACGCCGTGCTGCGCGAGGCGGCCGTGGCGGTGGCCGACGACGCGCTCGGCTTCCTCGCCCGCGCCAGCGACGGCGACGCCCGCACGGCGCTCAACGTGCTGGAGCTGGCGGTCGCGACCGCGGTCGACGCCGGCGCCGCGGCCGTGACGCCCGAGGCGATGCGCGAAGCCTTCTCGCGCAAGGCGCTGCTCTACGACCGCGCCGGCGAGGAGCACTTCAACCTGATCAGCGCGCTGCACAAGGCGCTGCGCAACTCCGACGCCGACGCCGCGCTCTACTGGCTGGCGCGGATGCTGGAGGCCGGCGAAGACCCGCTCTACGTCGCGCGGCGGCTGGTGCGCTTCGCCAGCGAGGACGTGGGGCTCGCGGAGCCCGGCGCGCTCGTGCAGTGCGTCGCCGCACAACAGGCCGTGCACTTCGTCGGCCTGCCGGAGGGGGCCCTGGCGCTGGCCCAGGCCGCCGTCTACCTGGCGGCGGCGCCGAAGAGCAACGCGCTGTACGTGGGCTACGGCGAGGCCGCGCGCGACGCGCTGGAGACCCGCGCCGAGCCGGTGCCCCTGCACCTGCGCAACGCGCCGACGAAGTTGATGAAAGGGCTCGGCTACGGCGCGGGGTACCGCTATGCGCACGACGAGCCCGAAGGGGTCGCGGCGATGACCGGGCTGCCCGACGCGCTCGCCGCACGCCGCTACTACCGCCCCACCGAGCGCGGCCGCGAGAAGGAGTACGCGGCGCGGCTGGAAGCGGCGCGGCGCCTGCGCGAGCGGCGCGGCGGCGGGGACGGCGCGTGAGCCGCCGCACGCCGCGGCCGGGCACGACGCCGCGCGCGAGCACGCCCCGCGCGGGGGCCACGCCGCGGCCGCGGGTGGCCGGCCAGGTGCGCGGCGTGGTCGTCATGAACGCGCTCGCGTTCCTGCGCGAGCGGCACGGCGCCGGAGCCCTGGACCAGGTGCTGAAGGACCTGCCGGCCGCGCGGCGCGGAGCCTTCGGCGCCCACCTGCGCGAGGCCTCCTGGGAGCCGCTGGCCGACTTCGTGGCCTGGCTCGAGGCCGCGCAGCAGCGCTTCGCCCCGGGCGACCCCGGCTTCGCGCGGGAGCTCGGCGTGTTCGCCGGCAGCCGCGAGCGCAAGGCGGGCGGCTACGGGCCGATGGTGGCGACGCCCGAGTCTTCGATGCGCATGGGTCAGGTGTTGTGGCGCACGATCTACGACGTCGGCCGGCTGGAGGTCGAGCGGCTCGGGCCGCTGCGCTGCCGCGTGCGCATCCACGACTTCCCGTGCACGCCGCTGCTGTGGCAGCGCACGATCGGCGCCTTCGAGGGGCTGCTCGGCACGCCGGAGTTGCGAGCGAGAGCGACCCCCCTGCGCTGCACGAGCCAGGGCGACGAGTGTTGCGAGATGGAGGTCGAGTGGCTGGCGTTTTCCCCTGGTTCCTGACCGGGCTGCTGCTGGCTTCCGAGCCGGCGCCCGAGACCCGGTCCGCGCTGCTCGAGCGGGAGCGCGCCGCCAAGGCGGCAGCACTGAAACCGCCGGCGCGCTCGTGGCCCGAGGCGCTCCTCTACCAGATCGAGGACCGGTACTGGGCCGAGCGGCTGCTGAACCCGCCGCGCGGGTTCTTCCCGTGGTTCGGCACCTTCCCGAGCGGCGCGGGACTGGCGGCAGGTCCGGCGTTCCGCCACTCGAACCACCACGCGAACCTGACGCTGAGCTCGGCGGCGTCGCTGCGCGGCTACTGGGAGACGGGCGCACGCCTGGCGCTGACGTCGCAGACCCGCACCCGCGTCTTCGGCGACGTCTCGGTCGGGCGGCGCGAGCACACGCAGGAGGCGTTCTACGGCCTCGGCCCCGATTCGAGCCGGAGCGACCGAACGTCCTACGCGTTCCGGGCGACGGCGGTCGGCGCCTCGTTCGGCGTGGCGCCGAGCCGGCGCAGCGCCCTCGCGGCCTCGGCCGAGTACCTGTGGCTGGGCCAGGGGCGCGCGCGCGGCGACGACCTGCGCCCGATCGAGCGCCGCTTCGACCCGGCCGATGTCCCCGGCCTCGGCGCCAACCCCGACTACCTGCGCGTCGGCCTGCGCGCCGAGCTCGACACCACGGACCTGCCGTTCGGCCCCCACTTCGGCGGCCACTACGTCGCGTCCTGGGACCGCTTCGCCGATCGCGACGCCGGCTCCTACTCGTTCCAGCGCTACACGCTGGACCTGCGCCAGTACGTGCCGCTGCTGGGCAGCACGCGGACGCTGGCGCTGCGCGGCCACCTGGTGAGCCTCGCCCCCGACGACGGCCACGCGGTGCCGTTCTACCTGATGCCGACGCTGGGCGGGCCCGACGCCCTGCGCGGCCTGCGCACGTACCGCCTGCGCGACCGCAACGCCGTGCTGCTGCAGGCGGAGTACCGCTGGGACCTCAACGGCCTGCTGCGCGCGGTGCTGTTCTACGAGCGCGGCACCGTGGGCCCACGGCTCGGCGAGCTCGCGGGCTGGCATCACGACTGGGGCGTCGGCCTGCGGGTGGGCCTGCTCGCAACGGTGTTCGCGCGCGCCGAGGTGGCACTGGGCGGCGGGGAGGGCACGCGGGTGCTGCTGAGGTTCGGCAATGTCTTCTGATCTGCTGCGGGCGAGCCGCGCCCCGCTGCTGGCCGCCGCGCTGGGTGCCGCGCTGCTGGACGGCGGCGCCGCGCCGCGCTTCTACCCCGACGACCCGCTTTGGGTCGACCGCGACGACCAGTTCGACGCCACGGGCGTCGCCGAGCACGAGCTGTCGGAGATCTGGGACCTGCTCGAGAACTCGGCGCCGCGGCGGCGCCCGGCCGACCCGGGCCGCGCGCACAACGTCAACACGCTCGACGAGGTGCCCGACTCGAGCTGGTTCCAGAACCGGATCGGCCGCCGCGAGCTGAGCCTCGAGGAGATCGTCCGTGGGCCCGACCTCGTGCCGCGGCTGGAGGTCGAGGAGTGGGTGATCACGGGCGGCAAGGGCCGCCCCGGCTTCCAGCCGGGCTTCCGCGCCCGCGACGCCCGCACGGGTGCCCTCTACCAGCTCGAGCTCGACCTCGAGCAGCACCAGGAGCTGGCGACGGGGGCCGAGGTGATCGGCACCGCGCTCTATCACGCGATCGGCTACAACGTCGTCGACGTCTACCTGGTCGACGTCGACCCGCGCCGCGTGCGCATCGACCCCGAGGCGAAGCAGCGCGACGCCTCGGGCCGCCGACCGTTCACCCGCGGCGACCTCGACGAGGTCCTGCTGCTGGGCCGGCCCAACCCGGACGGCACCTACCGGATGAGCGCGAGCCGCTTCGTCGGTCGCGGCATCGGCAACTTCCGCCACTTCGGCACCCGGCCCGACGACCCCAACGACATCCACCCCCACGAGCACCGGCGCGAGCTGCGCGCCAACCGCGTGTTCGCCGCCTGGCTCAACCACGACGACTCGCGGGCCAACAACACGCTCGACGCGCTCGAGGAGCGCGACGGGCGCCGCTTCGTGCGCCACTACATGTTCGACTTCGGATCGATCCTCGGCAGCTCGCCCGACCGCTGGTGGTCCGGGCACGCCTACATGCTGGAGTTCGACCAGGCGCTGAAGGACCTGTTCACGCTCGGCTTCCGGCTGCGGCCGTGGCAGCGGGTGAACGACCCGCGCCACCTGCCCCCCGCCGTCGGCCGCATCGGCAGCGGCGCGTTCGACCCGGCGGCCTGGAAGCCCGAGTACCCCAACCGCGCCTTCGACAACATGCGCGCGGACGACGCGTTCTGGGCGGCGCGCATCGCGTCCCGCTTCTCCGACGCCGCGTTGCGCGCGGTCGTCGAGAAGGCGCGCTACTCCGACCCCGCGGTCACCGACTACCTGGCCTCGACGCTGATCGCGCGCCGCGACCGCGTGGTCGAGGCGTGGCTGCCGGCGGTGAACCCCGTGGCCGACCCGCAGCTCGCCGCCGACGGCACGCTCACCTTCGCCAACGCGGCGGTGGACGCCGGGGTGGCGACGGCGCCGGCGGCGTACGCGTTGCGCTGGTCGCGCTTCGACAACGCGCGCGACGCCCTCGTCGGCGATGCGGTGGAGCAGCGCGTGGAGACGGCGCGCGCCGCCGCACCGCCGGAGGTCCTCGCGGAGGCCGAGTACGTGTTCGTTTCGGTCGCCGCGCACCACCCCGACCACCCGGCCTGGAGCCGTCCCGTACACCTGTACTTCCGACGGGTGAACGGGGGCTGGCAGGCCGTGGGCCTCGAGCGGCTGCCCCCGGAGGCGTGACGACGGTATGATCACAAGATGATGTTTTCGCGACGCCTGCCGCTGATCCTGGCCGCCTTCGCCTGCGCCGCGCCTTGTGGCGCCCAGATCGCCGGGAGCGAACCGGCCCAGGTCCCGCAGGCGGAGGCGCCGCGCCCGCTCGACCTGTCGTCGCTCGCCGGCGAGCTGCCGCCGCTCGAGGTCAGGGGCGACGGCCGCCGCACGATGAGCGCGTTCGTGCCGAACCTCGGCCGCAACCTGATCGGCGTGCTGTCGCCGTCCAACGCGCAGCCGCTGCTGATCGGCGCCGTGGCGGCAGGCGTGGGCTCGACGTTCGACCACCGGATGCAAACGTACTTCGAAACCGGGACCCGCGCCGAGGAGTTCGGCGAGCTCGGGCAGACGCTGGGCGGCTCGACGGTGATGGGCCCCGCGACGCTCGGCGTGTTCCTGGCCGGCCGCGCCTCGCGCGACACCCGCTTCCGCGCGTTCACCTACGACGGCATGCAGGCGACACTGGTCGCCGGCGCCTACACGCAGGTGCTGAAGCACTCGATCGGCCGCACCCGGCCCGACGGCTCGAGCAACCTGTCGTTCCCCTCGGGCCACACGTCGCAGGCCTTCGCCTGGGCGGCCGTCGTCGACCACCACTACGGCAGGAAGGCGGCCTTCGCCGCGTACGCGACCGCGGGCCTGATCGGCGTCTCGCGGCTGGAGCGCAGCAAGCACTTCCTGAGCGACGTGCTGGCGGGAGCGACGATCGGCTGGGTGGCCGGCAAGACCGTGGCGCGCCGCAACGACGAGGCGGCGCCGCGCGCGGGCCGCACCCTGGCCCTGACCCCGATGACCGACGCCCGCGGAACGGGCGCCGGCCTCGGCGTCCACCTCAGCTTCTAGAGGCTAGTCGTACCCCAGCTCGGGGCCCTTCTTGAACACGGCGAGCCCGAGCGTCGCGCCGATGCACAGGCTCAGGTAGCAGTCGGGGAACGTGCGCAGGAACAGGCCGGCGAGCGGGATCCACTCGAGCGCCGCGCCGGCCACCACCTGGACGACGACCAGCGCGGTGTAGATCGCCGCCGCGTGCCAGTACGTGGCGCCCATCCGCTTCATCGAGTCGAGCCCGACCAGCGGGTTGAGCGTCTGCAGCACCGAGCGCGAGATGCCGGCGGCGATCAGCGCGATCGGCGAGTAGACGACGAACCACACGAACGTCACGCCGAGCAGGGTCCACGCCCAGACCGGGACACCCGTCGGCTCGGGCTCGAAGCCAGCCTCTTCGCCGTACGCCGCCGGGTCGGGGGTCGGCTCGGCCGCCGCGTCTTCTTCGTCTTCGTCCGGCACGCCCTCCTCGTCCGCTTCCTGCGCGTGGACGATGGCCTCGACCGGCGCGGCGGACGCGGCGAGCACCGCCTCCGCGGGCGTGAACAGCAGGGTCGCGAACAACGGGCCGGCGCTGATCACCATCGCGGCAAAGCCCAGCCGCAGCGGCAGCGCGAGGTCGAGCGGGTTGTCGATCGCCGGCATGAAGGTCTTGCGGTCGCCGCCCGCGGTGCGCGTCAGCGCGCTGAACGAGTACGCCATCAGCACGCCCTGGGTCAGCAGCGCGCCCATGCCGCCGCCGCCGCCCATCGCCGCGACCACGCGGCAGACGCCGACGAAGATGGCGAGCATCACGTAGCCGAGGACGTCGACCAGCGGGTAGCGCAGGATGAAGCCGACCTCCTCCTTCATCGGGCGCGCCCGCTCCCGGGCTTTCGCCTCGCGCGCGAGCTGGTCGGCGGCGGGCGTCAGCGGGCCGCCGCAGCCCGGACAGATCCCCGCCTGGCCGACCTTCTGCGGACAGGCGCCGCAGTACCCCGCGGTGCACTGCGGGCAGAACCAGTCGGACGCGGCCTTCGGGTGCGCCGCGCAGCGGCGCCAGTTCGTCGAAAGGGTCGCTCCGCCCGCGCGGGGCTGCGGCGCGGGCGCGGTGCGGGCGACGGAACGAGCCGCTCTAGTTGCGGGAGCGGCGGCGGCCGGCGCCTGGGTGCGCGGCGCGGGACGCGCGGCCGGGGGCGGCGCGGGCGTCGCCGCGGCGGCGCCGGGCGCGAAAGGCGCGAACACCTGCTTGCAGCCACCGCAGCGCACCTTGAGCCCCGGGTTCCCGGCGCGCTCCGCCGGGACCGTGAGCCTGCTGGCGCAGTGGGGACACGAGACCTGCATCGACTGGACTCCTGGAGGCGGTGATCGTAGCCGATCGTGCTAACTCGCGGACCCGGCCCGGCGTCTCCCCCGTCGAGGAGTCAGGTGGACATCCAATGAACTGGAAACTCGCCGCCCGTCAGGCGCTGCGCCGCACCCTTCGCAACCCGGCTTTCGTGGTCGCCGCCAGCACGACGCTGGCGCTGGCCCTCGGCGGCGGCACCGCCGTGGCGGCGCTCGCGTGGGCCCTGCTTTTCGCTCCCCTGCCCTACGCGGCACCCGGCGCGCTGGTCGTCCTCGACGAGACCCACGCCCGCCACGGCGTCACCGCGGTCGCCCCGGCCGACTTCGTCGACTGGCGCCGCGACGCCCGCGCGTTCGCGGGGATCGCGGCGTGGCGCACCGCGGAGCGCACGCTCGTCGGGAGCGGCGAGCCGCGCAGCGTCGAGGTGCTGCTGGCGTCGCCCGAGTTCCTCGACGTGCTGCGCCCCGCGATCGCCCCCGGCGCGGCCTGGTCCACGGGCGAACCGCGCGGCGCGGTTCTCTCGCGCCGCCTCTGGAGCGAGCTGTTCGACGCGAGCCCGGCCGTGGTGGGCCGCGTGGTGCAGCTCGGCGAAGAACCCGTGCGCATTGCGGGGGTGCTGGCGACCGACCTGCCGTTCCCGCCCGGCGACGTGTGGCTGCCGGCGCGGGGCCCGGTGCCTGAGTTGGAGACGCCGCTCGGCATCGACGTCGCGACGATGCGGGACGCGCGCTTCCTCGGCGTCGTCGGCCGGCTGCGCGAAGGCGTCGCCGTGGAGGCCGCCCACGCCGAGCTGCAGTCGATCGCCGCCCGGCTGCGCGCCGACCACCCGCGGACCAATGCCGGCGTCGGCGCCCGCGTGATCCCGCTCGCCGAAGATCTCCACGGCGGGCGCCGGCCCGCGCTCTTCGCGCTGGGCGCCATCGCGCTCGCGCTGTGGCTGGTGGCGAGCGCCAACGTGGCCCTGCTGCTGGTCGCCCGGGCGGCGGCGGCGCGCCGCGAGGCTGCGGTCAGCCGTGCGCTCGGGGCCAGCGAGGCGGTGGCGGTCGCCCCGCTGCGGATCGAGGTGGTGGCGGTGGCTGCCACCGGGGCGACCGCCGCGATGGGCGTCGCGCGCCTCGCCGCGCACTTCGCCGCGCCGTGGCTGCGGCTCGCGGATGGCGCGGACCTGCCGTGGGGCCCTGCGGCGGCGGCCAGCCTCGGCCTGGCTGCGCTCACGGCCTTCACCCTGGCGCGCCTGGCCACTCGCTGCGCGGGAGGCGAGCTGGCGTCGCTGCTGCGGGGACGCACCGCGGGCGCGGCGACCGGCACCCGCGGGCTGCGCCACGGGCTGGTCGCCGTGCAGGTCGCCGCGGGGTTCGCGCTGGCCGCCGGCGCCGGTCTCTCCGCGCGCGGCATCGCCGCACTCGAGCGCGCGGCCCACGGCTTCGAGCCGGGCGCGGCGGCCACGTTCGAGGTCGCCTTGCCCGACCCGCGCCAGGTCACTCCCGCCGCCGCCCGCGCGCTGGCGACGGAGCTGGTGGCGGCCGCCGGCTCGGTGCCCGGCGTCACGGCGGCCGGCGGCGGCAACCGGCTTCCGCTCACCGGCAGCGGCGCCAGCGCCGGCCTCGTCGTCGAAGGCCGCACCTTCCCGCCGAACCAGGCGCCGAACGCGGCGTGGCGCGCGATCGACCCCGGCTACTTCGCCGCGATGGGCATCGCGCTCCGGCGCGGGCGCGAGTTCGGGCCCGGCGACGGCTGGGGTGCCCCGCGCGTGGGGATCGTGAACGAGGCGCTCGTGCGCCACGTGTTCGCCGGCGAGGACCCGGTGGGTCGCCGCCTGCGCACCGGCCTCGACGGTCACGACGACTGGGTGACGATCGTCGGCGTCGTCGCCGACACCCCGCACGAGCGTCCCGGCGTCGCACCGCCGCCGGAGCTGTATCGCCCGCTCGCGCAGGAGCACCGCATGGCGTTGACCCGGGTCCACGTCGTCGTGCGCGCCGCGTCGCCGGCGGTGGCGAACTCGGTCGCCGCTGCCGCCCGCGATGCCGTGCGGCGTCAGGCGCCGCAACTCGCGGTCCGCGCTCCGCGACCGCTCGCGGAACTGGGCCGGCGCGCGCTCGCCCGCCACTCGCGCGCGGCCGACGTGCTGGCCCTCGGCGCAGGCCTCGCGGTCGCGCTCGCGGGCCTCGGCCTGTTCGGGCTGCTGAGCGCGCTCGGCCGCGAGCGGGCCCCGGAGTTCGCGCTGCGGCTGGCGCTCGGCGGCCGGCCGGTCGACGTGGCGCGCCTGCTCGTCGGCGAGACGGGCCGCGTGGTGGCGCTGGGCCTGGCCCCGGGCGTCATCGCGGCGCTTGCCCTGCTCCGGGGCCTCCAGGCCGCGCTCCCGGGCCTGCCTGCACCGGGCCCGCTCGAGGCGCTGCTCGCCGCGCTGCTGGTGCTCGCGCCGGCTGCCCTGTCTTCGGCGCTGCCGGCCTGGCGGGCCGCGCGCACGCCTGCAGCCGAGGCGCTGCGCGAGAGCTGACCGGCGATCACGCGCGCCGGGGTGCCGGATAATGGAGCCACTCCGGCATGCGTTCAGCTCACTGGACGGACGCGACCCGCGCGAGCGCTCGCGAAGCAGAACCGCTCGACCGCATCGCGTTCCGCGGCGGTGCGGTGACGATCGGGGCGTTCCGCTGCGCGCCCGACGACCCGCGCTTCGCCGACTCGGGACCGATCCAGAACCACATCTTCGTGTTCCCGCGCCAGACCGTGCGCCTGCGCCACGAGGGCGAGGCGGCGTTCGTCGCGGGACCCGGGGTGGTCACGCTCTACAACCGCGGCCAGCGCTACTCGCGAGGCGCGGTCAGCCCGCGCGGCGACGAGTGCGAGTGGTTCGCGGTCGACGACGCGCTGCTGGTCGAGGCCGTCGCGGCTTTCGACCCCGCCGTGCGCGAGCGTCCGCGGCGCCCGTTCCGTCACGCCTGGACGCCGGGCGACGCGCGGCTCTACCTCGCGCAGCGTGCGCTCTACGAGCGGCTCGCCGCCGGCGCGCCGGGCGACTGGGACGCGCTCGAGGTCGAGGAGGCCGTGCTGCACCTGCTCGCGGGAGTGCTGGCCCGGGGCCACGCCTTCTGGCAGTCGCGGCCGCGCGACACGACGGTCGGCACGCGCGCCCGCGAGATCGTGGCGGCGGCCGAGGTCGTGCTGGCGCGACGCTTCGCGGAGAAGCTGACGCTGCACGAGATCGCCCGCGCGGCCGGCTGCTCCCCGTTCCACCTGTGCCGCGCGTTCCGCGCGGCGACGGGGACCACGCTGCACGCTTACCGGAACCGGCTGCGGCTGCAGCACGCGCTCGAGCGCGTGGCCGCGGGAGAAGACCTCTCGCAGCTCGCCCTCGAACTCGGCTACTCGAGCCACTCCCACTTCACCGCCGCGTTCCGGAGGCTCTTCGGCGTGGCGCCGAGCGTGGCCCGCGCGCGGCTGCGCCCGGCCGGTCGCTTCAGCGCGCCGCGGCGGCCCGCGCGGGCGTGACGCCGCTCGCGATCACGAACACGCGCCCCGAGCGAAAGCCGTTGACGCTGCTCCACGCCGACGTGATCAGGAAGTCGCTGCTGCCGTCGGCGTCGACGTCGCCCAGCGTCACCGCGTCGAAGCCGAACGTGTCGCCGGGCGTGCGGCAGGTGTAGGTCTTCAGCAGCCGGCCGTCCTTCCCCGAGAACAGCGTGGCGCGGCCGGCGCCGAGCGCGGCACTCGCGTGCTGCCAGGCGCCGACGATCAGGTCGGCGTGGCCGTCGCCGTCGACGTCGCCCGCGACCGAGGGGCTGGTGCCGAAGCCTTCGCCCGCCGCTTCGCCCGTCAGCGCGAGCAGCCGGCGGCCGTCGCGCCCCGAGTGCACGTAGACGCGACCCGTCGACGGGCCCTTCGCGGCGTTGGCCCAGTCGGAGGCATAGGCGTCGGGCACGCCGTCGCCGTCGACGTCGCCGGGCACCGCGAGGAACATCGCGCCCAGCGCGCCGCCCTGGTCGTCGGACTCGATGTGGAAGGCAGGCGTCGGCGCCAGCGCGGTGTGGACCGAGACGCGCCCCGTGCGCCGCTCGCCCGCCCGCGGCGCGCCGATCAGCAGCAGCAGGTGACGACCGGTCACGGCTCCCGCGACGGCGCTGCCGAATCCGTCGCCCGCGCGCTCGCCCGTCAGCGTCAGCAGCACCTTCCCGTCCTTGCCCGAGTAGACGTAGGCACGACCCGCGTCGGCGCCGCCCGCGTCGTTGTTGGAGGCGCCCACGATCAGGTCGGCGTGGCCGTCGCCGTCGACGTCGCCGACGCCGGAGGCGTGGCGGCCGAACTGGTCGTCGCGGGCTTCAGCCGACAGGGTCAGCAGCACGCGCCCGTCGCGGCCCGAGAGCACGCGCGCGTAGCCGCCGCCGGGCGCCGCGGCGATCACGTCGGGCACGCCGTCGCGGTTCGTGTCGCCGGCCGCCTCGAGGCCGGTGCCGAACTGGTCGCCGGGCGCGCCGTCGGCGGTCCACAGCAGCCGGCCGCCCTTCGTCGAGTAGAGGTACACGCGGCCCGCGCCGGCGCCGTTCACGTCCTTCGTCGGCGCCGACGTGACGACGTCGGCCACGCCGTCGCCGTCGACGTCGCCGACGTTGCGCGCGATCCAGCCGAACTGGTCGCCCGCGGCTTCGCCCCGCCACTCGCGGATCACCTTCACCGGCTCGACGAACGGGTCCTCGAAGTCCTTCGGAGTGGGCAGCAGTGCGCGCAGCCGCGGGTCGTCCTGCCACTTCGCGAGCTCGGGCGCGGTGGTGGCCGGAGTCAGGTCGATGCGGCGGGTCGCGCGCGCCTTGCCGAGCCACTCGAACGCGGCCTCGGCGTCGCCCCTGGCCGCGTGGGCGAGGCCGATCGCATACAGCGGCGCCGGCATCTCCGGCTCCACCTCGAGCGCCTTGCGCAGGGCCGCGATCGCCGCGTCGTACTGCTGTCGACGATGTTGCGCCTGGCCCAGCGTGCGCCAGGCCCGGCCATTGCCCGGCTCGCGGACGACTACCTGGTCGAGGATCGCCACGGCGCCGTCCAGGTCGCCCGCCTGGAGGCGGCCGATCGCGGCCCACATCGTCGCCTGCTCCGTGGCGGGCGGGGAAGGCGCAGGCGCCTGGGCGCACAGCGGCGCGGTCAACAGGATGAACAGCGACAGAGCGGGCGTCGATCGCAGCATGGGCGCATGATGCGCCGGGTCGCGCCGCGCCCGCTGTCAGGATCGTGCTACGACGCGAAGGCCTCCACCGGGATGCAGGTGCAGACCAGGTTGCGGTCGCCGTAGACGTTGTCGATGCGGCCGACCGCGGGCCAGAACTTGTTCTCGCGCAGCCACGGCGCCGGGTAGGCCGCCTGCTCCCGGCTGTACTTGTGGCTCCAGTCGGAGGCGATCACCGCCGCCGCAGTGTGCGGCGCGTTCTTCAGCGGGTTGTCGGCGCGGTCGAGGGTGCCGGCCTCGATCTGGCGGATCTCCTCGCGGATGCCGATCATCGCGTCGCAGAAGCGGTCGAGCTCCGCCTTCGACTCGCTCTCGGTCGGTTCGATCATCAGCGTGCCGGGCACCGGGAACGACATCGTCGGCGCGTGGAAGCCGTAGTCCATCAGCCGCTTCGCGAAGTCCTCCGCTTCCACGCCCAGCGCCTTGAACGGGCGGGTGTCGAGGATGAACTCGTGGGCGACGCGGCCTTCGGGCCCCGTGTACAGCACGTCGTAGTGGCCGGCGAGCTGCTTCGCCATGTAGTTGGCGTTGAGGATCGCGACCTGGGTCGCCTTCTTCAGGCCGTCCGCGCCCATCATCGCGATGTACATCCACGAGATGACCAGGATCGACGCCGAGCCCCACGGTGCGGCCGACACCGCGCCGGCGCCGGTCAGCGGGTGGCCGGGCAGGAACGGCGCGAGGTGGGCGGCGACGCCGATCGGGCCCATGCCCGGGCCGCCGCCGCCGTGCGGGATGCAGAACGTCTTGTGCAGGTTCAGGTGGCAGACGTCGGCGCCGATGTCGGCCGGCCGGGTCAGCCCCACCTGGGCGTTCATGTTGGCGCCGTCCATGTACACCTGGCCGCCGCGGGCGTGGACGATCTCGCAGATGCGCTTGACGTCCTGCTCGAACACGCCGTGGGTGGACGGGTACGTGATCATCAGCGCGCCGAGCTTGTCCTTGTGCTGCTCGGCCTTCTGCTCGAGGTCGGCGAGGTCGACGTTGCCCTGCGCGTCGCAGGCCGTCACCACGACCTGGAAGCCCGCCATCACGGCCGAGGCCGGGTTGGTGCCGTGGGCCGAGATCGGGATCAGGCACACGTCGCGGTGGCCCTCGCCGCGGCCCTGGTGGTAGCCGCGGATCGCCAGCAGCCCCGCGTACTCGCCCTGGGCGCCGGCGTTGGGCTGCAGCGAGACGGCCGCGAAACCCGTGATCTCCGCGAGCCAGGCCTCGAGGTCGGCGAAGAGCTGGGCGTAGCCCTTCGTCTGCTCGGCCGGCGCGAACGGGTGCAGCTTGCCGAACTCCGCCCACGTCACCGGGATCATCTCGGAGGTGGCGTTGAGCTTCATCGTGCAGGAGCCGAGCGGGATCATCGAGGTGGTCAGCGAGAGGTCGCGCGCCTGCAGCCGGTTCAGGTAGCGGAGCATCTCGTGCTCGGCGTGGAAGCTGTTGAACACCGGGTGGGCCAGGAACGCGCTCTGGCGCTCGAACGCCGCGGGCAGCGACGGGTCGATGCCCTGCACCAGCTCGGCGACGGCCGGGCCGGCGGCGCCGGCGGCGAACACCGCGAGCAGGTCGGCGACGTCTTCGGCGCGGGTCGCCTCGTCGAGCGAGACGCCGACGCCGTCGGGGTAGCGCCGCAGGTTGATCTTCTTGGCCTTGGCCGCCGCGTGGAGCTGGTCGGCGCGGGCCGCCTCGCAGCGCACGCGGAGCGTGTCGAAGAACAGGACGTCGCCGATGTCGTAGCCCAGCTTGCGCAGGCCCGCCGCCAGCGTCAGCGTCAGCGCCCGCACCCGGCGCGCGATGTCGCGCAGGCCGTCGGGTCCGTGGTAGGCCGCGTACATCGAGGCCATCACCGCCAGCAGCACCTGCGCGGTGCAGATGTTGGACGTCGCCTTGTCGCGGCGGATGTGCTGCTCGCGGGTCTGCAGCGACAGCCGGTAGCCGGGGCGGCCGTGGCTGTCCCTGGACACGCCGATCAGGCGGCCGGGCATGATCCGCTTGAACTCGTCCTTCGTCGACAGGAACGCCGCGTGCGGGCCGCCGAAGCCCATCGGCACGCCGAAGCGCTGCGCCGAGCCGACGCAGACGTCGGCGCCGAACTCGCCGGGCGCCTTCAGCAGGGTGAGCGCCAGCAGGTCGGCTGCGACCACGAACATGGCCCCCGCCGCGTGGGCGCGGTCGGCAACAGCCTGGTAGTCCTCGACGCGGCCGTCCGTCGTCGGGTACTGCACGACCACGCCGAACACCTCCGCGAAGTCGGCGGTCGCGGCGTCGCCCACGACGACCTCGATGCCGAGCGGCAGCGCGCGCGTCTTCACCACGGCGATCGACTGCGGGTGCAGGTCGGAAGAGAGGAAGAACTTCGCCTTCGCGCCTTTCGCCGCCTGCTGGCACATGTGCATCGCCTCGGCCACCGCCGTGCCCTCGTCGAGCAGCGAGGCGTTGGCCAGCGGCAGGCCGGTCAGGTCCGCGATCATCGTCTGGAAGTTGATCAGGGCCTCCATCCGGCCCTGGGCGATCTCCGCCTGGTACGGCGTGTACTGCGTGTACCAGCCGGGGTTCTCCAGCACGTTGCGCAGGATCACCGGCGGCGTGATGCAGGCGGAGTAGCCCTGGCCGATGAACGAGCGGAACACCTCGTTCTTCTGCGCCATCGCCCGCAGGTCGGCGAGCGCCCGGCTCTCGGAGCGGGCGGCCGGCAGGTTCAGCGCGCGGCCGAGCTGGATGCTCTGCGGGACCACGTGGGCGGAGAGCTCGTCGAGCGTGGCGTAGCCGAGCAGCTTCAGCATCTCGGCGATCTCGGGCTCGCGGGGACCGAGGTGGCGCCGCGCGAAGGTGTCGCGCTCGGCGAGGAGGTCGGCAGTCGTGGTCATGGCGGGGACCTGCGTGTCGTTCTGCGGCCGGGCGGCCGCGGGGGACGAAAGGGCCCCGGCGCGGGGCCCTCGAACCTGTGGGGTCTACTTGGCCTCGGAGGCCACGTGTGCCGCGTACGCCGCGGCGTCCATCAGCGCGTCGACGTCCTTCTTGTCCGCGATCTTCACGACGATCATCCAGCCCTCGCCGTGGGGGTCGGTGTTGATCGCCTCCGGCTTCTGGGCCAGGTCGGCGTTCGCCTCGACGACCTCGCCGCCCACGGGGCAGTAGAGCTCGGAGACGGCCTTGACGGACTCGACGGTGCCGAAGCGCTCGTGGGCCTTGAACTTGGCGCCGACCGCGGGCAACTCGAGGAACACCACGTCGCCGAGCTGCTTCTGCGCGTAGTCGGTGACGCCGACGCGGCCGAGGTCGCCTTCGACCTTCAGCCACTCGTGGTCCTTGGAGTAACGGCGATCGTCCGGGTAGCTGCTCATGGATGACTCCCCCCGCCCTGGTGGCGGCCTCGGGGGATTCTAACCCGCCGCCACCGCGAGCTACGGGCAGCGCCCCGGGTCGGCCGCGAGCAGCGTCAGCTCCGGGACCAGTACCAATGTCGGGTCGTCGGCAGCGACGTTGCGGACCTCGATCGCCAGCCGGTTCAGCCCCGGCCGCAGCAGGCCCACGGGCAGGGCGAAGGTCTCGTAGTCGTCGCCCGGGTGCCGCGCCGAGGCCGTCGCGCGCGGCCCGGCGCCGGCCGGCACGTTGCGGCGCGCGACCTCCTCGCCGTTGAGCCAGGCGACGAAGCCGTCGTCGTAACGCAGCCGCAGCAGCGCCTCGCGCACCACGCCGGGGGTCGGCACCTCGAAGCCGATGCGGGCGTGCAGCACCGGCGCGACGCCGAGCAGCTCCGACAGCGGCGTGGCCAGGCCCGGCGCCCCGAAGCCGAACCCGGCGGGGCCGGAGCGCCAGGCGTGGTCGTCGAACTCCGGCCGCGTCCAGCCGTCCGGCGCCTCGGCGAGGCCGGGCAGCAGCTTCCACGCGTCGCCGCGGGCGACCGGCTTCTTGAGCTGCAGGGTGTCCACGCGGCACTCGCCGATGTCGACGTGTTCGAGCTGGAGCAGCGGGCCGCTCGCGGTCAGCGCGCTGAAGCCGTGGCGGGCGTTGTAGAAGACGTCGGTCTCGGGCCGCGTCGCGCGCCGCGGGTAGAGCTCGTAGCCGCCGTTGCCCGAGGTCACGTAGACGACGCCGTCCAGCGGCCGCGTGCGCTCGTAGGTGTGGTCGTGGCCCGCCAGCACCAGGTCGACGCCGGAGCGGGCGAAGAACGGGGTCAGCGCCTCGCGCAGCGCGACGACCTGGGACGTGAGCGAGTTCTCCGCCGAGCTCCACGGGCTGTGGTGCAGCACCGCGACCCGGAACCGGGCGCCGCTCGCGTGCAGGTCGGCCGCGTGCCACGCCCCGGCCTGCGCCAGCAGCTTCGCCGCGGGCAGGTTGGAGTCGTGGACGACGAAGTGCACCCCGCCGCGCTCGAAGGAGTACGCCGTCTCCGGCGGCAGCGCGGGCGGACCGTTGCGCGGCAGCGTGAACACGCGCAGGTAGGGAGCTCCGTTCTCTGTCTCGACGTCGTGGTTGCCGAGCGCCGCGAAGAACACCATGCGCGGCAGCAGGCTCGCGTAGGGACCGAAGAAGCGCCCGCCGTAGTCGGAGTCCGCGCCGCTCGGGTAGACGACGTCGCCGACGATCAGCGCGCTGTCGGCGGCCGGCATCCGCCGCGCGATCAGGGCGGCGACGGCGTGCTGGCCGGGCTCCGCGCTGCCACAGTCGCCGAACACGGCCATCTGCAGGCCCGCCGCGGGGGCCGTGAAGGTGAACGTGCGCCCGTCGGGCAGCCGGTACTCGTGGCCGAGGCCCGGCACCAGCGCGGGCAACGCCACCTCCTGGCGGGTGGAGGCCCCCGCGGGATCGCGCGCCTCCTGCCAGGCGCCGCCCGCGATCCGCCACTGCACGACGCCTTCGGCGGCGACGTCCGTGTACCAGACGACGCGGACCTGGCCGGGCTCGGGGGCCTGCAGGTACGGGCCGCGGACGACGCGCGGGCCGGCGCTCGGCGCCTGCAGCGCGACCGCGGCGAGCGCCGCGGCGAAGGCGGGAATGCGCTTCATGGCACTTGCTCCAGCACGTTCGCCTCGCGTTCCGCGAGGCAGGTCCGCAACCGCACGACCGCGTCCTCGAACTGCTCGTTCGAGTACGGCTTCGCCGGGTCGGCGAGCATCGCCTCCCGGATCAGCGCGTACCGGCTCTCCAGCCGGGGCAGCAGCCAGCGCTCGTTGACGAAAGAGACGGCCGCCCGCTTCAGCTCGAAGCGGTAGTCGTCGGCGAAGCGGGCATCGGTCATCAGGCCGCGGGTCAACACGTTGTCGGCGAGTCCGTATTCGACCGGCCAGCGCCCCTCGGCGAACGTGGAGTCCTTGTCCCACGGGATCAGCACGAACCGGCGCTGGCCGCGGAACTGGTAGAAGTAGAGGTTGTTGACGCCCCAGGCGCCGACGAAGCCGTCGCGCTCGGCGACGGCGTTCTCCACGGCCAGGTAGGTGGCCAGCCGCCACGGGTCGAGGTGCTGCGCGATCTCCTCGAGGTAGAACCCGCCCGGCGCCGCGTTGGCGTCGTGCACCAGTTCGAGCAGGGCGCCGGGGTCGAACGGCTGCTCGGTGCTCTCGGGCTGGAAGGGAGCGGGCACGTAGGCTGCCGCGTCGCCGCGCTCCTCGAAGCGCCAGGCGTCGACCCACTCGTAGTCGAACAGGTTGCCGCCGTCCTCCCCGAACCGCTCGTTGAGCAGGTGACCGCTGACCGGTTCGACCAGGCCGTAGAGACCGTGATACGCGCCGTTGACGTAGACGCGCGCGAAGCTGGCCTGCGGCGCGGCCAGGCCCATCGCCTCGAACACCTCGAACGCGAGCGCCTCGCGCAGGCCGCTCGGGTCCTGCACGAGGTTGTCGAGCACGAGCGACTTGTAGCCGTGGTGCTCCTGGCCGGGCACGTGGCGGTTGAAGTCGAGCTTGAGCCCGGGCTTGCGCTCGTTGCGCGAGCCGTCGCCGCGCGAGCGCACGCCGACCTGGCGGACGACCTCGCCGTCGAGCGCCACGTCGGCCGCGTAGAACTGGTTCGACCAGTAGCCCGCCTGCAGAGCGGCCCAGTCGGCGGGGTCGATCTCGATCTGCACGACGTGCAGCCGCGCGGGGTCGAACAGCGGCTCGCGCGGGGCTTCCTGCCCCGGCGCGCACGGCGCGGCCGCCAGCACGGCGACCGCCACGCCCAGGGGCCACTTCATCGCCCCCTCCTATCACGGCAGCGCGAGCTGCAGGCGGGCGGCGAGCGTCGGGTAGTTCCCCGCCCGCCCCGGCTCCGGCGCCCGCAGCGCGTCGTCGTACCGCTCCAGAATCAGGTTCGCCACCAGCCGCACCCACGGCCGCGGCCACCACGAGGCCCCGGCGGTCCACGCCTCGGCGCCGGCGGGCCTCACGTTGCGGGCCCGGCTGCCCGCGCTGGCGAAACCGGCGTCGGGCCCCGCGTCGTCGAAGCACAGCCGCTCGAAGCGGAGCCCCAGCTCCAGCGTGCGCGCGGGCCGGCGACGCCCCTTGGCAGAGACCTCGCGCAGCGGTCGCCACAGTGCCGACCCCGCCAGGCCGCGCGCCACCTCGTCGGGCAGGTCGTCGCCCAGCGGACCCTGGCCCCGTCGCCGCTCCCGCAGCCACACCCCTTCCGCAGCGAACGCGACCGGGCCGAGCGCCACTCCGGCGTCGAGACCGAGGCGACGCCGGCGACCGTCCACGAAGCGGGGCTCGGAGAAGCGGAAGCCCGAGGGCGCGTCGCCTGCGATCCCCCGCGGCCGCGGCTCGGCTGCCGCAGGCGGGTCCGCGCGCACGTCGCCGACGCTGCCCGAGGCGCCGAGCTCGAGATCGCGTGGCCCGCGCCACGCGATCCGTACCGCGAGCGTCGTCTCCGCCCGCGAGCGGTCCGCGGCGCCGTCGCCGGCGAACGCGCCGGCGTGCAGCTCGAAGTCCGCGAGGCGGGCGATCGCGAGCCCGCCCCAGTCGCGACCGGGAGCCAGCGCGCGCACGGGCAGCGAGCGCTCCAGGAAGTCGAGCCTTCGCGACCCGGTCAGCCACTCGCGAGTGACGGGCGGCTTGAAGCGCCCCGCGCGCAGCCGCAGCGCGCGCCCGAGGCGCCAGCCGAGCCAGGCGTCCTTCAGCCGCTCGTCGCCGTCCGCGAGGTCGGCCTCGACCTCGAACTCGATCCGCCCCCACTCGCCCTCGACGCCGAGCCGTCCCCGCCGCGCCTCGGCGGTCTCGGCCCGCGCCGACGCCTCCGCGCCCGCGACCTCCCAGCCGGGGAAGGCCCGGGCGTCGAGCTGGACGAAGCCGGTCAGCGCGACGCGCGCGCCCGAAGCGCTGCTCCACGCCGGCGGCCACGCCTGGAAGCCCGCGTCCCCGGCCCCGGCGCCGCGCGCGAGCAGCAGCCCGGCCAAGGCCCACGTGGCGCGCGCGATCACGGCCGGCCTCCGGTCAGCGCGTCGAGCGGGACGGCGACGCCGGGCGGCGGGGCGGGCGGCGCGGCCGGGCGCGACAGCAGGAGCAGCGCGTCGAACAGCAGCAGCCCGGTCAGCAGCGCGACCATCACGTGCAGGCCGCGGTACAGCCGCCGCAGCGCGAGGTACTGCGAGCGGTTGACGTGGGCCAGGGTGTGCGCCTGCGCCGCCAGCTCGGCGTTGAGCTGGTCGACGCGCACCGCGGCCCACGCGTCCCGATACCCGTCGGCGTCGCGGGTCAGCGCGTCCTCGTGGAAGCGCAGCCCGATCGGCCCGTCCAGCGCGCCGTCCACGAGCGGCACGTGCAGCCGCAGGCGCCGCGGCCGCAGCGCCTCGATCGCCCGCGCGAAGAAGTAGAGCGCGACCAGCGCGTAGGTCACGAGGTAGGCCGTGAGCCACGGCCGCCAGGCATCCGGCACCGCCGTCGCCAGGTCGGAGCGGGTGCCGACCACGAACAGCACCACGTTGAGCGCACCCATGATGACGAGCGCGAAGCGTGCCTTGTGGTCGCCGAGGTCGGCCAGCTTGTGGGCCTCCTCGAGGGTGTCGATCAGCGCGCGGTAGCGCTCCCACGGCTCCAGCGGGCGGCGGGGTTCGGCCTTGGCGGCGCGGCGAGCCTCGCGCGCCGCTTCGTCGCCTCCGAGGGGGAGAATCGGGTGCGCGACTCCCCCGCTTTCTCCGGACGACCCACGACTCGAGGAGTCGCCAGCGCCCACGCGGGGCTCCATCCGGCCGGGCCGCGACCCGCGGCCCCGGCCGCGCTACTTCGAAAAGTCTACACCCGGGGGCCCGGCAGGGGTCGTGTAGAGTCCGGACTCGTGAGCCGCCTCCTCCGCGCTGCCGGCGTCGGCCTGCTCGCCGCACTGGCAGCGGCGTGTGGCGGCGTGCGCCGCCCGCAGGTGCCGCTGCCGCCCTCCGGGCCACGGGTGGCGATCCTGGCGCCGGCCCGGCTCGACGCGGCCCAGCTCGCGGCCTGGGTCCGCGGCCGCCGGCCGCAGCCGCCCGGCGCCTGGAGAGCGAGCGAGCCGCTCGACGCGATCGCCCGCTACTTCGTCGAAGAAGGCGCGGCCGAAGGTGTCGCCGGCGACGTCGCGTTCGTGCAGGCGGTGATCGAGACCGGCTGGTTCCGCTTCCCCGGCACCGTGCCCGCGTGGAAGAACAACTTCTCGGGGCTGGGCGCCGTCGACGCGAACCCGGGCCAGGCCGCGAGCTTCCCCAGCGCGCGGATCGGCGTGCGCGCCCAGGTCCAGCACCTGCGCGCCTACGCCGACCCGCGGGCGACGACGTGCGCGTCGCCGCCGCTGGCCTTCCCCTGCGTCGACCCGCGCTTCGACCTGGTCCGGCCCCGCGGTCGCGCCCCGTACTGGAACCAGCTCGGCCGCGGCGAGTGGGCGACCGACCCCGGCTACGGCGCGGCGATCGTCGCGCGCTACCGCGAAGCGCTGGCCTTCCACGGCCTCGCGCTGCGCTAGCGCGCGCGTTCAGCGCGCGTTCAGGTAGCGGTCGAACCAGCGCACGACGGCCACGGTCGAGCGGATGCGGTTGGGCGTCTTGCGCCAGCCGTGGCCTTCGTCGGGGAACAGCACGTACTCGACCGGCACGCCGCGGCGCTTCAGGTTCTCGACCACCTGCTCGGCCTCCACGACGGGCACGTTGGTGTCGTTGGCGCCGTGCAGCACGATCGTCGGCGCCTTCACGCGGTCGACCTCGTGGATCGGCGACAGCGACTTCAGCATCGCGGCCTCGGTGTCCGGGTCGCCGTACTCGACCTTCGAGATCGCCGCCATCCACGGCTCGGTGTGGGCGAAGAAGGTCGCGAAGTTGACGACACCGAACAGGTTGGCGCCGGCCGCGAACGCGTCGGGCCAGCGCGTCAGGCCCGCCATCACCATGTAGCCGCCGTACGACCCGCCCATGATGCCGACGCGGCGCGGGTCGGCGACGCCCGCGGCCACCACGTGCTTCAGGCAGTCCTCGATGTCGCGCACGCCGTCGTGGCGCAGGGCGCCGTTGTCGAGGTTGACGAAGCGCTTGCCGAAGCCGGACGAACCCCGCACGTTGGGCGCGAAGACGGCGATGCCGCGGGCGAGCAGGGCCTGGTAGTCGCTGCGGAAGGCCGGTCGCTCCTGGCCCTCGGGGCCGCCGTGGAAGGAGAGCACCAGCGGGCCGGGGCCCGTCGCCCCTGACGGCCGGTACAGCCACCCGCTCAGCTCGAGGCCGTCGTGCGCCCTGAAACGCTCGAGCGTCGGGCGCACGAGGCTCGCGAGGTCGACGCCGGGGTGCGGGCTGCGCGTGAGCTGCCGGAACGCGCCGGTGGCTCGATCGAGCACCCAGACGTCGGCGGGCGCCGCGGAGCCCGAGAGCGAGAGGGCGAGCGCGCGGCTGTCCCGCGAGAAGGCGAGGCCGCCCGCGATCTCCGCCGGCAGCGCGGGCCCCGGCGTGCGCCCCCCGCCGGCGAGGTCGAAGAACTCCAGCTCGTTGCGGCCCGCGGCATTCCACAGCAGGGCCGCCGTCGCCCCCGCCTCGTCGAGCGCGAACGCCTGCAGCTCGGCGTCGTCGCGCGCGGCCAGCACCTCGATCGGACCGGGCCGGCCGCCGGCGTCGAGGCCGACGCGGGCGAAGGCCAGCAGGTCGCGCCCCGCGTTGGAGCCGAGGTAGACGACGCGGCCGTCCGGCGAGAAGGTCCCGCCGAAGAAGGTTCCGGGCTTCTCGTGCGGCGTCAGCAGCGCCTCCGCGCCGGTGGCGAGGTCGACGAGGAAGAGGTCGTTGTCGCCGCGGCTCTGCAGCCGCGAGACCACCGCGCGGCGGCCGTCGCGGCTGACGTCGGTCGTGCTGTTGAGGCCCGGCGCCGTCGTCGCGCCGCGGCGGGCGCCGCTCTCGAGATCGACGACAAAGGCGTCGATCGTGCGCCCGTCACGCTCGTTGCTGCCCATCGCCAGCTCGCGTCCCCCGCGCAGCCAGCCGAAGAAGCGGTTGGTCTCGCGGCCGCCGGCCGTCAGCCGGCGCAGGCCGCTGCCGTCCGGCCGCACGACCCACACCTGCTCGTTGACGCCTCCGCCGGGCGCCACCGTGAACGCGAGGTGGGCGCCGTCCGGCGACCACTCGACGCCGCCGACGGGGTCCTCCAGCGCGGTCACCGCCACCGGGAACCCGCCCTCCGCCGGCACGATCCACACCTGCGGCAGGCCCGAGAGGTTGGCGACCAGGGCGACGCGGCGGCCGTCCGGCGAGAAGCTCGGCGAGGTCGCGAAGCCGACGCGGGCCATGCGGGCCACGGTGGACTCGAGTTCGTCGGCGGGCGCGGCGGGCGCGGGCGACGCGGCCAGGACCAGCGAAGCGGCGAGGGCGAGAGGCAGCATGCCGCCCATCTTAGGCGCCGCCGGGGCCCGCCGCGCGGCCCGCGTTCAGGCGAAACGACGCGCGATCGCCGCGGCCTGCGCGAGGTAGCCGCCGCCGAACAGCAGGGCGTGGTTGAGCAGGTGGTAGAGCTGGTAGAGCGGGTTGCGCTCGCGCCAGCCGGCGGCCAGCGGCCACGCCTCCAGGTAGGCGGCCCACGCCCGCGGCGAGAGGCCGCCGAACAACGTCGTGATGCCGAACTCCATCTCGCGCGCGGCGTACGCGCAGGAGGGATCGACCAGCGCGGGGCCGCGGCGCGTCGAGAGCACGTTGCCCGACCACAGGTCGCCGTGGATCAGCGCCGGCGGCTCGTCGCTGGCGACGAGTTCGGGCAGCCGCCCCGCGAGGCGCTCGAACGGCGCGCGCTCGCCCCCGGCGAGGCGCAGCACGTCGAGCAGCGGCTGCAGCCGGCGCTCGCGGTAGAACGCCGGCCAGTCGTCGCACGGGCGGTTGTCCTGCGGCGTGCCGCCGCAGTAGGTGGTGCGCGGAAAGCCGAAGCGGGCGTCGCTCGCCCGGTGCAGCGCCGCAAGGCCGCGCCCGAGCGCCTCGTCGTCGCCCGGCCCCGGCTCGAGGAACTCGAGCACCAGGAAGCCCGGCACGCCGGCGGCGGGGGCCGCGGCCGCGATCACCCGCGGCACCGCGAGCCCGCTGCCCGCAGCGGCCATCGCCTCGAGCCCCGCGGCTTCGGCGACGAACTGGTCGGCAGGGCCGCCGTCGCTCCACTTCGCGAAGAACGCCCCAGCCGTCGTCTCGAGGCGGCCGGCGGCGTGAAGGCCGCCGCCGAGCGGCGCTGTTCCCCTCACCCGCAGCGACGCGTCACCCGTGGCGGCGCGCAGCGCGGGCTCGAGGAACGCCGCGTTCACGCGCCCAGGTGGTTCAGCAGGCCGCGGCAGCCGGCCTCGACGATCGCCTGCACGTCCTCGAAGCCGCGTTCCCCGCCGTAGTACGGGTCGGGCACGTCGGGGTCCGCGCTGCGGTCGAACTCGCGCAGCAGCCGGATCTTGCCCGCGCAGGCCTTGCCGCCGCGGGCCAGCAGCTCGCGCTTGTGGCTGCGGTCCATGGCGACGATCAGGTCGAAGCGCTCCAGGTCGTCGCCGCGCACGGGCCGCGAGATCGACGTCACGTCGTAGCCGTGGCGCTTCGCGACCCGCCTCGTGCGCGGGTCGGCCGGCTCGCCCTCGTGGAAGCCGTGCATGCCGGCGGAGTCGATCTCGAAGCGTTCGGCGAGGCCCGCGTCGGCGGCCAGCTTGCGGAACACGGCCTCGGCCAGTGGCGAGCGGCAGATGTTGCCGGAGCAGACGAACAGCACGCGGAACGGCTGCGGCACGGGCAGCGGCGAGGCCATGCGCTACTCGACCAGCAGCTCGACACCCGGCTTGACGCCGGACACCCAGCCCTCGCCCCGCTCCATCTTCTCGACCCGCATGCCGAAGCCGCGGCCCTTAAGCGCGCAGCGAGGGTGGTCGACGAAGAACGTGCCGCTCGGCTCGTACGTCCAGGCGGCGCAGCTCGCGCGCGACTGGCACAGCGCCTGGCAGTCGCGGGCGGTCTTGTCGTTCGTGAAGGCGATCGTCTCCGTGCCGCCGGCATCCGGCTCGCCGAGTGCCGCCAGCGTCTCCGGGACCAGCCCGACGTCCGGCATCCACTCGCCCCCGGTGCGGGCCTCGAAGGTCGCCGCGCCGAGGGCGCCGAGCGCTTCGCCGAGTCCGGCAGCGTCGCGCGCCTCGACGTAACGGCCGCCGGTGGCGCGCGCCAGGCACTGCAACTGCTCGCGGGCCGGGCCCGCCGGCAGGTCGAAGCCCACCACGTGCGCCGTGAAGTCGACTCCGCTCTTCTCGAGCTCGGCGCCCAGCGCACAGGGGTCGGCCTGGCACGTCTCCTCGCCGTCGCTGACCAGGATCACCGTGGCCTTGCGTTCGGCGAAGCCGAGCTGTTCGGCCGCGAAGCGCACGGCCGCGCTGATCGGCGTCATGCCCGCCGGCTTGATCGCCGCCAGGGTGGTGCGCAGACCGGCCGCGTCGGGCGCGGCGACCGGCTGCAGCAGCTCGATGTCCGCGCAGTCGCCCTTGCGGCGGTGGCCGTAGGCCACCACGCCGAGGGCCTGGTCGGCGGGCCAGCGACGGACCAGGGCATCGGCGGCCTCGCGCGCCAGCTCGATCTTGGGGCGGCCGGCGACCTGACCCCGCATCGAGCCGGAGGCGTCGAGGACCAGGATCGCGGCGCCGCCTTCGTCGGCGTGAGCCGCGCCAGCCGCGGCGGTGAACGCCGCCGCCGCCATTGCGTGCAGGATCTTCACGAGTTCGTCATCTCCGTGGAGCGGCGCCCCGGACGGAACGCCGGATGCGGCCCGGGACGGCGGCAGGGCCGCCTCTGGGCGATGGGACGGGTGCCTACTTCGCCCGCTTGTAGAAGGGCGTCGGCACCACCTTGGCCGCGACGCGGTGGCCGCGGATCTCGATCTCGATCGCCGTGCCCGGCACCGCCTTCGCCGCGGGCAGGTAGCACAGGCCGATGTTCCTCTGCAGGAACGGTGCGTAGCTGCCGGAGGTCACGTCCCCGGAGCGATGGCCGTCGACGAAGACCGGGTAGCCGTGGCGGGCGATGCCGCGGCCGGTCATCTCGAAGCCGACCAGCTTGCGCGCGGTGCCGTTCTTCTTCTGCGGCTCGAGCACGGAGCGGCCGATGAAGTCGCCCTTGGCGTCGGACAGCGCGACGATCCAGCCGAGGCCGGCCTCGACGAGCGTGATCGTCTCGTCGATGTCGTTGCCGTAGAGCGCCATCTTGGCCTCGAGCCGCAGCGTGTCGCGGGCACCGAGGCCGGTCGGCACCAGGCCGCGCTCCTTGCCCTGGTCGAGCAGGCGCCGCCACACGATCTCCGCCTTGTCTGCCGGCACGCCGATCTCGAAGCCGTCTTCGCCCGTGTAGCCGGTGCGCGACACCGTCGCCGGCACCCCGACGACGTCGCCCTGGGCGAAGTGGTAGTACTTGATGCCCGCGAGGTCGATGGGCGTGAGGTCGGCGAGGATCTCCTGGGCGAGCGGCCCCTGCAGCGCCATCAGCGCGATCTCGTCGCTGCGGTTCGTGAGGGTGCAGCCCTGCGGCCCCTGGGCGTTGATCCAGGCCCAGTCCTTCTCCAGGTTGCCCGCGTTGACGATCAGCATGAACTTCTCGGGGCCGAAGCGGTAGACGATCACGTCGTCGACCGGGCAGCCGCTGGGCATCGGCAGCGACGAGTACTGCGCCTGGCCGTCGACCAGCTTCGCGACGTCGTTGCTCGTGACCCGCTGCAGGAAGGCCAGCGCGCCGGCGCCCTCGACGAAGAACTCGCCCATGTGGGAGACGTCGAACAGCCCGGCCGCCTTGCGCACGGCCATGTGCTCGGAGATCAGCCCGGAGTACTCGACGGGCATGTCCCAGCCCCCGAACGGGACCATCTTGGCCTTCAGCTCGCGGTGGACGGCGTTCAGCGGGGTCTTCTTGAGGCTCGTTTCGTTCATGGCGGGCCAAGTCTACCTCCGCACCGCGTGCGGTGCCTTAGCATGCGGGCGTGAGCTGCCCGCGGTGCGGTGCGACGAACGAGACCGGCGCGATCGAGTGCGCGCGCTGCGGCGTGATCCTCGCCCGGGCTCGCCGTGGCACGGCGGCCCGCGAGCGCACGCCGCCGCGCCCGGCCCCTGCGGATGCGACCGCTCCCGGCGCCGAACCGCGCTGGGCGGGACTGCCCCACGCCGCCTGGAAGGCGGCGGCGATCGGGCTCGGGCTCGCCCTGCTGCTGCCCCGCTTCCCGTTCGCCCACTTCCTGCTGACGCCGCTGTCGACGCTCGTGCACGAGCTCGGCCATGCCGCCTTCGGCTGGCTCTTCGGCCACCCCTCGCTGCCGGCCTTCGATTTCGCAGGCGGCGGCGGCCTGACGACCCACGGCGAGCGCTCGAGCCTGATCCTGCTGGCCTGGGCCGCCGCGGCGGCCGGGCTCGCATGGGCGCGGCCCGGGCGCGTGCGGGTCGTGGTGTCGGGCGTGCTGGGCGCCTGGGCGCTGATGATCTGGCGCGGCTGGGACGAGTGGCTGATCGTGGCCGGCGGCCACCTGTTCGAGCTCGCCTTCGGCGCGGTCTTCCTGTACCGCGGCCTGACCGGGTGGGGAGCGCGCGCGCTGCTGGAGCGGCCGCTGTCCTGCTTCGTCGGCTTCTTCCTGCTGTTCAACGTGGTCGCCTTCGGCCACGGCCTGGCCGAGAGCGCCGGCCGCCGGGCCGTCTACCAGCAGGGCAAGGCCGGCATCGACCACGACCTCGTCACGCTGTCGAACTACACGTGGCTGCGCGTGCCCACCCTCGCCGGCGGCCTCGCGGGGCTCGCGCTGCTCGCGATCCCTGTCACCGCGCTGGCCGCGACCCGCCATCGCCGCCTGCTCGAGGCGCTGGGGCACGACGAGGCGGACGACGCGGACTAGCCCCGCGGATCGGGTACCCTACGGCTCTTTCACGAAAGCCAAGGGGTCGACATGTCTTCCGCCTCCCTGACCAGCGTCGCCAAGTACCGGGTCCTCGATCGCATCGGGGCCGGCGCGATGGGCGAGGTGTTCCGCGCCCGCGACGAGGCCCTCGGCCGCGTCGTCGCGCTGAAGACGATCCTCGAGCGCGCTGGGGACGACGCGCCCGAGGAACGCCGCGAGCGCTTCCGCCGCGAGGCCCAGGCCGCGGCCGGCCTCAGCCATCCCAACATCGTCACGATCTACGACTTCGGCGAGGCCGAGGGGCGCTGCTACCTCGCCATGGAGCTGCTCGACGGCGAGGATCTCTCCGACGCGCTGCGGCGCGGCCCGCTGGGTCCGCTGCCCGCGCGGCTCGCGCTGCTGGCGCAGGCAGGCGCCGCGGTCGGTTTCGCCCACGCGAAAGGCGTCGTCCACCGCGACCTGAAGCCCGCCAACATCCGGCTGCTGCCCGGCGGCGGGCTCAAGATCCTCGACTTCGGCCTGGCCCGGATCGAGGGCTCGGACGCGACCCGCAGCGGCCAGATCCTCGGCACGCCCCACTACATGTCGCCCGAGCAGGTGCGCGGCGAGCGCGCCGACGCCCGCTCCGACGTGTTCGCGCTGGGTGCGATCGCCTACGAGGTGCTCGCCGGCCGCAAGCCGTTCCCTGCGCCCAGCGTGCACGCGGCGCTGTTCCAGGTGCTGGAGCGGGAGCCGGAGCCGATTCACGAACTGGACCCGGCTGTGCCGGCGATCGTCGATCGGGTGGTCCGCCGCGCCCTGGCCAAGGCCCCGGTCGAACGCTACCGCGACGGCCAGGCGCTGGCCGACGCGCTGGCGGCGCTGCACGCGCTGGCGGAGGGGCGCGCGACGGAGGCCGAGGTCGAAGCCCGGATCGAGGCGCCTGCGGCAGCCAGCGCGGCGGTCTCGTCGCCTGGCGGCTGGTTGCGGGCGTCGGCGTCGCTGTCGCGCCCCGGCGTGTCGGCGATCGACACGGCTCCGGTGGCAGCGGCCGGGTCGGCCCCGGCGGCGGCGACGCGCGTCGTCTACCAGGCCGAGTCCGGCGCAGACCGCTCGCTCGAGGCCGCCCCGGGCGCGACGCTGCTCGAGGCCGCGCTGAAGGCCGGCATCCCGCACTTCCACGAGTGCGGCGGCCGCGCCCGCTGCTCGACCTGCCGCGTGCGCGTCGTCGCGGGCTCGCTCGGCCCGCGCACCGCCGACGAGGCACGCCTGGCCTCGCGCCTGGGCTGGGGCGACGACATCCGGCTGGCCTGCCAGGCGAAGGTCGCCGGCGCCGTCAGCGTGCGGCGGCTGGTGCTCGACGAGGAGGACCTCGGCCTGCTGGTCGGCGAACGCCGGGCCCCGGCGCCGACCCGCGAGATGGCGCTGGCCGTGATGTCGGCAGGGCTGCTGGACATGGCCACCCGCCTGCGCAAGCTGCCGCCCTACGACGTCGTGCACGTGCTGAACCGCTTCTTCTCCTACGTCACCGACCCCGCGGTCGGCGGTGGCGGCACCATCCAGGGCTACACGGGCGACGGCTTCAACGCGCTCTTCGGTCTCGACGGCGGGGACGCGAAGGACAAGTGCCTGCGGGCGGTGCGCGCGGCGCTGCGGATGCAGGCGCGGATGGACGACTTCAACGGCTGGCTGAAGGAGCACTTCAAGCTGGAGCTGGAGCTCGGCGTCGGCCTCCACTTCGGGCGCATGGTGGTCGGCCGCGTCGGCCACCCGTCCAAGATGGAGACGACCGCGGTGGGCGGAGCCTCGACGGCCGCCGAGCGGCTGCGGGCGCTGAACCGCGGCCGCGGCACGCGGATCCTGGCGACCGAGGAACTGGTCAACGTGATCGAGTCCGAGGTGCGGCTCGGCGTCGTCGTGCAGGAGGACGACACCCTCGACGGCCGCCACACGACCGTGCACGAGATCCTCGACTTCGAGAAGCGCGACGCGGTGATGATCGTGCAGGACACCTTCGAGCAGGTGGCGAAGCGCAAGGAGGAGGCCGCGGCGCTCTTCTACGAGCTGTTGTTCCAGGTCGACCCCGCCGCCCGCGCGCTCTTCAAGCAGACCGACATGAAGGTGCAGGGCGACATGCTGATGAGCGTGCTCGCCGCGGCGGTGCGTGGCCTCGACCGGATCGACGAGCTGAAGCCCGTGCTGCTCGAGCTGGGCCGCCGCCACGAGGGCTACGGCGTCGAGCTGCGCCATTACGACTCGGTCGAGCAGGCGCTGCTGGAGATGGTGCGGCGCGTGACCGGCCAGGAGTTCACCGCCGACGTGCGCCTGGCCTGGGCCCGCATCTACTCCGAGCTGACCGCGGTCATGCTCGAGGGCGCTGCGGCCTAGACCCCGCGAGGAGCCGTGCGCCCGCTGCTCGACTGGTTCGGCACGCTGCTGTTCGTGCCGGCGTTCGGCCTGACCATGCTGGTCTTCGACGTGATCCAGCGGCTCGCCCTGCTCGTCTCGCGCGGGGCCCACGACCGCGCGCTGCTCGGGCTGCAGTGGACGCTGGCCCGGCTGTGCCTGCCGCTCTTCGGTCTGCGGGCCGAGGTCGAAGGCGCGGACGCGCTGCCGCCTCCGCCCTGCATCTTCGTCGCCAACCACCAGGCGATGTTCGACATGCCGCTGTTCGCCGCGGCGGCCGGCCGTCACCACCTCAAGTACGTGGCCAAGAAGGAGCTCGCGCAGGGCGTGCCGTCGATCTCGATCGCCGTGCGCCGCGGGGGCTTCGCCGCGATCGACCGCAAGAACCGCGTGCAGGCGGTGGAGGCGATCCGCGCGATGGGGGCCGAGGCGGAGCGGCGCCGGGTCAGCGTGCTGATCTTCCCCGAGGGCACCCGTGCCTGGGACGGCCGGCTCAAGCCGTTCAAGCCGGCCGGCACCCTGACGCTGCTGGAGACGATGCCGGACGCGCCGGTCGTGCCGCTGGCGATCGACGGCATGTGGCGGGTGGTCGCGCGCCGCCTGAAGCCGCTGCCGTGGGGCGAGCGGGTGCGGGTGCGCTTCTGTCCCGCGCTGCCGCGCTCGGCGGACGAGGACCGCGAGGGCCTGCTGCGCCGGGCCGAAGCGGAGGTCGCGGCCACCATCGCCGGCTGGCGCAGCCCGGATCGCGGCGTCTGAGCCCGGAGGCGGTGCTCCCGGGTCTGCCCCGGTCGGACTGCGGAGTGTTCGCTACTGGCCGAAGGTGCCGTCGCCGCGGCCGACGAGCAGCGACACGGTCGTGCCACCGCTGTCCGCGGTGACCAGGTCGAGGTCGCCGTCGCGGTCGAAGTCCACCGCGACCACGGCGGTCACGCTGGCTCCGGCCGCGTAGCGCTGCGGCTCGCCGAAGCCGCCGCTGCCGTCCTGCAGGGCGATCGCCACCTGCGACACGCCCTGCAGCGCGACGGCCAGGTCGGGACGACCGTCGCCGTCGAGGTCGCCGACCGCGATGCCCCGCGGCTGGGCGCCGATCGCGAGCTCCGGCCCCGCGGTGAAGCGGCCCGCGCCGTCGCCCTTCCACACCTCGACCACGTTGTCGCCGTGGCTGCTGACGAGGACGTCGAGCCGGCCGTCGCGGTCGAGATCGAAGAGCGCGATCGCCATCGGCACCCGCCCCGTGTCGAAGCTGGAGCCGGCGCGGAGGTCGCCGTTGCCGTCGCCCAGCACGACGTGGAAGCGGTGGCTCCCGGCGTCGGCCACGACCAGGTCCTGGCTGCCGTTGCCGTCGAGGTCGCCCGCGGCCAGCGCGAACGGCTGGCCGCCGAGCTTGACGGCGGCGCCGCGGGTGAAGCCGTCGCCGCTCGCGAGCAGGGCGATCACCTCGCCCGTGCCCTGGTTGGCCACGGCCAGGTCCGTGCGCGCGTCGCGGTCGAGGCGCACGGCGGCGACCGCGACCGGCAGGTCGAAGTCCTCGATCTTCCGCAGCCGGCTGAAGCCGCCGGCCCCGTCGCCGTCGAGCAGCGCGACGTGGTTGGAGCCGCGGGCGGCCACGGCGACGTCGAGGTCGCCGTCGCCGTCGAAGTCCGCGGCCGCGGCGGAGCTCAACTGCTGGCCGACACCGCTCGTCTTCGTCGGCGCGAGCAGGCCGACGGGAGCGCCGCGCAGCAGCGCCACCTCGCCCGAGTTGTAGCCGGCGGCGACGACGTCGAAACGGCCGTCGCGGTCGAAGTCGCCGACGGCGAGCCCGAACGGCCGCTCGGTCGCGACGTAGCTCGCGCTGCGCACGAAGCTGCCCGAGCCCTGATTGAGGGCGAACATCAGGCCGCCGCCCGCGGCCGGGCCGGCCAGCGCGTCGGGCCGCGTGTCGCCCGTGAAGTCCGCGAGCAGCAGCCAGCCGACGGCCCCGACCGATTCCAGCGTCTGGGCCAGAACCAGGCCGCCGCTGCCGTTGCCCGTGTAGAGCGCGAGCGTCGATGCGGCGGCGTTGACCGTGACCAGGTCGAGCGGCCCGTCGCCGCCCACGTCGGCGGCGGCCAGCGCCACCGGGCCGGCGTCGGTGCCGAGCGTGTTGATCAGCTCGAAGCTGCCGTTGCGGGCCGCGAGCACCGAGACGCTGCTCGAACTCTCGTTGGCCACGAGGATGTCGAGCGTGCCGTCGCGGTCGAGGTCGGCGGCGATGGCGGCGGCCGGCTGCTGGCCCACCGCGAAGCGGCCCACCTCGCCGAAGCCGGTCTCGTAATTGCGGAACACGGCCGCGACGCCGGCCGCGCGGTCGAGCACGACGAGGTCGGTGCGGCCGTTGCCGTCGAGGTCGACGGCCAGCAGGCGATCGGCGTTGCCGCCGGTGTCGAGACGGCCCGCCGGCGCGAAGCCGCCCTGGCCGTTGCCCGCGAAGAGCAGCACCTCGCGGCCACCGCGCGGCAGCACGGCCAGGTCCGGGTTGCCGTCGCCGTCGAACAGGCCGGCAGCGATGGCGGCTGCGGAGGCCGCGTCGACCGCCACGTCGGCCCGCGACTCGAAAGCGGAGCGCCCGTCGAACAGGCGGATCTCGATGCGGCCCGGGCTCAGCACCGCGACGTCGGGGGCGAAGTCGAGGTTCCAGTCGCCGACCGCGAGCGCGACCGCCTGTCCGGAGACTGCGCTGCGCGCGCCCTGCGCGAAGGCGCCGGCCCCGTTCGAGACCAGGGCCTCGACGAAGCCGCTGCCGCCCTCGATCCGCAGCAGCGCGACGTCCTCGCGGCTGTCGCGGTCCCAGTTGGCGACGGCGGCGAAGCGCGCCTCGCCGGCCCCGGCGGCGAAGCTGCTCGCCGCGGCGAACGGGGTGACGGGCTGGGCCGCCGCGACCGAGGCGGCGAACGATCCCACGAGCAACGCCGGGCGCACCATCGAGCTGATCCTCATCATCCCTTCCAGTTTCGCCTATTCGGGGCGATCCGCGAGGCGGGTCTCGAGCCAGCCGGCCGCGTCCAGCCAGAGCGGCTCGCGGTTGCGCTCCCGGAAGAAGCCCCAGTGCCCGATCGGGCGGCCCAGCTCGCGCGGGTGCAGGTGGACGTGCTCGCGCTCCGCCGCGGCGTAGAGCTCGAGCAGTCCGTCGACCGCCTCCGCCGGTGCGAAGCCGTCGTCGGCGAAGGAGCAGGCGCGCAGCGGGCACGCGAGCCGCGCGTAGCCTCCCGCCAGCGCGCCGCCTTCGTCGTCCGCGACGTAGCGCGGCAGCCGCCCCCAGCGCGCCCACTCGCGGGCGACGCCCGCGGGCAGGTCCTGGGCGGCGCCCAGCAGGCGCCCGGGGAAGAAGCCGAAGGTTGCGCAGGCGGCGGGGATCACCAGGTGCCACAGCGCCCACAGGCCGACGCGGCGGACGCCGCGCCAGTGGCCCCACCAGCCGCTCTGGGCCGCGACCAGCAGCGCGGCGCGCAGCCGCGGCGCGGACGGCATCAGCCCCAGCGCCTGGCCGCCGAAGCTGTGGCCGACGACGGCGACGCGCGGCGTCCGCGCCAGCATCCACTGCAACGCGGCCTCGGCGTCCTGCTGGCCCCAGTCGCGCATCCGCGCGGGGTGGCCGACGAGCGAACGCGGCCGCGATCCACCGATGCCGCGGTAGTCGTAGGTCAGCACGAGCAGGCCACGCGAGGCGAGGAAGGCCGCGAAGGGTGCGTACCAGGCGCGGAGCACGCCGGTCGCGGAGTTGATCAGCACGCCGCCCGGCGGCTCCCGCTGCGGCTCCCAGGCCGTGGCGGCCAGGGTCACGCCGTCGGCGGCGCGCACCGTCAGCTCGCGCGGGGTCACCATCCGACCGCCCCGCTTGCGGGCAGCGAGCCCTCGCGCACGCAACCCGCGCGCAGCGCGGCGAGCGGGTAGCGCGTGCGGCGCCACTCGATGCCGCCGCGCCAGTGGGCGAGCGCCGCCGAGGCCAGGATCGCCCCCGCCAGCGCCAGCAGCGCGAGCGGCGCCAGCAGCCCCTCGAGGCCGCTGCCGCGAGCGATCCTCCAGGCCGCGGCGGAGTGGATCGCGGCGGCCAGGGCGCCGACGGCGAGCCCGGCGGCGCGCAGCGCGTCGCCCGCGCCGAGCACGACAGCGGCGAGCGGCGCCAGTGCCATCGCGGACAGCAGCGCCGAGCCGGCCAGCGCCTGGGCCCAGCTCCACTCCGCCCCCGCGAACGTGTTCTTGAGCAGCCCGCGCCACGACCCGCGGAAGCCCTCGTTCCAGCGCACGCGGACGAGGCCGCCGGAGTCGAGCGCGGCCTGGCGGTGGCCGAGCCGCCGCAGCAGATAGCCGAGCCGCACGTCGTCGACCACCTCGAGCCGGAGCCGCTCGTGGCCGCCGATCGCGCGCCAGGCCTCGGCCCGCACCAGGTTGAAGGCTCCCACTCCCACGTAGCCGCTGCCCCCGGCGCGGCGCAGCGTCCAGGTCCGCAGCTTGGGCAGCAGCAGCAGCCCGAAACTGCTGACGAAGGCGCGCTCGACGAAGCCGGGGGCCAGCATGTGCGGGAAGGCGACGACGTGGTCGAGGCGGCGGGCCTCGGCCCAGGCGACCGCGCGCTTCAGCACGTCGGGATCGAACAGGATGTCGCCGTCGGTGAACAGCAGGTACGACGCGTCGGCGCCCTGCGCGCCGACGTGCTGGGCGTGGCACTTGCCGAGCCAGCCCGCGGGCAGCTCGCGCAGGTGGACGGGCCGCAGCCGCGGGTCCTCGCCGGCCAGCCGGTCGAGGATCGCGCCGGTCCGGTCGGTCGAGCGGTCGTCGACGGCGATCACCTCGAGCGCCGGGTAGTCCTGGGCCAGCAGCGAGCGCATCGCCGCCTCGATCCCGCGCTCCTCGTCGCGCGCCGCGACGATCACGGCCAGCGACGGGAACGCCCCCTCGTGCACCGGCGGAACTTCGCGCAGGCTGGGGAGCGTCGCGCGGGTCAGCAGGGCCGAGATCAGCAGGCCGAGGTAACCCGCGGCCGCGAGGGCCAGCCCGGCCCACAGCAGGGTTTCCAACACGCACCCATTGTCGCAATGTCGCAAACGCCCCGCATCCTGCTAGCCTTCGCCCATGCCCCGCCTCGCGCCGGCCTTCCACCGCGAGATCCCCGCGGGCGACAGCCGCGAGCGCCGGGTCTGCGACCACTGCGCGTTCGTCGACTACGAGAACCCGCGGGTCGTGGTCGGCTGCGTGCCCGAGCACGAGGGGAAGATCCTGCTGTGCCGGCGCTCGATCGAGCCGCGCCGCGGCTACTGGACGCTGCCCGCGGGCTTCATGGAGACGAACGAGACGACCGCGGAAGGCGCGGCGCGCGAGGCGGAAGAAGAGGCGCTGGCGCAGGTCGAGATCGGACCGCTGCTGACCCTGTTCGAGGTCCCGCACGTCAGCCAGGTCCACGTCTTCTATCGCGCGACGCTGCGCGAGCCGCGCTTCGGCGCCGGGCACGAGACGCTGGAGGCGCGGCTGTTCACCTGGGACGAGATCCCGTGGGACGAGATCGCGTTCGAGAGCGTGGCCCACGCGCTGTGGGCCTGGCGCGAGGGCAACGGCCTGGTCCACCGCCTGCCCTGAGCGCCTGTGAATGAATGCGCCGCCCCCCCACGGCAACGACGCCACCGAGGCACAGAGCGCACAGAGGCACACAGAGTCGTAGATGACTCCAAGCGTGGCGGGCTCGTGGACCCTCGGCGCCGGCGTGCTGGACATACTGGCCGGTAAATCTGTGAACCACCACACGCTGGCGGAGTTCCGGGTGGCGCACGGCGAGTGGCTCGACGAGCGATTGACGGCCAGCGTGGCCACGCTCCCGTCGGAAGGGCTGGTCGATCTGAGGCGAGTGGCCCAGGACGGAGTGCGCGTGCGGGCCAGCGCGGGTGCGGCCTCATTCCCTTCGAGAGGATCGGCTCGAACGGCACCTGGCGGATGCGGAGGCTCAGGTGGCGGCCTTGCGGGAAGAGGTACACGAGGATCCTGCGGCGACGTCGCGAAGGCTGGCGGCGGCGCACCACCGAGCGGCCGAGGAGAGACGCCAGCGGGTGCAGAAGGCGCTGGCCCAGGTGCCGGAGGTCGCGGGCCAAGAAGAAGGCGAGGAAAAGGCCGTGTCTCGACCACCGCCCCCGACTGGCGCGTCATGAAGATGGCGGACGGCGGTTTCCGGCCGGCCTTCAACGGCCAGTTCGCGACGGATACGGCGACCCAGGTGATCGTGGGTGTGAGCGTGAGCAACGTGGGCAGCGACCTCGGCCAGGCCGCGCCCATGGTGGAGCAGATCCACGCTCGCCAGGGAACAGGTCCGCACGAATCTACAAGCATCGGGCGCTACCAGCGAGTGCGTCAACGTGATCGCTCGCAATCGCTGGCTCCGCCAATTCCTCGTGCGGGCTTGGCGAAGGTGAAAGCCGGCATCTGCGTCCCGGCGGTTTCCCATCGCGCGGGGCAGGCCACCCTTGCTTCAAGCTCCTGAAGAACCCCTCTGTGAGCCTCGGTGACCTCTGTGCCTCGGTGGCGTCGTTTCCGTGACGTCCGCCCCTGACAGCCCTCGGCCAGCCGACGATTCATCACAGGCTCTGAGCCGCGGCCCCCTACGCGGTCGGGCGCGGGCGCCCGGCGGGATGCGCCGGGGCCGGGCAGCAGTCGAGAGCGCAGACGTCGGGGCGCGGCCCCGAGCCCAGGGCGAGCCGCGGCGCCCCCTCGGTGCGCTCGCGGATCAGCTCCACGACCAGCGCGACGAACTCGGGGTGCACGCCCGGCGTCGCCGCCCGCACCAGCTCGAGGCCCAGTGCCCGCGCGGTCTGCTGCGCCTGGGTGTCGAGGTCGTAGACGACCTCCATGTGGTCGGAGACGAAGCCGAGCGGCGACAGCACGACCTCGCGCGCGCCGGCGGCGGCCAGGCCCTTCAGGTGCTCGTTGACGTCGGGTTCGAGCCACGGCTGCGAGGGCGGGCCCGAGCGCGACTGGAAGCACAGCGTCCACTCGTCACGGCCGAGCTCGCGGGCGACCAGCGCGGCGGTCTCGCGGAGCTGCGCTTCGTAGGGGCTGGTGGTCGCCATCGACAGGGGCACGCTGTGGGCGGAGAACACGAGGCGCGCCCGCTCGGCGCTCTCCGGCGGCAGCGTCGCGAACGCCTCGCGCAGCCGCGCGGCGAGCGCCGCCACGAAGCGCGGGTGGTCGTGGAAGGTCCGCAGCTTGTCGACCTCGGGGCAGCCCGCGCCCACCTCCGCGCTCCCCTTCGCGAGGTCCTCGCGGTACTGGCGGCAGCCGGAGTAGGAGGAGAAGGCGGATGTCACGAAGCACAGCGCGCGGCGCACGCCGTCCTCGCGCATGCGGCGCAGCTCGTCGGCCAGGTAGGGCGCCCAGTTGCGGTTGCCCCAGTACAGCGGGAGCTCGATCCCGGCCGCGGCCAGCGCCGGGCGCAGCGCGGCGAGCAGCGCGCGGTTCTGGTCGTTGATCGGGCTGCGACCTCCGAACAGCTCGTAGTTCTGCGCCACCTCGAGCAGCCGCTCGCGCGGCACGTTGCGGCCGCGCACGACGTTCTCGAGGAAGGGCATCACGTCCGCCGGGCGCTCGGGCCCGCCGAACGAGAGCAGCAGCAGCGCGTCGAACCCCCCGTGGCGCATCGCACCCATCGTACCCGCGCTAGACTCGCCGGCAATGCGGCGGCACCCGGAGCGACACCCATGATCCCCGCGCGCTGGCTGCGCACCGCGGACGACCTGCGCACCTTCGTCGCCTCGCTCGGCGGCGTGCGCCGGCTCGGCCTCGACAGCGAGGCCGACGGCCTCCACCACTACGCCGGCCGCACCTGCCTGGTGCAACTCGCCACCGACCGCGGCGATGCGGTGCTGGTCGACCCGATCGCGGTGCCCGACCTCTCGCCGCTGGCGCCGGTCATGGGCGATCCCGCCGTGCGCAAGGTGCTGCACGGCGCCGACCACGACGTCACGACGCTCAAGCGCGACTTCGGCTTCGCCTTTCCCAACATGGGCGACACGATGCTGGCGGCGCGCTTCCTCGGCCGCACCGAGATCGGCCTGCTCGCCTGCGTGCGCGACGAGCTGGGCGCCACCCTCTCGAAGGCCCACCAGAAGGACGACTGGTCGGCGCGCCCGCTGCGCCCGGAGCAGGAGCAGTACGCGCTGAAGGACGTGGTCCACCTGCTCGATCTCGAGGACCGCTTCGCGGCGCGGCTGCGCGAGCTGGGGCGCCACGCGTGGTGGACCGAGGAGAGCGAGGCGGTGGCGGCGCTGGCGCCCGCGCGGCGCGGGCCCGAGCCGGACGCCTGGATGCGGCTGAAGGGCGCGGGCCGGCTGCCACCGCGGGCGCTGGCGGTGCTGCACGAGGCCTGGAGCTGGCGCGAGGAGCTGGCGCGCCGTCGCGACGTGCCGACCTTCAAGATCGTCGGCAACGAGCTGCTGCTCGAGCTGGCGCAGGCGCCCCCGCGCAGCCGCGACGAGCTGCGCCGCCACCGCGGCGTCCTGCCGCGGCTGCAGGCGGAGGTGCCGGCGCTGCTGGCCGGGGTCGAACGCGCGCTGGCGCTGCCGGAGGCCGAGCTGCCGCGCTTCCCGCGCGCGCCGCGAGCGGTGGTGTCCGAGGCGACCGAGCGCCGGATCGACGCGCTGCGCGCCTGGCGCCAGCGGCGCTCGGCCGAGCTGGGGCTGCCCGACGTCTCGGTGCTGCTGCCGCAGCGGCTGCTGGAGAAGGTGGCCGAGGCGAACCCGGCGGACGCCCGCGGCCTGGAGGCGGTCGAGGGCCTGCGCCGCTGGCGGGTCGACTCCTTCGGCGACGAGCTGCTGGCCGCGCTGCGAAGCGCGCCGTGAGCGAGACCCCGCGGCCGCTGCCTCGCGCGCTCGGCAAGTACGAGCTGCGCGCGGTGCTCGGCAGCGGGGCGATGGGCACGGTCTACGCGGCCCACGACCAGAGCCTCGACCGCACGGTCGCGCTCAAGCTGCTGTCGCCCGCGCTGCTCGGCCGCGCCGACGCGATCGCGCGCTTCGAGCGCGAGGCGCGCGCGGCCGCCCGCCTGACCCACCCGGGAATCGTCACCGTCTACGAGCTCGGCCACGGCGACGAGGGGCCGTTCATCGCGATGGAGCTGCTCGACGGCGTCGACCTCGCCGCGGCGATCGCCGAGCGGCGGCTCCAGCCCGGGCTGCGGCTGCGGCTGATGGTCGACGTCTGCCGCGCCCTCGACTTCGCCCACAAGCGCGGCGTGATCCACCGCGACGTCAAGCCGGCCAACATCCGGCTGACGGCGGACGGCTCCGTGAAGCTCGTCGATTTCGGCATCGCCCGGCTGCGCGACTCGCACCTGACGCAGACCGGAATCGTGCTCGGCACCCCGCAGTACATGAGCCCCGAGGTGCTGCGCGGCGCCGCCGTCGACCTGCGCGCGGACATGTGGGCGGCCGGCGTCGTGCTGCACGAGCTGATGGTCGGGCGCTGCCCGTTCGAGGCCGAGTCGGTCGCCTCGCTCGCCTACAAGATCGTGCACGAGCCGTTCGTGCCGCCGCCGCTCTCGGCCCTCGAGGCCCCGCGCGAGGTGGCCGACGTGATCGAGCGGGCGCTGCGCAAGGCACCGGAGCAGCGCTTCCTCGACATGGCCGAGATGGCGTCGGCGCTGGCCCTGGCGGCACGACTCTCGGCGCCCGTGGAGCCGGCGCTGGCCCCGGCCGACCGCGCGGCGCAGGCGCGGCAGGCGCTGGACGACGCGCGGCGGAAGGTGGCCGCTGGCACTCTCGACGGCGCGCTGGCCGCGGCGCGGCGCGCGCAGGCGCTCGACGCCGGGTTGTCCGAGGCGGCGGCGCTCGTCGGCCAGATCGAGGAGCTGATGGACGAGGCCCCCACGGTGCGCGTCGCGGCGGCGGCCGCGCCGGCTCCCGCCGCTCCCGCGCCGGCGCCGGCCCCTGCGCCCGCGGTCGCGGTCGCGCGGCCGCGCCAGGCGAGCGCGCTGCGCGAGGCGGTCGTCTTCGGCGAAGCTCCCGGCAGCCACGGCGCCCTGCTCGCTCCCGACGGCGAGCGGCTGGTGCTGGCAGGCGCCGACGGCGCGCTGCGGGTGTGGAGCCTCGCGCGCCGCGAACGACTGCTGACGCTGCGCACCGAGATGCACCGGCGCACCAGCCGCGAGGCGATCGCGGTCGCGCTGGCGATCTCCGCCGACGGCCGCTGGCTGGCCTCGGGCCACGTCGACGGCGCGGTCCGGCTGTGGGACCTCGAGGGCGGCGCCGAGCTGGCGTGCCGGCTGCGCCACGACGCCTCGGTACCCGCGCTCGCCTTCTCGCCGGACGGCGCGACGCTGGCCTCGGGCGGGCTCGACGCCACGCTCAAGCTGTGGGACCTCGAGGGGGCCCGCGCGGGCGACGCGCGCCGCGAGCTGCTGCGGCAGCCGGCGCCGGTGACGGCGATCGCGTGGGTCGGCGACGAACTGGTCACGGGCCATGCGAACCGCGTGCTGCGGGTGCTCGACGGCGGCTCTCGGCGGCTGCTCGCCACCCTGCGCGGGCCGGAAGGCGCGATCGCCCACATCGCCGCGGACCCGCGCGCGCACTGGATCGCGGTCGCCAGCCAGGACCGCGACGTCTCCGTGTTCGACCTCGAGCGCCGCGCGCCCGTCGCCCGGCTCGGGCTCCCGCGGCGCCCGGCCTCCGGCCTCGCCCTCGCAGACGGACTGCTGGCGATCGCGAACCTCGAGCACGGCGTGCCGCTGTGGGACCTGCGGGCGACGCCGCCATCGTCGACGACGGCGTGGGCCGGAGCGGGCGAGTCCTGCGTCGCGGTGGCGCTGCCGCCGCGCGGTCTGGCCGCCGTGCTGCAGGACGGTCGCGTGCGGCTGTTCACGGCCTGAGCGCTCCGGCGCGTTCGGCGCCGAACAGGTGTCGGCGCTAACATTGCGCCATGCATCGCGACTTCCACGACGGGCGCCACGACGGGCTGGTCGCCCTGGAGAGCCTCGACCTCGACAAGGTGACGTCGTTCGCCGGGCTGCTGAAGGCGATGTCGCGGACGGCGTTCAGCGGCCGCTCGCTGGGCGAGGCGCTCGAGGTCACGACCGCGATGGTCAAGGACCCCGACTGCAAGGTGGTCCTCACCCTGTCGGGCGCGATGACGATCGCCAAGATGGGCAAGGTCATCCAGAAGATGATCGACACCGGCATGGTGCAGGCCGTGGTGTCCACCGGCGCGCTGATGGCGCACGGCATGTCCGAGGCGGTCGGCCTCGTCCACTACCGCCACGACCCGCGGATGACGGACGAGGAACTGTTCGACAAGGGTTACAACCGCGTCTACGACACCCTCGAGATGGAGGCGAACCTCAACTACGTCGAGGAGTTCACCTCGAAGACGCTGAAGACGCTCGAGGGCGAGAGCGAGCTGTCGTCCGAGCTGATCTGCCGGGCGCTCGGCAAGATGCTCTCCGAGGACCCCCACGGCCAGGGCGTGCTGCGCAGCGCGTACCTGAAGGGCGTGCCGGTCTACGTGCCCGCCTTCACGGACTCGGAACTGGGCCTCGACCTGTCGACCTGGGCGATGCGGCTGGCGCTCCGGGGCGAGCAGCCGAAGGACCCGAAGGACGTGTTCGGCTTCCTGCCGCGCTACAACCCGTACCGCGACCTGTCGAGCTTCGCGCGCTTCGCGCTCGACGCGAAGAAGCTCGGCATCTTCACGATCGGCGGCGGCGTCCCGCGCAACTGGGCGCAGGAGGTCGGCCCCTACGTCGACATCACCAACCACCGCCTCGGCCTCGACCTCGAGCCGCCGCGCTACACGTACGCGGTGCGCATCTGCCCGGAACCCGTCCACTGGGGCGGGCTGTCGGGCTGCACCTACTCGGAGGGCGTGAGCTGGGGCAAGTTCGTGCCGCCTGCCGAGGGCGGCCGCTTCGCCGAGGTCTTCGCGGACGCCACCACGGTGTGGCCGCTGCTGATCAAGGGCGCGCTGGAGGAACTGGGCCTCTCCTGAGGCCCGCGACGTCATGAAGCTCTCCCTGCTGCCGCTCGGCCTGGTCGCGCTGTTGCTTGGCGCGTCCCCCGCCACCGCGCAGACGCCGTGCGCGATCCAGGGGCCCGGCACCAGTTCGACGCTGCAGGGCAGCCGGGCGACGACCAGCGGCGTCGTGACGGCCGACTTCACCAACGCGGGCGTGCAGGGCTTCTTCCTGCAGGACCCGGCCTGCGACACGGACCCGGCGACGAGCAACGCGCTGTTCGTGTCCACGGGCACGCGGCGGCCGAGCGCCCCGGTCGGCCACCGGGTGACGGTCGTGGGCCGCGTCGTCGAGTGGTTCGGCATGACCGCGCTGGAGCTCGAGAGCGTGACCGACAACGGCGCGTTCCCTGGCGTGCTCGAGGTCGCAGTCCTCGAGGTGCCGGCCGACGCCGCCGCAGCGGCGGTCTACCTCGAGGCGCGCGAGGGCATGCTGGTGGCCCCGAGCCGGCTCCGCGTCGTCGCCGCCACCAACCACTACGGGGAGGCCTGGACGCTGCCGGAGAGCGCCGGCGTCGACCGGTTGTTCCGCGGCGCCGACGACCCGCGCAAGCTGGGCCTCGCGGCGCCCGCCGGCTGGCTGCCGCTCGACCATGGCGACAGGGTGTCCGGCACCAGCGGCGTGCTGGCCTTCACCTACGGCGCCTGGAAGCTGCTGCTGCCTGCCGGGCGCACTCCGAGCGTCGAGAAGAGCGGCCTGCAGCCGCCGGCCCGCGCCACCGGCACCGGCGACCCGCTGACGATCGCGTTCTGGAACGTCGAGAACCTCTTCGACGCGGCGGACGATCCCGGCAAGGAGGACACGGTCGTGGCGCCGGGCGATTACGCGGCCGGCCTCGCCCGCCGCGCCCGCCAGGTCGCCTCGGCGCTGGGCCTGCCCGACCTGCTCGCGGTGGCGGAGGCGGAGAACCTCGGCGTGCTGCAGGACCTCGCCAACCAGGCCGAGGTGGTCGCCGTCGGCTACCGGCCGGTGCTGGTCGAGGGGCCCGACGGCCGCGGCATCGACGTCGGCGCCCTGTACAACCCTGCGCGGCTCGACCTGCGCTCCTTCGAGGCACGCCAGAGCTGCACGGGCACTGACCCCGGCACCGGTCTCGCCTGCCCGACCGGCGCCGGCTTCGCGCTGTTCGCGCGGCCGCCGCTGGTCGTCCAGCTCACGGTGATCGCGACCGGCGAACGCATGGCCCTGATCGTCAACCACTTCAAGGCCCAGGACGCGAGCACGACCACCGACGAGAACCTGCGCGCCGCCCAGGCCGAGGCCGTGCGCCTGCTGGCGGCGGAGTTGAAGGCCGCCGACCCGACGCTCTCGGTGGTCGTCGCCGGCGACCTCAACGACTTCGAGGACTCGCCGACGCTCGCCGGGCTCCTCGCCGGCGGGGCGCTCGTCGACCTCACCGCCCGCGCTGCCGGCGGGCGGGCCTACACGTACGCGTTCGACGGCCTGGCCCAGGTGCTCGACTACGTGCTGGTCGACGCTGCGCTGCAGGGCCGGGTCGAGGAGTTCGTGCCGGTGCACTCGAACGTCGACTTCGGCGCGCCGGCGCCGGGCACCGACGCGGTCCGCGCCTCCGACCACGACGCCGTCCTGCTGCGGCTGCGCCTGCGCTAGCGCGCCATGGCCCGCATCCTGGTCGTCGACGACGAGCCGGTCCAGCTCCGCGTCTCCGCCGCGACTCTCGGCAAGGCCGGCCACGCGGTGATGACCACCGACGACGCCCACCTCGCGGTCACCCTGGCCGCTCGCGAGCAGCCCGAGCTGATCGTGCTCGACCTGCTGATGCCGGGCCTGACCGGCTTCGAGATCACCTCGGAGCTGCGCCGCGACGACCGCACGCGCGGCATCCCGGTGCTATTCGTCTCCTCCGCCGACAGCCCCGAGGACCGCGTGCGCGGCCTGCGCTCGGGCGGCGACGACTACCTGGTCAAGCCTTTCGCGGGCGACGAGCTGGTGATCCGCGCCGAGCGCCTGCTCGGTGCCGAGCGCGGAGACGACTGCCTGTCGGGGCGCCTCGGTGCCTACACGGTGTGGGACCTGATGCAGCACCTCGAACACTCGCGGCTGTCGGGCCGGCTGGTGGTCCAGAGCCCCGACGGCCGCGCCGAGCTGCGGCTGAAGGACGGCGCCGCGCTGAGCGCGCACTTCTCGCCGTGGTCGGGCCGCGAGGCGGTGCTGGCACTGCTCGGCCAGCGCGAGGGCCGCTTCTCGTTCGACTCGGCCCGCGAGATCGACGCGCTGCCCGCGGCGGAGGAGGCGCCGCTGCCGCTGCAGGACGTGATGCTCGAGGCCAGCACGCTGATCGACGAGCTGGGCCTGCGCCGAGGCGACCTGCCCGAGCCGTTCACCCCGCTGAAGGCCAGCATCGGCGCCAGCACGAGGTGGGAGGAGCGCTTTTCGTCGCTGCCGATCGAGGCGGTCCTCGAGCGCGCGGGGCGGCCGGAGGCGACCAGCCTCGAGGCGCTGCGCCGCGCCCGCATCGCGCCGGTCCTGCGCCTCGACCTGGCGGTCGCCCTGCTCGTCGAGCGTGGCCTGCTCGACGCCGGCGTCGGCCAGCGGCGGCTGCCGACCGGCGCCCACGACCTGACCGGGCTGCGCGTCAACTCGTTCCTGCGCGAGGAGGACGAGGGCGCCCGCGACGTGATGGCGCTGGCGCTGCTGCAGAAGCGCTCGCTCGGCTCGGTCCACGTGCTGCTGCTCGCCGAGCCGGGCGCGTGGAAGGGCGTCGTCGACCCGTTCTCGGCGGTGCCCGTCGACGAGCGCACGCGGCCGTGGCGCATCCTCGGCGAGATGCTCGCGACCAAGGGCAGCGGCACCGCGGTGCTGCGCCGCCCCGAGGGCCTCGTCTCCGTCCACGTGCAGCCGCTGCCCGACAGCCCCAACCCGTCGATCGCCGTGTTCCCGCTGTGCACCGGCATCGCGCTGTGCCTCGGCGGCGGCTCCGACCGCGCGGCCCAGGCGGTGATCACGCGCCTCGAGTCCTCCGACCGCGAGCACCGCGGCCTGCTGCTGGGCCCGCCCGCGGAGGCCGACCGCGCGGCCCGCCTGCTGCGCGGCACGAAGCGCTGGCGCTTCCACGACACGGTCCCGACGACCGTGCCGCGCTGGCTGACGCTGTTCAACCCGACGAACTGACCGAGACCCGGGCGCGCAGCGCGCCGTCAACCCTCTTCAGCCGCCCGCTCGCCGGATCGATCGGCGCCCACAGCGTCCTCGCCCGCGCCAGCAGCACGCCGTCGTCCTGCCGCACGATCTCGGTGTGGCGCTCGAACGTCGCGCTGGTCGCCTGCCCCACCCACGTCCGCAGCGCGACGGCCTCCCCGGCGAACGCGGGCCGCCGATAGTCGATCTCGTGCCGCACGACGACCCACGCGACCGCCGCCTGCTCCTCGGCGCTCGCCAGCACCCGCCAGTGCGCGATCGCCACCTCCTGCACCCAGCGCAGGTACACGAGGTTGTTGACGTGCCCGAGCTGATCGATGTCGGAAGCCTCGACCCGCGTCCGCAGCTCGTACTTCGCCGGCTCGTCCATGCGAGCGAATCCTAGCGGTCCCGGCGGCCCGGTTCGAGGGCTCCGCAGGCGGGTTCGACTGCGACCCGCGCGGCTCGCGGCGCAGGCGGCTCGACGGCGACCTGCGCGGCGAGCGCCGCAGGCGGTCCGCTGTCGGGCCGCGCGGTCCCGGCGCGGCCGGCTCGGCCACGACGACGAACCACGGCGCGGTCGGTTTGACACGCCTGCGTCCCGCGCCCTACGATTCGGGTTCGCCGCACTCCGGTGCCGGAGTGGTGGAATTGGCAGACACGCACGTTTGAGGGGCGTGTGGGTAAAACCGTGCGGGTTCGAGTCCCGCCTCCGGCACCAAACGCTCCCCCTCAGCCCTCCGGATCGCCCTCGTGGGCGAGGCCTGCCGCGAGCAGGCCCAGCGGCAGCGCCAGCGCGGACGCCGGCAGCCCGGGCGCGAGCACGACGGCGGCGAGCACGGCCAGTCCCGATGCCGCCAGGGGCGCTGACCGGGCGCATCGCGCGGCCACGCCCAGCGCGATCACCAGCCCCACCGCGGCGGCCGCGAAGTAGCCCGCGTCGCCGAGCCCGCGGGCGAGCCCGAGCCCCGCCAGCCCGACCCCGGGCCGCGGCTCGAGGGCGCCGCCGAGCGCCGCGACGGCGTCGGCGGGCGCAACCAGCGCGGGTAACGCCGCAACTCCGAGCACCATCGCCGCGGCCACCCCGGCGCTGCGCCGCGCCCGTGGCTCGCAGCCCGCCAGCATCAGCAACCCGCCGAGCGCCACGGGCTCCACGGCGGCCGCAGCCCCGAGCAGCGCGCCGCCGGACCGCATCCGACCCGCCCGGACCAGGGCAGCCGCGACGAGCAGCAGCGTCAGCGCCCACGTCGCCCCGCCACCCCAGATCGCCGCGAAGAGCAGCGGCGGCGCGGCCAGCGCGACCGCGACGGCGCCCGGCTCGATCCCCAGCCGCTGCCCCGCGACAGCCACCGCCAGCGCGAGCGCGATCAAAGCGAGCGCGGCACCCCGCCGCGGGTCGAGCGCGCCGTGGAGCGCGCCGAGCACTGCGGCCCCCGGCGTCGCATGGGGCGGGTCGGGCGTGAAGCGCCGCGGCGGTTCCAGCCGGAAACTCGAACTCGCCGCCTCGCGGGCCTCGGGCCGAGCCGCCCCGGGCCGCGTCCACGGGCTCTCCAGCGCGCGCACCCGCGCTCCGGCGGCGCTGGCCTGCACGCTCCAGCCGCTCTCCTCGCGCCGCACGCCGGTCGCCTCGCCGAGCCGGGCGACGGCCAGCGTCGGAATCGCGAGCGCCGCCAGCAGCAGCGCCAGCCCCGCGGTTCGGGCGCGCACGGGCACCCCCACGGCGCCCGCCGCCAGCCACAGCACGCTCGCGCCCGCCAGCAGGGCGGAGACGGCGAGCCCGAGCGGGTCGGAGGTCAGCCCGTCGCCGGCGCGCGGGGCCAGCGCCGCGAGCGGCCGGAACAGCCAGGCCTCCAGCCCCGCTGCGCGCGCCTGCTCCCAGGCCGCACGGAACACGGAGTTCTCGGCGGTCTCGACCGCCGCGAGCAGCAGGAGCGCGGGCACCGCCGCGAGATCCCCGTCGCGGCGGCGCAGCAGGACGGCCAGCGGCAGCAGCACGGCGGCGGCGACGAAGTAGTTCGGGTGCACGATCCGCGAGAGGTAGAGCGCCGCGCACAGGGCGGTGGCGCCGTTGAGCAGCGCCGCACCGAGACCCGGCGCGCGAAGCTGCGCGCGGACCATCAGCAACCCGAGAGGGATCAGCAGCGGATACAGCCGCCCGAGCGGGAACGGGTCGCGCAGGTCGGAGATCGCGCCGGCATAGAGCACGAAGTTGGCGAGGCCGATCCCGGGCGTGCCGCCGAACGGGTAGAGATCGCCGCCGAAGCCGACGTTGTAGGCGACGACGTCGGCCCAGAACGCCCGCGGGTCGAGCGCGACCACGGGCAGCGTGACCGCTGCGGCGACGGCGAGACCCGCGAGCGCGGGCGCCGCAACCTGCCGCAGCGTCTCCGGCGCGACCAGCGCGCGCAGGTCGCCGCGCCAGCCGCCGCTCCCGTCGTGACGCGCTGCGGCCCAGTGCAGCAGCAGGAACGGCGCGAACGGCCATGCGAGCTGCTTGGTGGCGCAGGCGAGGCCCAGCCAGGCGCCGGCCGTGCGACGGGCGCCGCGCTCGCCGGCCTCGGCCGCCAGCAGCAGCAGCGCGACGAACAACAGCTCGTTGGCGCCGAACACCT
>WYBL01000099.1 GCA_011526565.1 Acidobacteriota bacterium | reverse complement strand
GCGCCGACGTCTTCGCCGAGCACGAACACGCGCGGGTCGCGGCGCATCTCCTCGAGCATCGCCAGGCGGATCGCTTCGAGGTAGGTCAGCGTCGCCATCAGCGGCCCCCCTTCCGCCGCTGCCGCTCGAGGACCAGCGGGGGAGTGGGCACCCGCACGTCGCGGTCGCCGTAGACGCCGGGCAGCGCGGTCTCCGGCTGCGGGAACGGGCTCGCCTCGGCCCACGCCAGGTCCTCGGCGAGGCTCGCCTCCAGCTCCGCCACCACGGCGTCCAGCTCGGCCTGGGCGATGCCGCGGCCGAGCAGCGCGCGCTCGTAGTTCGCGATCGGGTCGCGGCCCTTCCACTGTTCGACCATCTCGGGCGGCACGTAGCCCATGTCGTCGTGCTCGGCGTGGCCGCGCATGCGCATGGTGTCGGCCTCGATCAGCGTCACGCCGCCGCCGTCCCGCGCGCGCTCGATCGCGCGCCGCGTGACCTCGTACATCGCCAGCACGTCGTTGCCGTCGACGGCCTCGCCGTGGCAGCCGTAGGACACCGCGCGGTCGAGGAAGCGGGTGTTGCTGGTCTGGCGCGACGTCGGCGTCGAGTACGCCCACTTGTTGTTCTCGATCACGACGACCAGCGGCACCTTCTGCACGCAGGCGAAGTTGAAGCCCTCGTGGAACGCGCCCGTGGAGGTGGCGCCGTCGCCCTGCCAGGTCAGCGCGACCGTCGGCTTGCCCTTCATCCGCTCGGCCAGCACCGCGCCGGCGAGCACGGACACCATGTCGCCCAGCATGGAGATGACGGCGATGTTGCTGCCCTCCTCGGACAGCCAGCCGAAGTGGGTGTTGAGGTCGCGCCCCTTCGTCGGCCCGCCCTCGCGCGCCATGTACTGCGCGAAGATGTGGCGCGGCTGCCCGCCGCGCACGAAGATCGCGCCGAGGTTGCGGATCAGCGGCGTCATGATGTCGCCGCGGTCGAGCGCGTACGCCGCCCCCACCGAACACGCCTCCTGGCCGAGCGAGCGGTACAGGCCGCCCACGATCTTGCCCTGGCGGTAGAGGTTGGTGAGCTTCTCCTCCACCATCCGGTTGAGCTTCAGGAAGCGGTAGATCTCCAGGAGCTGCGCGCGGGACAGCTCGGCGGCGGGCGGCTTCAAGGTCGTGAGCTAGGCGTCGATCGCCACGCCGTAGACGGCTTCGGCGGCCTGGCCCATCGTCTCGATCAGCGTCGGGTGCGGGTGGATCGTGCTGGCCAGTTCCTCGGTCGTGGTCTCGAGCTGCAGCGCGACGCACGCCTCGCCGATCAGGTCGGTCGCGTGGGGGCCGATGATGTGGATGCCCAGCACCTCGTCGTACTTCGCTTCCGAGACGACCTTGATGAAGCCGTGGTCGTGGCCGACGATGCGCGGCTTGGCCAGGTTCGCGAAGGGGAACTTGCCGACCTTGACGTCGTAGCCGCGGCGCTTGGCCTCGGCCTCGGTCAGGCCCACGCCCGCGGTCTCCGGGGAGCAGTAGGTCGCGCCGGGGATGCGGTCGTAGTTGATGGGCGAGAAGTGGTGGCCCGCGAGCTGTTCCGCGACGCGAATGCCCTCGTGCGACGCGACGTGGGCGAGTTGGGGGTGCGGGTTGCCGTCGATCGTGATCACGTCGCCGATCGCGTACACGCCCGGCTCGTCGGTCTGGTAGTCCTTGCCCGTGCGGATGTAGCCGCGCTCCATGCGCACCCGGGTCGACTCGAGCCCGAGGCCGTCGGTGACCGGGCCGCGCCCGACCGCGACCAGCACCTTCTCCGCCTTGACCGTCTGCTTCTGGCCCTGGGCGTCGGTGAAGCCGATCTCGACGCCGTCGGCGGTGACGTTCGCCGACTCGGTCTTCGCGGACGTGAAGATCTTCATCGTCTTCGCGAAGATCTTGCCGGCCTCGATGCCGATCTCCTCGTCGTCGAGCGGCAGGATGCGCGGCAGCATCTCGATCACCGTCACCTCGCTGCCGAAGCGCTGGAAGACCGAGGCGAACTCCATGCCGACGGCGCCGGAGCCGATCACGATCAGGCTCTTCGGGATCTCCTGCAGTTCCAGGATCTCGTCCGAGGTGAGGATGTTCTTGCCGTCGATCTTCAGGAAGGGAAGCGAGCGGGGCCGGCTGCCGGTCGCCAGCAGCACGTTCCTGGTCTGGATCTTCTGCTCGGCGCCGCTCTCGTTCTTCACGATCACGGTGTTGCGGCCCTCGAACCGGCCCTCGCCCTTGAACAGCGTGATCTTGTTCTTCTTGAACAGGTAGCCCTCGATGCCCTTCGACAGCCGGGTCACGATCCGCTGCTTGCGGGACATCACGGCGGGGAAGTCGATCCCGACGTTGTCGGCGGTGATCCCGAACTCCTTGCCGCGCTTCAGGTCCGCGAACAGGTCGGCCGTGTGCAGCAGGGCCTTGGTCGGGATGCAGCCGCGCAGCAGGCAGGTGCCGCCGGTGCCCTTGGGGTCGCGCTCGACGGAGGCGACCTTGAGGCCGCGCTGGGCCGCGCGAATGGCGGCCACGTAGCCGCCGGGGCCGGTCCCGATCACGGTCAGGTCGAAGATCTCGCTGGACAAGGCTACGCCCTCCTGTATCTCCGCGGATGCTAGCATCCCGCCGAACCGACCATGACCGAAGCCGGCCTCCTGCTCGTCGCGATCGTGCTGCTCCTGCTGGGCAACGGCTTCTTCTCCGGCAGCGAGATCGCGCTCATCTCCGCCAAGCGGGGCCGGATCGACGCGCTCGCCGCGGAGGGCTCGCGCGGGGCCCGCAAGGCCAAGGCGCTGCAGGACGATCCGGAGACGTTCCTGGCGACCGTGCAGATCGGCGTCACCCTGATGGGCACGCTCGCCGGCGTCGCCGGCGGCTACCTCGCGAGCCAGCACCTCGAGCCCTGGGTCCGCGACCTTCCGCTGCCCGCCTGGGTGGTGCCGGCGGTCGTCGCCCCCATCGCGGTGTCCGCCTTGATCGTCTACACGGAGCTGATCCTCGGCGAACTGGTCCCGAAGGCGGTCGCGCTGCGCTTCAGCGAGCCGGTGGCGACAGTCGTCGCCTGGCCGATCCACGCGTTGTCCCGCGTCACGCGTCCCTTCGTGGTGCTGCTCACGTTCTCCACGCGCACCGTGCTGCGGCTGTTCGGCTTCCGCGATCCCGGCCACCGCCCGTTCGTGTCGGAGGAGGAGATCCGGCACATGGTGCGCGAGGGGCGCCAGCAGGGCGTGATCGACGAGCAGGAGGCCGAGATCATCAGGAGCGTCTTCGACTTCAACGAGACGCCCGTCAAGAAGGTGATGGTCCCGCGGCCGAAGATCTTCGCGCTGTCGGCGGCGACGCCCGCGCAGGAGGTCGGCGGGCTGATCGTGGAGAGCGGCTTCTCCCGCATCCCGGTCTACGAAGAGACGATCGACAACGTCGCCGGCGTCGTCTACGTCAAGGACGTGCTGCGGCTGCTGGAGCGGCGCCAGCCGGTGGTGCTGCGCAAGGTGCTGCACCCGGCGCTGCTCGTGCCCGAGACGAAGAAGATCGGCGACCTGCTCAAGGAGCTCCAGAAGCGGCGCACCCACATGGCGATCGTGGTGGACGAGCACGGCTCGACCGCTGGGCTCGTCACCCTCGAGGACGTGATCGAGGAGATCGTCGGCGAGATCCAGGACGAGTACGACTGGGAGGAGAAGCCGGTCGAGCGCCTGAAGGACGGATCGCTGATCGTCGAGGGCACGGTCTCGGCCGCCGAGCTGCGCGAGAGCTTTGCGGTGCCGATCCCCGAGTCGGAGGAGTTCGAGACCGTCGCCGGCTTCATGCTCGACCGGCTGGGCAAGGTGCCGCGCGGCGGAGAGAGCGTGGAACTGGGGGACCACCGCTTCGTCGTCGTCGACGTCGAGCGCCACCGCATCAGCAAGGTGCGGATCGAGAAGGCGCCCGTGGCCGCCACGCAGTAGAATCCCGGCCGCGATGACCTCCACCTCCGACACCCCCGCAGCCCCCGCGACACCGGCCCGCCCGCGCGGCAAGGTCGTCATCGTGATGCCGGCCTACAACGCCGCGAAGACGCTCGAGGACACGTTCCGCGCGATCCCGCAGGGGTACTACGACGAGGTGGTCGTGGTGGACGACCACTCCCGCGACGAGACCACGCAGCGCGCGCAGGACCTGAACCTGAAGGCGATCCGCCACCCGCACAACGTCGGCTACGGCGGCAACCAGAAGACCTGCTACATGGAGGCGCTGCGCGACGGGGCGGAGATCGTCGTCATGCTGCACCCCGACGGGCAGTACGACCCGAAGATCATCCCCGAGATGATCGCGCCGATCGCCGAAGGCCGCGCCGACATGGTGCTGGGCTCGCGGATGGCGATCCCCGGCGGGGCCAGGCGCGGCGGCATGCCGCTGTGGAAGCGGATCGCCAACCGCTTCCTGACGACCTGCGAGAACCTGGCGATGGGCCGCGAGTTCACCGAGTGCCACACGGGTTATCGCGCCTACTCGCGGAAGTTCCTCGAGACGATCCCCTTCCTGCGCAACGCCAACGGGTTCGTGTTCGACACCGAGGTGATCTTCCAGGCCGTGCACTTCGAGCAGCGGGTCGTCGAGGTGCCGATCTCGACCCGTTACTTCGACGAGGCCTCTTCGGTGAACTTCAGCCAGGGGGTCGTCTACGGCCTGGGCACCCTCTGGACCGCGGCGCGCTTCCTCCTCCACCGCGCCGGCCTCGTCCACTCGGAGAAGTTCCGCCGCTAGGCCCCGACCGGTCGCTCCACGCAGTACTTGCGGCCCGGCTGCCGGATTTCGCTACACTAAGAGTCGATTGCAGCTGCGGCCCGGGCATTCGAGGGGTGTCGAATAGGCAACAGTTGCGGCTTGGCATGGCGCGAGTTGTGCAGGAAAACGCCACGGGTCGTCAAAACGAGTCATGAGTCATTCATCTTGCGACGCGAACGCCCGGGGGCCGATGGAGCGCCTCGGGTCCGGCGGCCCGGTCGGACGACGTACAGGGGGACGGCAGGTGCCGGGCCCCGAGCTTGGGAAGGAAGACTTCCGGAAAGACCCTCAATGAAAACCTTGCGACACCTCGCGACCCTCGCGGGCCTGCTGGCGCTGGCGCTCGTGCTGTTCGGCGCGCCTCCCGCGCTGGCGGACACCCCGGGTTACGACGTCAACGACTGCAAGACCTGCCACGAGGCGGCGTTCAACCAGTTCAAGACCACGCAGCACGCCGCCCAGGGCTGCAACTCGTGTCACGGCGACGTGACCGAACACGTGAAGGGCAACCTCGAGAAGGGCGAGCCCGGTCCGATCAAGAAGCTCGGTACGCTCCCGGCGGCCGAGGTCGACGCGACCTGTCTCACCTGCCACGACAGCGGCAAGCACGAGAACTGGAAGGGCGGCGTCCACGAGCGGCGCGGCGTGTCCTGCACCTCGTGCCACAGCGTGCACTCGTTCAAGAGCCCGAAGGGCCAGTTGAAGACGGTCTCCGAGACCGAGAACTGCTCCTCCTGCCACCAGAACATCCGCGCCAAGTTGATGCGGACCTCGCATCACCCGGTGCGCGAGGGCAAGATGGCGTGCTCGAGCTGCCACGACCCGCACGACGGTGCGACGCCCAAGATGATCAAGGGCAACTGGATCAACGAGTCCTGCCTCACCTGCCACACCGAGAAGCGGGGCCCGTTCCTGTGGGAGCACGCGCCGGTTCGCGAGAACTGCGCCCTGTGCCACGACCCGCACGGCTCCAACCACGACAAGCTGCTCGTGGCCAAGCAGCCGTTCCTCTGCCAGCGCTGCCACCTCAACACGCGGCACCCCGGCACGCTCTACGACCGCGGCAACTCGTTCGCGGGCCCGACCGTGTCGCCTGGCGCCGGCAACCCGATCTTCAGCAGCCGCGCCGCCGAGCACGCCTGCAAGAACTGCCACCAGAACGTCCACGGCGGCAACGGTCCCTCCGGGCCGTACCTGGGGAGGTAGAGGTAGCCATGAAGCGCAACATCCTCGCCGCTCTCCTCGTCGCGCTCTGCGCTCCTTTCGTCTTCGCGCAGGAAGACGCTCCGCTGCCCGAGAACTGGACCGAGAACGAGGTCCAGTTCGGCGTGATCCAGACGGACGTCGACACCATCTCCTCGAAGTTCCTGGAGTACCGTGACATCCCCGACGGCATGGTCGCCCCGTTCTTCCGCTTCCGCGGCGTGAACGACGGCCTGCGCTGGGATGTGAGCGCCATCGACCTCGGCCAGGGCGACCAGGCGTTCGCGGCGTTCCTCGGCAAGGGCAAGTGGACCCTCGAGGGCGACTACAACCGCATCCCGCACAGCTTCGGCAACGGGGGCAAGACGCTCCTGACGAAGACCGGCGACGGCGTGTGGCAGCTCTCCGACACGACCCAGGCGTACTACCAGGGCGTGCTCGAGGGCACCAGCCCGCGCAGCCGCATCACCTACCCGTTCCTCGCCGACCTGGTCGCCCCCGGTTACGCGGCGGCGGGCCTCGTCGACCTGAAGCTGACCCGTGAGCGCGGCAACGTCGCGTTCACCATGAAGCCCGGCGACGCCGAGATCAAGGTCAGCTACTTCCGCGAGCGCCGCGTGGGCGACCGCGCCGCGTCCGGCACTGCGTTCGGCTTCGGCAACGTCGTCGAGCTGCCCGAGCCGGTGCACTACCTGACCCAGGACTTCGGGGTCGACCTGTTCCTGACCCAGAGCTGGGGCTCGCTGCGCGGCGGCGTGCACTACAACAAGTTCGACAACCGCATCGACACGCTCGCGTTCGACAACCCGTTCCGGGTCACAGACTCGTCCGACTCCGGCGCCTACCAGGCGCCCGGCTCGTCGTCCGTCGCCGGCGCCCGCTACGGCCTCGTCGCGCTGCCGCCGACCAACGAGGCGTTCACCGGGACGCTCGGCTTCACGGCCAAGTTCAACGACAAGACCCGCCTCGTCGTCGACGGTTCCTACGGCACCTGGACCCAGAACGAGCCCTTCATCCCCTACACGACCAACACCGCCGTGAAGGGCGCGGTCGAGAACCTGACCAGCACCTCGTCGCTGCCCGCGCAGTCGCTCGACGGCCAGGTCGACGTCACCAGCCTGAACGCCTTCTTCTCGGCGCGTCCCGCCGACAAGCTGACGTTCATCGCCCGCCTGCGCTACTACGACCTGGACAACGGGACCCCGCAGATCTCGTTCCCCGGCTACGTGCGTTACGACGGGTACTGGAACGCCACGCCCCGCATCAGCGTGCCCTACGGCTACAAGAACACGCGGATGGAGGGCCTGGTCGCCTACGACTTCGGCAAGCTGAACCTCGAAGGCGGCCTCCGGCACCAGTTGATGGACCGCACGTTCCGCGAGACCGAGGAGACCAAGGAGACCGCGGTGTTCGTCAACGCCGTGCTCCGCGCCTCGGACCAGGTCCGCGTCCGTGGTGGCTTCGAGCGCGCGATGCGCGACTACGAAGGCGTCGAGATGGAGCTGTCGGAAGAGGCTTCGTTCGTCCTCCACGGCACCCCCACCAACGCGCTGGCGATGGGCCCCGGCACCGCGGCCTACGCCTCGATGTGCGGCACCGGCCCGATCTGCAACCTGCGTTACGACCAGGCCAAGAAGGACGCCGACCGCTACAACGCCTCGGTCGAGATCACCCCGACGTCCGGCAAGGTCACCTTCGTGCTCGGCTACTGGGGCGCCAAGGACGACTACAAGGACAGCATCTACGGCCTGACCGAGGCCAAGTTCAACACCTTCTCCGCCGACCTCGACTTCACGCCGAGCGACAGGGCGACGCTCTACGGGTTCTTCAGCTACGAGCTGATCGAGGACACGCAGCGCGGCCGCCAGAGCGGCGCGACCGTGTCGACCAACCCCGCCGACGACTGGACGTCCGCGGTCGAGGACAAGGTCACCACGCTGGGCGCCGGCGCCGACTTCACACTGAAGCCGGAGAAGTGGTTCCTGAACGTGACCGCTCGCTACCAGAAGGTGGACGGCTCCAACGCCATCGGCATCTTCGCCGGCGGCGCCCCCGCCAACGCGCGCAGTGCGACCGGTGCGCAGAACTTCGACGACTACGATGACACCGAGATCGTCACCCTGATCGCCGAGCTCAAGCACCAGCTCGCCGCGGCGTGGACCGTCACGCTCGGCGGGATGTTCGAGGACTACTCGATCGCCGACGCCCTCACGGGCGGCGCGACCAACTACTACCCGGCGTCCTTCTTCCTGAACGCCAACGACGGCAACTACCAGGCGAAGGTCGGCTACTTCCGGGTGGCCTACCGCTTCTAGACGCAACCGCCGTCCTTCGTGACGTACCGACGGGGAGTGGCCGCAACGCCACTCCCCGTCGTGCTTCTGATTCCGAACGCTTGTTCGGTTTTTCGGCTTCAACGTATACAGTTTCTGCTTGACGAGAAGCCCCGGCTGGCCGTACCCTCCCGTCCTCTCCCATAAACAACCTGAATAGGCAGGTCCATCAGAGTGGAGAGTGCGTCGGGCCGTCCGCCCGGTCGCGCGCAGGGGGCTGCGGAGTTGCGGACACAGGTCGGACATCGGGCGATCGCCGGCGTCGGCCTGCTCGCCGCGCTCCTGTCCACGCTCCCGGCCTTCGCCCAGACCCCCCGCAAGATCGGCGAGCTCCAGCTCTCCCTGGTGGGCCTCTCGGCCCGACTCGATCCGCCGAACCCCGCGGTGCCCAAGAACACGGCCGCCGGGGTGCGCGTGGTGGTCGAAGCCGGCGGACGGGCCCTGGACGGTGCAGAGGTCGCCGCGTTCCTCGACTCGGGTTTCGAAGTCCAGGCCGAGCTCTCGGGGCCCGGGCTGACCACGACGCTGACGCTGCCCGGGCCCGAAGCGCCCGCGACCTCCGACCCGCTGATCCTGCCGCTGCCGGCGCTCGCGGTCGGCGGCGACTACACGCTGTCGAACCTGCGCATCGTGGCCGGGGGACACGCGGTGGTCGACGTCCAGCCTTCGACGACGAAGCTGAAGGTGATCGACCAGATCCTCGTCACCTCGGTCAAGACGCGGGCCCTCACGCTCGACGAGATTCGGGCCAAGGGCATCGTGCTCGACTCGGACGACTACCTGGGCTTCCAGTTCGACCTCGGCATGCGCGTCGAATCGAACGCCATCCAGCTCTCGTTCCCCGTGGTCTTCGACCGCGCGGGCGTTCCGGTGCCCGCGCCCCTGCTGCCGCCGCCGGCGCCTTCACGGGCCGGCGTCGACGTGCCGCCGATGACGATCGTGCCGGGCCTGCTGCGGCCACCGAAGCTGCCCGGGTTGCCCGACGCGCCGGAGATCCGCCTGCCGGCCGGGCAGCCCGTGCGCATCCCGAGCGTGCTCGTGATCCCGGGGAACGTCGGCTACCTCAAGCAGTTCTTCTCGGCGAAGCTGTTCGTCGCCAACGGCGCGCCGGTCGGCTCGGGCCTGATCGTGCGCGACGTCACCGGCTCGATCGTCATGCCCCCAGGCGAGGACCTCGAACGCGGCACGCCTGACGATCCCCTGGCGCTTCCTGACACGGTGCGTGGTCCTCAGCCCGAGACCATGCCCGTGCGCCACGTCGGCCCCGACGGCGAGCCTGATACGGGCGACGACGTCGTCGCGCTGCGCCCGGCCGAGCAGGGCCAGGCCGAGTTCCTGGTGCGCGGCGAGCGGGAGGGCTTCCATCGCCTCGAGTTCGACATCGCGGCGACGCTCGACGGCCTGGCCACGGGGCCGATCACCGTGGGCGGCCGCGCTTCGGGCGGCGTCCTGGTGCGCAACCCGTACTTCGACGTCACGTTCGTCGTGCCGTCCGTCGTGCGCGCGGGAGAGGATTTCGACCTCCACGCTACGGTCACGAACATCGGCCAGGGCGCGGCGAACCTGCTGACGCTGGCGCTCGACGAGGCGGCGCTGTCCGGCGCGACGCTGATCGAAGCGCCAGACCCGATCGACACCCTGGCGCCCGGCGACTCGCACACGGCGCGCTTCCGCCTGCGCAGCCAGCGCACCGGCCAGGTCACAGCGACCTACCTGCGCTTCGACACCGCGAGCGGCGCCTCCGGCGACCTGCGCTTCCGGCTCGGCGTGGGGGAGCGTGGCGTCCCGCTGTCCCCGGACACGCTGGTGCTGCCGGCCGCCGTCGACGCCGTGCCGCGTGACGTCGTCAGCGCCGCGATGCGGGTCCTGGGCCAGGCCTGGAGCGCCGCCAACGCGCCCGCGGGCCTGCTGCCGCGGGGCGTGGTCCGCCCGCGCCGCGAGGCCGTCGTGCAGCGGGCGCTGGCGCTGGCCGAGACCGGGCTGCGGATCAGCCTGGGCCAGGCCGACGCCGACGCGCTGCGCGACCTCGCCGGCGATTTCGCGAGCGGCGAGCCGCGCGACGCCGGCTTCGATCAGGTGCTGGCGACGACCGATGCGGGGCACGAACTCGGGGCCGCGCTGCGGGCGGCACTCACGGGCGCCTTCGGCAGCGACCCGGCCGGCTGGGTCGCAGACGCCGAAGAGGTGCTGGCTTCGGGCCCCGACTTCAACTCGATCGCCTTCGACGGCCCCGTGACCGCCCTGTGGAAGACGATGGCGGGCGAGCCCGTGGGGCTCGCCGTCGGCGAGTGGCGGCTGGCGCCGCCGGTGGCGGCGGCGACGCGGGTGGAGTTCGAGGCGAGCGGGTCGGGGCCGCTGCGCGTCAGCGTCGTGCAGCCGCGTGGCGATGGCCGCTTCGTGCGGGCCGCGATGGCGATCGACGTGGCTGCGGGCGGCCGCGGGAGCCTGGTCCTGGATCCGTCGCGGCCCGAGGACCTGGAACTGGCCTGGGACGCCGAGGGTGACGGGATCGCGGAAACCCGGCGGGCGGCGTCCACGAGCACCTTCGCCTCCAGAGGCCCGGTGCCGGTCGCGGCCCACGTGATCGGCCCCGAGACGCTCGCGGGTGCGTCTCCGTTCGGCGTGCAGGCGGTGATCGTGTTCGATCGCCCCGTGTCGACTGCGGCCGCCGCCGACACCGGGCGCTACACGCTCGCGCGCAACCGCGTCCTCGGCGCGCGCCGCCAGCTCTCGGGTCGCCTCGTCTTCCTCGGTCTCGAGCAGCCCGAGGGACCGCACGTTCCGGCCCACGTCTCGATCGACGGCCTGGCCGATCCGCGCGGCGCCGGCGGTCCCAGCGTGGGACTGGCGCTCGGTTCGCGCCTCACGGACCCGGGCGCCGTGGTCACCGGCCGCGTGCTCGAGGCCGGCGGCACGCCGGTCCCGGCGGCCCGCGTCACGCTGGTCGCCCAGACCAACTTGCTGTGCGACACGCCGCGCCACACCGGCATCGCGGCCACGGCGACGGATGGCGAGGGCCGCTACCAGTTCCGCTACGCGCGCCAGGACAACTGCGGCTACCCGTTCGGCGTGAACGTGCGCGACCCCGCGACGGGCTCGCTGCGGAGCGCCTCGGCCCACGTGCGCGCCGACGGCGAGGCGATCGCCCTCGACCTGGTCCTGCTCGGCACCGGCGCCGTGACCGGCACCGTACGCGACCTGACGGGGGCGGTGGTGCCGGGAGCGCAGGTCGTCGTCCGCAGCCAGACCGATCCGCAGGTGGGGAAGGCCACGACCGCGGACGGCGACGGGCGCTACGCCGTCGCGGGCATCACGGTGGGTGCAGTGACGGTCCAGGCAGCCAAGGGCCTGGGCCTGGGACACGCGGCCGGGCACATCGCGCGGGCGGGAGAGACGGCGAGCATCGACGTCACCATCGACGGCGGTACCGTGCGCGCCACGGGCCGCGTGCGCCGCCTCGAGGCCGGGGTGCTGAGTCCCGCCGTCGGTGCGGCGGTCTGGTACCAGCTCGACCAGGGCGGCACCCTCGTCACCGTCGGCGCGACCACGACCGACGCTGCAGGCGAGTTCTCGCTCGACGCGTTGCCGACCGGCGCGTACGTCCTGCGAGCGTTCCTCAACGCACGCGACATCGCCCAGGCCACGGGCGTCGCGGGCGCCGGCGACGTGATCGAGGCCGACCTCGTCGTCGAGGTCGATCCGCCCGACCAGACGGCGACGGTGCGCGGCACCGTGCGCCTGCCCGACGGACAGCCCGCGCCGGGGGCGATCGTGCGGCAGCTCGGCACCTCGTTCGGTGGCCTGGCCGATGTCGAGGGCCGCTACGAGATCCGCGGCGTGCCGGTGCGCCCCACGGCCTCCGAGACGTTCGAGGCGACGTCGGCCGACTTCGCCCGCAAGGGACTGGCCTCGCGCACCGTGTCGGCGCCCGGCGTCGTCGAAGGCGTGGACATCCAGCTCTCCGGCCTGGGCCGGGCGGCCTTCACTTTGCTGGACGCCGCGGGCGCACCGGTCGTGGGCCAGCAGGTGTCGCTGCTGGCCGGGACCTGCGGCGTGTCGCGCCAGGGCACGACGGACGCGCAAGGCCTCGTCGAGTTCGCCGACGTGGCGCTCGGGTCCGCGCGCGCGGCGGCCGTGCGCTCGTTCCCCGGCTTCACCGACTTCGCCTCGGCCACCGCGGCGGTCACCCGCGAGGGCGAGACCGGCTTCGGGATCCTGCGCTTCGGGGGGGTGGGCGGGGTGGCGGGCGTCGTCGTGGACGGCAGCGGCGCCGCGGTGGCGGGCGCCCGCGTCGCGCTCACGTCCCGCGTCTACGACGCTGCGGCGTGCGGCTTCGCCTCGCGCGAGTCGCACCTCGCGACGACGGACGCGCATGGCCGCTTCCGCTTCGCGTCGGTCAACGTCGGGCCGATCACCGTGGTCGCGCGCGACCCGTGGAGCGCGATCACGGCCACGGCGCGCGCCACGCTCGGGACGCCGGACGTCGACCTCACGCTGCGCCTGGTCGACACCACTGCGGGCGTGCTGTCGGGCCAGGTGCTGCGGCCGGACGGCGCGACAGCGGTCGGCTCGGGCGTCGAGGTGGCCGTCGACGGGCCCCTGCCCGACGTGCTGGTGAAGACCGACGCCGCCGGCCAGTTCCGCTTCGCGCGGGTGCTGCCCGCAGGCCGCTACCGGCTCACGGCGCGCGATCCGGCGACAGGGGAGCTGGCGCGCGAAGACGTCTACCTCCGGGCGGGACTCGACGCTCAGCACGACGTCGTGCTCCGCGGCACGGGCGAAGTGAGGGTCCGCGTGGTCAGCGGCGACGACCTGCCCGTGGAGCGCGCGTTCGTACGACTGACCGAGACTGATTACCCGAACCGCGTCCACGAGCGCTCGCTGGAGCCGGCCAGTGAAGGCCTGGCTCGCTTCGAGGGCGTCTACCAGGGACCGCTCGTCGTCAGCGTGCGCGATCCGCTGGCGCGCGGCGGGCGCGCCTCGGCCACGCTGGGGCGGGCCGGCGACGTGCTCGAGGTGAAGGTCCGGCTGACCACCACCGGCACCGTGCAGGGCACGTTCCGGATGCCTTCCGGCGAGCCGATCGCGTTCGGCACCGTGCGCCTGATCGGGCCCGCAGGCGCGCTCGGCCAGCAGACGACGCAAGGCGCGGGCGAAGTCGGCCGCTTCCGCTTCGACTTCGTGCCGGCCGGCAACTTCCGGCTCGAGGCACAGGACCCGCTCACCGCGCGCACCGGCGTGGCCGCGGGCTCGATCGAAACCGAAGGCGAGGTCGTCGAAGTCGGCGTCCGCGCCGAAGGACTCGGGCGGGTGTCGGGCCTCGTCACCAGCAACGGCCAGCCCGAGCCCGGCGCGCGCGTCACGGTCGCCTCGGGGCGCTTCCGGGCCAGCACCCTCGCCGACGCCGACGGGCTCTACCTCGTCGAGGGCGTGCCGGTCGGTCGCGTCACGGCGACCGCGTCGCTGGCCGGAGGCTTCCTCAAGGGCGTGGCGGAGGCGACGCTCGTCGGTGATGGCGCGGCTCTCGACCTGCCGATCGCGCTGCGTGACTCGGGCCGCCTGGTCGGCCGCGTGGTCGCCGCCGACGGGGTCAGCGACGGCCCGCCGTCGCAGGTCTCGCTGTGGGCCGGCGGCAGCGGGGGAGGCTCACAGACGCGATCCAGTGATGCCACGGGCGGCTTCGAGTTCGCGCAGGTGCCGGAGGGCACGGCCAGCCTGTCGGCCGACGTCCTGGGCAGCCTCGACCGAGGCCGCGCGAACGCCGAGGTCGTGGGCGGAGAGACCACCGAGGTCGCGATCCCGCTCAACGGCCTGGGGGCGATCGAGGGGACGGCTCTCGACTCGGGCGGGGCGCCCACGAGTGGACGGCTGACGCTGAGCGGGACGGGGTCGTTCGGGTGGGGCTACACGCTCGCCCTGCCGCCTGACGGCCGCTTCCGCCTGCCCGAGGTGCTGGCCGGGCCGTTCACCGCGCGGCTGTCCGTGCCTTCGGGCTCGCTCACCCTGTACGGGTCGCTGGCCGAGACGGTCGCGCCCGGCGAGACCCGCGTGATCGCGATCCAGGTGCAGCCGAGCGCGGTCGTGCGCGGGCGCGTGGTGCGCTCCGACGGCGCCACGCCCGCCTACGGCGCGCGGATCGAGGCGGCCCTCGGCGGCAACCGCAAGGTCACGACCCAGGCCCAGGCGGACGGCCGCTTCGAACTCCCCGGCCTGCCGCTGGGACCGCTCTCGCTCTCGGTCAGCGACCCCCTGACGGCGGGCCTGGCCGTCGTCGAAGGCTTGTCGCTGGCGGTCAACGGGGAGACGCTGGACGTCGGCACCCTGGTTCTCGACCACGCGGCACCGACGATCGAGATCCTCGACCCGGCGACGGGTGCCGTCCGCAAGGCCCTGATCGGCTCGATCACGGTCTCGGTGTCCGACTCGGGCGCGGGCCTCGACCCGACGTCGATCCAGGTCGAGTACAAGGGCGGGGCCCGGCAGGGGCTCCCGGCACCGGTCGACGGGGTCACCTCCCGTGCGCTCGACACCGGCCGGCTGGTCGTCGGGAGCAACAAGCTGGTCGTGCATGCCCGCGACCTCGCAGGCAACGCCGGACGCACCGAGGTCGTGTTCACGATCACCGGCAGCACGCTCCGCGGCGCCCTTCGACAACCGGACGGCACGCCCGCGGCCGGGATGCAAGTGAGCGTCGATGGGCGTCCGGCGCGGACGACCGACGCGGCGGGCCGATTCGAAGAAGCCGGCCTGCGCCCGGGCGGCCACACGGTCGCCGCCACGGACCCGGAGAGCGGCCTCACCGCGACCGCTGGCGTGAGCCTGATCGACGGTGAAGACGGCGAAGTCACCCTCACCCTTCCCGCTTTCGCCCACGTCGTCGGCACGGCGAAGACGGCCTCAGGGGCGCCGGCTCCGGGGGTCGTGATCCAGGCGCGGCTCGCGGGCTGGTCGACTCCCGCGGCGTCGACCACCAGCGACGCAGCCGGCCACTGGGAGCTGCGGAACCTGCAGCTCGGCACCTGGACGTTCGACGCCTTCAGCGGCGCGGACCGCGCCCGGGCATCCGTCGATGCAGGGTCGCATCGCGCGACCTACCCGGTTGACCTGCGGCTCAACGGCGTCGGGGCCGTCACCGTCGAGGTCCGCGACGCGCTGGGGGTCCTGGTGCCGGGGGCCAGCGTGACGCTGGCCTCGTCGTCGCCATTCGCCAGCCCGCAGCATTCCGTGACCGGCGCTGACGGGCGGGCGCGCTTCACCGTGGTGCTGGCGGGTGCGCTCACGGCCACGGCCCACGACCCCGCGCGCGGCCTCGACGGACACGCGACAGGCGGCCTCGGCGACGGAGGCGACGTCCTGCTCCCAGTCGAACTGGAGCCAGTGGCGCGGATCGCCGGAGTCGTGCGTGGCGCCCTCGGCGGCGTGGTGGTGGGCGCCACCGTCGAGTTGTCCGGGGCGCGCGCGGCCACGACCATCAGCGGCCCCGATGGCGCGTTCGCGTTCGAGGACGTGCCCCTCGGCGCGTTCGAACTGGAAGCGCGGACGTCGGATGGCGATCTCGGCAGGGCCGCGGGAACGCTCACGACGCCGGGGCTGACGCTGACGCGCGACGTCACCCTCCGCGGCTTCGGAACGGTCTCGGTGCTGGTCCTGGACGCCGCGGGAGTGCCGCGCGCCGGTGCGGCCGTGACGCTGAGCAGCGCGGGGCCGGCGCGCACGGCGACGACCCCCGCCGACGGCCGCGTCGAGTTCGCGGGAGTTCCGGCGGGGACGGTGCGTGCGGTCGCGACGCACGACGACTTGTCGGTCGCCCGCAGCGCGACGCTGGCCGCGGGCCAGGCGATCGACCTGACGCTGATGCTGCAGGCCGTCGGCAGCTTCACGGGCCGAGTGCTGGGCACCGACGGGGTCACGCCCTTCGCGGGCGCCGCGGTGACGCTGTACGGAAGCGGCGGCGTCTCCACTCGCGCGACCAGCGACGAGGCCGGGGAGTTCGCGTTCGAGAGCCACACGCTCGGCAGCTACTCGCTCGAGGTCCGGGTCGCAGGCCGCCTGCGTGCGCGAGCCACCGGCCTGTCGCTGACGGCCAACGGGCAGGTCGTCCACCGCGAGATGCCGATCGTACCGGTCGGCACGGTCCGCGGTGTCGCTCGCGTGGCGGGCGTGGCTTCGGGTGGGGTGACGGTCACGCTCAGCTCCCCGCATCCCCAGGTCGCGCAGTCGATGAAGCTCACCACTGGGGCCGGCGGCGGTTTCGCTTTCGCCGGCGTCCCGCTGGGCGGTTTCACCCTCAGCGGCTACGGCAGCGGAGGGCGTTGGGGCAGCGCCGCGGGCAGCGTCGAGCACGACGGGCAGGACGTCGAGCTCGACCTCGAGCTGCTGACGGCGACGGTCAACCTCTCGACGTACCGCTTCTTCGACGGCAACGGCTTCGAGTACCAGGTGCAGCCCGACGGCCGGCTCAGCCCCTACTGCACGAACGTCGCGACGCGCCTGACGCTCGACCGCGAGGGCGTCCCCGCGACGTTCGTCGGCTCGGGTTCGACCGTGGCGACGGAGGAGGCGTCGCGCGAGGCCGTTCTCGTGCAGCCGGGCCTCGCTGGCCTCGACGTCGAACGTCGGGTCTTCATTCCGCTGGACGGGTACTTCGTCCGCCACCTCAACGTCCTCGCGAACCCCGGCTCGGAGCCGATCACCGTCGACGTCGCGTTGAGCTTCGCCAGCACGGAGAAACCCTACGTCGGCGCCTCGTCGTCGGGGGATGCGGTGGCCGACGCCAGCGACCGCTGGCTGCTGCTGCGACGGGTGCCGCAGGGCAACAACCCGTGTGGCTTCAAGTCGATGGGCTTCGTGTTCGGCGGTGAGTCCGCGGCTCGGGCGCCGACCAGCGTCGGGTGGGCACAGGATGCGTCCCAGAGCACGGCGCTCGTGCGCTTCGACGGCGTGACGGTCCCGCCCGGCAGCCGCGTCGCGCTGATGACCGTAGTCACGCCGCACTCGGGCGACGGTCGCGCAACCGGGTCGGCCGAGCGCCTCTCGCAACTCCCCCCCGAACTGCTGGTGGGCCTGACGCCCGAAGAAGCCGCGTCGATCGTGAACTTCGCCGTCGACCCCGGCCTCGCCAGCTCGCTCGACGCCTTGCCGCTGCGCGGCACCATTGCCGGGCGCGTCCTGGCCGGAGATGGCGAGACGCCGTTGACGGGCGTGTCGGTCAGCTACGTGAGCGACAGCCTGCACTACGGCCGTGGCTTCTCGGCGTCGAACCGTTCGGACGCGAGTTACAGCTTCGCTCACACCGCGCTCGCGGACGACGACGTGATTCCCCGCACCTCGTTCCGGTTGTCGGCCACGGACCTCACCCCGTTCGGCACCATCACCGCCGCGGGGAGCGGCGACTTCGCGCGCTCCGGGGTCCGGGACATCACTCGCCTGTTGGGCGGCGCGGTGCGGGTGAGTCATCACGACGGCACGAGCGGAGGAGTCTGTTGTGGAGCGGACTACCTCACGGACGGCAACCCCGAAACCCGCTGGGCGTCCGCCGTTCCGACTCCGCGCTGGCTCGAGACGACGTTCCCGGGGCCCGCCACGGTGCACGAGCTCGTGTTCACCTTCGCTCGCGGCGTGAATGGCGCGACGGCGTCGTTCGGGGCAGGCGTGCGCCTCGACTTCTACGACGTCTCCGGAGCGCTGATCGTGTCGCGGGAGCACGGCCCGCTGAGCGAGCCCACGCGGTTGTCGATCCCGGTCGAACCGCCCGTGGCCGGCGTGTACCGGGTGCGAGCGACTGACCTGGCGGTCGCGGGCAGCCGCGCCTTCGGCGAGTTCCAGGTCTTCGGGGAGGCGGAGGGCGTGTCCGGCCGGGCTGACGTGGACCTGGTGTTCCGGGGCACCGGGGTCCTGCGGGGTGCGGTCCGCGGGGCCGACGGGACGCCGATGTCAGGCGTCACGATCGAGCTGACGCGGGGTACGGCCACCTGGTCCGTCACGACCGCGACGAACGGGAGCTTCCGGTTCATGCCGCTGCCGGCGGGGGCGGTGACCCTGACCGCGACCAGCGAGCAGGGCTTCGCCCAGGTCGTCGACACGTTGGACATCCCGGCCGACGGCCGTCTCGAGCACGACGTGGTGTTCCCGACGCTGGCGAAGGTCACGGGCACGGTCCGCACCGCGGCCGGCGCGCCACTCCACGCCCTCGTCAGGCTGTCGCGGCCGGGGTACGGGCTGCAGGTGGGCAGCGACGCCACGTCGGGCGCCTTCGCGTTCGCCGACATCCCCGATGGCGCCTACACGCTGAAGGTCACCGATCCGCGCTCGGGAGCGGAACTCGTGCGCCCGATCGTCGTCGAAGGCGCCGTCTCGCGGGTCGAGGACTTCACGCTGATCCCCGTCGGCCGGGTGCGGGCCACGGTCCGCGTGGCCGGAGCCCCGCTGGGGGGCTCGCTCGTCTCCGCCACCTCCGATGCGCCGGGTGCTGACACCCGGTATTGCACGACGGCGGCCACCGGCATCTGCGAGATCCTGAACGTGCCCGGGACCGCGGTCCAGGTCCGCGCACGGCACCCCGACTCGACGCTCTCGTTCGCCACTCAGGACGTCCGGATCGAGAGCGAAGGCGTGACGGCCGCGGTGACGCTCGACGTGCCCGGCGTCGGCACCCTGACCGGCACCCTGCGCGCGCGCGATGGCGTCGCGCTCGGCTCCCAGTCCGGCGTCCTCAGCGTCCGGACCGCGAGCGGCAGCCTCGCGCGCACGGGGATCTCGACGAACGCCAGTGGCCTCTACACCGCCGCCGACCTCCCGGTCGGCCCGTTGCGCCTGCGCTTCACGAGCGGCAAGGCGAAGGCCGAAGTCGACGCCGTGCTGCCTGTCGCCGACGCGACCGCGAACGTCGATGGACTGGCGCCGCGAGGCGCGCTGGTCGCCGGCCAGCGCGACCTGTGGCAACTCGATCTCCCGGCGGGCAAGGCCGCCAGCGTGCGAGTGGACGGTCTGGCCTTCGGACCGCATGCGGCTCATGTCGCGCCCCGAGTCGTGGTCTACGACCCGGCCGGGCAGCCGATCGGCGAGCCTGCGGCCGCGCTCGCGTTCACGGCGGCGGTGGGGGGCCGCTACGCGGTGTTCGTCCACAGTGCGGATCCGGAGCTGGGCGGCGGATACCAGCTCTCGTCGAACCTCGACGACGAGGACCACGTCTACCGCAGGCCGACGGCGCCGTTCGCGACTGGCGTCGTTCGCGACGAGTTCGGGGCCCCGCTGCAGGAGATCGGGGTGGTCGTCCTGCGCGATGGCGTCGAGCGCTCCGCGGTCGACAGCGACGCCCTCGGCCGCTACACGCTCCCGCTCTTCGAGGCCGGACCCCTGACCCTCGCGCTGGTCTCGGACGACGTGCTCATCGCTCGCGTCGACCTGGTCGCGCCCGAGACCGGGGCTCTCGAGCACGACTTCACCGTCGCGGCTCGCGGGGCCGTGATCGTTCACGCACGTCGGGGCGCGGATCCTGCTCCGGACGTGCCCGTCGTGGTGTCGAGCGACCACCCGTCCGCGGCGCCCGCCGACGCGCATCGCGAGGGGACGACGGACGAGTTCGGGCAGTTCGAAGCCCTGCTTCCCGTCGGCACGATCCGGGCGGAGGCCGTCGACCCCCGCACGGGCGACACCCACGTCGCTGAAGGGGTGATCGGCGCCGGCGGCGAGCTGGAACTGACGATCGCATTGCCGGCCGCTGGCGTCACCCTTTCGGGCACCGTGCGCGATCGCCGTAACGGTCGGCCGATGGCCGGTGCCTGGGTGGAGGTCGTGTCGGACGGCGAAGGCGTGGCGGAGGTCCGAACCGGCGCGGACGGCCAGTTCCGCTTCTCCCAGCTCCTGCCCGGCCTCTACGAGCTGGGCGCCTACTTCGGCCCGTCGGGAGCGGCCGTCGAGGTGGAGATCGCCGACGCCGACGTCGTGCGCGACATCGAGTTCCTGGAGGGCTTGCCGGCCGAAGGCCTCGTGTTGTGGCTGGCTGCGGACGGCGAGATGGAGCTCGACGGGGAGGAGGTCGTGCGGTGGGCCGACGACTCGGGCCGCGGCAACGACGCGGTCGTGACCGCGCCGGGCACGCCGCCCCGCTACGAGCCGTCCGTGGATCTCGACGACGATCGCACCCGGCCCGCCCACCTGCGCTTCGACGGTGCGACGTCCGAGCTGCGCCTGGGCCAGCGCATCGAAGGGGCCCGCACGGTCTTCTGGGTGGCGTGGGAAGACGAGTTCGCGGCCGCCGCAGCCCGCCCGCTGCTGGTCGACAGCCAGGCTCCTGCGACCTGGCTCGGAGGCAGCGGCGCGCCCGGCGCGTTGTGGGGCTCTTCCGCCAGCCCGGCCGTGCGTTCGGGTTCGTCCTGGCTGCGGGGGCTGGCGGTGACCGGGACCTCGGCACTCCGGCCGCGCACGCCGGCCGTGCTGTCCGTCGTGACCACAGGCCCGGTCGGACTCGACGGTTTCGGCGCGATCGCGGGCACCGCGTGGCACGGCGCGCTCACCGAGCTGATCGTGTACGACCGCGTGCTCACCCCTGAAGAACGCGCAGTCGTCGAGGGCTACCTGATCGACGTCCACGATCTGCCCGTCGTCGGCTCCGTGTCCGGCACGCTTCGCGCACGCGACGGCACCGTGCTCGCGAACCAGCCGGGGGTGCTCACCTTCCGCGATGCGACCGGAGCGGTGGTCGCGAGCGGCGTGTCCGTCGGAGCGGACGGGAGCTACCCACTGACCCGGGTGCCCGCCGGGCCCGCGACCGTGCAGCACCGCAGCGGCAACTCGCGAGCCGAAGTCCGCTTCGAGGCGGGGTCGGTCGGGATCGACGCCGTCGACGCGCTGGCCGCCCGTGGGGCGTTGCGCGTGGCCCGCGCGCGCGATCTGTGGGAGGTCACGCTGCCCGCCGGGAAGTCCGTCGCCCTGCGTGCGAACGCGGTCGCCCTCGGTTCGACCGGCGCTCTCTCGACCCGGGTGATCGACGTCTACGACCCGCAGGGCTCGCTCGTGGCGATGGCCAGCTCCACGGCCGACTTCACGGCCCCCGTCGCCGGTCGCTACCCGGTCGTCGTGCGGTCCTCGTCGGCGACGGCGACGGGCGCGTACGAGCTGTCGGCGGGGCTCGACGACGCGGACCACGTCTACCGACTCCCGACGCTTCCGCACGCGACGGGCACCGTGCGCCGCGAAGACGGCCAGCCCATGGCCGGGCTGGTCGTGCGTGCGCTGCGGGCCGAACTCGTCCACGAGACCGTGACCGACGCCCTGGGGCGCTTCGTAGCCCCGCTCTTCGAGCCCGGCCCGGTGGCCTTCGAGGTGCTCGAAGCCGGCCGCCGCACGGGCCTCGTGCTCGCCGAGGCCCCCGCGGAGGGCGGCGTCGAGGTCGACGTCACGCTTCCGCTGCGTGGACTGGTCCAGGTCTCCGTGCTGCGCGCCGGCGCGCCGATCGCGAACCAGACGGTCGTGATCGAAAGCGACCACCCGCAGGCGGTGGATTCGGACCGTGCGCTCGCGCTCGTCACGTCCGCCCAGGGCCTGGCCAGCGGGTCGCTCCCGGTCGGCAGCGTGATCGCCCGCACGCTCGACCCGCGCGACGGCGCGGAGCACGTGATCGGCGGCCTCCTCGACCCGGCGGGCGTGGCGCTGGAACTCGCCCTGCCGCCGGGCCTGCGGACGATCTCTGGCCACGTCCGCAACCACAGCCAGACGCCGCTTCCCGAAGCGTTCGTCGAGGCCCGACTGGGTGACGCCATCGTCGCCTCGACCACGGCCGGCCCCGACGGCAGCTATCGCCTCGAGGCCGTGCCGGAAGGGGCGATCGCGCTCCACGCTCGCTATCGTTCGCGCTCCGCGAGCGCGAACGCCCCATTGCTGGAAGCTGCGACGGTGAACCTCTCGGTGCCCGTGGGCATCGTGGAAGGTGTCGTGACGGACGCCACGGGCAACCCGCTGGTCGTCGAAGTGGACTTCGTGACGGGCGCGCCGGACGGCACGCCTGCACGCACGGTAGTGACGGGGGCGGACGGGCGCTACCGATTCGAGGACGTGGCAGGAGCCGGCTGGGTGCGCGCGACGATCGACGACCGGCAGACCCCGTCGCTGCGCGCCGAAGCGTCGGGCGGGACGCTGGTCGTGGACCTCGTCTCTGCCCAACTCGAGGTCTCCGTCGTCGACGGCTCGGGCAATCGGGTCGAAGGTGCGCAGGTGAGTTTCGGCGTCCGGGTCGACTACGGCGGCGAGCGCGGCGACGACTCGTGGACGTGGGACAGCGCAACGACCGGCGACGACGGCATGGAGGGGGCCTGGGCCTTGATCGCGCCGGGCGCGACCTACGCGGTGGCGGCGGAACTCGGTGGCGTGCAGGCCGTCGCCTGCTCGGGAGGCCAGTTCCAGGAGGGCCACTGCCGCATCGAGGTCCACGGCGATACCGCGATCGTCTTGACGCTCGGCGCGGCTTCCGGGGTTCGCGGCACCGTCGTCGACGCCGACGGCGTGCCCGTCGCAGGCGCCCTGGTTGCGGCCTACGGCGACACTGCCGGTACGACGGGCGTGACGACGACCGACCTGGAAGGCCGCTTCGTGCTTCCCGGACTTCCGGCGGAGGGGCACCGCATCGAGGCGCGAGACCCGGCGACGGGTCGAACGGCGCGCGCGTTCGTGACCGCGCTCGTGGACCAGTGGCTCGGCGTGACGCTGCGGATTCCCTCCGCCGAAGAACTCGGCACGCTGCGCGTCCGCGCGGTCGACGCGAGCACGCTCGCGCCGCTCGCCGGCCACCTCTTCCGCTTCGAGGCGCGCGAGTGGGCCTTGTGGTCCGCCGAAGGCGTTACGGATGCCGCCGGCGAGGTGCTGGTCGAGGGCGTGCCCGTGGACGGCCTGACTCTCGCACGGACGGGCGAAGTCCCGGAGGCCGGGGCGACGGCCGTATGGCTCGAGGCGGGCCGACTCCGCCACGTGACAGTCCCGGTGGGCCCCCACGCCGCGTGGCCCGTTGACCTGACGGGCGCCGAGGGTCACGCTCTCGCGGCGTGGCCGAACGAAGCGTTGTCCGGCGACACGGCCGACGAGACCTGCGCCCCCTTCTGCATGGGCTACTCGGCCTACGGATTCGGGGCCTTCCAGGACCTCGAGCTGAACGACCTCGGCAGCGTGGAGGTCTCAGCGGACGGTCGCGAGGTGCGGCTGCCGTGGCAGGACGTCGGCCCCGGGCTGCGCGCTTCCCGGCGCATCTTCGTGCCCGCCGGCGGGCGCTTCGGACGGGTGATCGACGACATCCAGAACCTCACCGACCAGCCGCTCACCGTGTCCTTCTACGGGGACCAGATCAGCGAAGCGCCCGAGCCCTGGACCGTCTTCGGCACGGCCAGCGGCGACCTGGATTTCGACGCGTCGGACGCGTTCGTGACGCGCGTCAACGCCGACTCGTCGCTGCCCGCAGTCGCCTTCGTCGTCGGTGGCGCGATGCCGGCGCTGACCCCTGCAGGCGCCGGCCTCGACGACGAGTCCGGCGCCTGGGTCGAGTACGAGTTCACGCTCGCTCCCGGCCAGGCGGTGTCGCTGATGCGCTTCGTGGTGCCGGCCGCCGACGCGGCCACGGCCCAGGCGCTGGCAGAATCGCTCGCGGCGCTGACCGAGCCCGAGGCGCTCAGCGGCCTTTCGCCCGAGGAGCGCGCCGCCATCGTCAACTTCGGAGCCCAGCCTTGATGTCCCGCCGCTCGCCGCTCGATCGTCTCGTCGCGCTGGTCGTGGCTCACGCGCTGGCCGCGACCAGCGTGTGGAGCGGCATGCCCACGGCGCGCGCTGCCGGACCCGCGCCCGCCCTGCGGCCGGTCCTCGCCTTCGCCGGGGCGCCGCTCGCTGCACTGGGGGCTGGAGCGTCCGGCGATCGCGATCACGACGACGGGCGAGGCGACCGCGATCAGCGCGACGACCGAAGCCGCGGCGGCGATCGCGATCGCGACTCGCACTCGGGCGGGAGTTCGCACTCCGGGCGCGGGCTCCATCCGATCGTCGAGTGCGTGTCGCGCGAGGGGTGGCTCCAATGGACCGCGCACTTCGGCTATCGCAACGACGACAGCAAGCCGGTCGAGGTGGCAGTGGGCTCGCGCAACTTCGTGGCCCCGGGCCCGGCCCGACAGGGCCAGCCCACCCGCTTCGAGCCGGGCCGCTCGCCGTTGAACGCCGCCTTCGCGGTGCCCTTCAGCGGCATCGTGCCCGTGGCGTGGGCGCTGCGGGGGCCCGACGGCAAGACCCGGGTCGCCGTGGCGAGCGTGTTCTCCGACCGCTGCAGCGCGCCCCCGCCTCCACCTCCGCCAGCGCCCGTGTGCCAGACGGTCTTCTTCGGGCCCCAGCGCTTCGAACGCAACGGGTGTGGCCTCGACGGGTATCGGGCCCGCATCGACGTGCCCGCGAGCGTCGCCGGCCCCTACCTGCTGCGCGTCCGCAACGGCGCCCCGAGCGGGGCCCATCGCGTCACCTCCGCCTGGATCAAGGTCGACGGCGAAGCCGTGTTCGGCCCCTCCGATTTCAATCCGCACGTCGCCACGCTGGAGCGGGTGGCCCCGCTTTCGTCCGGCGAGCGCGCCCGCCTCGACGTGCTGCTCTCCGGCAAACCGGGCTCGTACCTCACCGTCGAAGCCTGCGGCGGCGGGGGCGACGCGACGCCGCCGGCGGTCTCGCTCGTGCACCCGGCGCCCGGCTCGGCGATCGTGGACCCGCGGCCGACGTTCCGCATCGCCTACGACGATCCAGCAGGCGCGGGGCAGGTGGCAGGCAGCGGCGTCGACCCCTCGACGCTCTCGGTGTTCGTCGACGGCGAGGACCGCACGGCGCTGTTCGTGCGCCAGTCCAACGAGGCCACCGCCGAGTGGCCCGAAGAACTGGCGTTCGGCACCGGCGATCACCGGGTCGTGGTCGCGATTTCCGACCGCGCGGGCAACCGCCGCGAGTACGAGGCGAGCTTCGGCGTCGACCTCGAGCCGCCCACGTTGACGCGGCTGGAGCCGGCCGAGTTCGTCGCCGACGCCCAGCCGCTCGTCCGGCTGTCGTTCGCGGACGCGCAGGGGCTGGACGCGGAGAGCCTGCTGGTCGAGATCGACGGGGAAGACCGCACGTCCTGGTTCGAGCTCGGCGGCGGCGAAGCCAGCGGGCGGCCGCCGGCGGCGCTGGCCCCCGGGGCTCACGTGCTGTCGGCGTCGATCCACGACCGGGCCGGCAACGTCGCGACGGTCGACGGCGCGTTCGTCGTGGACCTCAACCCGCCGACGCTCGAGATCGGGCAGCCGCGCGCGGGCGCCCGGCTCGGCACCGACCTCGTCGAGCTGATCGTGCGCTTCGGCGACGACCAGGCGGTCGATCCCGCGAGCTTCGCCGCGACGCTCGACGGCGCTCCGATCATGCTCTCGATCGGCCCTGACGCCGCGATGGGCTTCGCCGGCCCGCTCGCCGACGGCGCCCATCGCTTCGAGGCGCGGGTCCGCGACCGCGCGGGTCGCGAGGCCGTCGCTTCGGCCGATTTCAGCGTCGACCGCACGCGGCCGGCGATCGAGGTGTTCGAGCCCGCCCCGGGCCTGGTCACCCGCGACGCCACGCCGGAAGTCGTGGTCCGCTACTCCGACGCCGAGGGCCTCGACCTGTCGACGTTCGCCGCCGCGATCGGCGGGGTGCCGCGCACGGCGGCCTTCGCGGTCGGGGAGGGCGAGGCACGGGCGCAGCTCGACGAGTCGACCCGGCTGCCGGAGGGCGGCGTCGACATCGACGTCGAGATCGCCGACCTCACCGGCAATCGCGCCATGGCGCGGGCCTCGATCACCGTCGACACAGTGCCGCCGCGAGCCGAGCTGCTGAGCCCGGCGCCAGGCGTGGCCTCGGGTGCAGCGCAGCCCGAGATTCGGATCCGGTTCGAGGACCCTGCGCCGGGCACGGGCGTCGAAACCGCCACCGTTCGCGTCCGCATCGACGGTATCGACGCGACCAGCGGCTTGGTGGTCAGCAGCAGTGGCGCGATCGGCGCGCCGCCTGCGGCGCTGGCCGAAGGAGCCCACGTCGTCGAGGTGAGCTTCGCCGACCGCGCCGGCAACGAAGCGACGTCCGCGTTCGAGTTCGTGCTCGACCTCACCGCTCCGGCCGTCGAGCCCGCGGCCCCGCTGGCTCCGTTCGTCGCGACGGCCGACCCCGAGGTCGAGTTCAGGCTCGCGGACGCCGGGGCCGGCGTCGACCCCGCCAGCGTGGTCGTCCGGCTGGCGTCGCCTTCGCTGCCCGAGCGCGACGTGACCGCCGATTTCGCGGTCGACTGCGCGGATGCGGCCTGCTCCGTGCGGGGCGTGGTCGCGTCGGGCCTCGCCGACGGCAGCCACCGCTTCACGGTGCGGGCCGCCGACCGGGCGGGCAACCTCGCCGAAGGCGGCCTCCTGTTCGAGGTCGACACGGTCGCGCCGACGCTCGTCGTCGAGGCACCAGCGCTCGACGCCTTCCTTGCGACCGGCCGCCCCGAGCTTCGGTTGCGCTACTCCGACGAGCGCAGCGGCGTCGACCTCGCGCGGGTCGAGCTGCTCGTCGACGGCCTCGACCGCAGCGCGCTCGTGACGCCGGCGGCCGACCTCGCCACCGGCTGGCTGGCGCCGGAGAACGAGCCGCTGGCCGATGGAGCGCACGTTTTCGAGGTCGTCGTCTACGACCGCGCCGGCAACGCGTCGGAGACGCTGAGCCAGTCGTTCGTCGTCGACACGGTCGCACCGGCCGTCGCTGCGATCGCACCACCCGCCGGGGCCTGGATGGCGACGCGGACCCCCGAGCTGCGCTTCGCGTGGAGCGACGGCGGCAGCGGCCTCGACGTGGCCTGGACGCGGCTCGCGATCGACGGCGTCGAACAGGCGGGCCTCGCGCCAGAGCCTGACGGCATCGCGTTCTCGACCCCGAGTCTCTCCGATGGCGCCCACGACGCGCGGGTCGAGATCCGCGACCTGGCGGGCAACGTGGCCCACGCGTCGGTGGCGTTCCGCGTCGACACGGTCGCCCCGAGCCTGCCTGACCTGCAGGCGGGGGAGGACGGCTGGTACGACGAGGTCGACGCCGAAGGTCGCGGGACCGTGAGCGGCCGCGTCAGCGATCTCGACCCGAACGTCGCGCTCGAGTGCCTCGTCGGTGGTGCGCCGTCGCCCGCGTGCTCGTGTTCGGCCGTCGCGGCGGACGGCAGCTTCTCGTGCCGCGTCCCGCTCGCGGAAGGCGACAACGCGGTCGAGATCCGCGCCCGTGACGCCGCCGGCAACGAGACCCGCACCGAACGCACGCTGCGGCTCGACACCGTGGCCCCGACGGTGACGGTTCGCGCGCCGGCGGCCGAGAGCGTGACCGCCGCGGAGTCGGTCGAGGTCGAGGTCGAGGTGACGGATGCCTCGCCGGTGACCGTGTCGGTCGAGGGGATCGCGGGCGTGGCCGAGGGCTGCGATGGCGCCGCGCCCGCGCGGTGCGCGTTCCGCGCCGCGGCGGTCCCGCTCGGCCCCGGTCCGTTCGCGACGCTCGCCGCGACGGCGACCGACGCCGCCGGCCACAGTGCCACCGGCTCGGTCCGGGTCCGGGTGGATCGCGAGCCGCCGCAGGTGACGATCGTCGAGCCGCCCACCGGCGCGTTCGCGCGCGGCGCCGCGGTCGATGTCTCGGGCACCGTCGCCGACGCGACCGCGGTCCTCGTGGAAGTCAACGGCATCCCGGCGACCGTCGGCGGTGGCGGGGCCTTCACGGGCGCGGCGCAGACCTGGACCTACCAGGCCACGGTGCCGGTCGTCGACGGCGCGTCCTCGATCGCCGTCAGCGCCTACGACGAAGCGGGTCTACGCGGCACGGCGGAGCGGACGCTGACGGTCGACTCGGCGCCGCCCGCGCTCGTGATCACGGCGCCCGCTCCCGGGCTCGTCACGCGTGCGACCAGTCTCGAGATCGCGGGCACGGTCGCGGACGCCACCGCGGTCTCCGTCACGGTCGACGGAGCGCCTGCCGTTCTCGCGGGCGGCGCGTTCGCCTTCACGTCGGCGCTCGGCGGGGCCGACGGGCCACGCACGTTCGTGGTGCAGGCGACGGACGCCGCCGGCAACGCCTCCAGCGCGAGCGTCTCGGTCGTGGTCGACCGCACGGCCCCGGCGCTCGCGATCGGCACTCCGGACGAGGGCGCGACCGCGCTGTCGGTGCCGTTGCCGGTGGCGGGTACGGTGATCGACGCCTCGCCCGTGATGGTGCACGTGGACGGCGTCGCCGCGACGGTGGACGGAACGGCCTGGACCGCCAGCCTCGCGCTCGCCGAGGGGCGGCAGACGTTCGAGGTCGTGGCGACGGACGCCGCCGGCAACGAGGCCCGCCTCGCCCGCGGCGTGCTCGTCGACCTCGCGGCACCCGAGTTGTTCGTCTCGGCCCCCGAGCCCGGCCTCCTGACGCGCGAGCCGCAGGTGGTCGTCGCGGGCACCGCGCGTGACGCGTCGGCGATCGCCGTCACGGTGAACGGTGTCGCTGCCGCCGTCAGCGGCGCCGAGGGAGGCACCTGCTCGGGCCCGTGCACGTTCACGGCCGCCGTCAACCTCCCGGAAGGCGACAGCTCGCTGCTCGTGGTCGCCACGGACGAGGCGGGTCGTGCGAGCGAGTTCGCCCTGCCGGTCACGCGCGACTCGACGCCGCCGACGCTGGCGCTCGTCACGCCCGAGAAGATCTCGTCCGGGCGCCCGAGCCAGGCCGTCGCCTCCGTGGCCGACAACCTCGGCCTCCAGGCGGCGACGCTCTCGGCCCGCGTCACGGCCGAGTGCTCGCTGGGTTCGGTCAGCGGCACCGGTCCGTCGCTGCTGCTCGACCTCGTCGTCCCCGACTGCGCGCGCCCGGGCGACACGGTGACCGTGACGCTCGACGCGACCGACCACGCGGGCAACGCCGCCGCGACCTCGCGCGGGCTGCGCGTGGTCGCCGACGGCGCGATCGCCGGCCAGGCGCTCGACGCGGCCACGGGTCTGCCGCTGGCGGGCGTGGAGGTCCAGGCGGCGTCCACGAACGTGGCGACCGGGGCCGACGGCCGCTACGCCCTCCCCGCGACCGACTCGCGCGTCGTGCTGGCGCTGGCGCGGGCGGGCTACTCCCGCGTCGAGCGCGTGGTCGAGGTGGCGTCGGGGCAGGGCACCGTGGCGGTGGACGCGTTCCTGACGCCGTTCGCGCAGCCCGTCACGCTCTCCGAGCCGGGCACGCTGCACGTGCACGGGGGAGCGGCGACTTGCTCCGGCGCGGACTCCACGTGCACGCCGTCGGCGCTGCGCGTCGCCGTGGCCGCCCCGGGCATCTACGGGGTCACCGGCCTCTCCCCGCAGGCGCTGCCGAACCTGCTGCCGCTCGGCTGGAGCGCGCTCGCCGCGCTCGACCTGAGCTCCGACGGCGGCGCCGCGACGCTGATCGCTTCCGGCGTGGCGGGTCCGCTCCACCTCGCGCGGTACGCGCCGTCGCTCCACGCCTGGGTGATGGAAGCGCCGGGGGTCGCGGTCGTCGACGGCGTCGCCACCGTCGCCCTGCCGGGCGCCGGGGCGTTCGCGCTGGTCGTGGCCGACGCGACCGAGCCGCCGCTCGCGGTCCCGGCGGCAGGGGAGGCGCTCGAGGGCCTGCCCATGGCGCCGCTGCCGGAGACGGCCGCCAGCGCGGGCCGCGTCACGCCCCCGGTGATCCCGCCGACGGGCGGCACGGCGCTGGGCGCGATCGAGATCGCCGAGGCGCCCGGGGTGCCGTCCGGCACCGTGGTGCAGGCCGAGGTGCGCGAGACCTACACGCTCGCCTCGGGCGACGAGGCCTCCACCGAGCCGCGCACGTTCGACATCGTCGTGTCGCGCCAGGCGGCGCTCGGTGTCGAGTGTCCCGCCGCGGCGCTCTGCGCGAGCTTCCCGATCACGCCGTCGCGGTCCTACACTCCCGCCGAACTCACCGACGGCCGGGTCCACCTCGACATCCTCGCCGGGCGCGAGGGCGTGCGTGGCACCGTCGGCGGCGGCAGCGAGGCGGTGACGCTGGCCGCGGGCGACGTCTCGGTGTCCGTCCCGCGCGGCGCGCTGGACGAAGACCTCGCGCTGGCCGTCGAGGCGCAGTCGCTCTCGTCCTTCCTGCCCTCGAACGCGGGGCTCGTCCCGCTCGGCGAGTTCACGTTCGACGCCAGCGGGGCGACGCTGCGCGCGGAAGCGCAGGTGGCGCTGGCGGCGGCGGTCGCGGCGGGGGACAGCGCGGTCCTGGTCCGCGTCGATCGCGTCGCGGGCGTCCCGCACCTGGTGGTCGTCGCGGCGCTGGACGTCGAGGCCGAGCGCGTGGTCTCGCGTGCCGTGCCCGGGCTGCCCGGCCTGCGCGAGGGCGGCCGCTACGTGGCCTACCGCATCGCCGGCCCGGTCGCCTTCGTCTCCGGCATCACCACGGCGAGCGGCACCCCGGTCCAGGCGCGGGTCACCGGCGGCAGCCTCCCGTTCCACGCGTTCACGAAGGCGGACGGCTCCTGGGTCCTCGCGGCGGTCCCCGGCCCCAACGCCCTGCAGGCGAGCGTGCCCGGCACGTCGCTGGCCGGCGCGGCGACGGTCCAGGTGCCGGCGCCGCCCGACGTCGCGCCGCCGACGCCGATCGCCCTCGCCGGCGTGGTCACCACCGCGACGGTGAGCCCGGCCGACGGCGCGGTCGCGGTCGCCCCCACGGCGAGCGTGACGATCGAGGCCGCGGCGCCGATCGCGGCGAACTCGGTGACGGCCCAGGGCGTGCGCCTCGTCGACGACGCGACCGACGCCGCGGTGGCCGTGCGCTTCGTGCTCTCGACGAGCGGCCGCACGCTGTCGGTGATCCCGCTTCAGGCCCTCGCGTTCGCGACCCGCTACCGCCTCGAGGCCCCCGGCCTGCGCGACACCTTCGGCGGCCTGGTCCAGGTCCCGATCACCCGCTTCACGACGAAGGCGGATACCCCTCCCGAGTACGACCTCGCCGCGATTCGCTTCGGCTACCCGACCCCCGAGGGCCTGGTCCAGGTCACCGCCCCCGCCGGCACCCTCCCCCCCGGCACGGAGATCCTGATCATCAACGCCGGCAACGGCGCCGTCGTCACCTTCACGGCGGAGAACGACGGCTCCCTCGGCACCACCTTCCCGGCCGACCTCCCCGCGACGATCAGCGACACCCTCTACGTCACGGTCACCGATCCGCTTGGCAACGTCACCACCTTCACCCGCAGCGAGTACGTGGCGGAAGACGGCACGACGGGCATCGGCCCCGGCGGCGGCACGGTGCGTGGCGACCAGGGAAGCGAACTGCGCTTCCCGGAAG
>WYBL01000098.1 GCA_011526565.1 Acidobacteriota bacterium | reverse complement strand
GGGTTCAGGAACAGCGTGAGGGTGACGAGGTTGAGGGCCAGCAGGCCCGCGGACACCGCCGCCGAGATCGCCGTGCGCCGCGCCATCGCGGCCAATGCTCCGCGATCCGGGGCGAAAAGCGAAAGCGTTGCTAGACTGCCGCGGGAGAAGCAGCGAGAACGGATGCCCACCAACCGCGACGTGCTGCTGGTCGAGCGCCAGGCCCTGGGCGGACCCTACTTCGTGCTCAGCTTCGGGCACCCGCAGGTCGCCCGCGAGGGCCGCGCGGGCCAGTTCGTGATGATCAAGGCGGGGCTCTCCGCCGAGCCGCCGCTGCGGCGGCCGTTCTCGATCCTGGCCGTCGACCCCGAGCGCGAGCGCTTCAGCCTGTTCGTCAAGGCGATCGGCCCGGGCACCCGCGCCCTGTGCGCCCTCGAGCCCGGCCAGCCCGCGCAGTGCCTGGGCCCGCTCGGCCGGCCGTTCACGGCGCCGGCCGACGACGAGGAGCCGCTGCTCGTCGCCGGCGGCTACGGCATCGCGCCGTTCCTGCTGATGAGCCGCGAGCTGCGGGCCCGCGGCGCGACCGCCCGCGTGTTCTACGGCGGGCGCACCGCGGCGGAGTTGCAGCTCCGCGAGCCGTTCGCGGAGGCCGGCGTGCCGCTGGAGCTCGCCACCGACGACGGCAGCCTCGGCTTCCACGGCCGCGTCACCGGCGCGCTCGAGGCCCACCTCGACCGCGGCGGCGACGGGCGCCGGCCGCGGCTGTACGCCTGCGGGCCCGACCCGATGCTGCACGCCGTGGCCCGCCTGGCGCAGCGCCGCGGGCTGCGCGCCGAGGTCAGCCTCGACCCCTGGATGGGCTGCGGCGTCGGCACCTGCCTCGGCTGCGTGGTGAAGATCCAGGCCCCGGAACAGGAGCGCTGGAAGTACCGCTGCGCCTGCACCGAGGGGCCGGTGTTCGACGCCGCGCACGTGCTGTGGCCGGGTGAGGAACGCAGCGCGGCGGCGGAGGCCGGGCGATGAGCCCGCCGAACCTCGCCGTCGACTTCGCCGGCATCCGCCTGAAGAACCCGCTGGTCGCCGCCTCCGGGACGTTCGGCTACGGCGTCGAGTACGAGGGCATCCTCGACCTCTCGAAGCTGGGCGGCCTGGTCTCGAAGGGCCTCTACATGACCCCGCGCGACGGCAACCCGACGCCGCGGCTCGCCGAGACCCCGTCCGGCCTGCTCAACGCGATCGGCCTGCAGGGCGTCGGCGTGCGCGCGTTCGCCCGCGACGTGCTGCCGCGCCTCGCCCGCCACGACACCGCGGTCTTCGTCAACGTCTGCGGCGACAGCGTCGAGGAGTACGCGGAGGTGGCCGCGGCGCTGGAGGACGCGCCCGGCGTCGCCGGTCTCGAGATCAACATCTCCTGCCCCAACGTCAAGAAGGGCGGCCTCGCCTTCGGCAACGACCCGGCGATGACCCACGCGGTGGTGGCCGCGGTGCGCAAGGTGACGAAGCGGCCGCTGATCCCCAAGCTCTCGCCGAACGTCTCCGACATCGCCACCTTCGCGCGGGCGTGCGCCGACGCGGGCGCCGACGGGCTCTCGTGCGTCAACACCCTGCTGGGCATGGCGATCGACGTCGAATCGCGGCGGCCGAAGCTGGCGTTCGGCACGGGCGGCCTGTCCGGGCCGGCGATCCGGCCCGTGGCCGTGCGCATGACGTGGCAGGTCGCGCGGGCCGTGAAGCTGCCGATCTTCGGCATCGGCGGCATCTCGAGCGCGGCCGACGCGCTCGAGTTCCTGATCGCGGGCGCCACCGCGGTGCAGATCGGCACCGCCAACTTCGTCGATCCCGGCGTCTACGACCGCATCCTGGCCGGGCTGAGCGACTACCTCGTGCGCCACGGCCTCGGCGACGTCCGCGAGGTCGTGGGCACGCTGCAGATGCCGGAGCGAGCATGAACATCCGCCTGTCGCCGCGCGAACGCCTGATCGTGGCCCTCGACGTGCCCGGCGCCGAGCCCGCCCACGCCCTCGTCGCCCGACTGGCGGGGCGCGTCGGCATGTTCAAGGTCGGCCACCAGCTCTTCACCGCCGCCGGCCCCGACCTGGTGCGCGAGCTGACGGGCGCCGGCCACGGCGTGTTCCTCGACCTCAAGTACCACGACATCCCGAACACGGTCGAACACGCCGTCGCCGCGGCCGCGACGCTGGGCTGCCGGCTGGTCAACGTCCACGCCCTCGGCGGCCGGGCCATGATGGCGGGCGCCGCAAAGGCCTGCGCCGGCTCTGGCGCGAAGCTGCTGGCGGTGACCGTGCTGACCAGCCACGACGCCGCCTCGCTGCGCGAGATCGGGCTGCCGATGGCGATTCCCGAGGCGGTGCGCCACCTGGCGCGGCTGGCGCAGGACGCCGGCGCCGACGGCGTCGTGGCGTCGCCCGAGGAGATCGCCCTGATCCGCGCGGAGTGCGGCCCGGCCTTCCTGATCGTGACCCCGGGCATTCGCCTGGCGTCCTCCTCGCGCGACGATCAGGCGCGAGTGGCGACGCCGGCCGCGGCGCTGCGCGCGGGGGCCGACTACCTCGTCGTCGGCCGCCCGATCACCGCGGGCGCCGATCCCGCCGCGGCCGCGGACGCGATCGCGGCCGAGCTGGAGCGGGCGTAGGCGGCGTCTTCCGCGCGGGCGCCGCGAGCGCACGCCGGATCGCGGCGACGAAAGCGGGCAACAGCTCGGCCCCGGCCCGCACAGCAGCCTCCGGGTCGAGGCCGGCGCGGCCCTCGTCGTCGAAGCTCAGCGCCTCGGGGCCCACGGCCGTCATCAGGTCCCACGGCAGTTCGGGGAAGACGCGGCCCCCGCCGCGCGCCCGCGCGAGTTCGATGGCCCCAGCGAAGCCGTCGAGTTCGCCCGCGACGTCGACCGCCGCCTGTGCCAACGCGTCGTCGGGCGAACCGCTATCCAACCTGCTGAACGGAGCCAGCAGGGCCATGGCATCCTCGGCGTGGGCGAGGGCGCGTTCGAGCGCAAAGCGGAGGTCGTGCTGATCGTCCACGGCAGGGGGAGGCTACACTATGTCTCCACGCCATGGAGGACGCCTCGACCTTGACCCTCAGCGAGCACATCGCGCAGATCCTCGCCCCGCACATGGGGCAGGCGACGGCCACGGCCGTCGCGATCCACGTCTGCGCCAAGTTCGGCGCCGGCGGCAACGGCGACGTCGCCGAGGAGGACCGGCCGAAGCTGGCCGACTTCCTGCGGCGGGGCCTCGTCGCCTACGTGGGCGCCGACAAGGCCGCCGAGCTGGCGGCGACCTGCCTGCAGCGGCCGGACTAGTTCTTCTTGTCCTTGTCCTGCAGGCCGAGCAGCGCGGCGAACGGGTTGTTGAAGACCGGCCGCCCCTGACCCGGCCGCGGGCCGCCGGCGGGCCGATCGCCACGCCCGCGGTCGTCGCGCCGCGGGCCGCGCTCGCCGCCCCGCGGACTGCCGCCCGGCCTCGGGGCGCCCGCCGGCGCGGGCGCAGCGCCTTCGCGGGTGACCGCGGGCACCGCCTCGGGCTTGCGCCCGGGACGCCGCCGCGGGCGCTTCTCCCCGCCGCCGGCGCCGGACGCCGAAGCGCTCCCTGCCGCCTGCGGCCCGGTGCCCTTGCGCGCGGGCTTGCCACCCTTCGGCCGCGGCTTGTGGCGCTTCGGCTCGTCGGCCGGGCGCATCGAGAGCGAGAACTGCCCCTTCTCGAGGTCGATCGCGAGCACCCGCACCTTGACGTGGTCGCCGGGCTTGACCGCCTCGTGCGGGTCCTTGAAGAAGCGGGTGCCGAGCTGCGAGACGTGGACCAGCCCGTCGTGGTGCACGCCGACGTCGACGAAGGCTCCGAAGTTGGTGACGTTGGTGACGATGCCCGGGCACTCCATGCCCGGCTGCAGGTCCTTCAGCTCCTTGACGTCCTCGCGGAACTCGAGCGGGACGAAGGTCTCGCGCGGGTCGCGCCCGGGCTTCTCCAGCTCGGCGATCACGTCCATCGCCGTGAACTCGCCGACCGCGCGAGCCAGCTCTCCGACGTGCTCGCGGACCACCGCCGCCCCGGACCCGAGCAGCGCGGTGACCTCCTTGCCGAGCGTCGCCGCCAGCGCCCGCAGCGCCTCGTAGCGCTCGGGGTGGACGCCGGTCTCGTCGAGCGGCTCGTCGCCGCCGCGCACGCGCAGGAAGCCCGCCGCCTGCTCGAACGCACGGGCCCCGAAGCGCGGCACGTCGAGCAGCTCGCGCCGCGACTTGAACAGGCCGTGCTTCTCGCGGTGCTCGACGAGCGCGGCGGCCAGCGCTTCGCCGATCCCCGAGACGTGCGACAGCAGCGGGCGCGAGGCGGTGTTGAGGTCGACTCCGACGCGGTTGACGCAGGAGTCGACCACGCGGTCCAGCGCCCGCTTCAGGGCGTTGGGGTTGACGTCGTGCTGGTACTGGCCGACGCCGATGCTCTTGGGGTCGATCTTGACGAGCTCCGCCAGCGGGTCCTGCAGCCGGCGCGCGATCGAGATCGCGCCGCGCACGGTGAGGTCGAGATCCGGGAACTCTTCGCGTGCGATCGGGCTCGCGCTGTACACCGAGGCGCCCGCCTCGCTGACCAGCACCACCGGCACCGACTTCCCCGCCTCGCGCACGGTGTCGCGCAGGAAGCGTTCCGTCTCGCGCCCGGCGGTGCCGTTGCCGACGGCGAACGCGCGGGGCGGCTGCCGCTCGAGCAGCTCGACGAGGAGCTGCTTCGCCTTCTGCTTCTGCTCTTCGGTCTGGGTCTTGAAGACGGCACTCTCGACGTAGCGGCCCGAGGCGTCGACCGCCGCGACCTTGCAGCCGGTGCGCACGCCGGGGTCGACGCCGATCACGGCCCGGGACCCGAGCGGCGGGGCCAGCAGCAGGTCGCGCACGTTGGCGGCGAAGACCTCGATCGCCGCGTGGTCCGCGACCGTCTTCAGCTCCTTCAGCACCTCGGCCTCGAGGCTCGGCTTGACGTAGGCGAACAGGGCCAGCCGCCCCGCCTCGCGCAGCACCGCGGCGCCGGGCGAGTCGGCGACCGTGCAGGCGGCGCCCTCGAAGGCCGCGACCAGGCGGGCATCGAAGTCGGCGTCCTCGGGCGGCCCCTCGATGCGGAGCTTCAGCTCTTCCTCGACGAAGCCTCGGCGCAGCGCCAGGAAGCGGTGCGAGTGCTCCGGCTTCCGCAGCGAGGCGACGGCCTCGCGGTAATCGAAGTAGCGGTCGTACTTGCTGGGCGACTTGGCCTTCTCGCCCTTCTCGGTGCGCACCACGCCCTTGCGGAACAGCGCCTCGCGGGCGAGCTGGCGCAGGTCCTGGCGCTCCGACAGCCGCTCGACCAGGATGTCGCGCGCACCTTCGATCGCCCGCTCGGCGGTCTCGATCTCCTTCTCGGGGTTGCGGAAGGTGAAGGCCCACAGCTCGAGGGTCTGGCCCTCCTGCGGCTGCTCCGTGCCGTGGCCGCAGTTCCAGATCCAGTCCGCCAGCGGCTCGAGCCCTGCCTCGCGGGCCAGCGCGGCCTTGGTCCGCCGCTTGCGCTTGTAGGGGAGGTACAGGTCCTCGAGCGCGAGGCGGTCGGGCGCGGCGCCGATCGCGGTCTCCAGCTCGGGCGTCAGCTTGCCCTGCTTCTCGATCTCCTCGCGCACGAAGGCGCGCCGCTTCTCGAGCTCCTCGAACTCCTCCTTGAGGTCGATCACGGCGGCGATCGCGACCTCGTCGAGGTTGCCGGTGCGCTCCTTGCGGTAGCGGGCGATGAACGGGATCGTCGCCCCCTCGGCCGCCAGCTCGAGCACGGCCTGGGCGCCGGCCAGCGGGATCTGCGGCCTGTGGGTGCGGAGGTAGGACTCGAAGGTGGCGGCGGTCGGCAAGCTCAGGTTCTCTCTCTCGTGCGCGGCCCGCAATGCTGCCACAAACGACCGCGCCTAGCGCAGGGTTTCCGCGTGGGCGGGCTGGGCCCGGCCCTCCCGGTCGACCTCCATGACCGCGAGACGGGCGCCGCCGCGGACGTCTACGTCGAGGCGCATGAAGCCGGCATCGCTCGACTTGTAGACGGTGCCGGAGACGTTGTAGACGGGCGAGCCGTGGTCGAAGAACCCGGTGCCGCTGACCAGCAGCGGCGGCAGCCCCGGCTTGCGCAGCACCTGCAGCGTGTGCTCGTGCCCCGCGGCGTAGGCCAGCGGCGGATGCGCCGCGAAGGCCGCCTCCAGCGCCAGCCGCATCGCCTTGTTGCGGCGGCCCGACAGGTCCTGGTCCGAGGCCCCGGTCTTGCGCGCCAGCGGGTAGATCGAGCCGATCCCGGGCAGCGGCAGCCACAGCCCCTTCTTGACGTCGGTCAGCGGGAAGAAGTGCTGGCGCCACGAGAACTTGCCCCCGTGGGGCCCGCCCGAGGCCAGCGGGTGGTGGCCGACCACCAGGCTGGGCCGCCCCGCCGCCAGCGCGTTCTTCAACTCGCCGACCACCTCGTCGGGCGAGTCGGTCGGGCAGCTCGAGGTCGGGTGCTCCGGGCGCGGCCCGTCGTGCAGCCACCACTGGGTGTCGAGCGCGACCAGCCGCAGCGCGGGCAGGTCGACGACCGCCGGGCCCGGGCAGCCGTCGCGGGGCAGGAACTCGGCGAGCGCGCCGCCGCGCTGCGCGACGTGGGCGGCCTGACGCCGTACCGCCTCCCATCCATCGGGGCGCTCCGAGTCCCAGTCGTGGTTGCCCGGGATGAAGATGGTGCGCACGCCGGCCTTGACGCCGACGTCGACCTGGGCGTTCAGCCGGCGTTCGGCTTCGGCGCGGTCGGGCGCTTCGGCGGCCGGCATCCCGTTGGGGTAGATGTTGTCGCCGAGGAACACGAGCAGCGTGCGCGCGGGATCGCGACGCAGCTCCGCGTCGAGGGCGCGCAGCACCGGCTCGCCGGCAGGGTTCGGGAGGCCCGCGTCGCCGACGAGCAGCACGCGCAGGGGCGCGCCCTGGGGGTCGCCGGCCCCCCGCCGAGGGCCGAAAGCGGCAGCAGGACGAGCGGAATCGCGGCGCAGAGGCGGAGCGGCTTCACCCGTGAACTGTAACCCGGAAGCTCCGGCTCGCTCAGGAAGCGCAGGCGGAGGCGCGGTCCAGCCGGGCCTTCAGGTCCGGGTCCGGGCTGCGGAGCGCCGCGTGCCGCGCGTACTCGCGGGCGTCGGCGCAGCGCCCGTCGCGGACGGCGGCTTCGGCGCGCGCGGCCAGGTCGGCGACGAGCCCGGGCGGCTCGACCGGGTGCGCCGGCCACAGCCGCAGGCCGGCCAGGGCCAGAAGCAGTGCCAGCGGCATCAGCCCGCCCCACCGAAGCGCCGCACGGACGTCCGACGGGGCGTCGGCGACGGGCGCCGAGCGCCGCCCGGGCCAGGCGAGGACGACGAAGCACAGCAACGTCGCGAGCGTGAGGGCGGCGCCCAGCCGGTCGCGCGCGTCGCGCTCGTAGCGCAGTTCGACGTCGGCGGCCGTCGGGATCACGAGCATCAGCGCCGGGGCGACCCGGAAGGGGCCGTGGGCGCCGCGGGCCTTCCAGCGCGGGTGCCACGACACCTTGACCAGCAGCGGGTGACCGGGGCGGCTGGTGCGGATGCGAATCCGCTCGGGCTCGACCACCGACCCCACGGCGACCCCGTCCGGCAGCGGCACCTCCGGCGGCGCCAGCCAGGGGTCGCGCTCGGCGAGCGGGAACAGCGCCGCGTCGTCCGAGAACACGAGCAGCGCGCCCGGCAACGGTTCCCGCTCCAGCCAGCGATACGCCCGCTCGCGCCAGTCGTCGGTGCCCGCCCGCACCGGGGCGAAGCGGAGCGGCTCGACGTAACCCGGCCCCGGGTCCTTCAGCGCGAACACGTTGTAGGGCGGGATGCGGGCGACGCGCTCGACGTCGTCGCGGGCGGACAGCGCCTGCTCGAGCGGCGCGGACAGGGCGACGATCTCGCGCACGTTGAGCAGCCGCAGCCGCGGCAGCGCCGCGGCCACGTCCTGGCTCGCGTAACGGCGGCTGCGGAACGGGTTGGGCGCGCGCAGGGCGAGCTGCGACTGCACGTAGTAGACCGCGTGGGTCATCAGGCTGGCCTGGTTGTAGACGCCCTCCAGCGTCGAGCGGCCCGACAGGTAGGGCAGCGTCTCGTACATCCGCACCGAGCCCGCCCGCTCGTGCTCGTTGGCGTACTCGACGAACACGCGCGGGTCGCCGACGCCGCCCGAGAGCGCCTCGTTGAGCTGCCGCCACTGCGGCCACAAGTCCTTGGCCTCGAGGCCGGAGTAGTTCCACTCGGCCCACGTGCGCACGACCTGCGACCGGCCCTCGCCCCAGGCCACGGCCGCCAGCACCACGGCCAGTGCCGCGAGGTCGGCCCGCCGCAGGCGCGAGAGCAGCAGTCCCAGCCAGGCGGCGCCGGCGATCGCCAGCGAGAGCTGGGCGGACGGGAGCAGCCGCACGTCGATCAGGCCGAGCGCCGGGCTGGCCGCGGCCAGGCCGAGCCCGAACAGCGCGGCGCCACCCAGGTACCCGAGTCTCGGGTCGCGCTCGCGCACCGTCGTGATCAGCCCGACCACGGCCAGCGCGAGGAGCGGCCACAGCAGGGGCGGCAGCAGGTGCAGCCAGCCGGCCTCGAGCCACGGGTCGTTGTAGGGCGTCGTCCAGCCCCAGTCGGCCAGCAGCGGCACCAGGAAGAACGCCGCCGTGCCGAAGCCCATCAGCGCGATCGCCGCGAGGCGAAGCAGGTCGCGCCCGGGCCGCTCCGACCAGGCCAGCAGGGTCGAGGCGGACAACCCGGCCCACAGCACGGCGTAGCCGTGGGTGAGCCCGACGAGCCCCAGCAGCAGCGAGGGCGCCGCCAGCCCGCCGCCCTCGCGCAGCGCCCGCCAGGCGAAGCCGAGGAACACGACGCCCAGCGCGGTGCCCCACGCGTACGCGAACTCGCCGGTCAGCGTGGAGGCCAGGGTGCCGCCCCAGATCGGGTTGTCCTCGACGAACAGGAACACGAGCGCCCCGGCCGCCCCGCACAGCGGGGCCGGGAACGGCAGCGCCATCAGCCGCAGCGCCAGGTAGGTGGCCGTGGGCAGCAGGAAGGCGCCCAGCGCGCTGCCGAGCTTGAACGCGGCCGGCGCGCCGAAGAAGGGCTCGAGAGCGGCCATCGCGACGAAGGGCAGCGGGAAGTAGTAGAGGAACAGCGGGTGGCCGAGGTAGGCGCCGGGATACCAGCCGTGCAGCCGTCCGTGCGGCAGCAGCTCGTGGCGCAGCCACTCGAAGGCCGGGTAGTGGCAGACGAGGTCGCCGCCCGCCGGCAGCGTGGGCAGCAGCAGCAGCGCGGGCGGGAACACGTCGACGATCGCCAGTTGCAGCGCCAGCAGGCCAAGGACGTCGGCGGTCCGCTGCGCGCGCGTCACCCGGACCTCCCGTGGCCCGCGGCCGCCGTACAATTGGCCTCGTGAAGAAGGACGCCCCGCGACTGCTCGTCGTCGACGACGACGCCGACCTGACGGCGATGCTGGCCCGTTCCCTGGCGCGCCACGGTTTCGAGGTCGAGCAGGCCCACTCGTCGGAGGATGCGCTGGCGCGGTCCGCCGCGGCCCGCTTCGACGCCGCGGTCGTCGACCTGGTGATGCCCGGCGCGGGCGGGGCGTCGCTGGCCGAGGCGCTGCGCAAGGCGCAGCCCGGGCTGACGGTCGCGGTGCTGACGGGCTACCAGAACTCGCCCCTGATCGCTGCCGCGAAGGCGCAGGGCCTCGCCGTGTTCCCCAAGCCCACCGCCATCCAGGACCTCGCGGCGTACCTCAAGCTCGAGCTCGGCCGGCCCGACTGAGCCGCTCGACCTTGAGCGCCAGGCGCGCCAGGCGCCGGCGCAGGTCGAGGGCCAGCACGGCATCGCCGTCCCCTGCCATCAGCGCCTCCAGCGCGCGGCCCGCGGCCTCGAGCGCCGCCGCGGGGTCGCGGCGCCGGTGCTCGAGGTGGATCGCGAGCTGACGCAGCGCGTGCGGATCGCCGCCCTCCGCCGCCCGCTCGAGCGCGACGCCTTCTTCGTCGGTCGCGCCCCGCCGCCGCGCACGGCGTGCCAGCTCCAGCAGTGCGGCGCCGCGCCACGGGCTGCTGTCGTCGTCCGCGGCGCGGCGGAACGCGGCCTCGGAGCGCTCGGCGTCGCGGGCCTGGTCCAGGGCGCGAGCCAGGCTCCACACGTCGCGCGGGTCCTCGGCACCGCCGTCGCTCACCCACGACGCCGCCAGCGCGGCGAGCGCCGCCAGCGACAGGATGTCGAGCCGGTTGTGCTGCAGCACCTTCGCCATGCCGCGCGCGTCGCCGTCGCGGATGAAGCGGAACCACAGGTGCGGCACGTCGGCGCCCGGCACGTCGCCCTCGCGCCGCACGCCGAGCAGCTCGCGCTCCAGCCGCTGCAGCGTGCAGCTCTCGAGCCGCAGCTTCCACAGTCGCCGCGCGGGGTGCAGCAGGTCGAGGTGCGGCGCCTCCGAGAGCGGGAAGCGCATGCGGTTGAGGCGGAAGCGGGTCTCGAGCAGCGGCACGTCGAAGTTGCGGCCGTTGAAGGTGGCGAGGCCGTCGAAGCGCGCGAGGTCCTCGGCCACCGCCTGGAGCAGCGCGGCCTCCTCGTGGTAGTCGCGCATGAAGTACTGGCGGACCACGAAGCGGTCGTCCTCGACCCAGCCGAGGCCGACCAGGAACGCCGCCGTGCCGGCGCCGCCGGCGAGGCCGGTCGTCTCGGTGTCGAGGAAGGCGACCCGTGCCAGGTCCATGCCGGCGAGGGCGTCGTCGCCCGTGAGCAGCCGCACGCCTTCCTTCGGCAGCGCCGTCAGCCGTGACATCGGCAGCTCGCCGTGGAAGCGCTCGAGGGGAGCACGCTCGTCGACGCGGAAGAACTCGCCGTGGGCGTTCTGCACCCGCAGGCCCTGGACCAGTTCTTCGATCGGCACCTTGCGGCGCGGGGCGTGCACGTCCCAGTCGAGGCTGGGTTCCGCCGGGTCCCCGTCAAGAATCGCGTGGGCCCGCGTGAAGCCGGCGCCGTCTTCGTCGCCCTCGCGGACCCGCCACGGGTCGTGCGCGACTTCGGAACGCTCGCGGCGCGCGGGCACCGCCGCGGCCAGCCGCGAGAGTCGCTCGCGCAGCGAGAGCCCCTCGCCCGCGGCGCCGAGCATCGTGCGCTCGAGGCGAGCCAGCGCGTCCGCGCCGCTCGTGGCCGGCTCGGCCTGCGGCTGATCGGCGGGCAGCGGCGCTGCGGCCCGCGCGGGCGCGGGTGGTGCGCTGCCCTCCTCCTTCAGTCGCGCGAGGCGCTCGCGCAGAGACAGCGCCATCGGTCTAGAGCGGGAAGCGGTCGCCGCTGCGGGCGACCCGCGCACCGCTGGCTTCGACCGCCCGCACCGCCCCGGCGTCCCACAGCAGGCGGTTCGTGTGGTTGAAGTGGACCAGGACCAGGCGGGAGGCGAGGCCGGCCGCGGCGAGGCGGTCGAGCGTCTCGCCCACCAGCGGGTGCGGGATGTCGGCGATCGCGCGGCCGGGGATCTCTTGCGCGTCGAAGAAGGTGGCGTCGAGCAGCGCCACGTCCACGGCGCGCACCTCGTCCTCGAGGCGCCGCTCCCACTTCTCCCACTTGTCGACGTCGGGCACGTAGAGGAGCGACCCACGCGGGCCGCGCACCCGGTAGCCCACCGTGTCCGAGAACTCGTCGCGGTGCGGCACCTTCAGCGGCGTGACGCGGAAGCGGCCCAGCGCGAACTCTTCGCCCGGCGGCCGCTCGTGCAGCTCGACCTGGCGCTGCTCGACGAGCTGGCTCCACGGCCCGTTCGCCCGCAGGAAGGCCGCCATCCCGGGCGTCGCGTGCACCGCCACGCGGTCGGCGCCGAGCGCCTCGCGGCCGAACAGCATCAGCCCCGCGTAGTGGCCGACGTGGGCATGGGTCAGCAGCACGCCGTCCACCGGGCGCCGCCGCTCCGTCTCGCGGCCCGCGTTGAGGCGCTCGAGCTGGCTCTCGAGGTCGGGCGTCGCGTCGATCAGGAATCGCTCGCCCGTCGCCTCGTCCACGAGGCCGAGGCTCGCGACCGCGACCCGCCGGGCCGGATCGCGGCGGGCGGTCGCGCACAGCTCCTGCCGGCAGCCGATGTGGGGCACGCCCCCGTCCTGGGCGACGCCGAGCACCAGCGCGTGGGCGCCGGTCGCGGCCGGCGTCGGCGCCGCGACCGCAACGGTCGCGGCGAGGCCGACGAGGAGCAGGGTGGCGCGGACGATCACCCCCGCTTCATAACACGACGCCGGCCGCACGGGGACCGGCGCCCCGGGCTCAGAGCGAGACGGCCGAGAACGGCACCAGGCGCTGGCTCTCCTCGTCCCACAGCCGCAGCTTCGCGGAGCGCAGCGAGGTCGCGATCGTCAGCCGCGGCGCGGCGCGCAGCCGCGGGTCGGACTCGTGGCAGGCGCGCAGCCGGTAGTTCGGGATCCGGCTCGCGTAGTGGTGGAGGTGGTGGTAGCCGATGTTGCCGCTGAAGAAGCGCAGCACGGCCGGCAGGTCGTAGAACGAGCTGCCGCGGAACGAGGCGGACTCCACGTCCCAGTCGCCGTCGTGGGCCCAGTAGGTGTCCTCGAACTGGTGCTGCACGTAGAACAGCCACACCCCGCCCAGGCCGGCGATCAGCGTGACCGGGATCTGCACGAGGGCGAGCGTCTTCCAGCCCAGGAGCAGACCGGCGCCGAGGATCAGGACCGCCAGCGCGAGGTTGTTGAGCCAGATGCTGCGCCACTCCTTGCGGAACGTGCGCGGCAGGTCGAACGGCAGGCGGTGCTTGATCACGAACTGGTAGGTCGGCCCCAGGCCCAGCAGCACGGGCGTCGAGCGGTAGAGGCGGTAGGCCCAGCGCTTGAGCGTCGACGCCTTGCGGTACTCCTCGACGGTCATCGTCGTGATGTCGCCGAAGCCGCGGCGGTCGAGGTTGCCCGAGGACGCGTGGTGGATGGCGTGGGTGCTGCGCCAGTAGGTGTAGGGCGACAGCGTCAGCACGCCGAGCACGCGGCCCACCGCGTCGTTCCAGCGCGGGTTGCTGAAGAACGAGCCGTGGCCGCAGTCGTGCTGGAAGATGAACAGCCGCACCAGCAGCCCCGCGACCGGCACCGCGCCCAGCAGCACCAGGCCGTAGTGGACGCCCGAGCGCACGGCGAACAGCAGCGCGAGCCAGCCGCCGGCGTACAGCGCGCCGGTGGTGGCGAGTTGCGCGAGCGCGCGCCGGTCGTCCGCCTGCGCCCACGGCGCGACGAGCTGGCGCAGCGTCTTCTCGGGCGTCAGGGCAGGCGGGGCTTCGGGGCCGTCGAGGTACAGGTTCATGACCCGCCGATTGTCGAGCCCGGCCTGCCCCGGGGTCTGTCACGGCTGTGTAATTTTCGCGAACCGCCCGGTGCTATCGTCGCGCCCTCTTTCCCCGACGAACGGAGCCACGAGTCATGACGACCGCAGCAAGGGTGTTCGCGCTCGCGCTGGCCGCGCTGAGTCTGCTCGCCGCCGGCCAGGAGGCCGCCTACGATCCGCGGCCGGCGCCGCCGCGGGCCGAAGGCGAGGGGCCCTTCGACCGGCTCGTGATCCGCAACGCGACGCTGATCGACGGCACGGGCGCGCCGCCGCGGGGACCGGTCGACATCGTCGTCGAGCGCAACCGCATCGTGGCCGTCACCACGGTCGGGGCGACGGCGGGCGACATGCGGCCGAGCGGCCGCCCGCAGCCGGCCAGCCGCGAGATCGACGCTCGCGGCATGTACGTGCTGCCCGGGTTCGTCGACCTGCACGTGCACAACGGCGACGTGCCGAAGACGCCCGACTCCGAGTACGTCTACAAGCTGTGGCTGGCCCACGGCATCACGACGGCGCGCGGGGTGCCCTTCGCGTCCCCGGCCTTCTCCGAGAGCGAGAAGGGCCGCAGCGCCCGCAACGAGATCACCGCGCCGCGGATGTTCACCTACCGGCTGCCCTTCGACGAGTGGGAAGGCACGATCGAGACGCCGCAGAAGGCGCGCGAGTGGGTGCGCGCGGCAGCGAAGACGGGCATCGACGGGCTCAAGTTGACGGCCTACCCGCCCGAGATCATGGCCGCCCTGATCGACGAGGCGAAGCAGCTCGGGCTCGGCACCACCGCGCACCTCAGCCAGCAGGGGGTCGCGGGGATGAACGCGCTCGACGCCGCACGGCTCGGGCTTGGCACCCTCACCCACTTCTACGGCCTGTTCGAGGCGCTCTACGCGGGTCACGACGTCCAACCCTGGCCGCCGGACCACAACCACCAGGACGAGCAGCACCGCTTCGCGCAGGTCGCGCGGCAGTGGAACCTGGTCCACGCGCGGGGCAGCGCGGAGTGGAAGGCGTTGATCGAGGAGTTCCGGTCGCGCGGCACGATCCTCGACCCCACGATGACGGCCTACCTGGCCAGCCGCGACGTGATGCGGCGGGCGAACGCCGACTGGCACGAGAAGTACACGCTGCCCTCGCTGTGGGACTTCTACCAGCCGAGCCGCTCCAACCACGGCTCCTACTACTTCGACTGGACGAGCTGGGACGAGACGGCGTGGCGGAACTTCTACCGGGTGTGGATGAACTTCCTGGTGGACTACAAGAACGCCGGCGGCCGCGTGAGCGTCAGCTCCGACGCGGGGTACATCTACAACACGTTCGGCTTCTCGACCATCGAGGAGATGGAACTGCTCCAGGAGGCCGGCTTCCACCCGCTGGAGGTGATCCGGGGCGCCACGCTGCACGGCGCCCAGGCCCTGTTCGAGCCGAAGGGCAAGCCGATCGAGTTCGGCGTGGTCCGGGCCGGCCTGCTCGCGGACCTCGTGATCGTGCCGGAGAACCCGGTCGCCAACCTGAAGGTGCTCTACGGCACCGGTGCGGTGCGCCTGAACGACAGGACAGGGCGCGCGGAGCGCGTGGGCGGCATTCGCTACACGGTCAAGGACGGCGTCGTGTACGACGCCCGCCGGCTGCTGGCGGACGTCGAGGCGATGGTCGCGAAGCAGAAGGCCGAGCGCGGGATCGCGCGACTGCCGCGGATCGAGTTCCCCATCGACCGCCGCTGAGCTCGCGGCGTCGGCTCGGCATGTGCTGAACCCGGCCATGAACCGCGCCGACCTGCCCCCGGCCGCTCGCATCGGAGACCCGCTCGAGAGCGTCGGCACGCCGGCGCTGCTGCTCGACCTGGACGCGTTCGAGCGCAACCTCTCGCGCACGCAGGCCGCCGCGGACGCCACCGGGATCGCGCTCCGTCCGCACACCTGCGCTGCGTCGTCGACGCCGACCTCACGTCGCCGGCCGTCGATTCCGGCCTGCCGGACGTCCGCGGCGTCGACTACGACTACGTGGCTTCGGGCTACGATCCTGAAGGCGGCGCGGTGAGGTGGTGATGGCCAGGCTCGTGTTCGGAATGAACCAGTCGCTCGACGGCTACGTCGACCACCTGGCGTTCGTGCCCGACGCCACGCTGTTCCGCCACTTCGTCGCGGAGGCCGAGGGCCAGGCGGGCAGCCTCTACGGCCGAACCGTGTACGAGCTCATGCGCTACTGGGACGACGAGCATCCCGAGTGGAATGCCGACGAGCGCGCCTTCGCCGTGGCTTGGCGGAAGCAGCCGAAGTGGGTCGTGTCGCGCTCGGCGAAGTCCGTCGGTCCCAACGCCACGCTCGTCGAGGGAGACCTGGAGACGGCGATCCGCGCGCTGAAGGCCGAGCGTCAAGGGGAGATCGAAGTGGCGGGCCCGGCCCTGGCCCGGAGCCTCACCGAGCTGGGCCTGATCGACGAGTATCGGATCTACCTGCACCCCGTCGTGCTCCGTCACGGCACGCCCTACTTCGCAGGACCGCGCCCCCCGCTCCGCCTGGTGAGCCACGATCGGATCGGCGCAGACGTGATCCGGTTGACCTACGTGCCGGCCTGATCGCCGAACCGCGCGAACCTCAGCCGAGGATCGCCTTCAGCAGGGCGCGGGCGACTTCCTTGCCGCGGGCGCCGATCTCCCCCGGGGGGCCGACGCAGGAGGGGCAGCCGTCCTCGCAGCGGCAGGCCTCGATCAGCCGCAGGCTCTCGTCGAGCAGGCGGTCGTGGAGCCGGAACAGCGGCTCGGAGAGGCCGATCCCGCCCGGGTAGTTGTCGTAGAGGAAGACGTTGGGCTCGTAGTCGTCGCCGGGGAGCGGGTCGCGCCGCAGCGTGGCCGGCAGCCGGCGCAGGCCGCGCTCGACCCGGGCTTCGCCCTGGCCGTTGTCGCCCACCGCGACGCCCAGGTCGCGGCGGTCGCACAGCAGGAACAGCGCCGCGAGCTGCGACATCACGTACGAGAGTCCCACCACCCCGTCCCGCTTCTCCTCGCTCGTGTACAGCAGGCCCTGCAGCAGCTCGCGCGGGATCGTCAGCCAGTAGCTCGTGGTGTGGATCTGGTTCTCGGGCATCTGCAGCTCGCCCGCGCCGACGTTCTCGTTGGTCCAGAACTTGATCTTCTTGAAGCCGACCACCTGCGAGCTGACGTGGACCTCGCCGTGGTTCTTCGCCGCGCGTTTCGCCGCGGCTCCCTCGAAGCGGTCGAGGATCTTGACCTTCGTGTAGGTGATCGCGTCCGTGTAGTAGTCGACCTCGGCCTCGCGCACGTGGGCGCGGCGCTCCTCGTGGTCGTACTTCTCGACGAAGAACGTCTTGCCCTCGAGCAGGTAGACCGCCTTCTCGTGCAGCGTCATCGGCGCCGACGAGAAGTCGACCTCCGCGATGATGCGCGGCTCCCGCGTGATGTCCTGGACGACGAAGTTGTCGGACGAGACGCTGCGCAGCGAGACCGCGTCGGCCGGGTAGCTCTCGCTGGTCCAGTGCCAGCGGCCCGCGGTCTGGTGGACCAGCCGCTCGGCCTCGAGGAAGGCCAGGATCTCGCGCAGGTCCTCCTTGCCGAAGCGCTCGCCGTCCGTGAACGGCAGCTCGAACGCCGCGCACTTCACGTGGGCCAGCAGGATGTGCAGGTTCTCGGGGTTGATGCGGCCGTACTCGACCGGGGAATCGAAGAAGTAGTCGGGGTGGGTGGCGATGAACTGGTTGAGCGGCGTCGAGTTGGCGACCAGCACCGCGACCGAACTCCCCTGCCGCCGCCCGGCGCGGCCCGCCTGCTGCCATGCCGAGGCCACGCTGCCGGGGTAGCCGAGCAGGATCGAGACGTCAAGGGAACCGATGTCGACGCCCAGCTCCAGCGCGTTGGTGGAGACGACGCCCAGCACCTCCCCGTCGCGCAGGCCCTTCTCGATCTCTCGCCGCTGCAGCGGCAGGTAGCCGCCGCGGTAGCCGCGGATCACGCCGTCGGAGCCCGGCTTCGTCTCCAGCGACTCCTTGAGGTACGTGACCAGCACCTCGGTCGCCAGCCGCGACGGCGCAAACACGATCGTCTGCAGGCCCTTCTGCAGGAACGACAGCGCGATGTCGCGGGCCGAGCCCAGCGCCGAGCGGCGGATGCCGAGCTGGCGGTTGACGACGGGCGGGTTGTAGATCGCGAAGTGGCGCTCGCCACGCGGGGCGCCGTTGTCGTCGATCAGCTCGACCGGCTGCTCGACCAGCGCCTCGGCCAGCTCCTGCGGGTTGCCGATCGTCGCCGACGAGCACAGGAACTGCGGCTTGGAGCCGTAGAACTCGCAGATCCGGCGCAGCCGCCGCAGCACGTTGGCGACGTGCGAGCCGTAGACGCCTCGACTCGTGTGCAGCTCGTCGATCACGACGTAGCGCAGGTTCTCGAACAGCTTCACCCACTTCGTGTGGTGCGGCAGCACCCCCTTGTGGAGCATGTCGGGGTTGGTGACCACGACGTGGGCCCGCGAGCGGATCGCCTTGCGCGCGTCCTGCGGCGTGTCGCCGTCGTAGGTGAAGGTGCCGATGTCGGCGCCGAGCGCCTCCACCATCCCGTACAGCTCGGCGAGCTGGTCCTGGGCCAGCGCCTTCGTGGGAAACAGGTAGAGGGCGCGGGCGTCGGGGTCCTTCAGGATGCGGTCGAGGACCGGCAGGTTGTAGCAGAGCGTCTTGCCCGAGGCGGTCGGCGTGACCACCACGAGGTTCCGCCCCTCGCGCGCGGTCTCGTAGGCCGCGGCCTGGTGCGAGTAGAGCTGCTCGATGCCCCGCCCGCGCAGCGCCTCGCACAGCTTCGGGTGCAGCGCGGCCGGGAACGGCACGTGGCGCGCCGGCTGCGCCGGAAAGTGGCGCAATGCGGTCAGCACCGGCTCGCTGTCGAGCGTCTTCTGCAGCTCCAGCGCCTTGAGGGTGGCGACCAGCGACTCGGGCGAGGCGTCCCGCTTCAGGACCAGGCTTCGGCTCATGCCGTGAGCATGCACGAAGGGCTGCCGCAGCGGGTCCGAGATCGAGCCGCGCGGGGTTTCCCGCCCGAACGGTCCGCCTGTTCGACGCGAGGGGTCCCCGTCGACGTGCCCGCTGCGTAGAATCCGGGCAACGCGCTGAACCCCGAGAGGTGACCCGTGATGCAGCCGTGTCGACGCCTGTCCCTCGTTGCGCTGGCGCTCTTTGGCCTGGCCGGACCGGCAGCCGCCGAGCCGTCGACCCGGCTGCTGCGGCAGCCCGATCTGGGCGCGAGCCACGTCGTGTTCGCGCACGGCGGCGACCTGTGGATCGCCGGGCTGGAGGGCGGCGAGGCGCGCCGCCTCACCAGCACGCCGGCCGTCGAGAGCGATCCCCACTTCTCGCCCGACGGGCAGTGGATCGCCTTCACTTCGAACCGCTCCGGGACGCCGATGGCCTACGTCGTCCCCGTCACCGGCGGCGAGCCGCGGCGGCTGACCTGGTACCCGGCGCCGGCGTTCGTCCGCGGCTGGACGCCGGACGGCAAGCGGGTGCTGTACGCGTCGAGCCGCGAGTCGGCGCCGGTCGGCTACGAACGGCTGTGGACCGTGTCCGCCGAGGGCGGGCCTTCGGAGCGGCTGCCCGCGCCGTGGGGCCACGACGCCGCGTACGCGCCGGACGGCAGGCGGATCGTCGTCGACGGCGTCACGCGCTGGGACGTCGAGTGGCGCCACTATCGCGGCGGGCAGAACCGGCCGCTGACGATCCTCGACCTCGCGACGCTCGACGAGACGCGGCTGCCCAACGAGCGCACGATCGACATCCACCCCGTGTGGATGGGCGACGCGGTCTTCTTCCTCTCCGACCGCGACGGCGTGTCCAACGTCTGGCGCTACGACGTCGCCCGCGAAGAGCTCGCGCAGGTGACCCGCTTCGCGGGCACCGACGTCAAGTGGCTCGCCGGGCGCGGCGGCACGCTCGTCCTCGAGCACGCCGGCGCGCTGCACGTGCTGGACGCGAAGAGCGGGACGACCCGCGAACTCGCGATCACCGTGCGCGGCGACTTCCCGTGGGCCGAGCCGCGCTGGGAGGACGTCACGAAGCAGGTGCGCTCGCTCTCGCTCTCGCCGACCGGCAAGCGGGTGCTGATCGAGGCCCGCGGCGAGATCTTCACGGTGCCGGTCGAGAAAGGCGACCCGCGCAACCTGACCCGCAGCTCGGGCGCCGCGGACCGCGCACCGGTGTGGTCGCCGCGGGGCGACGAGGTCGCGTGGTTCTCCGACGCCGGCCCGGGCTACGAGCTGTTGATCGGCGCCCAGGACGGCCTGAAGCCGCCGCGGCGGCTGGCGATCGCGCCGTCGAAGATGGCGTGGGACGTCGCCTGGTCGCCCGACGGCAAGCGCATCGCGTTGGTCGACGACGACGTGCGGGTCCGCGTCGTCGACGTCGCCTCGGGCCAGCTCTCGACGATCGACACCGGCGGCGTCAACGTGGAGCGCGGGGACATGGGGCTCGTCTGGTCCCACGACTCGCGCTGGCTCGCCTGGGCCAAGACGTTCCCCAACCGGCTGCGCCGCGTCGTCGTCTGGTCCGCGCAAGGGGGCGCGCCGCGCGCGATCACCGACGCGATGGCCGACTCGGTGGCGCCGGCCTGGGACCGGAACGGCAAGCACCTCTACTTCCTGGCCAGCACCGACTTCGCGCTCGGCTCCGGCTGGGCCAACACCAGCGCGATCGGCGCCGACCCGACCTACGGCGTCTACGTCGCGGTGTTGCCCGCGGACGAACCCACCCCGCTGGCGCCCCAGAGCGACGAGGAGAAGCCGGCCGTCCCCGCCGAGGCCGCGAAGAAGGACGGCGCCGGCGCGGACAAGGGCAAGGGCGCCAGGCCCGGCAAGCCGGACGAGGCGGCGGACAAGGCGAAGGGCGACAAGGACGCGGGACCGGTGGAGGTGAAGATCGCCTTCGACGGCCTCGAGCGGCGCATCGTCGCGCTGCCGATGCCGGTCAGCCGCTACCGCTTCACCGTGGCGGGGCCCGCGGGCTCGCTGTTCGTGGGCGAGGCCGTGCCGCCGGCCCGCGGCGCGACGGTCCACAAGTTCACGCTCGAGAAGCGCGAGGCCGAGAAGTTCGTCGAGGACGTGCGCGACGTCTCGGTGTCCTCCGACGGCAAGAAGGTGCTGTTCCGGCGCGGCGAGAAGGCGTTCGTCGCGGACACCGACAAGCCGCCGGCCGCGGGCAAGGGCGAGGTGAAGCTGGCGCTGCGCACGTACCTCGACCGGGGCGCCGAGTGGCGCCAGATCTTCGACGAGGCCTGGCGCTACCAGCGCGACTTCTTCTACGACCCCGGCCTGCACGGCGCGGACTGGGAGGCGGTGCGCGCGCGCTACGCGCCGCTCCTGCCCTTCGTGCGCCACCGCGCTGATCTCACCTACCTGCTCGACCAGATGAACGGCGAGCTGGCCGTCGGCCACAGCTTCGTCTTCGGCGGCGACCTGCCGGAGGTGGACAAGCCGAGTGGCGGCGCGCTGGGAGCAGACCTCGAGCGCGACGGCGGCCGCTGGCGGATCCGGCGCATCTACGGCTCCGAGAGCTGGAACCCGAAGCTGGTGGCGCCGCTCGACCGCCCCGGCCTGAAGGTCGCGGCCGGCCACTACGTGCTGGCCGTCGACGGCGTCGAGCTCACCGATCGCGACGACCCCTACCGCCTGCTCGACGGGACGGCCGGCCGCCAGATCGTGCTCCGCGTCAACGACAAGCCGCAGGAGGCGGGCTCGTGGACCGTCACGGTCGAGCCGGTGGAGGGCGAGGGCGACCTGCGCCAGCGCGCGTGGGTCGAGGACAACCGCCGGCGCGTGGAAGAGCTCTCGCAGGGCAAGGTCGCCTATGTGTGGGTGCCCAACACGGGCGGGCCCGGCTTCGTCTCCTTCAACCGCTACTTCTTCGCGCAGCAGGACAAGGCAGCGGCGGTGATCGACGAGCGCTTCAACGGCGGCGGCCTGCTCGACGACTACATGGTCGACCTGATGACGCGCCGGCTGCGGGCGGCGATCACCAACGAGGTCCCGGACGGCAAGCCGTTCCTGCTGCCCGCGGGCATCCTCGGTCCCAAGGTGCTGCTGATCAACGAGCGCGCCGGCTCAGGCGGCGACTTCTTCCCGTGGGTCTTCCGCCAGCAGAAGGCGGGCCCGCTGGTCGGGACCCGCACCTGGGGCGGGCTCGTCAAGTCTTCGGTGCACTACCCGCTCGTCGACGGCGGCGGCCTGACAGCACCCGACAACGCGGTGTTCGACCCGGCGAAGCGCGCCTGGATCGCGGAGAACGAGGGCGTCCCGCCCGACGTCGAAGTCGTGCAGGACGCGAAGTCGGTCGCGGCGGGCCAGGACCCGCAGCTCGAGCGCGGCGTCGCCGAGGTGCTGCGGCTGCTCGCGGCCGAGCCGCCGATCGAGGTGGTGCCGCCGCCGTTCCCGCGCCCGGCCCGCAGCAGCGGGCCGCTGCCGGAGCGGAGGCCCTAGACCACGACTACTCCCGCAGCAGTGGGCCGTCCGGCCGGACGCCGAGGTAGAAGCGCACGAACGCCGCGTTGGCCTGCAGCCTCTGCTCGGGAGACCAGGCCAGGCGCTCGACGATCAGCCCGCGGTCGTGTTCGTCGGGATCGAACTGCTGGCGTCGCAGGGCTTCGGCCACGGCTGCTTCGTCGATCGGCTCGCCCACGACGTCAGTCTAGCGCTGCCGTGCCCCGGCTGACGGCCGTCAGCGCGGCACCGGGCCAGGCGTGACCGGCAGCACCTTGAGCGCGACCTCGCGGCCGAGCTTCGTGTCGCGCGCGCAGGACCAGCCCGCGCCCGGCGTAGTTGAGCGGGCCCACCAGGACCAGCATCAGGGCGATGCCCAGGCCGGGCGCGGCGCCGGCGCCGGACCTGGACGAGGCGGAGCGCGGGCCGGCTCGCGCGAGGCCGCGCAGAGACTGTTGAACTCGGGCCCTCGGTCGCTCGTAGCCAACAGCGGGAGGGAGAAGTGGCCAGGAAACTGCTTCGCGACACCCGGCGCGGGGTGATCGGGGGGGTGGCCGCCGGTTTCGGCCGCTACCTGGACGTGGACCCGGTGCTGGTGCGGCTGGCGCTGATCCTGCTGGTGTTCGCCGACGGGTTCGGGCTGCTCGCCTACCTGGTCTGCTGGGCGGTGGTCCCGCGGGCGGCGGAAGACGAGCTCGAGGCGGCCGGGCCCTCCGGGCCCGATGCGTTGCGCGAGGCCGGAGAACGGCTGGCCGCGGGGGCCGGCGCCCTGGCCGCCAGCACGGAACACGTGCAGGCGGCGATGGGAGGCCTGCTGGTCCTGATCGGGACCCTCGCGCTCGCCGACAACCTCGGCTGGCTGCACTGGCCCGACTGGGCCAACTTCGGGACGCTGTGGCCCGTGGCGCTGATCGCGCTCGGTGTGGGGCTGGTGCAGAAGTCGCGATGGCGCGCCGCCGATCCGCGCTGACCTGCGTTTCGGCGTGGGCACAGGGAGTCACTCGCGCAGCAGTTCCTCGAAGTAGGCCATCGCCCGCGGGTCCTTCGACTGGCCCAGCCAGAACGCCGCCTGGCGGCGCACGTCCGGGTTGCGGTTCGTCTTCATCGTGCGCAGCAGCAGCGGCACGCCCTCGTCGTTCGGCAACTGCGACAGCGCGAACACCGCCTTCTCCTTGACCTCCTGGTCGGGGTCGTTGCGGATGGCGCTCTCGATCGCCGCCGCCGCGGCCTCGCCGGCCTGCTGCGCGACCCAGAACAGGGCGTGGCCGCGGACCTCCGGGCTCTCGTGGTCGCTGGCGAGGGCCAGCAGCGCCTCGACAGCGGAAGGGCCGTCGTGCAGCGCGACCGCGTGGATCGCCTGCTCGGTCTGGCCGGCCCACCCGGCGAGCAGCGCGACCGAGGCGTCGGGCTCGACGCCATCGAACCAGACGACCGCCGCCCCTGCCGCATCGACCCGGCAGCCGGCGCTGTAGGCACGGACCTCCCGCGGGCGGCCCCGCTCGAGGCGGGCCAGCACCCTCATTTCGCGACCCGCGAGCCTGGCCACGTCTGCGTCGCTCGAGATGTTCACGCCGTGGCGGCCGTCGAGCCGGCACGAACCGCCTTCGCCCGCCTCCCGCGCCTCGAACGAGCTCCAGCAGCACATGGCGCGGCCGGGCTTCGTCGGGGCGCTCCAGCCCACCCAGCCGTCGGCCCGGGCCAGCGCCGCGCGGAGCTGGGCGCCAGGGCGGCGCTCCAGGCGGGCGTTGTCGAGCGGCTCGCCCGCCTGGGCGAGGAGCGGCAACGCGAGCACCAGGGCCGGCAGCAGGGCGCGCACCTACTTCTCCAGGATCTCGAGCATCAGCTTCGTCGCTTCCGGCGAGCGCATCAGCGCGAGCTTCTCGACGGCTGCCCGGCGCGTCGCCGGGTCGTTCGCGTCGCGCGCCAGCGCGATCAGCGGTTCGGTCTCGCCGGCAAGGAACAGCGCGTCGATCACGGGCTCGCACTCGTCGGCGGTCTTCGCGGCCGCCAGCAACTGCGCGAGCTCCGCCTTCGCGCGCGTGATCCCCAGCATGCGGATCGCCTGCTCGCGCAGGTCCGGGTCCTTCTCGCCCTGGGCCAGCGCGAACAGCCGGGGCTTGTCGGCGGCCACCATCAGCGCGTGGAGGGCCGCCTCCTTGACGTCGGCTTCGGCCGCCGCAGCGTAGACCTCGGCGATCAACGCCCGCGACTCTTCGCCGCCCGCGATGCCCAGGGCGTGCAGGGCGTCGGCGCGCAGTTCCGGCTGGCCGGCGCCCTTCGCGATCCGCGCCAGCGCCGCCCGCGACTCGGCGGTCCCCGCCATCGCCAGGCCGTGCAGGGCCGCCCGCTTCAGCTCCGCCTGTTCGTCCCCGCCTTCGGCGCGACTCCGGTCCCGCTCGGCGCGCTCCCGATCGCGCTCGGCCCGCTCCCGCGCCCGCTCGGCCGCCTGCTGCTCTCGCTCCGTCCGCGCCGGCTCCGGCGCCGTCTGCGCCAGCAGCCCCCCGCCCGCCTGTCCCACGATCAGTGCCGCCACCGCGACGATCCCCGCTCTCCGCATGTCCATCTCCTTGAAGCGCCGGTCGAACCCGGCGACACGTGAGGAGACGGGAACCGCGGCCGGCGGTTAGCGACCGACTCTCCGGCTAACCTCGAGCCAGCGACGAGCGTCCCATGGAATGGATGGAAGGGCCCGACGACGCGGAACTGTCCCGGGCGCGCGCCGGCGATGCGGAAGCGTTCCGCGTCCTGGTCGAGCGCCACGCGCGGGGCGTGTTCCGCCTGGCCTTCCGGATGCTCGGCAACGAGGAGGACGCGGAGGACGTGGTGCAGGAGACGTTCCTGAAGGCGTGGTCGCGGCTCCACCAGTTCGAGGCCCGCTCGGCGTTCGGGCCCTGGCTGCGGCGGATCGCGGCCAACTGCGCGTACGACACGCTGCGCCGCCGCAAGCGCACGCCGCTCGCCGCGGGCCCGTGGACCGACGACGAAGGCGACGAGGTCGAGCCGCTGCAGGCCGTGCCGAGCCCGGCCCCCTCGGCCGAGCGCGAGGTGTGGGGTGCGCAACTGCGGGCCCGGCTCGGCTGCGCGCTGCACCGGCTGTCGCCGCTCGAGCGGGCTGCCTTCACGTTGCGCCACCTGGAGGAGCGGCCGATCGCCGAGATCGCGCGCGCCCTCGGCTGCGACGACAACAACGCCAAGCAGAGCGTGTTCCGCGCGGTGCGCAAGCTGCGGCGGGCGCTCTCCCCTGCCTTCCCGGTGACCCCATGACCCACCCGAACGACGACGCGCTGCTGCTGGCGGCGTGGGACGAGCCCGACGCGGACGCGGAGCGCGCCCACCTCGCGGGTTGCGCCGCGTGCCGCGACCGGCTCTCCGCCCTGCGCGCGATCCTCGACGCCGCGGGGGAGGACGTACCCGAACGCGGCCCCGAGTACGGAGCACAGGTGTGGGGGCGCCTTGCCCCGCGCTTGCCCCGGCGCGAACTCGCCCAACCTGCCGTCGCCGGGCGGCGAGCGGTCTCGCTCCACCGCTTCGCCTCGTTCGGCGCGCTGGCCGCCAGCCTGCTCGCCGCCTTCCTGCTCGGCCGCCACACCGCGCCCGCGACGCCGCCGGCGCCGGTCGCCGAGGCGCAGGTCCGCGAGCGGGTGCTGCTGGTCGCGGTCGGCGACCACCTCGAGCGCTCGCGGGTGCTGCTGGTCGAGTGGATGAACGAGCCCGCGGGCGGCGCGCCGCGCGGCGCGGAGGAACTGTTGCGCACCAACCGGCTCTACCGCGCCAGCGCGGAGCGCGGCGGCGACGCCGACGTCGCCGACGTGCTGCTGGAGCTGGAGCGCACGCTGCTGGAGATCGCGCGGGCGCCGGAGTTCGGCCCCGCCGAACGCGCGGAGCTGCAGGCGCGCATCGCCCGCCGCGGCACGCTGTTCAAGGTCCGGGTGCTCGGCGAGCAGGTCCGCCAGCGCCAGAACCGCCCGGCGGTCCCGCAGCCGGCCCAGGAGAGCTGATGACGATGACGACGAAGGCACGACGCACCGCGACGTGGATGCTGCTCGGGCTGGCGCTCACCGCTGCGGGCGCGGCCGACGAGACGCCTGCACGGCGGCAGGCCGAGCACTACGTCGCCGGCACCGAAGCGCTCGACGAGCGCCGCTACGCCCGCGCGGTGGAGGCGTTCGCCGCCGCGGCCCGCCTCGCCGGTCCGCGCCAGGACGGCGCGCTCTACTGGAAGGCCTGGGCGCACTCGCGCCAGGGCCAGGCCAGCGAGGCGCTGCAGGCGCTGGCCGAACTCCAGCGCGCCCACCCGCAGAGCCGCTGGATCGGCGACGCGCGGGCGCTCGAGGTCGAGATCCGCGGTGCCGCTGGCGCCGCCCCGCGCCCGGAGAGCCAGGAGGACGAGGAGCTGAAGCTGCTCGCCCTCAACTCGCTGATCGACGCCGACCCGGCGGCGTCGCTGCCGCTGCTGCGCAAGCTGCTGACCGGCCGCAGCTCGCCGCAGATGCGCGAACGCGCGCTGTTCGTGCTGTCCCAGCAGCGGGCCCCGGAAGCGCGCGCGCTGCTGCGCGAGATCGCCGGCGGCGGCGCCAACCCCGACCTGCAGCGCGACGCGATCCGCTTCCTCGCGCTGCACGCCGGCCGCAAGGACGCCGGAGCCGAGCTGTCGGCGATCTACGCCCAGTCAAGCGATCCCGAGATCCGGCAGGCCGTGCTCGAGGGCTTCATGCTGGCCGGCCAGCGCGCGCCCCTGCTGGAGCTGGCGCGCAAGGAGGCGGACCCCGAGCTGCGCGCGAGTGCCGTCCGCCAGCTCGGCCTGATGGGCGCCCACGCGGAGCTGCAGGCGCTCTACCGCAGCGAGACGGCGATCGCGGTGCGAGAGGAGATCCTGCAGGCCTTCGGCATCGGCGGCGCCGTCGACCCGCTGGCGGAGGCGGCGCGGTCGGACCCCGACCCCGCGCTGCGCGCCGCGGCGATCCGCGCCCTGGGCATCGCCGGCCGCCGCGCAGGCGGGCTGCTCGAGGCGCTCTACGCGAGCGAGCGCGACGCCGAGGTCCGCACCGAGGTGCTGCGCGCGCTGATGATCCAGCAGAACGACACGGC